>CAZFBD010000001.1:0-52106 GCA_964517125.1 uncultured Acidimicrobiales bacterium
TGACCGCGTTCACCATCCGTCCGGCCACACCCGACGATTCCGACAATCTGAAACAACTCGCTGTGGACAACGAGATGTTCGCCCCCGACGAAGTCGATGTCTTTGACGAGATGCTCGCCGGCTTCTTCGACGGCTCGATGAAAGGCCATCGGTGGCTCGTGGCGACCTCGTCAGAGGAGGCGAACCAACTCGCCGCTGGCGCGTACTACGCACCCGAGCCGTTCTCCGACCGGATGTGGAACCTCTACTTCATCGCAACCGCTCCCGATCAACATGGTTCGGGTGTCGGCTCTGCGCTGATCGAGCACATCGAGCGGGAGCTCCGTGAGGTTGGCGAGTCCGTCGCCCGAACGTTGATCGTGGAGACCTCAAGCCTTGAGGGGTACGAAACGGCTCGGGACTTCTACCGTTCGCGTGGGTTTGTGGAAGAAGCAACGATTCGTGAGTTCTACGGACCGGGAGACCACAAGGTCGTCTTCTGGAAGTCGCTGACCGACGAACCGGCACCGCCTGATGTCGGGGACCCGCCCAAGGCCTGAGAGACTCGGACAGTAGGGGGAACACATGGGCGAAACGTATGAGCTACCGGTCGTCAGCGACGACGAGTTGTTGGAGCTTGAAGAACGGGTCCGAATGGCGTGTGCGAACCGATCGCTCGATGGGTTGAGTGTCTTCGGATTCGGCGAGGTCAGCATTGCGCTCGGCTGGCCAACCAAAGAACCCCGGTTCGTGGCGAAGCGTATGTACCCCATGCCCGATGCGGCGGCGGTGGATGAGCCGTTGCTCGCCATCGACCCGTTTGCCGCTCATGTCGAGGCAAGCGGCCGCAAGGTGCTTCCGTACGAGACCCGGCGGATCCAACGGCCGGATGGAAACCACGTCGGCTACTTGGTGCAGCCGATCGTTCCCAAGGAGGAACTTGCCGAGACCGTCCTCAAGACGGACACACCAGCAGCCAACCACCCGTTGTTGATCGCCGTTCGCGACTTCGTTGTTGCCTGTGCCGAAGACGACCGGGCGCTCGACGCTCAGATCCCGAACTTTGCGTGGCGTGACGGCGAAGTCTGGCTGCTCGACATCACGACACCCGCCGGCTTCGATGCGAACGGCAAACTCGAGTATCCAATGCTCGAGCTCTCCCAACAGCTCGTGCCGAAGCCGCTCGCCGGCGCATTCACCAAGGCAGCCACCGACATCTTCACCCTGTACCGGGGAGTCGAGGGAGCACTCACCCAGATCGTGGTGTTCCTGCACCGTGTTGGCGCAGACGCCTGGGTCGAACCGGCAATCGAGACCTTCAACAGCGTGCTCGACGACCCGATTCAGCTGAGTGTCGTGCAGGAGCGATGGGAACAGAATGTGAAGGACTTTCCCCGAATCAAGAAGGTCCTGACGATCGAGCGGGCCTGGCGAGAGAAGGTTCGGCGGAAGCCGTTCGAGTTTCTGATCGCCGACAGTTTCACCGGTGAGATCCTCTGACCCTCGCTGGCTGGTACGGTCCGGGCACCCACCAGAATTGGAGCCCACCATGTCGAACCCCTACGTCCAGGCCGCCGAGACGACTCGCGCCGTCCTCGCCAACGTCCAAGCCGACCAGATGCAGGCCGCCACGCCCTGCGCATCCTGGGACGTTGCCGCACTCATCAACCATGTTGTTGATGCGCAGGGCTTCTTTGCTGCAGGCATGACCGGTCAGCCGCCGTCCGAGAGCCAGAACTGGGCCGAGGGCGACTACATGGCTGCGTACGACGCGGCAGTTGCGAACGCAAGCGCCGCCTTCGCCGCCGAGGGAGCGCTGGAGCAGATGGTGCAGATGCCATTCGGAGAGATGCCAGGAGCCGTCGTGATGGGCCTCGCCACGAACGACACCTTCACCCATGGCTGGGACCTTGCCCGCGCCACCGGCCAGAGCACCGATCTCAACCCCGAGCTCGCAACCCAGATCCACCAGCAGGCCATGAAGACCGTGCCCGACGCATACCGCGGCGACGACGGCCAGGCTCCTTTCGGTGCGGAGCAGAGCTGTGCAGATGGCGCCTGCGCCGCCGATCAGCTTGCTGCGTTCCTCGGCCGCGAGGTCTGACGCAGCTCAGACCAGATCGAGTGAATATGGAGTGAGCAGGTCGTGGCCGGTTTCCGTGATCACGACCTGCTGCTCCAACTTCACGCCTTCTCCCCCGGCATCAGCACAGTATTGAAGCGCCGCGCCAACAACGAAGACAAGACACACGCAGGGGTCAGACCCGCCAACCGCTACGCTCGCGCTGTCGCAGCGACCACCTGAACCCGCCCTGACCCCTCGGACCTTTGTCAGACGCACCACGTGTTCCTGAGATCGAAGTCGTGCAATGATGCGTCATGGTCTTGGACGTAGCGCATCTCGACTTCGAAGCGATTGTGTTGGGCGCTGGAGTGGCTGGGATCCACCAGATCAAGACGCTTGTGGACCTTGGAGTGAACGCCGTTGCCGTCGATGGGGCGGACGACGTTGGCGGCACGTGGTTCAACAACAGGTATCCGGGCGCACGGTTCGATTCCGAGAGCTATACCTACGGCTACTCGTGGAGCTCAGAGCTCCTGGAGGAGTGGGCGTGGACCGAGCGGTTCTCGCCTCAGCCCGAGACGCTCCGCTACCTCAACCACGTCGTCGACAAGTTCGACCTTCGACGGCACATGCGCTTTGGGCGCCGTGTGGAGTCGATGCACTGGTCCGAGGAGGACCACAGCTGGACGCTGACCTTCGATGACAGCGAACAGCTCACCACTCGGTTCGTGTTCACCGGGCTGGGCCTCTTGTCGGTGCCAACCCTTCCGAGAATCGACGGCCTCGACACGTTCGAAGGGCAGTCGTGGCATCCGTTCCACTGGCCTCATGAACCGGTCGATCTCAGCGGCAAGCGGGTTGCCATTCTTGGAACTGGCGCAACGTCCATTCAGATCATCCCGGAGATCGCTCCGCTCGTGGAATCACTGACAGTGCTGCAACGCCGGCCCAACTGGGCTGCGCCCCTGCACAACTCCCCCATCGACGACGCCGAGATGGCCGACATCCGCAGTCGCTACGACGAGATCTTCGCCCGGTGCGCGGAAACAGCCGCTGGCTTCATTCACGGAGCGGACTCCCGCAGTTTCTGGGACGTTCCCGCCGAAGAACGCTTGGCGTTCTGGGACGAGCTCTACGAGGGCTCTGGCTTTGGGATCTGGCTGCAGAACTTTCCAGAGATCTTCTTCGACGAGGAAGCCAACGCCGAGTTCTCCGAGTACATCGCGAACCGCATTCGTGAGCGGGTCGACGACCCAGAGCTGGCGGAGAAGCTCATCCCCAGAGACCATGGGTTTGGCGTACAGCGCGTGCCGCTGGAGACGAACTACTTCGAGACCTACAACCGGGACAACGTGCGCTTGGTGGACATCTCGCACGAGCCCATCGAGCGGGTCACCCCAACCGGTATCCAGACAACGGACGACGAGTACGACTTCGACATCATCATCTGGGCCACCGGCTTCGACTCGTTCACCGGGGCATACGACCGGATCGACATTCGTGGAGCGAATGGCACGAGTCTGATCAACAAGTGGAACAACGGCCCCATCACCTATCTGGGCCTGACCAACCACGGCTTTCCGAACCTGCTCATGATCCCTGGCCCGCAGGCCGCAGTGACGAACTTCCCACGGGCGATCGAGTCGTCCGTCGATTGGGCGACCGCGCTGATGGAACACTGCCGGTCGTCCGGGCGCACCCGATTCGAGGCGCGAGAGGAGGAGGAAGCTGCATGGTTCGAGGAAGTAAAGGGCTACTACGAACGGCTCCTCATCGGGTCGTCACAGCATTGGATGACCGGCTACAACTCGAACCTCGACGGTCACGAGTTCGGCAACATCCGGTACAACGTCTACAACGGCGGCGGACCTCGCTGGCAGACGGCAATCGATGCGGTCGCCGACGGCTTCGAGACGCTCGACTTTGCGTGATGGAGTGCGGCCTTAGCGGCGGCGGCGCTTGCTCGGCGCTTTGACCATCCGGCCGTCGGATTTGCCGGTGATCGCAATGACGCCGCGGGCTTCGGCGGCGGTCACGAAGCTGCCGAAGTTGCGGTAGCCCAGGTTTCGTTCGCTGAACTCCGGGTCTCGCTTCCGCAGGGCAGTCTTCAGTCCGCTCAGTGGCACCTGGCCCTCGTCCTTGAGGAGCGCAGCGAGGAGCTCGTCGACCTGCGCCGCGCTGGATCCGGTCAGCGCCACCTCTGGGTCTCCGGTTCCGGAGAGTTCGACGAGTCCCTTGTCGGCCAGGCTGGCGAGCAGAGCGCCAAAGTTCCGGAACCCAAGCTCAGCTTCGGAGAACGTGGGGTCCTTGCGCAACAGGGCGCGCTTCAGACTGGACGACCGGACGGTTCCAGACGAGGAGGACAGGCCCGCAAGGGTGCTGGTGACGAGTGAGATGTCGGCAGGCTTGGATTCACCGTCGCTACTCGCCTTCGGCTTCGGTTCGTCGTCGGCATCCGACACGAGGTTGTCGTAGAACATGAACTCGTCGCATGCGGGCGGCAGCAGTTTCGAAGTCGACTGGCGGACACCAACCCCAATCACCTGACGGTCCAGCTCGCGGAGCTTCTGGACGAGCGGGCTCAGGTCGCTGTCGCCGGTGCAGATGACGAAGGTGGTGATGTACTCGCGTTCGAGCGCCAGCTCGATTGCATCGATTGCCATCTTGATGTCGGCAGCATTCTTGCGGCTGCCGCCCATCTTCTGCGGAATATCGATGAGCTCCACCTGGTGACGGGTCAGCATGCGGCGGTCGCTGTCGAAATAGGACCAATCGGCGTACGCCTTACGGTGGATGACGCGGCCTCGCTCGGCAAGGGCGTCGGCGACGGGACCGAAATCGAACGCCGCCCCCAGATTGTCCTTGGCGCCAATGGCCAGGTTCTCGTAGTCGAGAAAGACAGCGATGCGTGCTTCGTGTTCGTCAGTGGCCATGCCTCAGCCTTGCAGGGTTCAGGCGTGGGCTGCTTCATGCACGTCAGGTTGAGACAACGACCAGAAACTGGCCGCCGCCGGGTTCCACCGACGCCCGGATCTCCAGGCCGGGTTCAAGGCGCGAGATCCGGTCCACGAGCCAGGTGCCGGCTTGTTCAGCGTCGTCTGATGTGGGGCATCGTGCCATGGCTTCCCGGCCGCCCTTGTTGACGAGGCGCTCGACACTCGAAATGATCACCGCCGGATCAACGACAAAGAGGTGGTCTGCCCAGGGAACCACGGCGTCGCTGTTGCCCTTGCCCGTGTTGCAGTCGCGATGTGCGAGCCGCTCGGCCAGTTGAACCGACTTCTTCTTGGCCTTCCTTTTCGTGATTCTGGTGTCGACGCTGGCACTGCGGGGATCGCTCGTGGCCATGTCCGGGTCGACGGTCTCGTCGCAAAGCCAGCATCGCCAGCCGTCGGCGTCTCCGATGTCTTCGAGTGTTGGCATTGCGTCACCGTACCGTCGGCGACTGGTCGAACCGAGGGTCAGTGCTCGATGACGGCCATGTCGGCACGCTCGGCAAGCGCTGCTCGGCGCTCGCTGCGTCGGACGAGAGCAACGGCGATCGCCGCACAGATCGAAAGCAGGACGACGCCGACGAGGAGGGGGGTGACCGAGTCCACGACTCGGGCGCTGACGATTCCGCCGAAGAGCGCCCCAAGCGCGACACGCACGGCTCCGGTCATCGCTGACGCTGTGCCGGCGATGTCCCCGACGGGAACCATGGCCGCCGAGTTCAGGTTCGGCATGAGGAACATGAAGCAGGAGATCATGAGGCCCAGAAGCGGGACGAAGATCCAAAATTCGGGCTGGCCCTCCGAGCGCCACACCACGACGCCAAGGATGATCTGGAGCACAAGAATCGCTCCAAACGCCCGTTCCACCACACCGTCGATGCCAAGTCGTTCGACGACGCGTCCATTGATCAGCGCAGCTGCGCCGAAGAACAGGGCGACGGCGCCAAACACAATCGGAAACTGTTCGCCTCGGTCGAAGACCTCGTCCATGATCACGTCGAAACTCGTGAGGTACGCAATGAACGACCCTTGGATGAAGACCATGGCGATCATGTAGCCGAATGTCACCGGGGTACGTACAACTTGGGCGTAGCCGGCAAAGATCACGGTGGGTTGCAACGGCCGTCGGTCCTCTGGCCGAAGCGTCTCCCGCATCCGCAGGGTCCAGAGCATGACGGCAACCGCCAGAATTGCGCACAGCCAGAAGGTGGCCTGCCAAGGGAAGATCAGGATGACCACGGCGCCGAATGAGGGCGCAATGATCGGGACGAGAACGAACACCGCCATGATCTGCGACATCGCCTTGGCCATCTCCACGCCCTCGAACCTGTCGCGAACAATGGTGGACGCCACCACACTCGCTCCCGCCGAGCCCACACCCCAGACGAACCGACTTGCGAGCAGGAAGTCGTAGTTCGGAGCGAGGGCGGACCCGATGGCACCAACCAGATACACGAGGAGGCCGATGTACAACGTCGGCTTTCTACCAATGCGGTCGGTCAGCGGGCCGTAGAAGAGCTGACCTGCGGCAAGACCGAAGAAGAACACGGTGATGATGCGGCTCGTGTCCGCCGAGCCTGCGGCCAGGTCGAACGTCTCACGGATCTCATCGAATGCCGGAAGCATCAGATCGATGGCGAGCGCCGTGAGCGCCATCATCGAGGATATGAGCGTGAGGAGCTCACGGCGGCCGATGCGGTACATCTGTCGACCCTACGCCTCGCCGACACAAACTGGAGCCTGGGTGCCGCAAGCCACAGGCGGCGTGGCGACTACGGTTGGCCATGGACGATCTTCGGGGACATGCACAGTCCGCTGCATTTTCCGGCGCGGCCAGGGTCCACCGGAGCGGTGACGTCGTCCAGGAATTTGCCGAGGGCTTCGCGAACCGGGCGTTGGGCGTGCACAACCGGCTCGACACACGGTTCGCGACCGCAAGCGCAACCAAGGGGCTGACCGCATTGTGCGTCGTTGCGCTCGCCGAGGCCGTAGCGCTGGACCTCGCCGCTCCCATTCGGCCGCTGCTCGGGCGTGAGCTGCCGAACATCGACGACGCCGTCACCGCCGAGCAGCTCCTCTCGCACCGGTCAGGTATTGGCGACTACATGGACGAAGACGCCATGGGCGACATCGACGACTACGCCATGGAACCACCCGTTCACCGGCTCCAGAACCCCTCGGACTACCTCCCTGAACTCTCGAAGCCAGCCCAAGTCAGCGCTCCCGGCGAACGGTTCACCTACAACAACAGCGGGTTCGTCGTGCTCTCGTATCTGATCGAGGTGCTCACCGGCTCGTTCCACAAGGCGGTGGTCGATCATGTGCTTCGGCCAGCGGGTGTCACCGATGGCGGTTTCTTCCGCTCTGACGACCTGCCGGCAAACACGGCACTCGGATATCTGAAGGATGGCCGCACCAATGTGCATCATCTTCCGGTGATCGGCGCTGGTGACGGCGGGGCCTACGTCACCTTGGACGATGTCGACCGGTTTTGGGATTCGCTGTTCGCTGGCCGCGTCGTGTCGGTTGCAAGCGTTCGACGAATGACCACGCCTCATGGTCAGACTGAGGCCGGAGACTTCTATGGGCTCGGGTTCTGGCTGGGTCGCGGCACTGGGAGCGTTTCACTCGTGGGAATGGATGCCGGCGTGTCGTTTCATTCGGCGTACGACCCGACAACTGGCGATGCGCACACATTGCTTTCGAACACGTCTTCGGGTGTCTGGCCGCTTGCAAAGGTGATCGAAGGAGTGTGACGGTTCAGGCCGTCTCCAACCGCCCGAGGGCTTCCTCGAGCACATCGATGGGCCGGTCGAAGCACATGCGGATGTGATTGGTCGGTTGTTGATCGGTCCGGCAGGCAACCCCCGGCAACACGGCAACCCCTCGTGCGGCAGCCGCTTCGGCGAACCGTGCCCCGTCGTGTGGAATGCCCATCCACATGGCCAGACCGCCATCGATCGGGCGAGGTGCCCAATCTGGGAAGCGGCTGCGAATCTGCTCGGCTAGCCACGTGGAACGTTCGATCAGCTGTGCTCGTCGCTCGGTCAGACAATCGTCGAACCCATCCATGGCCTTGGCCGAGAACAGCTGAGCGGCCACGGACGGGCCAAGGTCGAACTGTTGCCAGCGACGCCGGCCCAGCGTCAGACACAGGGGCTCGTCGGCGATGATCCAGCCCGTCCGCAATCCCGTCCACAACGACTTCGACAGGGATCCGGTGCGGATGGCCCGTTCGCCAAGGGCCATCGAGAGTTGTCGGCCCGAATCGATGAACTCGAGTTCGCTGTAGGTCTCGTCCAGGACCACGGGCACTGTTGACGTCGTCAGCACGTCCGCGAGTTCGCTGCATCGTTCTGGGGACGAGACGGTCCCAGTTGGCGAATGGACGGAAGCGACGAGGATGACCAGACCTGGGTCATGCCGGCCGATCAGCTCCGACAGCGAATCTGGCAGCGGACCGTCTGCATCTCTCTCGATGCCGATCGGGTGGCATCCGTTCGCGTGGACCATGTCGACCAGGCCGCCGTAGGTGGTGTCTTCCAACAGCACCGTGGCACCCGGCGATGTGAGGCCGGCGATCACCAGTGCAAGTGCCTGATGTGCTCCCGACGTCACGATCACATTTTCAGCGAGCGTGGGAACCCACCGGCTGGCGCGTTCGGCGATTGTCGTCCGGAGATCGAGAAGTCCCACCGGCGTGAGTCCGTTGGCAGGCTCCACGCTCAACAGGTCCGCAGTCTCCACACGGATCGGAGGAAGAAGACTCGCGTCGGGAGCGGTGGCCGAAGCCAGATCGATCGACCCCGTCGACTGGACCAGCTCCACGAACGGGAGCGGTGGACTCGTTGCGACGGTGCCACCCGTGACCCACGAACCACTCCCCTGTCGTGACGAGATCAGGCCGGCCGTCCGCAGCTCGTCAATGACACCCGAGATCGTGGGTCGGCTGACGTGGAGCGCCGCCGCCAAGGTGCGTTCGGGCGGCAGTCGAATGCCCTGCGGCAGCTGGCCGGTACCGATGGCCTGCCGGATTGCCAGGCTCAGGTGCGCTCGAAGCGGGCCATCGGTGGGAGGCAGCCATGGGGTGATTGCGTCGACAACGTCCTGATCGTTCATGGGCCCTCCAACGACATATGGCCAATTGGCCAAGTGCGATGCTGGCCAATCTATCTAGGGTTCACCACATGGACTTTCCGGCGCTCGTCATCTTGGCTTTCGTCGCCTCGATCACTCCCGGCCCAAACAACCTCATGCTCCTGGCCTCGGGTATGAACCATGGCGTCCGTCGATCGGTGCCCCACGTCGCTGGGGTGAGCCTGGGGTTTGGGTTCCTCATGTTCGTTGTTGCGCTCGGGTTGGGCGCCGTCTTCGAGCGCTATCAAGCGGTCGAGTGGACGCTCAAGGGCCTGGGGGCTGCGTATCTGGCGTATCTCGCATGGAAGATCTTTCGGACGACCGGTGTGGAGTCTGCCGACGGCGCCGATGCTCCCCTGACCTTTCTACAGGCGGCGGCCTTCCAGTGGGTCAACCCGAAAGCGTGGGTCATGGGGACAACGGCCACGTCGACGCTCCTTGACCCTGATGCCTCCCTGGTCGGAGGGGCGTTCACGCTGACCGCTGCGTTCTGGGTGGTGAACCTGCCCTGCATCCTGACGTGGATGTTCTCGGGCGCGTATGCGGCCCGCTGGGTGGACGACGCCCGCCGGGTGCGCCGAATCAACCAGACCCTCGGTGTGCTGCTTGCCGGAACCGTGGTGTTGTTGTTGCTCTGAGTCAGCTGAGCGGGGCGAGGACCGGCTTCCGACGGTGCTCGAACACGATCATCGTCTGCTCGTCGGTCACGCCGTCGAAGCTGGCGATGTTGTCCAGAACCAGGGTCCGCAGTGCGTCGATGCTTCCAACGCTCAGGTTGACCAGCATGTCGTACGGGCCGGTCAGCATCGTGACCGCAACCACCTCGTCGAGTCCCCACAGCGAGTCGATGAATGCGCTCACCAACGCCTCGGTCTTCGGAGAAATCCGTACCGACACGAGGGCGCTGATCGAACGGCCGAGCGCTTCCGGAGCGACGTCAGCGTGATACCCGCGGATGACCTGCGCATCTTCGAGCTCACGGAAACGGGTCAGCGACGTCGATGGTGCGACGCCGGCTGCTGCTGCGAGGGCCTTGTTCGATCGCCGCGCATCTGACTGAAGTTCGTGCAGAAGTGCACGATCGGTTTCGTCAATATTCGGCAACGGATCCATTTGTTGAGCATATCTTCGAGATCGTGGTGATCTGTGGGTTCAGTGGGCAATCATGGTGGCGATCGCCAAATGATGAAGGCAGGTTCCATGGGCGCTGCAACAACTCCCTACCGACTTGAAGATCGCTACGAGCGGACCGAGGGCCGTGTCCTCCTGAGCGGGATCCAAGCGCTGGCTCGCATTGCCGTGGAGCAGCTCAGGACCGATTCCGACAACGGTCTCAACACGGCTGCGCTCATCTCGGGGTATCCGGGATCGCCGCTCGGTGGCTTCGACCTGGAGGTCTCCCGCCTGAAGCGCCAGCTTCCGGACATTCCCATCGTTCACCAGCCTGCGGTGAACGAAGAGCTTGGGGCAAGCGCCGTCATGGGGTCCCAGTTGGTGTCCGGCCGGCCAGACGCACAACGGGATGGCGTGCTCGGAATCTGGTACGGAAAGGCGCCGGGCCTGGACCGTGCCACCGATGCCATCCGGCATGGGGTGTTCGCCGGAACCTCCAGGTTCGGCGGCGCCGTCGCCATCGTCGGCGACGACCCCATGGCGAAGTCGTCGACCATGCCATCGTCCTCGGATGCAGCACTCGTCGACCTGCACATGCCAATCCTCTATCCGGGCACGGTGCAGGAGTGTCTGGAACTCGGCCTGCACGCAGTGGCAATCAGCCGGGCATCTGGGCTGTGGTCCGCGATGAAGGTTGTCACCCCCGTTGCCGACGGAAGCGGCACCGTCGACCTACCAGTGCTCGCTACCGCACCGGTGATCCCGGAGATCGAGGTCGACGGCGTCCGGTGGGAGAACACCCCGAGCGCTGTCTTCCTGGGGCCGCGCATGGTGGAGGTTGAACGTGAGTTTCACGAGGTGCGTTCGGTGCTTGCGCAGCGCTACAGCATCGAAAATGCAATCAACCGGGTCACGGTCGATCCCGAAGATGCGTGGATCGGTCTGGTGGCCACCGGGTACACGTACACCCAGCTTCTGGAAGCCCTTCGCCGCCTGGGCTTCGACAACGAGGCAGAACTTGCCTCAGCAGGAATACGACTGCTGCAGCTGCGTATGCCGGTGCCGTTCGACAGCGCCCTCGTCCGACGATTCGCCCGGGGCCTCCAGGAGATCGTTGTTGTCGAGGAGAAGAACCCGACACTCGAATGGCTGATCAAGGATGCGTTGTATGCGCTCAGCGAACGGCCGAGCGTCGTGGGCAAGACCCACGAGGACGGACGTCCGCTCATGCGTCCATGGGGCCGTCTCGACGCTGACGCCATCGTTGGCGGCCTGCGCGACCGGCTCGCAACCAAGCTCGACGACCGCATGGTCCCATCCCAGGTGGCGTCACCAAAGAAGCGAACACGGATACCGCTGTCCGTCGCCCGCACACCATTCTTCTGCTCGGGATGCCCTCACAACTGGGGCACGAAGGTTCCGGAGGGCTCGCTGGTTGGTGCCGGGACCGGCTGTCATGGCATGTCGCTGCTCATGGACCCCGAGCGGGTCGGCGAGACCATCGGCATCACGGCGATGGGCAACGAAGGTGCGCACTGGATCGGAATGGCGCCATTCGTCGACACCGGACACATCGTGCAGAACTTCGGGGACGGCACCTTCTTCCATTCGGGGCAGCTCGCAGTGCAGGCAGCGGTTGGTTCAGGTACAACCATGACGTTCAAGATTCTCTACAACGACACCGTGGCCATGACCGGCGGACAGGAAGCCACGCATCGCATCGGTGTCCCCGAGCTGACGCACACGCTCGCTGCCCACGGCGTGCAACGGGTGCTCATCACCACCGACGATCCGGCAACGTACGACACAGCAGGACTGGCCGACGGTGTGCAGGTCTGGGACCGGAACCGAGTCGTCGAGGCGCAGGAACTGCTGGCCACCATCGATGGGGTTACCGTCCTGATCCACCATCAGGGGTGCGCCGCCGAGATCCGGCGTGATCGCCGTCGAGGCCGTCTGGACAAGCCGACCACTCGAATCGTGATCAACCACCGAATCTGCGAGGGATGCGGCGATTGCGGCGACGTGAGCAACTGCCTCTCGGTCCAACCGCTCGACACTCCCCTCGGCCGCAAGACCACGATCGACCAGGCCAGTTGCAACCTCGACCGGTCGTGCGTCGAGGGCGATTGCCCGTCGTTCATGACGGTGGAGATCGACCCGAATGCTCCAAGCGGAGCACTCGTCGAACCTCCCATTCCGGCGCCCGCCCCGGGCATCGATGACGCCGTCTCCCGCATGTCCATCCGTATGGCGGGCATCGGTGGGACC
The DNA here is from genome assembly GCA_964517125.1 of uncultured Acidimicrobiales bacterium. Taxonomy (GTDB): domain Bacteria; phylum Actinomycetota; class Acidimicrobiia; order Acidimicrobiales; family SHLQ01; genus SHLQ01. The sequence continues at coordinate 12,559 of CAZFBD010000001.1, forward strand.
GGTGTTGTGACCGTCGCACAAGTGCTCGCAACAGCAGCGATGCTCGACGGCTGGGACATCCACGGGCTGGACCAGACGGGCCTGTCGCAGAAGGCCGGCCCTGTGGTGTCCGATGTTGTCCTCACCCGTGGCGGCGGAGCTGCGTCGAACCTGATTGGCGAAGGCGAAGCCACAACGATCCTTGCCTTCGACCAGTTGGTGGGTTCGAGCGACTCCGTGCTCAACGCCGAGGGCCCATCGACCCGAGTCATCGGCTCCACCACGGTCACCCCAACCGGAGCGATCGCCGGGGACCCCCGGATCTCATACCCCAGCCAGCATGAGCTCAGAGCCAGATTCGGCCGCGAGGATGCACGGCTGGATTTGTGGATGGATGCAGCCGAGCTGACCGCGAACCTGGTCGGGGACTCCGCCACGTCCAACGTGTTCGTTCTCGGGGTGGGTGTGCAGGCCGGCGCGGTTCCGGTTGCCATCAGCCACATCGAAGAGGCGATTCGACTCAACGGCGTAGTGGTGGAAGCAAACCTTGCGGCCTTCGCGTGGGGGCGAGCGTGGGTGGACGACGCCGCAGCCGTCGAGCAGGCGGCCCGCGAGAACGGTTTCGGTCAAACGCCGTCGGTCGTCGTCTCCTCCCTGCCGGACACGCTGTCACGACGCGTGGCTCGAATCGAGGATCCCTCGTTGGAGCAGCTGGTACGGCTTCGCTCCGCCGACCTCATCGGCTACCAGGATCTTGCGCTCGCCGAGCGATATCTCGCCACCATTGAAGCCGTGCTCGCAGCGGAGGTTGGAGCGGATCCGAACTCCACCGAGTTGACCGCTGCGGTCGCGCACGGACTCCACAAGTTCATGGCGTACAAGGACGAGTACGAGGTGGCTCGACTCCTGCTCGGGTCCGAAGGAAGCGAGACCGTCCGCTCGGTGGGAGGCACCGACAAGACAGCCACCTGGCACCTGCACCCCCCAGCGCTTCGGGCTCGAGGCATGGGTCGGAAGCTCCGATTCGGTCATCGGTCGCGTCCAGCAATGCGTGCGTTGGCAGCAGGAAAGCGGGTCCGCGGAACGGCCTTCGATCCCTTCGGTCGCGCCGAGGTCCGTCGACTCGAACGGGCGCTTCTGGCCGAGTACGAAGCGACGATCGACATGCTGCTCGCTGGGCTGACACCCGAAACCCTCGAACATGCGGCCAGGATCGCGCACCTCGCTGACCAGGTTCGCGGCTTCGAGGATCTCAAGATCCGACGAGCCGCCGAGTACCGTCAGGCGGTGGCATTGCAGCTGGAGGCCTACGCGGCTGGATGATGTCGGAATGGTGCCAGCGTGAATCGGGGTTGGTACGGACATGGAACGAAAGCCGCTTGCTCTTCGTCGAGCCGCCTCTCGGCTACAGCGCCCCCTTGTCGGTGAACTGGCGCCCGACATTGTTCTCCAGGACATCGACGACAAGCTCTGGAGGCTGAGCGATCAGCGCGAGCAGCACGTGGTCCTGATCTTTCACCGTCACACGCATTGACTGCCGTGCGCAGCCCACGCCGTCGCCGTGAGCGACCGGCTCGCAGAGCTTGGCCCAAATGCCCAAGTGGTTCTGGTCGTTTTTGGCAATCCGGAACGGGTACGGGAGTACATCGCCAGGCAACCGCTGGACTACCCGATTCTCGTCGATGCCGACCGGGTCGCCTATCGCCGGTTCGGGTTGGGTCGGGGTTCTGTCTGGCGCGTCTGGGGCCTGCAGGCCGGCCGTCGGTACCTGGAGCTCTTCCGCGAGAATGGACTCTCCGGACTCCGAGCCCCAACAGAGGATTCCCTGCAACTTGGCGGGGACTTCGTTATCGACCCAAGTGGTGTGCTCGCGTACGGATTCTGGGGCGACGGCCCCGACGACCGGCCGCCCGTCGAAGAGCTGGTCGAAGCCGTCCATGGCGGTCCGTGCCGCTGATATGGCTTGCGAAGAAGTCAGTTCGCAGAATCGACGACCGCAGCGCGTGCGACTTCCGTACCGAGCCAAAGCAGGACGACTTCGGCGGAGCCGTCGATCGCGACCGGCGCTCGTACGACTGCGACAGCCGAGCCCCCATCAGCAGGTAGGTCGTTCTGTTCGAACCGTATGTCCGCTGGGATCGTCTTGCCGTCCTGTTCCACCTGTGCGGCAAAGGCGGAGGTCGAGACCGTTGAGCCCGAATCCTGCGAAACGCGGACGGCAAATGCAGCCACTCCTGTGTCCTGGAGGGCCGAGGAGTAGACGGTGAGGGTCATATCGTTTGGAGCTGGCCCGGCCTCGGGTGCTTCATCGGCAGGCGGCGAGTTCGTCACATCGGTTGGTGGAGCTATTCGGTCCGACGTCGCTGGATCCGAGGCCTCGCCGAGGTCATCCGCTTCGGACCCCACGCCTGCTGCGGCAACTTCGGAGTTCGCGCTGATTTCGCCCGCTTCGGGATCCAGGCTGACTCCTGCAACTTCGGCTTCGACGGCCGCTGCGCTGCTCCACGGTCCAGGCTCGCGTTGTGTAATCCCCGGGCTGTTGAACAGGGTGGATGACAGGCCGATGAGTCCGCCAACCACCACGACGGCCACGATCGCAAGTGATGCGGAGCGACCAAGCTGAGGCGCTGAAGCGTCGCTCTCGATCTGTTCTTCCAAATCCACGGGCGGCGGTTCGTTGGCGTTTGTCCAACGGGTGTTCGGATTGTGCCTGGCGAGCACGTCTCGGAGGAGCTCAGCGCCTTCTGGAGTCAGTTGTGGCGCCTCAGCGGGCTCGGCTGCCGACACGGCGTCCTCTCGTTGCGATTGGGCTGGCGACACGCCGTCCGATCGCACGACGCGAACCCGAGGGTGCCGCTCCCATCCCAATTCCGCAATGTGTAGATCCACCCACAGCCCGCCAGGGGTCTGACCCCTAAACGGATCTGGGGGTCTGACCCCGAAACGCGGTTGGGTGCCCGACACCATCGGTACCGGACCTCACCTGTCACCTTCTCGTGGAACAGACCGACGACCTCGACCACGGACCTGGGTTCTCTCGCTTGCCCAATCCACGTTTGCCCGGTCAGTCGTTGGTGATCCGTTCCAGGATGGCATCCAATTGCAGATCGATGGCGTCGAAAAGGCCGTTCGCTCTGGTCGCTGACAACACTTGTTCGTTCAGTCCACCCGGAGTGAGGCAGGCATCGGCGAGCCCCAACAGCTCGGTCGGATCGCTCAACGCCTCGGCTGCGAGACCGTGAAACAAGGCCGATGTATAGCGGGAGGCGTGATCGGAATCGACGCCGTTTCGCTGCATCCACCGGGAGTTCGTTGCGAGAAACTCGAAGAAGAGACCCATCAGAGCGCTACTCCCAACGAAGGTCGCGAACGTGGCCTCGTCGTCGACAGGAACGACCGTTCCGATACCGGCAAGGAGCGACTCCAGATCGGACGACGGAGGAAACAGCGGTATTGGGCCCAGCCCGAAACGATTGGGCGGCATGGGGATGATGCGATGAATTGGTACATCCTCGGCACCGACGGCTGCCTGCAACGTCGCACAGTCGAGCCCGGCCACAAGACTGACGAGAACCGTGGATGAATCGATCGTGAGTTTGGAGAGCGCCGCCTCGGCTTGTCCCACGAGGGTCGCGAGGAAGACGACGTCGCTCTCGTCAACAATCTGTTGGTTGTCGGAGTGGACGGTGACAGTTGCATGCCGTTCATTCAGCGCAGCTGACCGCTGGCTGGAGCGTTGAGAGGTCAGGATCCGCCCACGATGTCCCGCAGAATCGATGAGTCCATCGATCAGCACCTCGGCGATCGCCCCCGTGCCGATGAAGCCGAGCGTGAGACCGTCGGACATCGAGGAGGCGTTCGGGGACAGGGCCATCACGAGATCTTCGCAACAAGGGCCTTCGGCAGATGCATCAGCTGAAATTACTGCAATCACCATCGGACGCCAGAGCCACAGGGGTCAGACCCCCAAACGTAGATAGGGGTCAGACCCCTGAACCGGGTTAGGGGTCTGACCCCTAACGGCGTTTAGGTGCCAGGTTACATTTTGGATGATTTGTCTGGTCGCTTGGCCCTGGTGGGCCTCCTGCGGTCGAAGGATTCAGAGGATGGGGTACGAGCCGTCCTCGTCGTGGGTTTCTGATCCCACGAGTGCCGGGGTGAACACGCACACGATTCGCATGTCGGTATGGGCGTGCAACTCGTGGCGATCGTGCTTGTCGAGGGTGTACATGACGCCTGGGGACAGCTCGTGGCTCTCCCCAGTGGCGATGTCCTCGACCACACCTTCGCCCTCGATGATCAGGTTGGCCTCGATGTGGTTCTTGTACTCCATGAGCTGCTTCTGGCCGGCAGCGACCGTGGTCTGGGTCATGGTGAACCCGACGCCGTCGTCACGCATCAGGTAGCGGGAACTTGTCCAAACACCGGGCTTCTCGGCGTACCGTCCCTGGGCCTTCAGGTCGGACAACGAACGAACGATCATGCGAAAACCTCCGTGGCGACGTTCGCAGACCCTACCTCTGCCGCGGTCGGCCCGAAATCGCCACACCGCCATACAGCGTCCCGAGCATGATCGCCGCGGCTGCAGCGAGTACCACGAAGTCGGCGCTCCGCTCGCCGCTGCTGATGGCCAGAACGTCGGGCTTGGGGAGTGCCGCTGCGACATGAATCGTCGACGACGAATCTGCCAGCAGAGGTCCGATGTGTGTGCAACGCCAGGTTGTTCCGTTGGCATCGCACTCCCATTCCTCCTGCGATTCGGCAGTGAGCTCCGCTGCCGCTGGTAGGTGAAGTTCGACGGTCGAGCCGTGGTCAAGGTCGATGTCGGTGAGGTTGTCGACACGGAATGCGTACCCAACCGTGGATGCGGTTCCGACGTCGGTATAGACCGCGGCGTCTTCGAGCGATACTTCCAGAACCCGATCGGTATGCGCATCGGGACTGGTCCAGGTGAACGTTGTGGCCACCGCAGCGGAATCGAACAATTCGCCCGGCGTCGCAAAGATGACGGCGCCAGCCACCTCCTGCACGATCTCCTGATCGGCGACCTCTCCCCCGCTGGCATCCTGCTCGGAGTTCTCTTCCTGCGCGTCTTCGGTGTTGCCCGAGTCGGCGACCTCCGTTTCACCGTCTTCGAGTTCGTCACTGTCGAGGTCTCCACCACCGACCGCTTCGGTGGTCGACGTGGCCGAGGTGCCGGCATCGGCGGGCTCGGTCGTCGATGCCGTTTCGGGATCAGCGGTTGCAAGGATCGTTGTCGTCGTCACGGCGTCGTCGGCAGCAGGCACCGTAGTGGTCTCTGGCAGATCTTCGACAATGGTGGTCGGAGCGGTGGACGTCGGCTGGTTTGCGGCCGCGACGGTTGTGGAGGTTGTTCCCGGGGGCTCCGAGGACGTCGATGTCGAAGCGACAACCGTCGAAGACGTGGATGCCACTGAGGCAACGGTGCCAGGTGCTGCCGTTGTTGATACCGATCCATCGGCGGTGTCTTGAAGGGCAGCGGCCTCGTCGTCGACCGCATCGGGAACCGTCGTTTCGACCGACTCGCCGGGCTCCGTGGGCGTCGTGACGCCGCCATTCGCAGACAGGCCGTTGGCGTTCTCGGCTGCGTCGAAAATCGTGGTCGGAGCCGCATTGGTGGACAAGGTTGCGCCGACCACGCTGGTCGTCGTTGTGGTCTCGCCCGCCGCAGCAGAGTCTGACGGAGCGTCCGCAAGCGCACCCGCGCCGGAGATCTCGAGATCTCCACCCGCCTCGGGCAGCGGTTCCACCGTGCCCGACGGAAGATGGTTCACTGAGTTCGCCGCCAGATTCACGGTTCGTTTGCTTCCGTCCGCGAGTCGAATCTGGAGTCGTACCGGCAGGACCTCGACGCCATCGCTGAACGGACGCCAGCTTCCGGCCTTGAACTCCACGATTCCTCCGGGCTCGTCGGCTCGAAGCGGAACGGTTTGAAACTCGGCCTCTGGAGCGACCGCCGCATTGATTCGGGTGAACTTCCGCAACCCATCGTGAAGAACCCGAAAGCCGATCGATGTCGGGAGGACTTCCCTTCGGACCTCTCCCTGCGAATCGGTCCGACCCATGAAAGTCCACCGCTGTGCGTTGAGGTCGACCTGCGTGCCAACGATTGGCTCGCCCGTCGAGTCGACGACTCGGATGATCGCCTCGACCGTTGACACCTGCACGTTGCGTTCCGATGCGAGATCCTGTCGAACCTGGCTCCGAAGCCCACCCCAGCTTACGCGGAACCTGGTTCGGACGGGAAGTAGTTCAGCTTCGAGATGGCCGGTGGCGTCGGTGGAGCCGAGCGCATCCCACTCGGAACCATGCACCTCGATCGGCACGCCGACCAGCGGGGACCCGTCGAGGGACGCAACGGCAACGCTGGCGAGCACCGTTTGGAACCGGACGACCGGATCCTTGGCAATGTCCTGCCTGATCCGAACTCGCCGCTGGCCATGCGAGACGCGGAAGGAACGGGTCTGTGGGAGCAGCTCCGTCTGGATCTGGCCGGTCTCGTCCGTGGTCCCGAGTTCGCCCCAACCGGCGCTGTCCAGCTCCACGAGCGCACCAGCCAGCGGTGCACCGGTGGAGTCAGCAAAGTCGATGGTCACCGGAAGTGTCTGGAATCGAACGCTCGAATCGGCCGAGAGCTGTTGACGGATGGTTGTGCGGCCACCGTGCGCAGCCATGGCGAAGCGCACCCGTCCCGGCAGCATTTCCCCGCTCAACATCCCGTTTGCGTCGGTCGTTCCGAGCGAGATCCAGTCGTCACCGCGGTACTCCACCGCGCCGCCTTCGACCGGGGCTCCGGTGGAGTCGTGCAACGATACCTGGAACGGTGCTGTGGCAAAGGAGACGGCGTCGGTCTTGCGCAGATCGACCGTCTGCTCGGCTCGTACACCGTCGAGCGTCATGGTGAACGGGCGACGACTTGCAAGGATCTCGATGAACAACGCCCCGGTTTCATCGGTGACGCCAACCGGCTTCCAGGTGCCCGCACTTCGGAACTGGACCGCTCCGTCAGCCAAGGGCCCGCCTGAGGGATCCGTCAGCGAGATGCCGACTGCGATCGTGGAGAACTGCACCCGTGGTTCGGTGCCAAGATCCTGACGAATGACCTGCCGAATGTCCTGATGGACGAGTTCGACCCGGGTCTTCTTGCCGGGCATCTGGCCCTCGACGCAGCCGTCCTCGCCGGTGACACCAATCGAGTGCCACGCTTCGTCGTACTGGAAGCCGGCTGACGCTCCCGCCAGCGGAGCTCCGGTCGAGGTTTGGAGGCAGACCGACGTGGTGGTGACGACATCGGCCAGTGCTGCTGGCGCCGCTGGGCCAGCGAACAGCACGACGACGCCAACGAACATCGCCGCAACAGATGCGACCTTGGTCAGCTTTCCTCGGGGCGCTCGAACCTCGAACCGGCTGGGGTCGACGTCGTGCGCCTCCGTCTTCTCGGCATTCGTATGGTGCCCAACTGCGCAATACGCGATGAGTCCGGTGCGGACCGCAGGCGAGAGGTCACCGAACTGCAGCCCGACGCGCTGATGATCGCCGCGGTCCACCAGAGAGCGGACGACACCATCGAGTTCGAGGGTCTGTTCCGCATCGCTGTTCTCCGGAAGACGCAGGGTGATCGGCACCCGTTGACCAAGTTCGAACGGACAGGAACTGCCGTGAAGATGCGAACCGAGCCCCTTGACCGCAAGGTCGACGACATGCACGAGATGGCCATCGATGACCGCCACGAGATCCGTGGAGAGTCGGAAACTGGCACGTCGCTGCTTTCGGCGGACGGCGACCTGCAGCACGTCGACCACAGCGACGATCACCATGAGGCCCACTCCCAAGGCGATGATGCGTCCGGACATGGAGAATCGGGGAAGGATTCGCGGCCAGATCAGGGTCAGTCCCCGTGCCACCACAGCGAGATCAAGAACGATCAGCACAACCGACGCCAGGCGCATCTTCTCGAGCGCGCCGAAGCCTGAACCAGATGTCTTGTAGAAGGCCACCACACGGCGACGAAGCCCGAGCACCGTAGCGAAGGCGTTGAGATCTGCCGCAAGTGTCCGCCACGCCTGTCGAGTCCAATCCCCACGCTCCATGGTTCCCCGCGCCAAAAGCCGGTTGGCACGCACCATGAGGAGTTGTGCGGGTACCCAGACGGCCGCCCAAACACCGCCGGTCCCGCTGTAGGGAACCGCCCCTGTGAGGAGGATCGCGATCAACAACAGGGTCAGGCTCAGCTGGCGGACGCTGCTCGCAAATCCAAGGGCCAGCGCCAGGTGATCAAGTCGCTGGCGGCGACTCAGGCCAGCGTGACGCAGGGGGTTCTCGGGAGTGCGGAAGACCCGAAGCAGTTCGATTGCGGAGCGACGCCGAACCATCAGGTACGCCCCGAGCGAGTCCGGTGCGGCTGCGTGCACCACGACCGGTTCAGCGCAGTAGTGGCTCTTCCATCCGTTGCCCTGGAGGCGGATCATGGCTCGTTGCAGCGATGCCTGATCGTTTGGATCGAACCCGCCACTGCTGGCGATTGCAAGCGTCCGGACCATGGAACCACCGCCACGCCACGACGCCTCTCCCCTCGAACCAAGGCGGGGCTGAACGACCCGACTCTGGAAGGCGTCTTCGTCTCGCCCGCCTCGCAGGTGAGCGAAAGAGTCCGTGTTCAACTGGCCAATGCCGGCCTGTACGTAGGCCACGCCTGCGTCGGAAAACGTTGGGGCAAGCGCCTCGATGCAATTGGGCATCGGCACCTGCCCCGCTTCAAGCCAGAAGGCAAACGGGCTCGTTCGGGCCCCGGCCCAGAAGCCATCGACGTGGTTTCCCTCGGCGACCACGACGTCCACGTCGAAGCTCTGCGTGATTTCGAGCAGTTCCGGCCGTGCGGTCTGCATGGTCACGATCGTTCGACGGTGGTGACGGACGCTGCGGCAGCTCACCAGGGTTCGTTCCAGCTCCTCAGGCGTGTGGAACGTACACGTGACGACGATGTCGACGTCGCGATCAACGGTTTCGGGATGTGATTCAGGCTCTGCCTGCGGTGCTGATGTGTCCCACGACAGCATCGCCCGGAGGCCGAACTGTGCGAGACCCCAGCCCTCGAGAACGAGGAACGGGACAGCGATCCACCAGGTGCCGAGGCCACCGACGAGGAGCCATCCAAGATGCACGATGCCAACGGCACTCGCTGCCGTCGCGTGCATGCGAATGCTGCGATCTTTCTGTTGTACCGCGGCCGCCCGCGTCGGTACCGTTGCCATGTTCCGCCATTCCCGCCAAGAGATTCTGCGTGCTTGAGTCGGTCACATGACGACACGGGGTGAGGGCCGATCGACCCTTATCCAGACGTATGGAATTGGAACCCGCTCAGTGGTCGAACACCGGAGCAGCCACGGGCCTGAAGCTGACATCGTCTGTGGACATGTCGGGCAGATGGTGCGTGCGAGCGGTTCGCCGCGTGTGGCCACCCCGAACCACGCGTTCCAACCCGGAAATCGGACCGGTCGGGTTGACTCGCTGCTCGTCTCTGTGGAACGTGGGGTCGTAGAAGTCTGCGCACCACACGGCCTGTGCCGTGATCGTGTGATGCATCGATGCACTTGCCCACTGGGCCTCGGTTGGGAGGCTGCTGGACTGCCACCGGCAGAACTCGCTGGCGTCGTACCAGCTCACCTGCGCCACGGCTGACTGGCTCTGGGCGGACGGATTGTTGAGACCTTGTGGGTGACGCCAATCGGCGCCAGCCGTGAGCAGGTAGTCGCCGCCAGAGCGCACGAAACCCGTTCCGGCCTCCTCGGCTGTGGTGATGAACCCCGTGTCATCAACGAAAATAGCGAACTGTTCCACGGTGACCGGGTGCGCGGCCAATCGGAACGAGCCGACCGTGACGAGCCGTGGTGGGCCTTCGTCATCGTCGGATCGTCCCGCAAGGGCCTGCGATCCCATTTCAAACCGTTGTGTGTCTATCGGTAGCCAGACCATGGCTGGCTACGACAGCAGCGCTTCGACCTTTTCGATCAACCCATCTTCACCGAGGGAAGAGATGAGCACCTCGACCTCGCCGGCATCGTCGATGAAGACGAACGCAGGCTGGCTGGTGACACCGAATTCACGCCAGATGGCGACATCCTCGTCGGCGATGTGGTCGAACGCTTCGACCCCGTAGGTGGATACGAAGTCCTGCATCTCCGACAGATCATCTCTGCCGGCGACTCCCACGAAGTTCACGTCGGTTCCGAATTGTTCCTGTACCGATGCGACCGCACCGGCTTCTCTTTTGCATGTGCTTCACCAGGGTGCCCAAAACCACAACACCGTGTCCTGGCCCTCGAGGCTGCCAAAGTCCAGCTGGCCGCCGGCGACGGTGTCGTAGACGACCGGCACGGCTTCGGCTGAGCTCTGTTCCTCGGAGGCTGGCGCCTCGGTGGTGGTTTCAGGAGCCGAGGTGCCAGCAGATTCAACTGCGTCTGCACCACCGCACGCTGCGAGAGCAACGGCGAAGGTGGCAGCAGCAAGACTGCGACGAAGGCTCATGAGGAAAATGGTAGCGCCCGCAGTGCGGCACACCCGGTCGGTTTCCCGAATGTTCACAACCTCTTACCTGCGCCCGGCGTTCAGTAACATCTGGCGAGAGCGAGAGGGATGACGTGACAATCGAGGGTTGGAAAGAACGGGCCGAGCGTGAGTTGAAGGGGCGTGATCCCGACGACCTCACCGTGTTGACTCCGGAGGGCATCGAGGTCAAGCCGCTGTACACGCGGGCCGACCTGGACGGTGTCGACCATCTGGACTCGCTGCCGGGCGAGGCTCCCTTCGTTCGGGGCCCGCGGTCGACCATGTACACGAACCGTCCGTGGACCATTCGTCAGTACGCAGGCTTCTCGACCGCGGAAGAGTCGAACGCCTTCTATCGAGCGAACCTGGCTGCTGGACAGATGGGCCTTTCGGTCGCCTTCGACCTCGCCACACATCGTGGATACGACTCGGACCACCCTCGTGTCATCGGCGATGTGGGCAAGGCCGGCGTGGCCATCGATTCGGTCGAGGACATGAAGATCCTCTTCGACGGCATCCCCCTGGACCAGATGAGTGTCTCCATGACGATGAATGGTGCAGTGCTTCCCATCCTGGCGTGTTACATCGTCGCCGGCGAAGAGCAGGGCGTGTCCCAGGCGCAGCTGTCGGGAACCATCCAGAACGACATCCTCAAAGAGTTCATGGTTCGCAACACGTACATCTACCCGCCCGAGCCAAGCATGCGCATCGTGGCCGACATCATCGAATACACCTCGCAGGAGATGCCGCGGTTCAACTCCATCAGCATTTCCGGCTACCACATCCAGGAGGCCGGAGCGACCGTCGACCTCGAGCTGGCGTACACCCTCGCCGACGGACTCGAGTACGTGCGTGCCGCAATATCGAAGGGCCTCGATGTCGACGCGTTCGCCGGCCGGCTGAGCTTCTTCTTCAACATTGGCATGGACTTCTTCATGGAGATCGCGAAGCTGCGAGCCGCCCGACTGCTTTGGGCCGAGCTGATGGCCGAGTTCGAGCCGGCCGATCCGAAGTCGTCCATGTTGCGCACACACTGTCAGACGTCGGGGGTGTCGCTGACGGAGCAGGACCCGCACAACAACGTCGTGCGCACGGCGTTCGAAGCCATGGCCGCGGTGCTCGGCGGGACCCAGAGCCTGCATACCAACAGCTTCGACGAGGCGCTCGGGCTACCCACGGAGTTCTCGGCCCGTATCGCCCGCAACACCCAGCTGATCCTCGCCGAGGAAACCGGAGTCACCCGGACGGTCGACCCGCTGGCCGGCAGCTATTACGTAGAGAAGCTGACCGCCGACCTCGCCGACCGAGCTCGGTCGATCATCGCCGAGGTCGAAGAGATGGGCGGTATGACGCAGGCGATTGCATCAGGGGTGCCCAAGCTCCGGATCGAGGAAGCTGCCGCTTTGCGCCAGGTCCGAATCGATCAGGGCACCGACACGGTCGTCGGGGTGAACAAGTACACGGCCGACGAGGCCGAGTCCGTCGACGTGCTCGACATCGACAACACCGAGGTCCGAACCCAACAGGTACGGCGACTCGAAGAGATCCGCTCACAGCGCGACGCCGCTGCCACGGAGACGGCGCTTGCGTCCCTCACCGACGCAGCCGTCGGCAATGGCAACCTGCTCGCAGCCTGCGTTGCAGCCGCTCGGGCCCGGGCCACCGTCGGCGAGATGTCCGACGCGCTCGAGGCGGTCTTCGAACGGCATCAGGCGCAGACACAGCTGCTCTCCGGCGTGTATGCGAAGGCGTACGAAGGCGATCCCGAGTACGCAGCCATCACCGCATCGATCGAAGGGTTCGAGTCTGCCCACGGGCGGCGGCCCCGCATGTTCGTCGCCAAGATGGGTCAGGACGGTCACGACCGGGGCGGACGAGTGATTGCAACAGCCTTTGCCGACATGGGCTTCGACGTGTACGTCGGCGCACTGTTCCAGACCCCGGAGGAAGCCGCCGCCGAAGCGCTGCGGCACGAGGTCGACGTGGTCGGCGTGTCCAGCCATGCGGCCGGACACCTCACGCTTGTCCCAGAGCTCATCAACGCATTGCGCTCGGAGGGATCGGAAACCGCGGTCATCTGCGGAGGCGTGATCCCACCCAAGGACTACGACGAGCTGACGGCAGCTGGCGTGGCTGGCATCTTCGGACCCGGCACCAACATTCCGGAGGCAGCAGCCGAAGTCGTCGACCTCGTCAGCAACCACGCAGGAGCATCAGCATGACCGATCGACCGTTTCGCATTCTTGGACTGCAGCAGATCGCCATCGGCAGCACGGACCTGGGCGCCCTCCGTTCGCTGTGGGTCGACACGCTTGGCGTCGAGAAGGTTGGCGACTACACCAGCGAGTCCGAGAACGTGCAGGAAGACATCCTGCGTCTCGGAGCCGGAGCACATGCGGTCGAGGTCGACCTGATGCAGCCGCTCGATCCCGACGCTCGCCCGAAGGTGCACGAGCCGAGCCTCAACCACATCGGGCTGTGGGTCGACGACCTTCCGGCGGCCGTCGAGTGGCTCACCGAATTGGGCATGCGCTTCACCCCCGGCGGAATTCGCCCGGGGGCCGCAGGTCACGACATCGTGTTCGTCCACCCGAAGGGGAACGACGAGTTTCCGCTGTCGGGAGAGGGAGTGCTGATCGAACTGGTTCAGGCCCCGACCGAGGTCATTGCCGCGCTCGGCTGACCGGCTCGGGGCGAACGAACGTTGCCTATGCGGGCTCGATCACCACGACGACATCGCCGGCGCCGACGCTGTCGCCCTCGGCAACACGAACGTCGCTGACGGTTCCGGTGACGTCGCTGTCGATGTTGTTCTCCATCTTCATGGCTTCGAGCACCACGAGCGCATCGCCAGCTTCCACGGAATCGCCGGCTGCCACGTTCACACGAACGATCGTGCCCTGCATGGGGACTGCGATCTCTCCGGTGCCCGCTCCCCCACCTGAACCGCTGCTGGCGGCGGCTCGGCGACGCTTTGGTGCAGCAGCAACCGCTCCACCGGTGCTTTCGGGAACCCACATGCGAACGTCGAAACGCCGGCCATCGACCTCGACCGGGACCGTCTTCATGACTCGTGGGACGTCGTCGTCGGTCTCGGGCGCTGCTGTTGCCGTGGACTTCACGCCAGTGAGGTCCAGGCCGTTCTCGACCCAGTTGGTGGAGTGAGTGACCGAACCGAATTCGGGTGACGCAAGAATCACGCGATCCGCTGGGATCGTGGTGGCGACACCCTCGATCACGAGTTCGTCGAGGGCGCGCAGAGCCCGACGGATTGCCGTGGGACGGTCATGGCCCCACACGCACAGCTTGCCGACGAGGTTGTCGTAGTACTGGCTGATTTCGTCGCCCGACTCGTATCCGGTGTCGAAGCGTGTGCCGAACCCGTCGGGAGCCCGAAGCGTCGTGATGGGGCCCGGCGAGGGCAGGAAGGCGCCTTCGGCCGGGTCCTCGGCGTTGATGCGGATTTCGATTGCGTGCCCGGTGATGGTGATCTGTTCCTGGGTGAAGGGCAGTTCGTCACCGTTCGCGACGCGCAGCTGCTGCTCGACCAGATCGACACCGGTGACGAGCTCGCTGACCGGATGCTCGACCTGTAGCCGGGTGTTCATCTCGAGGTAGTAGAACTTGCCGTCTTCGTAGAGGAACTCGACGGTGCCAGCGTTGGTGTAGTCGCAGCCTCGGGCGACAGCGATCGCGGCGGCGCTCATGTCGTCGAGGATGGCTGGGTCGATTCCGGGCGCTGGGGCTTCTTCGATGAGCTTCTGATGGCGACGCTGGGCCGAGCAGTCTCGGGTGCCGAGCGAGACACAGTTGCCGTGCGAGTCGGCGAGGATCTGGACCTCGACGTGGCGGGGGTTGCTCAGGTAGCGCTCCATGTAGATCTCGTCACGCCCGAAGTAGGCCAGGGCTTCGCGCTGGGCTGATTCGATTGCTGCTTCGACCTCGTCGGCGCCGCCGACGACCTTCATGCCGCGACCGCCACCGCCATAGGCGGCCTTGATCGCAATTGGGTAGCCGTGTTCTTCGGCGAATGCATGAACCTGGGCGGGGTCGGTGATGAGGTCGGTCGTGCCCGGCACGCCGTGCACGTCGACCTTCTCTGCCGCTTCGCGAGCCGAGATCTTGTCGCCCATGACTTCGATCGCTTCAGGCGGTGGACCAATGAACGCCACGCCCATGTCGGCGATCGCCCGGGCGAAGTCGGCGTTCTCGGAGAAGAACCCGTAGCCCGGGTGGACACCCTCGGCGCCGCTTTCGCGGATGATCTCCAACATGCGTTCGGTGTTCAGGTACGACTCTGCCGCCGTTTGGCCGCCCAGGGCGTAGGCCTCGTCAGCAAGCCGAACATGCAGTGCGTCCCGATCCAGTTCGGAGTACACGGCCACCGTCTGGACCCCGAGCTCGCGGCAGGCCCGAATGACCCGAACGGCGATTTCGCCACGATTGGCAACAAGAACCTTCTGGAACACGTTCGAACACCTTTACGTCATCGAAACGCCCAGCCCTGTCGGTCGGCCGGACGACGGCTCAATCTAGCGTTTTCGAGGCGGTCAGGGGCGAAGGGAGACTGCCGGAATCGTTCGTCAGCCGAAATCGGGCGCCCGACGTTCTTTCATTGCGGCGACGCCCTCAGCACTCTCCGACCCCAGGAATCCGAGCATCTCGAAGGCGAGGCTTGCGTCGAAGGCCGGAGCCGACTGCTGCATCCACAGGTTCAGCGATCGTTTGGTGAGCTGGAGGGCGTGTTGTGGCCCCTGGGCCAGCCGGTCGGCCAGCTGCTGTGCCTCATCCAACAGTTCATCGCCGGGCATCGAACGGCTCACGAGCCCGATCTGGTCGGCGGTGCGGCCATCGATGAAGTCCGCTGTGAGCAGGTAGTACTTCGCTTTGGCCATGCCGCAAAGCAGGGGCCACAGGATGAGTGCGTGGTCGCCGGCCGCAACACCGATGCGCAGGTGGCCGTCGGTGAACCGGGCATCCTCATCGATGAGGCTGATGTCGGCCATGAGCGCGACCGCAAGGCCAGCGCCAACCGCAACGCCATTGATGGCAGAGATGATCAATTTCTCGCACCGAAGCATCCGATACACGAGGTCACCGGCCTCGCGCATGACACCACGAATCGCGTCGGCGTCGCCGATGAAACCATCGAGCCACTCCATGTCTCCACCGGCGGAGAATGCCTTGCCCCGACCGGTCACCACGACCACTCGGGTCTCGTCGTCGTCGTTGATGTCGTCCCAGACCCGGCTGAGGCCCAGGTGCATGGCGGCGGTCGTGGCGTTCATGGCCTCGGGTCGGTCGATCGTCATCCACAGGACGCCGTGGTCTTTGCGTTCGAACGAGAGGCCTTCGTACTTCGTGAACCAGTCATCAGTCATGGGCGAAGTGTAGGACAGCGGCAATGTCTCGTTCCGGGACGCGACGGTGCCGGCGTCAACCGACGCCGGCACCGTCACACGTCTGGAGTTGTTTCAGACAGCCGAGGCTGTCACGGAGACGGTCAGATCTCGTCCTCGACCCGACGCGACGCCGCAAGGGCGGCCATGCCGGCAATGGTCAGCGCACCGCCGACAAGGGCCAGCGAGGCAGCCAGGTCACTCGGACCGGTGAGCGCAAGCGTCTCGGGCTGCTGGTCGGCAGCTGCAGCAGCCACCGCGATGGTGGTTGTCTCCGGCGCTGCCGTCGTGGTCGTGGTCGTTGGCGCTGCGGTGGTCGTGGTCGTGTCTGTGGCGCTGTCCAACACCGACTGGTCGATGGTGGTGGTCGTCGGTGCAGCCGTGGTCGTCGGCGCAGCGGTCGTGGTGGTCTCGGGTGGCGTCACGTCGGTGAACGAGATGCACTTGGCCACGACCGAGTTGTTGACCGAGTCTCCGGGGAGCATGTGCGCCACGGTGATGGTGCTGATGTCCGAGCCAATGACCTGGCCGCTGAAGGTCTGATTCCAGACGTTGTTCGGTCCCGGATCGGTTGTCAGCGGCGAGGTGTAGCCCGAATCGGCGGTGAAGTACCAGCGCTCGTTCGGCTCTTCCGGATCATCGAGATCGGCCCACGAGGAGACACGGATGTCGTACGTGCCCGCAGGAACCGAGAGGGAGAACGGTCCGGCCGACTCGACGACGCCTTCGGCGAGGTTCACGTCGATGCCAAGGACGTAGTCGCCCGGGCATGCGTCCGATGGTGCTGCAAACGCAAGCGACTCAGGAACAGCGCTGTCGCTGTCGGCTGAGCAGGCGCCGAACAGCAGGGCTGCGCCTGCGGCTGAGGCGATGAGGCGGGTGAGCGGTGTCTTGTGCACGCGCATGTGGGGTCTCCTTTGACACGTCCGTATCCGTACCATTCGGACAACGGGTGCAGGCAATGAGACGCTGCCGGAGGAATGGGTCCCTTGACCCAGACGATCAGACGTTGCCCATGAGGTGGTTGACGGCAAGCTCGATGACGACCCGGTCCGGTCGCTCCGATGGGGTTCGATACCGTGCGGCGTAACGAGCAACGGCGTGCTCCACCGTTTCGGTCTTGTCCGACACCGTTGCGATGCCGCTGAAGCTGAGCCATCGACGTCCGTCGATCTGGCAGAGCGCGCCCGGCAGACCTCCGGACTCGAGCAGGCGGGCCTTGTTGGCACCGGCCCACGTGATCACGAATGCGGTGGTCGTGGCCGGGTCATAGGTGAAGCCCACCGCCGTCACGTGTGGCCGTCCGTCGGGCCGGACGAGGGTGAGACTGGCCAGATGCCGTTCGACGAGGAAGTCGTGGAGTTCCGGACTGAGAGACTGGTGGTCGAGGGCCATGGCCTCAGTCTCGCATCAGCCGTCGGGTTCGCCCGAACGAAACCGGTCCATTTGTCGCCGATCCCGTTTCGTCGGCCGACCTGACCCCGGTTCTCGGGTTGCGACCGGAGCGGGACGTTCGGGCCGAGGTTCAGGTGGCGGCGTGTGGTCGATGAACGCCTCAGCAGCGAGTGCCGCGCCCACCCGTTTCGACGGTGTCTCGACGACTTCAAGCTCTCGGCTGAAACCCCGCTGTCGGGCCGTGACCCGGTCTCCGGCCTTCACTGCCCGGCTGGGTTTCACCACGGCGCCATCGATGCGAACCGCTCCGTTGGCGCAGGCCGTGTTTGCTGCAGACCGGGTCTTGTAGACACGGACGGCCCACAGCCACACATCGATTCGGGTACCGCTGGTCATGTCGCCCACCACGGTCTGGTCGGGAAAAAGGTAGAGACCCCTGGGCGTTGGCCGAAGCCTCCGCTCAGGGGTCTCAAGGTCGGTTCAGGATCCACCCGCATCGTCTTCTCCGGATATACCGTTTCCATCGATGTACCACTGCCCCGTCGGACTTGCGTCTGGCGGGGCAGTTCTGTTTCGGGTCTCGGACTCTGGCCGAAGCCGTTGTCTGAGGCTGCGTCCACCAGCCTTCCGTTGCCCGAGGGCGGTGGTCGGTGTGGTGTCGGCTGCGAACCGTGTCCCTTGCTCTGGGCTTTTCGCAGTCTTCCTGCCTCCGTTTTGCCCAACGTCGCTCCCGGTTGCCCGGTTGTTCTGCTGAGCCCCGGTGGCGCTCGTGCTGCGCTTCCTCCGTCGCTGAGAGCACCTTTGTGGCTCGAACAGAATGCGTCAAGGGCATTGATGAAATCCCCAGAGTTGTCGACAGCTTTTCCGAGATATCCCCAGCTTCTGTGAAGTTAATCACAGAGTTATCCGGAGCCTGCCGAGCTGCCCCGGTTCGGGTCTGGGCCGCGGGCACGTTCACACACTCCCCAAAGAGGTCCCCCGGGCGAACCACGGCTAGCGTGTCTGGTATGTCGAGACGCCTCGAAGTAGAGCTCACCAGTAAACGCGAAGACGGTTCCTACACATGGAGAGCCGCCGGAGCCAAACAGCCCAAGGGCGACCTCGACGGATCGCTTCTGTACGAGGGTGCAGCCGTTGGCGATGTCGTGCGTGCCGATGCCGAGTTCGGCGTCGATGGCGTGACAATCGTTGGCGTGCAGCCTCCGAAGGCGAAGCGTTCCATGCCAGAGATGCTCGAGATCCTGGGCACAGGCCGGGACGAGGGCGGCGTCACCACTCAGCTGGTCGGCAAGCGTGGTCGAGACGACCGTGGAGATCGCGGCGATCGCGGTGGACGCGGTGGCGACAAGCGCCGAGGCGGCGGTGGAGGTCGTGGACGCGACAACCGTGGCTCCCGCGACGGTGGCCGCGATGGACGGAACCGCAACGAGGGTGGCGGCCGAGGCGACAACCGTGGCGGACGTGGTCGAGGTGGGGGCAACGATCGCCCGCGCCGGGAACGTCCACAGCAGGCACCCAAGGCCAAGCCGAAGCGGCTTCGCGCACGGCGTGTTCACCGCGATGCAGCGCTCAACGAGATCCCGGAAATGCAGCGTCCGCTTGCCCGGATCGTGCTCCGAGACGGTGTGCCCGGCCTGCGTTCCACCATCGAACGGCAGAACGAACTCGCCCGAACCCGCTCGCAACCCGAGATTCCGCCCAAGATGCTCGAAGCCGTCGGTGAGCGTTTGCTCCCACGTCTGCGTTCCGCAGAGTGGCGTGACAACGCCGAGGCCGCCCTCGCCGGTATTGGCGATGTTGACCTGCGCGACATCCGCAAGGTTGTCGTTGCCGCCGAGAACGGGGCGAAGGACGAAGAAGGCCGAGCGCTCGCCGAGCAGCTGAAGGCCGGGCTCAGTGCCCGGGTCGAAGCCGAGCATGGCAAGTGGCTCAGCGAACTGAACAGCCTCCTCGGCGATGGTCGCACGGTTCGTGCGCTCCGTCAGTCGTCGCGTCCACCCAAGGCCGGCGCGCCGCTTCCAGCCGAACTGGCAACTCGCCTGACCGAGGCCGCCAGCGCGTCCATGACGGCCGATACCGCTCCCGAGCGTTGGGGCACCGTGCTCGACGCCGTGGCGTACTCCCCCGTCAGGCAGCAGGTGAACCCACAGGCGCTGCCGTCCAAGGTCAGCGATGAACTGCGCTCGACGGTTCGGAAGCTCTCGAAGCGTGTCCCACACATCGCAGCGTTGTTCAAGGAAGCTCCTGCAGCTTCGGCTCCTCCGGCTCCCGCGCAGGAAGCTCCTGCCGCCGATACCGCCGCCGCTCCGGCAGAGCATGCCACTGCGCCAGCAGAGGCCACGACGGCGCCCGAGGCCGCTCCAGCCGCAGCTGACGCACCCCAGGAGACCGAAGGTCAGTCCTGATCCAGGCTCCGGTGCACGCTGATTGAGCGTGCAACCAGGCCGAAGCTCTCAAAGAAGTTCTTCGTTGCACGATCGCCCGGAAGGGCTCGCGCATCGATGCCAACACAGCCTGTCTGGGTGGCGTGTTCGACCGCGCCAGCCAGAAGGCGTTCGCCAACGCCGACCCCGCGCGCCGGAATCTGTACGAACAGGTCGGTGACGGTCGCGATGCGGGTGCCGTTCACCAACTCGGTCAGTCGAAGGACGAGGAGCCCAACGACGACGGTGTCGATCGTGCCAACGAAGACCGTGGTCTGCGGATCGGAGAGATCGTCGGAGAACGAGTCGCGGACCGTGCCGTGCCGCCCGTGAAGCTGACGCTCCAGATGTCCGCCGCGAACGCCGTCGATTCCTGCCGCTCCTTCGCCGTCGAGCAGAACAAGCGTGTCGAGGTCGTCCTCGGTGGCCTGTCGGCAGCCGACATCGATTGATTCGGTCACTCGGCGTCTCGGAGCTGTGCGATCTTGCGGAGAATGGTGACCCGGTTGCGGTTGTCGGCCTCGTGGGCCTCCACGACTGCCAGTTCGTCGTTGCTGAGCTGTGGAAGCAAGCGGACGATCTGAGCCGCCGCCTGGCTGTCGTACTCGGCGATGGGGAAATCGGCGTTCGCGTCAGCCAGCGCCACGGGTGCCGGAGCTGCTGTTGGGGCCGGTGGCGTTTGGTCAGGGGTGAGGTCGATGCCGAAGATGTCGACGATGACCTGGCCGGCCTCGTTCGTGACGCGTTCGGCGAGCCCCTCGAGCGTGGAGCTTCCCTTGCGAGCAGCAGTCTTCGCAACGAATCGCCCGAGCGTCACCTGCGACTTTCCACGCTCCACGAGCCGGGGAAAGTTGTCGAGAGCCTCAAGCGCCAGACCAACGGGTGCATACACCAGAAGGTCGAGCAGCTGATCAGAGGATTCCTTCTTCTGAGCGCCTGTCATGGCGCCCAGAGTACAAGGCTTTTGAGCGATTGGTCAGGCGCAATCGACGCAAATGACGCCGTCGTCGGGGAATTGGATGAGCGGCTTGATCAGCCAGCAGGACTCACATGTGCGCTCGTCTTCGGACTTCGCAGGTACGTCGCTGCCTGGCGTTGGGGCCGGCGGCTTCGGTGTGCCGTCCTCTTCTTCGTCCTCGTCCTCTTCATCGTCACCCGATGCGAGACGATCCTTCAGGATGACGTCGAGGTCGGCCTCGACATCGTCTTCGTCCTCGTCGTCGTCTTCGTCGGCAACGGCCTTCTTGGCGGGCTCGGCGCCCTCTTCGTCTTCGTCTTCGTCGTCTTCGTCATCGTCGATCGGCAGATCGCCGTCGAGATCATCATCGATGTCGGAATCGATTTCGTCCGCATCCAGGTCAGGGTCGAGATCGTCGTCATCGAGGTCTTCAGCGTCTTCGCCGGTGTCTTCGTTGTCGTCTTCTACAAGGTCTTCGTCAGCCATCGATCCTCAGTGAGTTGAGCAGCTCTGGGGGGAATATAGGCACTCGAACGCACGACGGCGACCATTGCGCCAACATTTTTTCTGAACGCCCCGAATTCAGGTGCGCTTTGCGGCCCGGTTCTCGGCGTCGAGCCGCTCGAGATTGTCCTCTTCGGAGTGATCGACGAACGTCATCATCTCGGCGACGGCCTTGTGGCCGGCACGCTCGGCGATCTGTCGATGCATCTGTTGTGCCACGTACCTGTAGGCCGGATGTCCCTGTACAGCGGAGCGCAACTCCAAGACGTGCATCGCCGAGCGAGCGTTCATCTGCATGCTGTAGCGGACCCGGTAGGCCAACGCCACGGCGTACGGAGCCTGGGCCGGGAACTCGTCCTTGAGTGCCTCGTACAACGTTGCAGAGCGTTCCATGGAACTCTCGAACGCGGCATCGTGACCGGCGATGGAGACGGATTCGGGTTTCACGTACCCGTGCGCCGTCGACAGCGGCTGCCATTCGATTGTCAGGAGGCGGTGACGTTGCAGGTCGCGGAAGGCGCCGTAGTCGGAAAGCACGTCGAATCGGTAGTCGACCCGTTCAAGGGCCCGACCCGGCCGGTGGCGGCGGTTTTTGCGCTCACCCACGTAGGCCTTCATGACCGACAGTCGTTCGTCGACCGTCATGGCCTGCACCTGACGAACGATTTCGCGTTCGGACAACGATGTCGTGGGATACAACATCGCAGTGACCAGCTTGACTTCGGCATCGGGGTCGAAGTCCACCAGGTCGACCATGGTTTCGGACTGCGATTCGGCGGTGGTGTCGAGCAGCGACGCCGACAGTTCGGCGACCGCGGCCTGGTTGTCGGCGAGGTAGGTACTCGTGACCTCGCCTCGGTCGGGAAGGTCCACGCGCTTCAGGAACGACGGGATCACCTTCCGGAGTTCGCCCAGCATGAGGTCTGCGTACGTACGAGCCTCGGGCAGTGCCGAGGAGCGCATACGCAACAACAGCGCTTCGTATGCCTGCCCGCTGCCGTAGATGCCAACGTTCGACAGCGACGACGCCGGGAGCATGCCACGGATGGAATCGAGGGCCTTGGCCCGGATTGCCTGTTTGTAGGCGATGTCGACGTCGCCTTCGCGCTGCGGGATCAGGTCGCGGTGGAACTGCTCCATGGGGTTGATGAGACCGCTGTAGGTGTCGAACATACGGTCCATCTCGCCGATGTATCGAGTGCCGAGCGTGGAGTTGAGGATGTCGTCGTCGCGGTAGAACCGGTACCGGCCCCCGAGGCGCTCGTCGTATCGGATGTACCTGGTGGACTGCTCCAGGTAGGACATGATCCGACCCCACTCCAGCACCTTCGTGAGCACGTTCGAGGCCTGCTCACACGCAAGGTGGACGCCGCCCAGCTGGGCCACCGAATCGTCGCCGTATTGGAAGAACACCCGGTCGTAGAGCTCTTCAGCCCGCCGAAGGCCAATCGTGGCATCGATGGACTCGTCCCCGCTGATGTCGAGGTCGTCGACGAACTCTTCGAGGAAGAGGCGACGAAGGCTCTTGTGCGAGCGCGAATATCGGGCGAACAGCGCCCCTTTGACCACCTCGGGAAGGTTGACCAGTGCGAAAACGGGCTGGTCAAGGTTGGTGAAATACCGGCGGAGAATGTCTGCTTCGCCGGCGCTGAACTCTTCTGCGTCGTATGCGCCCACGGCGCTCGATGCTACGGGGCCCGGACTCCGTTGGCAGGGACCAGCAGACCATTTTCGGGTCCCGGCCGGCTCAGATCACGATCGTGAGGGCATCTGGCACGACACGCCACTGAATCCGACCATCGATTGCGATTGTCTCGCCGTCGACTTCGAGCCGATCCCCCGACTGCACGAGGAGCTCGCCAGACGTCTGCCGGCGAATGCTGATCTGCGGATGTGGAACGTGCAGACCGCTCGGGAGGCGTGACCGCGCCTTGAACCGGTCGCCCAAACTCAGGCCGGATTCGACGACATCGATTCGGCCGTCGTTCGGGTGTCCTCGTGGCGCGACATTCCAGGCGTCTCGAAAAGAGGCGTTCATGAGCGCAACCGTTGTGCCCGACCAGAGCCGCCGCCGACGGACGACGTGCGCCACGAACACCGTGCTGGTATCGCCGTACTCGAGCACTCCCACATCGATGGGGAGACGGACCCGCTCGGTATCGGAGCGCAGCTCGGCGGCCGTCGTGCGCCCGCCCACCGTCCGGTGAAGATCGCCGCCGGTGAGCCCCACGAGGCGATGCTCGTCCGGGTTCCAGAGCCGAGCCAGCTCCTGGTCAGATCCTGCGATGGGAGCGTCGGCCGGCAGCGAGCCGGGACTCCCCCAATCCTCGCCACGCTCGATGGTCACGGAGCCGGGGCCTCGTCGTCATCCACCGGGGCGTCGACGATGCCCCGCTGCATCATGGTGAGTGCGGTGGACGCAGCCTTCCGGGTCGTGGGGTTCGGCGCCACGACCGCCACCTGGGAGACAAGATCAAGGACCTGTTTCATGGATCGCACGAAGTCCCCACCAGAGAGGTCTTCTTCGTCGAGGATGTCGCCCAGCCCTCCCCCAGCCGCCCAGCCATGCGCTGCGGCGAACAGACCGGGGTCCATGTCCCGGCTCTCCGGGAGTCCGTAGGCGGACTCCATACGCTGGATCTTGCGCAACGTGACTTCCATCCCCCACATCGCAGATTCGGCAGCCGGCGTGGAGTACCACTCGGGCGGCGGGTCGTCGTTGCGCCGTCGTTCGTACACGAATCCGGAAATGAGCCCAGCCAATGTGGCTGGATCGTGGCCATCGAGATGCCCGTCGAGCAGCGACTCCACCAGAACCAGATCGAGCTCATGGAACGTGCCGAGGAGGATGCGGCCGCGTTCGGTGAGCTCCCACTTGTCGATGTGCCCAAGTTCGGTGAGCAAACCAACAACCGCTCCGAACCGTTCGGTCAGTTGGCCCCGCCGTCGCTCGATTCGGGCCTCGACGCGCCGGAGCTCGCGCCGGGCCTGCGTGCGCTCCTCGCTTCGCCAGGGAGACGCATGGTCCTGTGACGCTGCTGGCGGATCGTCGTGGCCGTTGGTCGATGCTCCGCCGGACCGGTTGGACTTGTTGCCCTTGCCCTTGTTGCCCTTGGTCTTGTTGCTCTTTCGTTTGACGGCTCGTAGCTGTCCCACGAGGTCGTGCTGGTGCGACCGGCTGTGCGGGTTGAACGGTTCGGGAAGGCGCAGCGCCTTGACGACGACCGGCGGAACGGTGAGTGCGTCGGCGTCGAGCGTGTGGGCCTCGCCATCGTCGTCGAGCACCTCGACCTTGACCGCCTTGCGCCGCCAGGCCACGGACAGGACTGCGACCGTGCGGCCGACGTCGATGGCGTCGCCGGGCTTCAGCCGTCCGAGGGCTGAATCGATGGCGCCGCGATCGCTGGTGTCCGCCTCGGTGGGTGTCGCCGTGCCCTCGCCGAGACGGGCAAGGAGCTGATCCCGCCGCTGGTTGAGCGACTCGATCGCCCGATTCGACTGGAACTGACCGAACGAGCGTGTCATGAGCTCTTCGGCGTCCTTGCGGGTGTAACGCTCCACAAGGTGGCAGGTCATGTTGTACGTCGGGCGGAACGCGGATCGCAGCTCGAACGCCCGGGACTTTGCGAGACCCGCGACGTCGTCGAAGGTCGTGAACGGTGTCCAGAGGACCACCGCATGCCCCTCGTCATCGATTCCACGACGTCC
The DNA here is from genome assembly GCA_964517125.1 of uncultured Acidimicrobiales bacterium. GTDB lineage: Bacteria > Actinomycetota > Acidimicrobiia > Acidimicrobiales > SHLQ01 > SHLQ01. The sequence goes on from CAZFBD010000001.1 coordinate 37,491, forward strand.
GGCCCGGCCGGTGAGCTGGGTGTAGTCGCCCGGTGAAAGTGTTTCGTGATGCTCGCCCGTGAACTTGGAGAGCTTCTCGATCACCACAGTCCTCGCCGGCATGTTGATGCCAAGTGCGAGTGTTTCGGTTGCGAAGACCGAGCGCAGCAGCCCCATCGTGAAGAGTTCCTCGACGGTCTCTTTGAAGAGCGGCACGATTCCGGCGTGGTGGGCGGCCAGACCAGCTTGCAACCCGGCCAGCCAGGAATCCCATTCGAGGGCGGCTCGGTCGGTCTCGCTGAGGTGCCCGGTCTTGAGCATGACGTGTTCGGTGATGCGCTGGGCTTCGGCATCGTCGGTGAGACGGATACCTGCGCTTCGGACCGCCGACACCGCGTCTTCGCATCCGGCTCTGCTGAAGATGAAGGTGATCGCTGGCAGCAGGTTGCGTCGTCGCAGCTCGGTGATGACCTCGGCACGCCGGGGTGTGCGCCACGGTCGTCGTTGTGGCGGTCCACCTTTGCGTCGGTTGTCTCGGCCGCCGCTGCGTGCAGGGTCGTATCGGCGACCCTCGGGATTGCTGCGGCCCTTCTTGAGCGTGGGGATCAGATGCAGGCGTCCGTTCTGCTTCTCGCTGATGCAGTAGTTGTTCTGCAGCCTGACCGGCCGGGTGGTCTCGGTGACCGAAGCGCACGGAGCGTGCACGCTGGAGATCCACTCGGCCAGTTCGTCCGCGTTGGAAACAGTGGCCGACAGCGCCACGAGGCGGATGTGTGCGGGCAGGTGGATGATGACTTCCTCCCACACCGGACCGCGGTAGTTGTCCTGCAGGTAGTGCACCTCGTCCATGACGACGACGTCGGTGCTGTCCAGCCGCTCCGGCTGGGAGTACAGCATGTTTCGCAGGACCTCGGTCGTCATGACCACGGCGCTGGCATCACCATTGATGGAGTTGTCGCCCGTGAGCAGGCCGACGGAATCGCGTCCCATCCATCCGCGCAGGTCACGGAACTTCTGGTTGGAGAGCGCCTTGATCGGAGTGGTGTACAAGCCGCGACGACCGACCGATGCCGCTCTGGCGATGGCGTATTCGGCAACCCAGGTCTTGCCACTGCCGGTCGGAGCCGACACAACAACGGAGCGCCCGTCGTCCAGGTGCTCCATGGCCTCGACCTGGAACCGGTCCAGGTCAAAGGAACGAGGCGGCCCGAACAAGGGATCCGACATCAGGTGGTGACGGCTGCTTTCCGCTTTCTGCGTGCGTGGATGATGCCAAACAGCACCGACGCCTCATAGAAGATGTACATGGGCACCGACAGCACCATGAGGGTGATGGGGTCGCCGCTTGGCGTCAGAACCGCGACAAGCACGACGATGCCGACGACCGCGTATCGCCTGCCCGACTTGAGCGTCTGGGTGGAAACGGCGCCAATGAGTTGCATGAAGATGAGGACCAGAGGGAACTGGAAACCGAGCCCGAACGCAACAAGCATCTTGACCACGAACGAAATGTACGGGCCAGGTGTGAGGAGGCTGTCGATTCTGTCGCCACCAAAGTTCAACAGGAAGTCGAGGGCTCGCGGAATGCTCCAGTAGGCCAGTGCGGAACCGAACAGAAACAGCGTTGCTCCGCTGAACACGAACGGAATCGCCCAGCGTCGCTCATGTGGGTAGAGCCCGGGAACGATGAACTTCCACAGCTGCCAGAGAACGACGGGTATCGCAAGGATGAAGCCGCCGTAGGCGGCGATGGTGAACACGAGACTGAACTCTTCGAGCGGCTCGGTCTGGAAGAGCCGGCAGTTCTCCTGTGAGACGAACCCGTCGTTGTCCCGCTCCGGGAGCGATTGGCAGTAGGGCTCGATGATCGCATCGATGATCTGACCCCGGAAGATGAAACACACGACAGCACCGACGGCCACGGCCATCGCGCTGCGGATGATTCGGGTACGGAGCTCCTCGAGGTGCTCCATGAGACTCATTTCGCCCTGGGGGCGTTCTTCGGTGCTCATCAACGATCGCTCGGCGCGCCTTCGTCGGGAACATCGACATCGGCGACTGCGGCAGCCGCGGTGTCCGCCGCAGAATCGACACCGTCAGAGGACGCCGATGCCATCGTTGTTGGTGCCGGGTCGGGCGGTGCGGGCCGAGAAGACAAGGTGGTCTCCTTGGCAGCGAAGGGATCGGCAGCAGCATTGACGACCGGCGTGGCCGGTGTTGCCGTGGCGATGGACTCGGCGCGGGCCTGTCGTGTTTCCGGATCATCTCCGGACACTGCATCGTCGGCTTGGGGAGTTTCGATCTCTGGGAGCTCGGCATCAGAGGTCACGTCGGCTGTGGGGGCGACAGCTGCTGCTGCCGTTGCCGAGGTGACCGCCTTGCCGACCGGATCATCCAGTGCGGTCTTGAGCTCTCGCTGAAATCCCGAGGAGATCTTGCGGAACTCCTTCATGACCTGACCGGCCTGACGGGCAGCTTCAGGGAGCTTGCCCGGGCCGAGCACAACGAGTGCCACCAGAAAGATGATGAGAAGTTCCCCACCACCGATGTTCAACATGCTGCGAGTCTACCCCGGAGCACAGACGGCAGTCGTTCGTGTAGCGCTGGTTTCAGGTCCCGTTGCTGATCGCGGTGAGTGCTGCGGCAGTCGCATCCTCGTCATTGAGCATGCGATGGAAATCCAGGATGTCGTCGTGGCTGATCTGCCGTCCGCTGCGAGCCTCAAAGAGCTCGGCTGGCAACGTCCAGGTGTCCATTTGGACTCCGGATGCGACGAGCAGGTCGATCGTGCGATGTTCCGCAGGCTTGACGACCACCATCGAACAGATGGGACAGGTGAATCGGTATTCACCGCGGTCGTCGTCCAGACAGACGCGAACGCGGACGTCGGCTGTGGTCAGCTCAACGTCGCCGCAATCTGGACAGCTTGCTCGAATGGTTGCCATGTGCGTTTACCCCACTTTGCTTACAAGGAACTATTCGGCCCGCACACGAAAACCCTTGAGGATCGGCTGGACTATTTCACCTCCCGGTAACTGGGCCGTCACGACCATCCGGCCTGGGCCCATCACCACGGGTTCCTCGCGGAGAAACCAGCGTTTTCAACGAAAAGTTGCGAAGATGGGGGGTATGTCGATGCGTCTTCCCTCTCGCCTCAACCCTCCGATCGGTTTCGCTCACCGGGGAGCGAAAGCCCATGCTCCGGAGAACACGTCCGAAGCCTTCGACCTGGCGGTTCGTCTGGGGGCTTCAGGGATCGAGTCCGATGTCTGGATCAGCGCCGACGGAGGGCTCATGTTGAACCACGACCGCACGGTGGGGCTCCGGCGGCGGGCGATCTCTTCGCTGGAGCGCTCCGACCTGCCCGACACCATGATCACCCTTCCCGAACTCCTCGATCGCATCCCCGACACACTGGATCTGTCGATCGACATCAAGGACGACGATGCCATGGTGCCGCTGCTCGACTGGGCGGGAACCCTCTCCCCCGTCACCCGCAGTCGGCTGTTCCTGTGTCATCCGGATTGGACGAAACTGGCCGAGTGGCGCTCGCTCGACCCGCACGTCCGACTGATCGACTCCACGAACATGAAATCCATGACCGACGGTCCGGAACGGCGCGCCGCGCAGCTTGCCGACGCCGGCATCGACGGAGTGAACCTCCGTCAACAGGAATGGAGCGGTGGCATGGTCACCTTGTTCCATCGGTTTGAGCGGTTGTGTTTCGGTTGGGACGCCCAACATCGTCGAATTCTCGACAACCTGCTCCGGATGGGGATCGACGGCGTGTTCTCGGACCACACCGACGTGATGATGGAAGCGATCGCCGAATCGGCTACAGGGAGCTGATCTCGCCCAGCGGCCAAATCCGCAGGAACGCACGCCCAACAATGAGGTCTTCGGTGATCGGACCGAAGAACCTGGAATCCGATGATGAGCCGCGATTGTCGCCCATCATGAACAGCTGATCGTCGCCCAGGGTGCAACGCCCGGGGGTCCGAGGCTGGTTGACACAGCGTTCGTCCCAGATGTCGACCGACAGTGCGTCGTTCGCTGACGGGCCGGCGAGGAAGGCATTCTGTGGGTCCAGATACGGCTCTTCGAGCAGCAGTGCGTCTTCAGCGGTCTCGCCCGCACCCCAGATGTAGAGCCGGCCGTCGGAGCGCACCTCGATCGTTTCTCCCGGGAGAGCGATTGCGCGCTTGATCAGATCGTCGGTGTCGCCCGGTGTACCGGGGAGCTTTTTGAAGACGACGAGATCGCCCCGTCGGACCTCGTGCAGGCGGTAACTGACCTTGTTCACCAGGATTCGGTCGCCCTTGTTGACCGTGGTCTCCATGGATTCCGAGGGGATCCAGAACGCTTGCAGGACGAAGGCCTTGATCAGCAGTGCCACGAGCAGGGCCGAAACAATGACGGCCAGCCACTCGAGGACCGTTCGGATGTCGGACGAACGGAAGCCTTCGGTTGTGGCATCGGCCTCGATCATGACCGGGTCGGCGACGGGTGCATCGGTGAGGGTGTCGCCCTGGGCCTGCTGTAGGAGCGCTGCCGTGGACGAGTCGGAACTCATCAGTGCGGTCGGCCGATCGGTGGGCAGCGGGTGGACGCCCATTGCTGCGGGTTGTGTGGGAACCGGTTCCGGCGACGGCGACATGGTTGGGGTATCGGCACCGAGGCGGCCAACCACAAGTGGCGATGTGGGCGCAACTCGCGGCGGCGCGGATGCGGGCCCGGCGGGCGGTTCCGTCGACGGCTGTGGTGCAGCGGTGGTTGGAAGGCTCGGAGCGGCTGCTGGTACAGAAGGGATCGACGTTGCTGGCCCAGATGCTGGCATCGATGGGACAGGCGGGGCCGTGGCGGCTTGCGGAGGTGTGGTCTGACCAATGGGCGCTTCGTCGTCGGAGGCTCGCATGAGCGCCTCGGCCACGAGGCCCTTGATCCAGTCGGTGTCGTCAGCAGACGAACTGCTCATCTGCTCATTGTCATCAGCCACAGCAAGTAGAGCGTACTGGCCAACTCTGGCCCTGTGATGTATGCCTGTTCGGACGACGTCAGTTGGCGTATCGGGCGCGAACCCGCTCCCGCGCGGCCGCAAGATCAAGGTGCGAAAGCTCCGGATCGAGGTGCACGACCTCGGCGTCCGCTCCGAGGCGAAGGAGAAGTCGCTCGAGCCACCTGGTGGACGAGACCGGGAGCCGGACCTCCACCAATTGGTCGTCGACCGGAGTGAGCTCGTCATAGGGCGTGTTGTCGAGAAGGCGGAGACGGTCCGACGCGAGCCGCAGGACGGCTCTGGGGGCGCTCTCGATGGAGAACGGGGTCTCGCTCAACGTGTCGGCGGTGTGGCTGACTGGTTCGGTCGTCATGACCAACTGCTCGATGCGGTCGAGGCGGAACACCCGCTCGCCTTGCGCACGGTGGCAATAGGCGGCCACGTACCAGTGTCCCTCGGACGGGAAGAACTTGAAGGGTTCGATGCGCCGTTCGGTGCGTTCGTCGTGGGCGAACGAGTAGTACCGAATGTCGACGCAGGTCCCGTTGTTCACCGCGTCTCGCAGATCCTGGAGAACCGAGTCCTTGGCCGCCCCAAGATTGACCTCGAGCGTGTTTGCCTCGATCCCGGTTGCGAGACGCAGCTTGGTGAGCCCGCGGGCCAGCGCACCGGCCTCGTCCTGGCGGTCGAAGGACAAGACGGTCTCGCCGGCGGTCAACAGCGCCAGAGCCTCGCCACCCGACAGCTTCATGGGACGCGAGAACCAGTCGGCATAGTTGATCCACACCAGACCGTCGTCGATCGTGACCTCGATGAGCGTGTCGGGGGTGTATGGCGGGACGCCGACGTAGAACACGACGTCCTGCAGGTCATCGAGCAGCAGGTCGCGGGGATAGTCGAAGCGCTCCGAGATGGCATCGAGGGATGCCCCATCCTGGGCAACGATCCAGGGGATGGCGGCAACGAGACGCGCCATACGGTCGGTTGCATTGATCCGTCCGGCGCTCATGAGGGACCTCCGGCAGGCTCGCCGAGCCAGCTCACCATCATCGAGCGGAGTTCCGGCGGCGAGAGGACTTCGGCATTGTCCATGAACTCGAGCACCCAGTCACGAAAGGCGCTGGTGTTGTTGACCGTGAGTTCGACCACGACTGATCCATCTGGTCGGGTCTCCACGATTTCCTGGGCCGACAGGTGCACCTGGGCCCAAATGGCCTCGTCGGCGTCGATGGCCACCCGGGCGGTCACCGGCGATTCGTCTCCAAGCTCCCACGTGCGGGTGAGTTCGGGCCCGCGGGCGTCGACACGTTCGAATGCACCGGGCTCCCCCACCCGGAGTTCGCCGTCGATGCGGTCCAGCCGGAAGACCCGTTCGGCTTCACGCGTGCGATCGATGCCAGACACGTACCACTGGCCTCGTTTGAAGCTCAGACGAGACGGTTCGAAGACCCGGTCGAGACCCCGGTAGGTGAACTCCACCGTCCGGCGTTCAGCAATGGCCGTGTACAGCTGGGTGGCTTCTTCCGGGCTCGGCACGGTCGTGACGGCCTCGGGGGCATCGGTCGCCGAATCGGCACCGCCGAGCTTCCAGAACGCGTCCTCGGGAGCGGCCTCGAACCGCACCAGAGCTGCAGCGAGGTGCAGGGCGGCCAATTCGTCGGCCTCGAGCCCGGGGTCCTGTCCCGCATACTCATCGGCGTCGACGCGATAGCCATCCATCGGCGGATCGATTCCGGGAACGGTTTCGACGCGAACGTTGACGCCCATGGAGCGGAGGTCGTCCTTGTCGCGCTCAAAGGCCCGACGAAACGACGCCTGGGCATCAGGGTAGCCGCCGATCTTCGAACGGATTTCCTCGCCGGTCAGCGGAATTGCCGTGTCCAACAGGACCGCAAGGAGTTTGAGGAGTCGCTCGAGCTTGGACACAGGCGCAGTGTACTGATCTGGCCGACGGGGGCCGTGTACCTACAACGACGCGATGAGCTTGTCGACGCGCTCGTCGTGGCTGCGGAACGGATCCTTGCAAAGCACGGTCCGTTGGGCCTGATCGTTCAGCTTCAGGTGCACCCAGTCGACCGTGAAATCACGACGGCGTTCCTTGGCCCGGCGGATGAATTCGCCGCGGAGCCGGGCCCGCGTGGTCTGTGGCGGGTTCTCGACCGCCTGGCTGATGTCGTGGTCGTCGCAGATGCGCTCCACGAGCCCCTTGCGTTGCATGCGGTAGTACAGGCTTCGCTGCCGGTGGATGTCGTGATACTGCAGGTCGACCAGGGCAACCCGAGGATCTGCAAGCGAGAGGTCGTGGCGGTCGCGATAGGACTCAATGAGCTTGTGCTTGATCACCCAGTCGACCTCGCGGTCCAGGCTGAACGGGTCCTTCTCGAGCCCGGTCAGGCAGTGTTCCCACATCTGCAGGGCCTGCTTCTCAAGGGGGTCGAGTTCGTGGTGTTCGGAGAAACGGACGGCCCGTTCGAAGTACTCGGATTGGATCTCGAGTGCGCTGGCTTCGCGGCCGTTGGCCAACCGAACCCGGCGACGGCAGGTGGTGTCGTGGCTGATCTCTCGGATTGCCCGAATGGGATTCTCGAGCGTCATGTCCCGGAGCACCACGTTTGGTTCTTCGAGCATGCGCAACATGAGCGACGCCGCCCCAACCTTGAGGAAGGTCGTGTATTCGCTCATGTTGGAGTCGCCAACGATGACGTGCAGGCGGCGGTATCGCTCGGCGTCGGCGTGTGGTTCGTCGCGGGTGTTGATGATGGGGCGGGAGCGTGTCGTTGCGCTGCTCACGCCTTCCCAGATGTGTTCAGCCCGCTGGCTGATGCAGTACATGGCGCCGCGGGCCGTTTGCAGGACCTTGCCGGCGCCGGCGTAGATCTGACGAGAAACCAAGAAGGGAATGAGAACCTCGGAGTACGAACCGAAGTCGTCGCGCCGGCTGGTGAGGTAGTTCTCGTGGCAGCCGTAGGAGTTGCCAGCGGAGTCGGTGTTGTTCTTGAACAGGTAGATGTCGCCGCGGATGCCCTCTTCGACGAGCCGTTGCTCGGCGCCGATCAGGAGCTGCTCGAGGATTCGTTCGCCCGCCTTGTCGTGCACCACGACGTCATAGACGTTGTCGCACTCGGGGGTGGCGTATTCGGGGTGTGAGCCAACATCGAGGTACAGGCGCGCACCGTTCGCAAGGAACACGTTGCTGCTGCGTCCCCAGGAAACGACGCGCCGGAACAGATACCGGGCCACCTCGTCGGGCGAGAGTCGCCGCTGCCCTTCGAGCGTGCAGGTGACGCCGTATTCATTCTCGATACCGAAGATTCGACGCCTCATTGATGACCACCGTAGTCGGCAGCCTCCGCCGACGAGCGGTCAAGCAGTTTGATCCTCGGCGAGACGCCGCGATTTGGGTGCCTAGGCAGCGGAGGTCGCCGCGGTCGCAGCGATCCGGAGCAGCTGTCGGAAACCCTGTGCGGTCTCGGGAGTCTGTCCGAACCAGAACTGTGCCCGCTCGTCGAGTTCCGGGTCCTCGAGGTCGAGCAACGTGGCCAGCACAGGGATGTCGGCCGCACGCAACCGGAGTGGAACGCTTGGTGGCAGGCGACGTTGCCGCCGAATGGCTGCACTGAACCCTCGCAGCAGCGCGTCGTTGTCATCGACCCCGACACGGAAGCGGACACCGAGGGTGCCGACCCGCAGAACTCCCTGTTCGGCGTTGTATTCGAGCGGGGTACGCGGCTTCCATTCCGGACGACGCGTGATGAAGTTCTCCAGATTCACGCCGTAGCACTGCTCCATCTGGAATCGCAGCACGGTGTTGATTGGGACGTTGCCTTCCTCGGCATCTTTCAGAATGCTCTGCGAAACACCCATGGCCTCGGACGCGCCCTCCAGCGAGTAGCCGATGAGCGTCCGGGCTGTACCAGCAGCAGCTGCCAGCTCGCGAGCATGGTTTTCGTCGCCTTGGGTCTGAACTTCGCCGATTTCCATGGATACCGGATCGGCCCGCAGGCCGGCAAAGTTGAGGAATTGTGCGGTGGGCGCCGCTAGATGTTGGCGACCTGATCATCGGCGATTCGCCGGAATGCCCGGCGTCCGACGTTGCGATCGAGCATGGCGACCTCGAGTTCGTCGTCGGAGAGCTCCCGGTCGGGTCCGGCGAGTGCCGTCCTGGCCAGTTCGAGCGCTTCCCGAGCGGTGAGGCCGGGCTTCCAACCTTCGGCGACGACCGTGTTGATCGGGTCGGAGTCGCCTCCGAGCACGACGAAGTTGGTTTCGTCCATCACCGTGCCGTCATAGAGGATGTGGAACAGCTGCTCTTCGCCCGGAGTGTCGGTGATCTCGGCCACGAGAATCTCGACCTCGAGCGGCTTCATCTCGTGGGTGAAGGTCTGTCCGAGCATCTGGGCGTAGTTGTTGGCCAGGCTCCGGGCCTCGACGTCCTCGCGGCTGTACGTGAAGCCCTTCATGTCGGCGTGACGGACACCAGCGATGCGGAGCTGATCGAACTCGTTGTACTTGCCGACACCGGCGAAGGCGATTCGGTCGTAGATCTCGGAAACCTTGTGCAACGTGTGCGACGGGTTCTCGGCGCAGATGAACACACCATGCTCATAGGACATGGCCACCAGGCTGCGGCCGCGGGCGATGCCCTTTCGGGCGTAGTCGGCCCGGTCCTTCATCATCTGTTCCGGAGCGACATAGAACGGTGTTGTCATGCCTCGACCTCCCGGTGGTTGGCGGAGAACTCGGATGCGATCGAGGCGAAGCGCTCGCCCACGACCTCGTCATCGACCCGTTCGTAGCCTTCGGCGCTGATGGTCACGATGATGGGATAGATGCCTCGCAGCGTGTCGGCGCCACCGGTTGCCGAATCGGCGTCGGCAGCCTGGAACAACGACTGTGCGAGCAACGTGACGGCCTCATCGGCAGTCATGGACCGGCGGTAGCCGACCTTGATGACGGTCTCGGCATGAAGCGAACCGGAGCCGGTAGCTGCATAGTCGGCTTCCTCGTAGCGCCCGCCCGTGATGTCGAACTCGAAGAGTCGACCGGTCTCGCGGGCGAGGTCATAGCCGGCGAAGATGGGCACGACGGCGAGGCCCTGCATGGCGGCCTGCAGGTTGCCACGGAGCATCTGGCTCAGCTGGTTGGCCTTGCCCTCCAGGCTCAGCGGTGCGCCTTCGACCTTTTCGTAGTGTTCGAGCTGCAGCTGGTAGAGCCGCACCATTTCGACTGCGGGGCCGGCGGCGCCGGCAATGGCAACCGCAGAGTGGCGGTCGGCCGGAAAGACCTTCTCGATCGAACGATGCGAGATCAGGTTGCCGGACGTCGCACGACGATCGCCGGCCATGACCACGCCATGGGCGTATCGGACCGCCACACAGGTGGTGCCATGGGTGATCGTCACCGGAGAATGGGGTGCGTTCGGGCCAGCGGCCGGAAGCGGCTCGATGCCACTGCGCCGCAGGAACGCGGTGAAGTCGGGGCCGGGATCTGCGCCCGGTCCATAGATCGGAAGCGTCACTGGCCACCCTTTTGGATATAGCTCTTCACAAAGTCCTCGGCATTCGTCTCGAGGACTTCGTCGATCTCGTCGAGCAGATCGTCCATGTCAGCCTTCAGCTTCTCGCCGCTCTCCGCTGCAGTCGGGATTTCCTCGACCTGTTCCTGCTCATCGGGTGCACTCGTGCGTTTCCGCTGTTCACGCTCGGCCATTGGTTCCTCCTACGTGTCGCCACACAGTCAACTTCGCAGCCGCTCCAACAATTCCAGCGGCGTTTCACTTTCTTCTAACACGGTACCGACATGTGCGCGGGTACCCCGAGTCGGTTCCATCATCGGAATTCGACGAAGCGGGTCGATTCCGACATCGAACACGAGCGAGTCCCAGTTGGCAGCAACGATCTGGTCGCCCCACTTGCGAAGGCACTCGCCCCGGAAAAAGGCGCGGGTGTCCTCGGGCGGGTCGGTGATTGCCGCCTTGACGTGCGCCGGATCGGCGATTGTCTGCAGACCGAGCTTGCGAGCCAGAGAACGGCCGGGCCGCATGTCGTGGTACTGGATGTCCATCGCTGCGAGGCGCGGGTCGTCCCACGACATGTCGTCGCGGTCGCGGTACGCCTGCATGAGCTTGTACTTGGCGACCCAATCGAGTTGATCGGCAAGCTCCATCGGGTCCCGGCGGAGCGCCGCAAGGGCCAGCTCCCACCGTTCGAGAACGTCGAGGGCCACGGCGCCGCCGACCATCTCCGTGCCTTCTGCTTCGATGAAACGGCGGGCATCGGAAGCGAGCGCTTCCTGGATGTCGAGAGCGGTGGCGCGGGTGCCGTCTTCGAGAAGCAGCGACTGCTGCATCGTGAGGTCGAAGCTCACCTGTTGCATTGCTCGAACCGGGTCGGCGAACGTCCACAGACGCGAGATCGCGCCCTGTTCGACCATGCCCAGAATGATTGCTGTCGTTCCGACCTTGAGGTAGGTGGAGACCTCGGCCATGTTGGCGTCGCCGGCGATCACGTGGAGGCGACGGTACTTGCGAGCGTCTGCGTGGGGCTCGTCGCGGGTGTTGATGATGGGACGCTTCAGCGTGGTCTCAAGGCCCACCTCTTCCTCGAAGAAGTCGGCACGCTGGGTAATCTGAAAGTCGATCTCGTCACGGTTGAGACCCGGCATCTCGGTGCCGACCTTGCCGGCGCCCGTGAAGATCTGCCGAGTGACGAGGTGGGCGGTGCCGTGGTGCACGATCTCGCCGAACGGGGTGGCCCGATCCATCAGGTAGTTCTCGTGGGTGCCGTACGAGTTGCCCTTGCCATCGCTGTTGTTCTTGTAGACAACGATCTCCTGGCCCGGAGGCAGGACCTCATCGGCCGCGGCCATGGACTCGACGAGAATCTCTTCGCCGGCCCGATCGTGCACCAGGACCGAATAGGCGTCGGCGCACTCGGGCGAGGAGTACTCGGGATGGGCATGATCCACGTAGTAACGAGACCCGTTGGTCAGGACGGCATTCACCAGGTGCGTTTCGATCTCGGGGGCGAGTGCGTGCAGCGGCGTGGCTCCACGTGCGTCTCGGCTGGGTGACTCGTCCTCGAAATCCCAGGAGACCCGGGGCTGGAGCCGAGGGTCTCGCCGCGACAGGTACGCGTTGATCAACAGACTCGAGGCAGAAATTGGGTTCGGGTCATCGGTTCCCCGCAGAACGATGCCGTACTCGGTCTCGATGCCGAGCGTCTTGGGGACCGCCATCTACAGGTACTGTCCCGTTCCGACTCGTTGCACTTCGCGGCCACCGGTGCCCTGATCGGCGGCATCGCCCACCAGCGTGCGGATGTACACGATGCGTTCGCCCTTCTTGCCCGAGATCTTGGCCCAGTCATCGGGGTTCGTGGTGTTCGGCAGGTCCTCGTGCTCACGGAACTCGCGCTTCGTGGCGGCGACGAGGTCCTCGGTGCGGATGCCCCGCTCTCCCCCGTTGATGACCCGCTTGATTGCGAGCTGCTTTGCCCGACGGACGATGTTCTCGATCATGGCCCCGGACGCAAAGTCCTTGAAGTACATGATTTCCTTGTCGCCGTTCTGGTACGTGACCTCGAGGAACTGGTTGTCCTCGTCGGTGCGGTACATCTCGAGGACGGCTTCGTCGACCATGGCCTTGACCGCCTTGTTGCGGTCGCCGCCGCCCGTGGTGGCCACGAGCGTGGGGTCGATTGGCAGTTCCGGAGTCAGGTACTGCTCGAAGATCGATGCCGCCGACAGCTCGTCGGGGCGTTCGATGCGGATCTTCACGTCGAGACGGCCCGGACGCAGAATGGCAGGATCGATGAGGTCTTCCCGGTTCGATGCGCCGATCACGATCACATTGCGAAGCGCCTCGACACCATCGATCTCGGCCAGAAGCTGCGGCACGATGGTGGACTCGATGTCGGAGCTGATGCCGGACCCGCGGGTACGGAACAGCGATTCCATCTCGTCGAAGAAGACGATGACCGGCCAGCCCTCCTGGGCCTTCTCCCGGGCTCGCTGGAAGACGAGGCGGATCTGGCGTTCGGTTTCGCCGACGTACTTGTTCAGGAGCTCGGGGCCCTTGATGTTGATGAAGAACGAACGGGCGGCCTCGTCCTCGGACACCTCGGCGACCCGATTCGCCAGCGAGTTCGCGACCGCTTTGGCGATCATGGTCTTTCCACAACCGGGAGGCCCGTACAACAAGATGCCCTTGGGAGACGGCAATTCAAATTCGGTGAACAGGTCGGCGTGGACGAGGGGCAGCTCGATTGCGTCGGTGATCTGTTCGATCTGCTCATGGAGGCCGCCGATATCGGCATAGCTGACGTCGGGTACCTCTTCGAGGACAAGGTCTTCGACACCGGGTCGAGGGAGCTTCTCGAGAATCAGGTTGGAACGCGGATCGGTCAGAACGCTGTCGCCGGCCTTGAGTCCGCCTCCGCGCAGCTCTTCGCAGATCTCGACGACACGCTCTTCGTCGGCGCGTCCGACGATCATGGCGCGACTCTCGTCGAGCAGTTCACGCACGCTGGCGATTTCGCCGGTGGTATCGGCACCACGAGCGAGGACGATGTTGAGCGAATCGTTCAGCACGACTTCCTGACCCACACGGAGCTCGTCATCGAGGTCAGGGCTCACGGCCACGCGAACCTTGCGACCGCCCGCAAACACGTCGGCGCTGTCGTCGTCGTTGAACCCCAGGAAGGTGCCGTAGCTTGCCGGCGCCTGCGTGAGCTTGTCGACTTCCTCGCGGAGCGTGGCGATGTGATCGCGTGCTTCTCGCAGGGTGTAGGTGAGCTTTTCGTTGCGGGATACGGCCTTCGCGAGCTGTCCCTTGGTCTCGAGCAGCCGCTCTTCGAGCGTGCGGACTCGGCGAGGAGCTTCTTGCAGCCGGTGGCGCAGGGCCTCGATCTCGTCGGTGAGCACGGCGGCGCGCTGACGTTCTGCGGCCAGTTGTGCTTCCAGATGCTGTGCTTCGTCGGCCAACGTTGGACCTCCCTCAACCGGACCCTAGTCGTACACCCGAACATGTCGGCGGAGCCAACCACAGGATCCCACGTGAATTGTGACAACAGACCGCGGTCGGTCCAATCCTGCCCCTCAGCTACACTTTCGGTAGATTCACCCGACGTGATGAACCGGCGGCGAAAAAATCCCGCTCGGCCTCAATTGGGCCACGGACGCCGATCACGTCACCACGCGTACCCCACGAGTCCCCCACGAGAAGGTTGCAACACATGAAGGTCTGGATCGATCAGGATCTCTGCACAGGCGACGGCATCTGCGTCGAGATCGCCCCCGACGTGTTCGCCCTGCTCGACGACGGACTGGCGTACGTCAAGGAAGGCTCCACCATCCACAACCCCGGCGGCCCCAGCGGCCTCGCCACGGTTGGCAGCGGCAAGGAAGACGGCGTCATCGAGTCCGCCGAAGAATGCCCCGGAGAGTGCATCTTCATCGAAGTCTGAGGGAACCCTTCGGGTTCCTCGGGTTTCGGCCCTGAAGGGCCGAAACCCCCAGCCGTTCGCTTCGCTCTCTACTCGAGTTCTGGCCCTGGCGGGCCATAACTCGGCCGCACGGACGAAACCCTCAGCCGTTCGCTTCGCTCTCTACTCGAGTTCTGGCCCTGGCGGGCCATAACTCGG
>CAZFBD010000001.1:52206-62576 GCA_964517125.1 uncultured Acidimicrobiales bacterium
CCGCACATACAAGGGTTGCGAAAGTTGCCAGAGACGAGGTTTGAAGCCGGCTGCAGGTCAGTGGTCAGCGCTTCTCGAGTAGGCGAGCCGTGGTGAGGAAGCCCGTGTGACCGACCATTCGGTGATCCGGTCGGACCGCATGCCCTTCGACGTGCCAGCCACGATTCATGACCTCGGTGGTTTGCGCCATGGCAAAGCTGTGCTCGGCCAGCGCCTCCCGGAATCGGCTGACCTGGATGATACTCGGTGTGTACGCAAGGATCAGGCCACCGGTTCGGAGTGCCTTCGCTGCATGCGGGACCACCTGCCACGGCTCGGGAAGGTCCAGGATGACCCGATCCATGTCGGTTTCGTCGATGCCGTCATAGGCATCGCGGAGCTCCACGCGGTAGCGGCTGAGCGCTTCCTCGCCGAGAATCTTGGACACGTTCTTCTGCGCCCGGGATGCGAAGTCCTCACGCAGTTCGTACCCGACGATCTCGGCGCCAGCCCGAAGCATCGTCATGGAAAGCGCACCCGAACCAACGCCGCTTTCCAGCACCCGGACACCCGGATGGATGTCGGCGAGCATCAGGATCGGTCCGAGGTCCTTGGGGTAGATGACCTGTGCACCCCGAGGCATCTTGAGGATGAACTCCGCCAGCGTCGGCCGCACGACCAGATACTTGCTCCCCTTGGTGGACGCGACCAGGCGGCCCTCGGCCTTCCCGATCACATCGTCGTGCGCAACCAGTCCGCTGTGCGAGTGAAACTCGTCGCCCGCCTTCAGCGTCACCAGATAGCGGCGATCCTTGTTGTCGACGAACTGGACGAGTTCACCTTCGTCGAGAATCGCGTTGGAGGTTTCGTCGGTCATTGGGAGCTCGGCTCTCTTTTGGCACGGGGCGTGAAGGACACGACCTGTTCGGTGAGTCGGCAGAACGAGCAGATCTCGCCCGCCGAAGGGGATCCACAACGCGTGCAGAACCCGAGATCGTCTTTGGTTGGTACCTCTGCGTCAGCAGCGAATGCGTCGGCCGCTCGTTCAAGGAAGCCGAAGTAAAAGGCGCGCTTTGCGCCCGGAGACTCCACCTCGAGGCCGTTCAGCAGATCCTTGTAGGCGAGGTGCTTGTTGCCCTCGGCCATGGGGCACTCTTCGACGATGTAGTCGATGTTACGGAGTACGCAGTAGGCCGCCATCTCCCGCTCCCCCAGCCGTACCAACGGCTTCACCTTGCGGGGAAAGCCGTTGCCAGCCGGAAGAACCGGCGACTGACGGGCAAGGTAGTCCTTCTGCCAGCGGACGACGTTGCCGAACAACACTGCGGCTTCGTCGTCGAGGTTGTGGCCAGTGACAACGGCGTCGAACCCGCCATTGCGGGCGTGCGAATCGAAGATGTGGCGCTTGGACATGCCGCACGACGAGCACGGAACGCGATTCGTTGCTTCGGCCGCCGTCGGCACGTCGAAGCCATGATCGTCGCGGAGCGAAACCTGATCGAGTGGCAGACCGCGAGACTCAGCGAAGGCAACGGTGGCAGCCGTGCTTGCATCGCTGTAGTCGCCGATGCCGAGCCCGATCACCAGGCCGGTCGTGTCGTGGCCGAGCTCGTGGAGAATGTCCCAGAGCGCGAGCGAGTCCTTGCCTCCGCTGACGGCGACGAGAAGGCGATCGCCGGGTTCGAACATCTTGAATTTGTGAATGGTGCGTTCCACCTGATCCCGGCAGAACTTCAAGAAGTGTTCCTGGCAGAACGCAGCGTTGTGTTGCCGGAGTTCGATCACGATCGGACCCCGGCAGACCCGGCACTTCATCGGGCGCCGCCGGAGATGACGCTGCGAACTTCGATGTCGTCGTCGTCGTGCAACGTGCCGTTTCCGGCCAGCAGCGTGCCGTTCACGATGATCAGCACGGATTCGCGATTCAGTTCGAGATGCTGCACCAGCTGGTCGACGGTTTTCGGGCCCTCGACCGTGACCTCACGCGTCGGATTTCTGAAGCGGACCTGCATTGGTCACCTCGTCCGTTGGTGCGGGCTCCTTGCGGGCTGCACGTGCGGCAGCTCGGAGTTCGGCCTTGTCTCGCTTGGCGTCGGCCTTGGCCTGCGCCCGAGCGGCCTTGCGGGCCTGCTCTTCGTCGCGGGCGTTGGACTTCTCCAGCGAACGTGCGGTGCGTGCGTCCTTGGCATCCTGTTTGGCGGTGGCCTTGCGGTGAGCTTTGGCGTTGGCCTTGGCCCGCTTGCGCTGTCGTTTGGTTGGTGGTTCGTCCTCGACCACGTCGACGCCCAGGATCTGGTTGACCCGGGCTGCATCGGGTGCCTCGAGGACGCGCCGGCTGGCGGCAACCACGGCGGCTGGGCCGATCGCTGCGAACCGCGCCGGCTTTCGCTTGGGGCCGACGAGGAACTTGCGGCCCTCACCGCGGCCCTGCTTGGAGTCTTCCGGCACGTGCACGATCGCCCAGGCCTCGCCCTGCCCCAGGGACTCGCTGAACGTGATTGGCGCCTCGCCCTTCTTGGAGACCTTCCCCCACATCTTTCGCAGGGCACTGGCCACATACACGGCTCGCCATAGCGGCTGCCCACCAAGAAGGCCCTTTCGCAGGGCGTTCATGCGGATGACGCGTTTGACGTACGCGCTCCGTTTCTTGAGCATCAGATGCGGCGGATTTCGACGGTGGCCGTGCGCTTCGAGCCGACCCGTCGGCCCAACAGATACATGATGATGAGCACGAGAATGCCGCCGATGGCTGCTGCGGGAACAGCCTTGCCCTTGGCCGAATCGGTGACGTTGTCGACCTCGGACTTGATCTCGCGGAACTTGCCTTCGATGTCGGCAGCGGAGATGGGGGCTTGCTCAGTGCTCATTGCTCGAGACCTTTCGTGATGCGGGTTGCCAGGAACCCGAGAATTGCGGCCGAAACGGCGAAGACGATGGCGTACGGCGCCCAAACGAACCATCCCTGGCCATCCTCGTGACCGGTGAAGACCTCGATCTGCTGGAGACCGCGAAGTAGGGCCATGGCCAGGAAGAACAGCCCGGTGCCAATGAGGAGCGAACCGGGCACTCCGAACTTGAGGTAGGTGCCAATCCCCTTCAAGGGAACGGTGGTCTCCTGCACGGCATATGCCTTGACCAGATCGAAGACCTCTTGGGCATTCTCTGTCGGAGTCTTTGGATTCTCTGCCACCGGACGTGTCACCTCTACTCGCTTGCGCACACGCTAGCGCTCGCGGTGGCCCTCGCCCACGACCAACCGTGAGGAAGTGTGCTCAGTTGTCGAGTTCGGCCTGCAACAGCATGATTCGCAGGTCGAGGGCTTCGCTGAGCACGGCAATCTGGGCGCTCGTGGTGCTCGCCTCGAGAACGCTCTGGCGGTCGAACGTGGCGAGCGGAGCGAGGGCCGACAACTGATCCAGGCGGGTGGACGGATCGGTACTGAGGGCCGCAAGATCCTGGCCTGGCTGGCCGGAGAGCCGTTCGGTGAGTTCGAACGCGGTCGAAAGCAACGCCTCGACGGGAGCCAGATCTCCTCCGTCGTCGATTCGCTCCCGTCGACTGACCAGGGCTCGGGGGTACGGATCGTCGTCGAGCCATTCGACGATGTCGATCCGTTCGATGCCCGCCGTCACGATCCCCCAACGGCCGTCGTCGAACTCTTCCGCTTGCACCAACTCCACGGTTGTCGCCACCGCCGAGCGGCTGTCGCCACCCCCGACTTCGTGGCCACGCTCGATGAGGGAAACCCCGAATCGCTGATCGGACTCAAGACTCAGGACGTCGTCCATCATCTGTCGGTACCGCTCTTCAAACACGTGGAGCGGCAGAAGCTGTGTTGGGAACATGGTCATACCCAACGGAAACATGGGCAACACGACTGGTTCGGCCATCTCAGCCGCCCGGGGAGAGAACGTCGGCCGATGGCCCCTCGGGGTAGCTGATGAGCTCCAGAGCAAGCTGGTCCTGCGATGCCGTCATCTCATCGATCGGGTAGAAGTCGGTCGTGTTCGCAACCCAGGCAAAGGTCAACACGGTTCCGTCCTCGGCGACTGCCGTTCCTGCAAGCGCCCCAACGTCGTTCAGACGGCCAGTCTTTCCGGCGAGTCGTCCTTCGGCCGGGGTGCCAACGAGTCGCTCCTCGAGCGTTCCGCTTTCGCCTGCGATCGCCAACCCGTCGTGCAGGCCGGTGTTGGCGCTGGCATCGAGGACCTCGACGAGCAGGCGGCAGGTGACCCGATTGTCGGAACTGAGACCTGAACCGTCGACGACGTCCGTTTCCGCCACCGAGAGTCCGCGCTCCCGGAGCATGGCCTCGAGGGCCGTCGACCCCGACAATGTGGTGCCAAGCCCCGATGCCTCGAACCCGAGTTCCTTCAGAAGCATCTCAGCTCCCATGTTGTCGCTCACGCTGACCATCTGGTTCGTCGCCACGGTCACGAGATCCGAAACGAGCGGATCGACCACATTGGTGGCTCCGACCGGAACGGTTCCCGAGCCAGCGGATTGGCGAATGATCACACCGCGCTCCTCCAAGAGGTCATCGAAGAACGCTGCAGCGAACTGCGCCGGGTCCGACGCCGCCGTTGAGAGCGAGTTCGCCGGGTTGGTGGCGTCGAAACGAAGGAACCCGTCGTTGACGGTGAGGGCAGAGAGCGGACCGGTCTGGTTCTGATCGAGGTTGGTGAAGCGATCGGGCCAGCTGGGCACGTAGCGCTGGTCGTCGTACCGACTCTCATCACCGAACACGGCGCCCGAGATCTCGGTGATTCCCGATGCAACGACGGCGTCCGCCAGCGAGTCGAGGTCGGTGAGTGCCTGGTCGAACTCGTAGCGATCGGTGTATTCCGTTGTGGCGACGAGCGGGTCGCCCCCGCCGATCAGCCACAGGTCGCCGTCGAGAACGCCATCGACCACGGCAGCGTCGGTCACGACCCGAGTTTCGAAGGTGTGGTCCGGACCGAGCATCTCGTACACACCGAATGCCGTGATGATCTTCTGGGCCGAGGCGGGAACCAGCGGCAACGTCGGGTTGGAGGCAAACACCTCTTCACCGTCGATCCGAACGACCAGACAGCTTTGGGTCGGGAAGGTCGCGGAAAGTTGCTCGAGATCGCTGACGAGCTTGTTCTCAATCGCTGGGGCCCGCAGATACTCCGGGATGCGCCGGAACGAGGCCAACGGCGTGTCCAGCGAGGGGCCGGGAGCCGAAGGCTCGGCCACCGTTTCTGCGGCCAGTGCCTCGTCGGTGACGACGGCCTGCCAAGCGGCAACACCAGCAACCACGAGAAGCAGAAAGGGAATGATCCAACGCCGCATCGGGGGAAGCCTAGGCCGTCACTGGGTGGGCGGCGAGATCGCGCACCGGATTCCCGCCACACGATTCCGCGGCGATCCGACCGGCGGCTAACGTCACGACATCAGCGCCGAACACCAACCTGAGGTCCGTGACATGTCCATCGAAACTCCCGACACCGAACTCCAGGTGCTGGCAGCACTTTTCATCGACGACATCGAGCTGCGTCCTGTGGCCGGGCCGTCCACCCGAATCGATCTGGGCGGAATCCAATTCAGCGCCCCGATGCCGAGCGCCGACGCCTTCATGTGGGCCCCGCATCTCGTCGTCATCGTCCGCGCCCCGGCCTCACACAGCGGCAACGGCGTTCTCGAGGTCGTGTTCCGGTCAGACGGCGAACAGGTGGCACGGAATGTGCAGCCGATCCAGGTCGACCCCGGAAAGTTCAGCTATCGCCTGGTTCGGGCCGAAGTCGAGGTCACCCAGCCCAGCCAGATCGAGGCGCACGTGAAGCTCGACCAGGGGCAGGTCACGATCGTCCCGTTCACCCACCTGGCCCCGGTGGCCGACCCGCCCGGCGAGTCGGGCCCGGGTGCCCGCCCGATCCCGAGCTGACATGCGTGCCGCCTCGGCAATGAGCGAACACCCACTCCCGGCCCATGCGGTTGGCGAGGTTGTTGGTGAGGTACTCGAACGACTCAGCGGTCCGATCGACCTGTTGTGCGTATTCGTCGGTGCCGGACTCACGGGCGCCATCGAGGACATCCACGCGAGCCTCCGGTCGCTCCTCCAGCCCGGGGCCCTGATCGGATCGACCGCCTGTGGTGTCCTGTCGCAGACCTCGGAGGCCGAGGACCGCCCGGCGCTCAGCATCTGGGCGGCCACGGGAATCACCGCTCGAACGTTTCGAATCCCCCCGGCCGAACTTGAGCCAGTCAACGGATGGCAGGGCCTGGATGCCGATCACGCGCTCCTGCTGAGCGACCCGTTCAGCGTTCCGCAGGTGGAGTTGCTCGACCGGGTCGCCGAGGCGGCCCCTGCCCTCACGTTGCATGGTGGTCTCTCGTCTGCCGCCAACGGTCCGGGCGGAAATCGGCTGCTGCTCGATGGAGCCATCCACCACAGCGGCGCTGTGGGAGTTGCGCTGTCCGATGTTTCCATGACCAGTGTCGTCTCCCAGGGGTGCCGGCCGGTTGGCGATGCCTTCACCGTCACGGGTGTCGAAGGAAACGTCATCACAAGCCTCGGGTCCCAGGCGCCACTCGAACGTCTACAGGCAATTGCGGACGCAGCCGACGACGACGAACGGAGCCTCCTTGCCAGCGGCGTCCACATCGGCATCGTGATGGACGAACAGCAGGACTCGTTCGTTCGGGGGGACTTTCTGATTCGAGCTGTCCTCGGCGCCGATCGAGACTCGGGTGCACTTGCGATTGGCGCAGAGGTTCCGGTGGGCACCACGGTGCAGTTCCAGGTTCGGGATGCGGCCACGGCTTCCGAAGACCTCGCCGTCATGCTGACCGAACATGACGCCGTCGCTGCCCTCACCTTCACGTGCAACGGACGCGGAAAGCACCTGTTCGGCGAGTCCGGCCACGACGCCGAAATGGTGCACCTGTCCACCGGCTCGGGAGCCACAGCCGGCATGTTCTGCGCCGGTGAACTGGGCCCGATCGGGGGCACGAACCAGCTCCACGGATTCACCGCATCGAGCCTGCTCTTTCATCGGTGAGGGCCCCTCGCAGCCTCACGCTGGGTGAATTATCGCTGGAAGTGATCGAATCCTTGTGGGCGACCTCAGATTCGCTTCGGCCGAACCGCAACATGGCCCTGCGGGCGTGGTAGGAATCGGTCTGTAGGCCTCTACGAAAGAGATCCCATGACCGACCTTGATGCCAAGACAGTCGCGGTGATCCGCGGACTCTCGATGGACGCTCCGCACGCTGCCCGATCCGGTCACCAGGGCACGGCAATGTCGCTCGCCCCGGTCGCTCACGTCATGTGGAGCCGGATCATGAACTTCGACGCCAACGACCCCACCTGGTTCGACCGTGACCGCTTCATTCTTTCGCCCGGTCATGCGTCCATCCTGCAGTACTCGCTGCTTCACCTGTACGGGTACGGAATCGAACTCGACGATCTTCGGGACTTCCGCCAGTGGGACTCCAAGACCCCGGGCCACCCCGAAGCCGGCTTCACACCCGGCGTCGAGGTCACCACCGGTCCGCTCGGCCAGGGATTTGCCAACGCAACCGGCATGGCGATTGCCGAAGCCAACCTTCGGGCCCGCCTCGGTTCCGATGTGTGCGACCACTGGATCTTCGGCATCTGCTCCGACGGGGACCTCGAAGAAGGCGTGAGCCACGAAGCAGCTTCGCTCGCCGGCCACCTCGGTCTCGGCCGGATCGTGTTCGTCTACGACGACAACGACATCTCGATCGACGGCCCAACATCGCTCAGCTTCAGCGATGACACCGCCGCCCGATTCCGGGCCTACGGCTGGCACGTCGAAGAGGTCGGATCGATCGGCGAGGACTTCGATGCCCTCGAGGCTGCGATCCGCAGTGGAATGGCGAACGAGGATCAACCGTCACTCATCGTCCTCAAGACCGAGGTCGGGTTCCCGGCAACCGAACACACCGGCGACCACCACGCACATGGCTACGCGATCTTCGACGAGGAGATCGCCGCAACCAAGGCCGTCATGGGCCTTCCCACCGACGAGACCTTCCACGTCCCGAGCGACGTGCTTGATGCGTGCCGCACCCTTGGTGTTCGCGGTGCCGACGCCCGTGCCGCCTGGGCCGACCGGGTCGAGGCGTTCTCCGGCGATCGTGCGGAACTCAATGCGATACTGGCCTCGCAGCCCCTCGAGGGTTGGGAGGCCGCACTTCCGACCTACGAGGTGGGCGACTCCATCGCCACCCGAAAGGCCAGCGGAGCCACCTTGCAGGCGCTCGTCCCCGTTGTCCCCGGTCTGATCGGCGGCGGCGCCGACCTCACCGGCAACACCGGGACCACCATCAAGGACCACGGCGTCTTCAGTGCCGAGAACCCCTCGGGCCGGCAGCTCTACTACGGCATCCGCGAGCACGGTATGGGCTCGGCCATGGTCGGCATGGCCGCTCACGGCGGCATGCTCCCGGTCGGCGGCACCTTCCTGGTGTTCTCCGACTACATGCGCGGCGCAGTCCGCATGGCGGCGTTGTCGCACATGCCCACCGTTTTCTCGTGGACGCACGACTCTGTCGGCGTGGGCGAAGACGGCCCCACCCACCAGCCAATCGAACACGTTGCATCGCTGCGAGCGATGCCCGAGCTGAACGTGTGGCGCCCGGCCGACGGCAACGAGACGAACGCCGCCTGGATGTCTGCAGTGACCCACCAAGGACCAACCGCACTCATCCTGTCGCGCCAGAACACACCGGTCCTCGATGGCACGGCGAACGCCGATTCGGTCCTGAAGGGCGCGTACGTGCTGAGCGACAGCGCCGAGAGTCCGGCCGTCATCCTGGCGGGCACCGGCACCGAGGTCGCCCACTGTGTTGTTGCCGCCGAGGCGCTGGCCGCCGACGGCGTCGCTGTCCGAGTTGTCTCCATGCCCTGTTGGGAAGTCTTCGACTCCCAGGACGAGGCCTACCGGAATTCGGTCCTTCCAGCGGGTGTTCCCGTTGTATCGATCGAGGCCGGTTCCACCATGGGATGGGCCCGGTACGCAACAACCACGCTTGGCATCGATCGCTTCGGCGCATCGGCGCCCGGCGACACGGTCATGCAGAAGTTTGGCATGACCCCCGACGCTGTCGAGGCGGCCGCGCGGGCCCTGATCTGACCCCACCACAACCCGAGGAACCACGATGACTGAATCCACGAACCTTCATGAACTGTTCGAGTCCCAGGCGCAGAGCCCATGGCTCGACAACCTTCGGCGCAACTGGATCCAGGACGGTGAGCTGCAGCGATGGCTCGATCGTGGCGTGCGCGGTATCACCTCGAACCCGAGCATCTTCCAGAAGGCCATCGAGGGCTCCGACGACTACACCGAGGAGTTCGTTTCGCTGCTTGGCGAGGGGAAGTCGGTCGAGGAGAGCTACTGGGGACTCGTGACCACCGACATCGAGTCGGCGCTCGCACTGACCCGGCCCATCTACGACGAGAGTGATGGTCTCGACGGCTATGTGTCGGTCGAGGTCGATCCGGGTCTGGCCCGCGACCAGGCTGGCACCGAGGCCGCAGCCCGGGTGCTGTGGGACACCATCGATGAGCCGAACCTGTACGTGAAGATCCCGGCAACCCTCGAGGGTGTTCCCGCCATCCAGCAGATGATCGCCGAGAAGCGAAGCATCAACGTGACGCTGCTGTTCTCGGTCGAGCGGTATCGGGCGGTCATGGAGGCCTACATTGCCGGCCTCGAAGCTGCTGAAGGTGACCTGTCTGCCATCTCGAGCGTGGCGTCGTTCTTCATCAGCCGGGTCGACGTCGAGGTCGACAAGCGCCTCGATGCCGTCGGAACCGAGGCCGCAACTGCACTGAAGGGCAAAGCCGCTGTTGCGAACGGCAAGCTGGCATATCTTGCGTTCCAGGAGACGTTCAGCGGTCCTCGCTGGGATGCGCTCGTGGCTCGTGGTGCAAAGGTCCAACGCCCGCTCTGGGCATCCACGGGAACAAAGAACCCCGAGTATCCCGACACGCTCTATGTCGACGCGTTGATCGGTCCGGATTCGGTCAACACCATTCCGGATGCGACCCTCGAGAACTTCCTTGATCACGGCACCGTTGCACGAACGGTCGACGTCGATGTCGAGGAAGCCAAGACGGTTCTTGCCGACATCGCCGCACTCGGAGTCGACCTGGACCAGGTGGCAATTCAGCTCGAGGACGAAGGTGTCATCGCCTTCGAAAAGAGCTTCAGCTCCCTCCTTGACAGCCTCGCCATCAAAGCCGCCGAACTCCAAGCCTGACCCAATGGGGTCTGACCCCATTGTGAGGGTGTCGCTACGTTGCGTGGCCTACGCTGCTGCCTGCGAACCGGCGAGGACGAAGCGGGTGTAGGCCTCGAGGCTGCCGAAATGGGCGATCGTGAACGCGGTGTTGAGCC
>CAZFBD010000001.1:62676-116961 GCA_964517125.1 uncultured Acidimicrobiales bacterium
CGGGTGTAGGCCTCGAGGCTGCCGAAATGGGCGATCGTGAACGCGGTGTTGAGCCATGACGGCTGCGGCACGGCCCCGATGAAGGCTGGCCAGCTTGACCACACGTAGTCGGACAGATCGGCGACCCCGGCGTCGAGTGGATTGAGGTGGACGTACCGGCTGGCGGTCTCGAAGTACGCCGCTGCCTCGATCAGCTTTGAGGTGAATCGACTTCTGAACAACGGGCCGTAGCGTTCGTGTTTGGCGTTGAATTGCTGGCTGTAGTTGGCTCCAAGCGCCTTCATCGCCGCCGACAGCTCGCCAGCCGTCGATTCGACGAGCACGTGAAAGTGGGTCGTCATGCCAGACGGTTGGTTGCGTTTTGCCACTTGTTGGTTGAAATTTGCAACTGACTGGTCTACGGTGCGGTCATGGCCGGCCCGACCACGACTCCCGACAGCGACTCCATCAGCGCTGCGCTTGCCGTGATCGGCGATCGCTGGTCGCTGCTGGTTCTGCGTGGTGTCTTTCGTGGACTCCACCGTTTCAGCGAGCTTCGCGACGACCTCGGAATCGCATCGAACCTGCTGACGACCCGACTGTGCGCACTCGTCGAGGCCGACGTCCTCGAGAAGGTGCCATACCAGGAGCGGCCCGTGCGCCACGAATACCGACTCACCCCGGCCGGGCGGGACCTGTCGCCGGTGCTGGTCGCGCTGATGCAGTGGGGAGACACCCACCGGTCTCCGCACGGTGCACCAACGACGCTGTTGCATGCCGCATGCGACGCCCCGATCGAAAACATCAACCGGTGCACGAGCTGTGGGTCGTCGATCGACGCCCACGAAATTCGCAGTGACACCGCAACGCAGCCTCCGGAGGCCCCATGACATCCATCCCGCCAGCTGGCGAAGCGCTTCGGTCGACTGCGGCCGCGATCCGCGACGAACAAACCGGGACCCGTATCACGTGGTCCCCCAAGGTGTTCATCCCGCTCACGAAGCTGTGTCAGGACCGATGCGGGTACTGCACATTCGCTGAGCCGCCCGCACGCGTGGAGGCGCCGTACATGTCGTCGGCAGAGGTGCTCAAGATCGCCCGCAAGGGCGCCCGCGCCGGGTGCCACGAAGCGCTGTTCACCCTGGGCGAGCGACCAGAGTTGCGATACCCGGCAGCACGCGAATGGCTCGACGAGCACGGCTACGAGAGCACCGTGCACTACCTGCACTCCATGGCCCAATTGGTGCTGGCTGAGACCGGCCTGCTCCCCCACGCCAACGCCGGTGCCCTCGACCGTGACGAGCTTGCGCTGCTGCGCACCGTTTCTCCGTCACAGGGGATGATGCTCGAGTCGATCAACCCCGACCTGGCGTGTCATGCCGGCAGCCCAGACAAGACCCCCGAGCGGCGGCTCGCAACGCTGGAGTACGCCGGTGAGCTCGCAATTCCGTTCACCACCGGCATTCTCGTTGGTATAGGCGAGAGCCGCGAGGATCGAATTGCCTCGCTCGAAGCCATCGCCGAGAGCCACCAGCGGCACGGCCACATCCAGGAAGTCATCGTTCAGAACTTCCTCCCCAAGGCCGACACCCGCATGCACCGCGAGGCGCCGTGTCCGCCCGAGGTTCATCTGGACGCCATCTCCCTGGCTCGGCTGATCCTGCCGCCCGACGTGCACGTGCAAGCGCCGCCAAACCTCGCCGAGAGCGTCGGTGAACTGCTTGCGGCCGGAATCGACGACCTGGGTGGGGTCTCCCCCATCACGATTGACCACGTCAACCCCGAGAAGCCGTGGCCACAGATCGACGCTCTCGCCACCGTCGTCGAAGCCGACGGATACGTCCTTGCACCTCGCCTGACCGCTCACCCCGAGTTCGTGCTCGACCCCGGCCGATGGTTCGACGAGTCGTTGCGCTTCAACGTCATGGACCGCAGCGACGCCGAAGGCCTTGGCCGGGACGATCCGGGTGCCGTGTTCCCCGAACGCACGATGGAAGATGCGAACGTGAAGGACGGAGCCGAGGTTGTCCTGATCGGTGACCGGTCGACCGCGTGGTTTTCTGGCGCCGACCAGGTCCCCCGACGAATGCTGCCTGCCGAGGGAGCCGCGACCGGTGCGGTGGCTGAGGTGCTTGCTGGTGCCCGGCTCGGACAGCAGTTGGGCGAAGAAGAGATCGTCACGTTGTTCGAAGCCCGTGGCCCCGAAGTCGCCGCAGTGGCGAACCTTGCCGATGAACTTCGCGAACAGGTGAACGGCAACGTCGTCACCTATGTCGCCAACCGAAACATCAACTACACCAACGTCTGCACGTTCAAGTGCCAGTTCTGCGGCTTCTCCAAGGGGCCACTTTCGTTGAATCTGCGCGGTGCGCCCTACCTGCTGACGCTCGATGACATGGCGGAGCGGGTCGTCGAAGCCGCAGACCTGGGTGCCACCGAGGTCTGCCTGCAAGGTGGCATCCACCCCGACTTCGACGGCGACTACTACCTGGACGTCATCAAGGCGGTGCACGCCGCCGCCCCCGACATCCACATCCACGGCTTCACAGCACTCGAGGTCACCGAAGGCGCCAAACGCCTGGGTGAACCCCTCGAGCAGTATCTCGGCCGCCTCAAGGATGCCGGCCTCAAGTCGCTTCCCGGGACCGCTGCCGAGATCCTCGACGATGAGATTCGGGCCATTCTGTGTCCGGACAAAGTCAACACCGAGGAATGGCTCGAGGCGCACCGACTTGCGCATCGGGTCGGCATGACCTCGAACGTCACGATCATGTTCGGTGCCGTCGAACAACCCGTGCACTGGGCCCGGCACCTCCTTCGCACCCTTGCGCTGCAGCGGGAAACGGGAGGCTTCACCGAGTTCGTGACCCTGCCCTTCGTGCACATGGCCTCGCCGATCTACCTGCGGAAGCGGGCCCGTCGCGGTCCAACATTCCGGGAGACGCTGCTGATGCACTCGGTTGCCCGCATCGTGTACCACGGGCAGATCGACAACATCCAGGCGTCGTGGCCCAAGATCGGCCTCGAAGGTGTGACGCAGCTTCTCCATGCAGGGGTCAACGATCTGGGCGGAACCCTGATGGACGAGAACATCAGCAGGGCTGCCGGAGCGTCACACGGAACCGAACTCGGTCCCGATGACTTTGCCGAAGCCATCGCTCCTCTCGGTCGCCGACTGGCGCAGCGCAACACCCGATACGAACACATCGGTGGTGTGCTGGCCGGATAGCCGACACCAGCTCGACTACATTCAGGCAGTGGACAAACTGCCCAGATATCGCACCGGTAAGCCCGCCCTCGACGCCAAGATCGCTGAACTCATCGATCAGGCGGCGTTGCAGTCCGACACTGACCTGACCTTTGAAATGATGGTTTCCGCCATCCGGTTGGGTCTGGAGGACGTGGACCGCGCCGACCTGAAGCTGGTCAACGCAGCGCTCAAGGAGCTGCGGTACGCATTCCATGTGTTCGCCCCCTACCGCGGAATCCCGAAGTGCACGATCTTCGGGTCGGCCCGCATCAAGCCCGGCGACCCCGCCTATGAGTGCGCGAAGGACTTCGGCGCTGCCATGGCGGATCGCGACTGGATGGTCATGACCGGCGCCGGACCGGGAATCATGGCCGCTGGTCTTGAAGGCGCAGGCGCAGAGAACTCGTTTGGCATCAACATCATGTTGCCGTTCGAAGCCAGCGCGAACGAGGTGATTGCCGACGACCCAAAGCTCATCAACTTCCGGTACTTCTTCACCCGGAAGGTGACCTTCATGAAGGAGTCGCAGGGATACGCCATCCTGCCCGGCGGCTTCGGGACGATGGACGAGGCGTTCGAACTGCTCACCCTCATGCAGACCGGAAAGAGCTTCCTCGCTCCCGTTGTACTGCTCGACCCGGTGGGCTCGACCTACTGGGAGCGGTGGCGTCAGTTCGTCGTCGACGAACTGTTGGGCGATGGCCTCATCAGCGAGGCCGACATGGGGCTGGTCCACATCACCAACAGCGTCACCGAGGCTGCCGACGAGATCTCCCGGTTCTATCGGAACTACCACTCGAGCCGTGCCGTGGGTCAGCGTCTGGTCATCCGAATGAAACGGGAGCTGAGCAACGACGAACTGTCGGCGCTCAACAACGAGTTTGGTGACATCATCGAGGACGGCGCCATCGAACGCATCGAGGCAACAGACTCAGAAATGCGCGATGACGATCATCTGGACCTGCATCGGATTGCGTTCCGATTCGACCGCCACGGGCATGCGCGGCTTCGGCTCCTGGTCGACGCGATCAACGCATAGCGGCGCTCGCCACCGACTCCGGGTCAGAGCGTGTTCTGGTCACTCAGAATGTGTGCAGCCTTCTCAACGGCGCGCCGGGCCTTGCCGATGCGCTTGTCATCGACTGGAGGTTCTCCGGTTTCCAGCAATTCCCGAAGGCTTGCCATGCCCAGATCAGCGAGCTCTTCGGCGATCGCTTCGAGCCGTTCTCTGAGGTGATCAAAATCTCCATCCATGGTCGGGCCACGATAGCGTCGACAGCTCCATGACATCGTCCAATCTGCCGCAAGCCGTTTCTTGGGTCTCGTTCGTCGCCGAAGACGGCGACACCTGGCTGTTCGATCTGTCGTTCTTCACCTCGAACTGGAACTGCATCTACGGCTCCGGGTGCGCAGGGATCGAGGAAACCGCCGACGTCGAGGGGCAACGCGGCTGCTGTAGCTACGGAGCGCACTTCGCAGATGGGGCCGACCTGGCCCGCGTCATGAAGACGGCCGAGGCGCTCCCGAGCGATCTGTGGGAGCTCAATGCGTTTCGCCCCAATGACGCCAACGGCGACCTCGCCGTGTTGACCGAAGCGCTCACCGAACTTGATGAGGATGGCGAGCGGACGACTCTCGTCGTCGAAGGCGCCTGTGTGTTCCAGAACCGGCCGGGTTTTGTGAACGGCGCTGGCTGCGCGTTCCATCTGGCGGCGGTCGCCACCGGCATCGATCCGTTGGAGTGGAAGCCCGAGGTCTGCTGGCAGCTGCCGATTCGTGTCGAGCACCATGTGGACGACAACGGGGCGCACACCCACATGGTTCGCCAATGGGAGCGCCGCGACTGGGGCGAGGCCGGGAACGATCTGGCCTGGTGGTGTTCAGAGGCACCCGAGGCGTACACGGGCTCGCAGAGCGTGGCGCACTACCTGCGCGCTGAAGTGGCCGCACTGGCCGGTGAATCGGTTGCGGCGGCGCTCGTGGACCACGCAGACAGGACCGCAGGGGCGATCAGCGTGCAGCTGAGCTCGCGTGCTGGTCAGTCGGATTCAGCGTCTTCGGAGACGTCGGCGTCGTCGGACGCAGGGTCTTCGGCGGAATCCTCGGGTTCAACCTTGGATTCCCACTCCTGAGCAAGATCAGCCCAAGCATCGTGCTCGGGCTTGTGGTTGTCTTCGGAGTTTTCCTCACCGGCAATGTCCTCGAAGAGATCTTCGAGGTCAACGTCGTGTGAGCGCTTGAGGGCTCGAGCTTCCTCAAACCTACGATGGCGGCCTTTTTTCACCACAAAACCTCCTGGGTGGCCGTCGATACAGACCACAATACTAGCCGTG
This sequence comes from uncultured Acidimicrobiales bacterium, assembly GCA_964517125.1. Classification (GTDB taxonomy): domain Bacteria; phylum Actinomycetota; class Acidimicrobiia; order Acidimicrobiales; family SHLQ01; genus SHLQ01. The sequence continues at coordinate 68,239 of CAZFBD010000001.1, forward strand.
ACATTCGGCTCGTTCCTACTGGGGCGGTTGTACGGGGACTCCGGATCGTTCTTCGAGGACCAGACCACCGTCGCCGTCGAAGGCGAGTGCGGCCTCGCCGCTCATGAGGCGTCGGATTGGTTCTCCGGCGAGCTCGGCCCGCCAACCCTTCGACAAACGGGCGTCTTCGTCGCCGCGGACGAGGGCTTCGATGTCGGCACGGGCCCCGAGAAGGGCCGGATCGAGCTGAAGTTCGCTTGCGAGCTGCGCCACCCATGCGGCCACGAGCGTGACTGCTGGCCGAAGATCGGGGCGGGATTCGCGGTTCTGACGGGGCTTGGAAGGAGGCTTCGGAAGGTCGGCGCCTTCCTGGACAAGCTTCAGGATCATGGCGCCGTGGTCGCCGCGGGCCAGACGATCGTCGACGCCGCGCACCGACTTCAATTCGTCGACCGTGCCGGGTCGGCGTTGTGCGACCCCGACGAGCGCAAGGTCCGACAGGATGAAGCGCACGGGCTGGTCGAGTTCGGCGGCGTAGCGCTCGCGCCATGAAGCGAGGAGTCGAGCGGCGCCCAGCGAGGGCCCCTTGAGCTGCCGTACCGCTTTGATTCGGCGCCAGGCTTCCTCGGGGTCTCGTCGACCTCGGGGCTGGTTTCGGAGAACCTCGAACTCGGTTTCGGCCCATGCCAGCCGCCCGGTCTCGGTCAGCTGGTTCACCAGTTGCTGACGAAGCTCCAAGAGGTGGGCGACGTCGCTGGCGGCGTAGTCGAGCTGATCTTCCGAGAGTGGACGATCGAGCCAGTTGGTGAGGCGCGAGGTCTTGGGGAGCGAGATGTGCAGCATCTTGTCGTGAAGTGCGGCGAGCGACGGCGTGGACATGCCGGTGAATCCTGCCGCCAACTGTGTATCGAAGATCTGGCCCGGGATGGTACCCGCCCAATGATCGAACACCTCGAGGTCCTGGCTTGCTGCGTGAAGGACGGCGATGGCCGGACTTGCGAACAGTTCCGTCATGGGAGCCGGGTCGACGGCGAGCGGGTCGATGAGGACGATCTCGGTGCCGTTGTTGATCTGGATCAGGGCAACCCGGGGGAAATAGCTCCGCTCCCGGTGGAATTCGGTGTCGATGGCATAGAGTCCGCAGTCGAGCGAGCTCTCGACGAACGCCGCAAACGCAGCGTCATCGTCGACGAACCGATACCCCGGTTCCGTCACTGGTTGGTGCTTCCTGACGCAGTTTCTCGGCCCGATTGCACCCACCCGTTGGTGCCACCTGTGATGTTCACGGTGTCTCGGCCCTGGGCCGAGAGGAACTCGCATGCCTGCATCGACCGGCCGCCGGCCGCACAGATGATGTACACGGTGCCGTCGGGGATCTCCGCAGCTCTGTCGGGGATGGTGGCGAGCGGAATGTGGATGGTTCCCGGAACCCGTGCCATCTCGTATTCATCGGGTTCCCGGACATCGACGAGCGTGACCGGCCCTGCAGCAAGCGCCTCGGCCAGTTGGTCGACGTCGATCTCCTGAATGCCCATCGGTGCAGCGTAACCCGAGCGACTGGTCAAGCTCATGTTCTGCGCAGAAAGGTGTGGAGGTTTGCTCATGGCGCAAGGCGATCTGGCGTGTCGGCATCGAGCCATTCGTGCGGCTTCGAGTCGACCACGTGGACCCGTCGGAGTTGTCGAATTGCGCCACCAACGGAACGTTCACCTGTCGCCCAAACCTGTTGGAGCTGTGGCGCCACGCTGCGTCTCCACACCGATGGGAGCCAGTGGTGCCGTCCGTTGATGAGCGGGACGGCGCAGTCGGCATCGCCCAGTTGGTTGACCAACCGTGCGACGGAAGATGGCTCCAGGGCCACGAGGTCGCATGGAAGGATCACCGCAAGGTCGGCCTCCACGTGGTGCATGGCTGCACAGACTCCGTGGAACGGGCCCTGGCCCGGCTCGTCGTCGGGAAACCAGCGCACGCCGTGCTCGCGGAAAGCGCCTCCGTCGCCACCAATGACCGTGACCTGCTGGGCGTCACGCAGTGCTGCCAGTGCGACGTCGACCAGCGGCCTGCCGCGATGTGTGACAAAGGCTTTGTCGGTCCCCATGCGCCGGCTCTCGCCACCGGCGAGAATGATTCCGTCGAACTGGGGCAACAGCACGGCTCAGAGATCTGATGGTGGCCAGGAGGGATCGAGCTGCTGGAGAAACAGGGCGCACCGCTCGGCTTCGTCGGTTTCGTCGATCTCGGCTGCTCGCTGCTGCAGGCCGGCGAGGCACCGCAGGAATCCGCGATTCTGGGGGTGTTCCCACTTGACGTATCCGCTCCCCCGCCAACCGTTCTGGCGAAGGGTGTCGAGGCCACGGTGATAGCCGACGCGGAATGCGGCGTAGGACTCCATGACGCTGCGTCCGCTCTCGCCCAGGGCTGCCCACACGTGCAGCGATCGGGGCGCGGTCGCAGCCACATCGGAAAGGGCGTCCTGCGGGTTCTCCGCAGCGGCGGCTGCAGAGATGGCTTCGAGCAGTTCGGGAGGCTCGGCTGGGAGAATCGTCTGGGGAATTCCGGAACCGCCGAAGCGGACGTCGTGGGTGCTCACTATGGGACCTGCGCAATTCGGAGGTTGTTGGTGACCTTTGCGCCGACGCCGTCACCGGCGAGGATTGCGACCTGATCGCCGGACCGGATGAGTCCTTCGGCAATTGCGACGCGCATCGCGTCGGCGATCATCTCGTCGCGCGTGCCCTTCGCTGACAGCTGCACGGGCGTGGTGCCCCAGCTGAGCGCCAGCTGCGAGACCGTACGAGGATCGTGGCTGAAACCGAGGATCTTGGCCTGTGGGCGGAAGCGTGCCATGGATCGGACAGTGAATCCGGTGGCCGAGATGCACATGACTGCGGCAACGTCGAGCTCGCGATCCGCACGCCATGCAGCCATGGTCATGGCATCGGTGACCTCGTGGCCGGAACCGTTGTTGGTCATGCGGAGTTCTGCGACATTGCTGGCCCATGCGCCGTGATCGAAGACCTCGTCGGCTTTGCGGGCGATACGTCCCATGGTGCGGACGCAGTTGATCGGATCCACGCCGACGGCGGTTTCGCCGGACAACATGACGGCACTGGAGCCATCCCACACGGCGTTCGCCACATCGGAGGCCTCGGCCCTGGTCGGAGCCGGAGCGGTGATCATCGATTCGAGCATCTGGGTGGCGGTGATCACAGGCTTTCCGCCAGCGATGCACTTCTGGATGATGGTCTTCTGCGTGATTGGCAGATCTTCGATCGGGAGCTCGTTGCCGAGGTCACCACGGGCGACCATGATGGCGCCGGATGCGGCAATGATGCCGTCGAGGTTCTCGACGGCGGCACGGGTCTCAATCTTGGCGACGAGGAGCGGGCCGCGTGGGTAGGGCTCGGTTCCGACCCGACGCATGTCGTGGGCGGAACGCACGAAGCTGATGGCGACCATGTCGACGCCAGCCTCGACCATGGTGTCGAGATAGCCGAGGTCCTGGTCGGTTGGTGTGGCCATTTGCAACCGGTCGGACGGAACGTGGACGCCGGGGCTGCCCATGAGCCGGCCGGCGTTCACGACCTCGGCGGTGAGCTTGTCGCTCTCGGCGCTGCGGACCTCGAGAACGAGGCGTCCGTCGCCAATGATGATGCGATCACCGAGGTGGAAGCTCGACTGCAGTTCGTCGTAGTCGACCTCGATGGTTTCACGTGTGGACTTCTTGGAACCGGGAACGAGCGTGACGACGTCGCCGGTCTCGAAGCTGACTTCTTCGGTGAATGCCGCGACACGGACCTTGGGGCCGGGGAGATCGGCAATGATGCCGACGTGGGTTCGCTCTTCTTCAGCGATCTTGCGCACCGTGTTGTAGCGAACCATGGCGTCGTCGACCGAGCCGTGGGAAAGGTTGATTCGAGCCACGTCCATACCCGCCCGGACGAGGCCGCGAACGACCTCTGGGTCATCGGTGGCTGGGCCGAGGCTGGCGACGAGTTTTGTCCTGCGCATGGGGTTGAGGCTACTGGCTGCCCGTTCGGCGAGGCAGTTCTGGCGCGAGCTTCTCGCAGATGGCCATGCGGTGGTCGATCTCGCAGACCGATGCACCCAATCTCGCAGACCGATGGGCCCGATCGAGGAGTTCGCACCCGATCGGGTAGCGTCGCAGGCCCATGCATCGCCGACACCCCTACCTCGTTTCGGACGGCCCGATCGCCTTCGCCCACCGGGGCGGGGCCCTCGACTCGCCCGAGAACACGATCGAGGCCTTCGACGAGTCTTACGCGCTCGGCTACCGCTGGATGGAAACCGACGTGCATCTCTCGGCCGACGGTGTGATCGTCTCGTTCCACGACCCCGACCTGGACCGTGTGACCGACCGCTCGGGGAAGATCTCTGCGCTCTCGTGGGATGAGATTCGAACCGCAGTGGTGGGCGGCAGCGGAACCATTCCCACGATGCTCGACCTGTTCGAACGCTTTCCTGACGCACGATTCAACATCGATGCGAAGTCCGGTGCCGTGCTGGAGCCGCTGCTGAACCTCATCGCCGAACACGACCTGTACGACCGGGTGTGCGTCAGTTCGTTCTTCGACAACCGGATGGTTCGGGCCCGTAGGTTGGCGGGTCCACGCCTGTGCACGTCATCGGGAGCATTCATGGCGTTCACGCGGATCCTGCCGCGTCTCGGGGGACGTCAGCTCGTTCTGGACGTGGACGCACTGCAGGTTCCTCCAACGTTCCAGGGCGTTCCCGTGGTCACGCGCCGATTCGTTGATGCTGCACATGCCGACGGGCTCGTGGTGCATGTCTGGACCGTCGACGAACCCGAGGAAATGCATCGGCTGTTGGACCTTGGCGTGGACGGCATCATGACCGATCGCCCGCAGACCCTCAAAGACGTGTTCGTGGAGCGGGGAATCTGGACCGAGTTCTGATCTGCAGACTCGGCTCTACTCGGGGCGCGGTGCGTGAGGTCGGTAGACCAGGCGTACGTCGTCCCCGAGCCTGGTGACGCTCACGAACCGGCCCCGTTGAACGTCGGCCATGGTTGGCGCCGCCGGCCCACCGAAAGCGTTGTGGGCGTCATCTCCACCCATGATCGCCGGCGCCAGATGCAGGTGGTATTCGTCGACGAGGCCCCGGCGATGAAAATCGCCGGCCACCGTTGCGCCACCTTCGACCAAGACCTGAAGCATCGATCGGCGTCCAAGCTCATCGAGGAGGTCGGCGATGTCTCCAGACCAGGACTCGAAGGGTGCCGTTCTGGCGTCGTCGTCGGCCGTGCCGAGAACGATCCGCCATGGATCGAGGGTCGGCGCTTCGCTGTCGGTGAACGGCGGAGTGAAGTCGCGCACGGTGAGACTGGGGTTGTCGGCGCGAACGGTGCCGGCTCCGACAATGATGGCGTCGGACTCGGCCCGCACCCGGTGCACGTCAGCTCGCGCCTCGGGCCCCGTGATCCACTGGCTTGATCCGTCGGGGGCTGCAATGTGCCCGTCGAGCGTCATGGCGAGCTTGAGGATGACGTGCGGTCGGCCGGTGGTCCGATGGGTCAGGTACGGAGCCAGCTGTTCCTCGATCGCCGCAGTCTCAACGCCCACCTGCACATCGATCCCGGCTTCGACAAGGGCGGCGACTCCGGTTCCAGCCACGTTGGGGTCGGGGTCTTCGATGCCAACGATGACCCGCTCGACGCCGGCGGCGATGATCGCTTCGGTGCACGGGCCGGTGCGTCCGGTGTGATTGCAGGGTTCGAGGGTGGTGAACAGTGTGGATCCGGCGGCGAGGTCGCCGGCGGAGCGCAACGCGTCGCGTTCGGCATGCGCTCCGCCGGGAGCGCGGGTGGCACCATCGTGGATGCCGCCGTAGCGATCGACGACGACCGCTCCGACCCACGGGTTGGGTACCGATCGAAGGCGGGCCGAGCCGGCGTTGGCGATGGCGCGGCGCATCTGGGCCGAACGCCAGCGGTCGGTGTCGGATTCGGTGTCGTCAGCCATGTGCCGGATCGGACGGGGTTTCCGGATGTGGGTGGGGATCCGTGTTGTCGACGAGGAGTCGGACCGCGTGCGGGACGACATCGGCGATCGCGTCGAAGGTTTCGACACATCCCTTCGTGGAGCCTGGTGTGTTCACGATGAGCGCTTCGCCCCGGGTTCCGCAGATGCCTCGTGAAAGCCTGCCGAGCGGGTTGACGAGGCGCATCGCTTCAGCGAGTCCGGGTGCTTCCCGTTCGATGCTTGCCCGGGTGCCTTCGGGAGTGAGGTCCCGTGGTCCGAAGCCGGTGCCGCCGGTGGTGACGACCACGCCGTTGAAGCCGTCGCACAGGCCAACGAGGGCCTCGTGGACGGCGTCGGTGCCATCTGGAGTCTGGGCTCGCTCCACGACCTCGTAGCCGATGGAACCCAGGTGTGCTTCGAGCGTCGCTCCAGAACGATCTTCACGCGTGCCCCAGTGCACTCCGTCGCTGACGGTGAGGATCTTGGCCTGAACCGGTGGGTGTTCGGTGGAGTTGTCGTGCATGGCCGAACCGTAGCGCGGCCCGCTCAGCGGGCGCGGTTGTGGTGGCGGATGACCTCGTCGACGATGAACCGCAGGAACTTCTCACTGAACGTGGGGTCGAGACCGGCAGAGTCGGCAAGCTCGCGAAGCCGTGCAATCTGTACCGCTTCACGATCGGGGTCTGCGGGTGGGAGCCCGGCCGTGGCCTTGTGTTCGCCGACGCGCTTGGTGATCTTGAATCGTTCAGCGAGCAGATGGATCAGGGCTGCATCGATGTTGTCGATGCTTGAGCGGCATTCGCTGAGAATCGGGTCGTCGTCCACGGCGGCGATCGTATCGGATCCCCCGCTCGAAGCTCCATGTGGCGTCTCCCGGACGCACTGGTCAGTCGAAGGTGTCGCGCTGCAAGATCCCGACGAATGGACCTGGTTGTTGCACTACCTAACGATCGTTCGGTAGGGTCCGATGGATGGCAATGCTGACGTCCACTCCCGCAAGTGCAACCAGCCCACCGGGACTGCTCGATGGACGCGCCCGTATTCTCGAGGCTGCCGCCGAACTGTTCCGCACGCGAGGATATGCCGAGACCTCGATTCGTACGATCGCCGACGCCGTCGACATGCGAGCAGCGTCCATCTACCACCACTTCGAGTCGAAGGACGCACTCCTCACCGAGATCCTGTCGATCGGGATGGGGGCGGTCACCGCAGCATTCGACGACGCTGAAGCTGCTGGCGTCCCCGGGGAACCAGGGGCGCGGCGGCTGCACCGTCACGTCGTTGCCCACCTGGACGCCCTCTTCGGCCACAAGGCCTTCACCGCCGCGCATGTCACGGTGTTCCCCTTCGTCCCGCCAGACGTACGCCGGGCATCGGTGGCGGACCGTGACCAATACGAGGCTCGTTGGACCGCGCTGTTGAGCGATCTGGCGCCGAAACTCGACGAGTCGCAGATCCGCCTCGTCCGACTTTCGCTGTTCGGCGTCATGAACTCGACGCTCGAGTGGTTCGACCACGGTGCGGAGGGTTCGCTCGAGGAGCTTGCCCGTTCGTTCGTTTCGACCCTGTGGGACGGCCTCGGAGCCGTCGGAGGAGGATCCTGATGCGCCAGATCGAAACCACGGTCGATCGCTCGTCCGAGCGTTTCCAGACCAATGAGGCCGCGTACCTGCGCGACCTCGACACCCTGCAGGACCGCATGCGGTTCTCGATCGAGGGAGGCCGTGGGCGGGAACGCTCCATCCAGCGCCACGCGGACCGGGGCAAGGTCATGACCCGTGAGCGAATCGACATGGTGACCGATGAAGGGTCGCCGTTTCTGGAACTCTCCACGCTCGCCGGGTTCGGACAGGAAGACGATGCCTTCCCGGGCGCAGGCATCATCACCGGCATAGGAATCGTCCATGGGGTCCCGTGGATGTTCATCGCCAACGACGCCACGGTGAAGGGCGGCTCGCTGTTCCCAGCCGGCATCAAAAAGCACGTGCGGGCACAGGACATCGCCCTCGAGAACGGCATCGGGTGCATCTACCTGGTCGATTCCGGCGGTGCCTTTCTCCCCATGCAGGACGAGGTCTTCCCCGACAAGGACCACTTCGGTGGCACCTTCTACCGTCAGGCCCGGCTCTCCGCCGCAGGCCTGCCCCAGCTGTCAGTTGTTCTGGGCGGCTGCACCGCCGGAGGTGCCTATGTCCCGGCGCTCTCCGACGAAGTGATCATGGTCGAGGGCATTGGACGCATCTTCCTGGGCGGTCCCCCGATCGTGAAGGCAGCGCTGGGAGAGATCGTGAGCCCGGACGACCTCGGCGGCGCGGCCCTGCACACCCGCCAATCGGGCGTGTCCGACTACCTCGTGCAGACCGAAACCGAGGCGTACGGCCTGCTCCGAGAGCTGTGCGAGAGCACCAACCAACGCAGGCACGACCACGAGGGCGGCTGGCTCGACATCGCTGCCCCCGAGGAACCGCTGTACCCGCCCGAGGATCTCCTCGGCATCATCAACGAGGACACCAGGATTCCCTACGACAGCCGAGAGATCATCGCCCGGCTGGTCGACGGAAGCCGGTTCCGGGAGTTCAAGCCCGAATGGGGTACGTCGATCGTTGTGGGCTTCGTGCGAATCTGGGGGCACCTGGTCGGTGTCATCGCCAACAACGGCATCATCTTCAGCGAGGACGCGCTCAAGGCCACACACTTCATCGAACTGTGCGATCAGCGCAGCGTGCCGCTGCTGTTCCTTCAGAACACGAGCGGGTACATGGTCGGCCGCGACTCCGAGATCGGGGGCATCGCAAAGAACGGTGCCAAGATGGTCAACGCCGTCGCCAACGCCCGGGTCCCCAAGTACACGGTGTTGGTCGGCGGATCCTATGGAGCCGGTAACTACGGCATGTGCGGCCGCGGCTTCAACCCCCGGTTCCTGTTCGCCTGGCCCAACAGCCGGATCGCCACCATGGCAGCCGACACGGCGGAAACGGTGCTCACCGACATTCGTCTCGGCGGGCTCAAGGGTGCGGACACCACGCCGGAGCAGATCGAGGAGATCCGCTCCACCATTCGAGCCCAGTACGAAGAACAGTCGGACCCGTACTACGCCACCTCCCGAATCTGGGACGACGGGCTGATCAGCCCGCTCGACACCCGAAACGCCCTGGGGCTCTGCCTCTCACTTGCCGCTCGCCAGGATGCTCCGCCAAGCGGCGACCGACTCGTCTACCGGATGTGATCATGCCTGCTCCACTTCCCTGCCCCGACCCGTCCATGCGTGTCCTCATCGCCAATCGCGGCGAGATTGCCCGCCGTATCATCCGGTCCACCGACGCCTGGGGCGTCGAGTCCGTGGCGGTGTGGGCCGATCCCGACGAGCATGCCGGCCACGTGGCCGAAGCGACCCATGCGGAGCGCATCGGCCCAGCGGCCCTCGACGACTCCTACCTGTCGGTCGATGCCATCCTCGCCGCCGCCGCTCGGTCGAAGGCCACACACGTGCACCCGGGATACGGGTTCCTCTCGGAACGGACCGACTTCGCCGAGGCCGTCGTCGCCGCCGGCCTGGTGTGGGTCGGCCCATCCCCAGATTCCGTACGCTCCATGGGATCGAAGATCGAAGCCCGCTCGGTCGCTCAGACTGCTGGCGTACCGGTCATCCCCGGGTTCGACGAGAGCCAGGACGACGCAGCCCTCGCCGCGGCGGCCGAGGAGATCGGCTTTCCCGTTCTCGTCAAGGCGTCAGCCGGTGGAGGCGGCAAGGGCATCCGCATCGCCTGGGACGCCGAGGCGTTCCCAAGCGCACTGGCCGAAGCCCGCGCCGAGTCGCTCCGAGCCTTTGGCGACGACGCCGTCCTGGTGGAGCGCTACATCACACGACCCCGACACATCGAAGTGCAGATCGTCGCCGATCGTGATGGAACCGTCGTCGACCTGGGCACTCGTGAATGCTCGGTGCAACGTCGGTACCAGAAGGTCCTGGAAGAAGCTCCTGCCCCGAACCTGCCGCCGCACACGGAGCAGGCCATGCGAAGTGCAGCCGTCTCGCTGGCGGCCGGGATCGGGTACGACTCGCTCGGCACGGTCGAATTTGTGGTCGACGCCGCCACCGACGAGTTCTTCTTCCTGGAAATGAACACACGAATCCAGGTGGAGCACACCGTCACCGAGGTGGTCACGGGCCACGATCTCGTTCACCTGCAGCTGGCCGCAGCGTGTGGTGAACGCCTGGACCTCGCTCCAACTGCCTTCGACGATGCAATCGTTGCCTCACCCATCAAGCATGCGTTCGAGGCGCGCATCAACGCCGAGGACCCCTGGAACGACCACCTTCCACAGACCGGATCCGGTGTCGTCAGCCGCATGCCGGGCGCCGACCACCGCTGGGACGCCGTCGCCGACGAGGGCTGGTCGGTCGAGATCGGAACCAGCTACGACTCCATGATTGGCAAGCTGATCATCGGTGGCACCGATCGTTTCGATGCCTTGACCCAGCTCACGACAGCGCTGGCCGAGATCGACATTCGCGGGCTCACGACCAACGTGGATCTCCACCAATGGCTCGTACGTCAACCCGATGTTCGAGCCGGACGGGTCACCACTCGGTTCCTTGACGAAGCGATCCTCCCTGCTCGTTCGCCGTTCAGCAACGGCACCGACACCCGTTCCGGCGTCGTCACGCCGTGGAACGAGCGGCTCGGGTGGCGGCTCACGCCACATCGCTCGGAGCTCGCGTTCGACTCCCCCACCCGGGACGACCGCTGGCACAGCGCCGCCCGTGAAGGCCAGGCCGACGGCGAACTGCATGCGCCGTTCCCGGGCCTCGTCACCGGTGTCGAGGTTGCTGCCGGAGACACCGTCGTGGCCGGTCAAACGCTTCTCACCATCGAAGCCATGAAGATGCTCCACCCAATCCTCGCCACCGGCGACGGAACGGTCGCCGAGGTCCATGTGGAGCTCGGCGAACAACTCGAGGGCGGCGCCGTGCTCGTCACCTTCGTCGAACCACCCAACGAACCACCCGCCCAAGATCCATCCAGTACCGGAGACGACCAATGACGCTGCGCAACGCCTACATGACCGACGAACTCGAAGCCATCTACGACCAGACGGTCGAGTTCGTGCAGAAGGAAGTCACGCCGCACGGTGAGGCATGGGAAGCAGCAGGCAAGGTGCCCCGCGACGTCCTCCAGAAGATGGGGTCGCTCGGCATGTTCTCGCTGCGTGTGCCGGAGGACCGTGGCGGACTGGGGCTGGGCTACCTGGCCAGCGCCGCCTTCAGCGAGGCGCTCGGTGCGTCCACGTTTGCCGGGTTCGACACGACCGTGCTCGTCCACACCGACATGAGCTCGCCGCACCTGCTGAACTCCGGCAACGACGAACAGTTCGACCGTTACCTTCCCGGCATCATCGATGGCACACACATCATGGCGATCGGTGTGAGCGAACCCGATGCCGGTTCCGACGTCGCCGGCATGCGCAGCACGGCGGTTCGCGACGGCGACGGCTGGCGGATCAACGGCACCAAGATGTTCATCACCAATGGTGTCTACGGCGACACGGTCATCGTGGCCGCTCGCACCGATCATGAAAACAAGTACGGCATTTCCATGTTCCTCGTGGACCACGGCACCGAGGGCTTCTCGGTCGGTTCCAAGCTCGACAAGCACGGCTGGCTCTGCTCCGATACCGCCGAGTTGATTCTCGACGACGTGTGGGTGCCGCAGGAGAATCTCCTGGGAACCGAGCACCGTGGCTTCTACGAGACCATGAAGAACTTCCAGAACGAGCGGATGGTCCTCATTGGCATGGGTGTTGGCGCAGCGCAGGCAGCCATCGACATGACCAACGAGTACTGCCAGGAACGTGCTGCGTTCGGCAAGACCCTGTTCGACCTTGGAGCGATCCGCCAGCGAATGGCGATGAATCAGGCCAAGGTCGACGCAGCCCGCGCGTCGATGTACCACGCGGCCTGGTTGGGTGACGAGGGCGTCGACAACGTGAAGGCCATGTCCGGAGCCAAGGCATTTGGCTGCGAGGTCGTCAACGAGGTCATGTACGACTGCGTGCAGTTCCACGGCGGCATGGGCTACATGCGGGAGTCCGCCGTCGAGCGCATGGCCCGCGATGCCCGCATCCTTCCCATTGGCGGCGGAGCCACCGAAGTCATGCTCGAAGAGGTCGCCAAGCGCAGCTACTGAGCCGATCCTCCGGCGTGGATGTGCGGCACGACGAGCGGTTGCGCCGTCGGCCGTCCGTTCGCCAACCACTGTTGGGTCCCCGCGTGCGCCATCGCGATCAGTTCGTGGGTCTGTGAGAAGTCAGCGGGCGACACATCCACGGGGCACGGTGGCGGGATCAGGTGGACGGGCACGTCGTACGTTCGCTGGGTTTCACGAACCAGTCGCTGTTGTACCAACAACCCCACGCCGTGGAGTGCCAGCGCCAACGCACTGTCCGGTGGCGTTCGCAGCCCGCACGAGTAGCCGGTGGACAGAACCCAGACTTCATCTGCGCCAAGGTCGATCGCTGTGCTGATCGGGGTGTTGTTGGCGATCCCACCGTCGAACAGCAGGCGACCGTCGATCCGAACCGGCGGGAAGATGCCGGGCAGAGCAGACGACGCAAGGACTGCCTCGATCGCCGAGCCGGTCTGCAGGACGGCCTCGTCGCCGGAAAGGATGTCGGTGGCAAGGACGGCGAAGTCCACCGGAGCGTCCTCCATGCGGGAGAATCCGAGCTGCCGGTCGAGTAGCCGGCGAAGGCCGGTGTTCGGCACGAAGTGGTCGATACGACCGAGAAAGGCGCGCAGTCCAAGCAGCGGGTGCAGTGGGAAGAGGGACCGGCGTTCCAGCCCATGCCAGAGTTCGATCAACCCGCTGGCGTCACGTCCGCTCGCCAACCAGGAGCCATTGAGCGCGCCGGCGGAGGTGCCGACGATCAGGTCGGGCCGAATGTCTGCCTGTTCCAGAGCGAGCGTCATGCCCGCCTGCACGGCACCGAGGCTCGAGCCACCCGACAGTACGAACGCCGTCCTTCCCATGCGACCGAAACCCGGCGCTCAGTCGGATTCTTCCGCCTTGCGATAGCTGAATGCGGCCATGCCGTCGCCCGCGAAGCGGTCCGGAAGAAGACGTCCGCCGCGTCCGTGGGGCTCCCACGGGTCGCCCAGGGCTTGTGGCACCAGTTCTGGGAGTTCGGTGGCGATGCGTTCGTCGACGCCGATCGATTCGGCGTTGGTGAGCGTGCAGACGCTGAACACCACCAGTCCCCCGGGAACGACGAGGTTGGCGGCGGAGCGGACGAGTTCAAGTTGCAGATCGGCCAACGCCCCGACGTCGTCGGCCGTGATGCGCCAGCGGGCGTCGGCCCTGCGTCGTAACGACCCGAGCCCGGAACACGGTGCATCGACCAGAACAGCATCGGCCCACGTGCCTCGGAACGGTGGTTTCGTGGCGTCGGCCGTCACCGCATGCACCGGCGTGTTCGTGTCGGCGGCAGCGGTCTGGATGAGCCCAGCGCGGTGCGGATGCAGATCGGCCCCAATGACGGTGGCTCCCCGACCGGCGATGTGTGTGGACTTGCCTCCCGGAGCAGCGCACAGATCGATCACGAGCTCGCCGGGTCCGGTAGTGACGAGCGACGCCACTTCCTGCGAGGCCAGGTCCTGCCGGTAGCCGTCATCCCGGGTGTGAACGATGGCGGCCTGATTCATGGCGGCCAGTACAGGAATCGCTCGCTCGCCCAGCTCCTCGCCGAGGTGACGCAGCATCCACTGCGGGTAGCTCAGTCGGATGCCGTCGTTCGGCCAGTCGATCTCGGTTCCGCCACGGACGATTTTGCGCAGAACGGCGTTCACGAACCCGCGGGCCCGCTTGGGCGTGGCACCGACGGTCGCATCGACTGCAGCGTGGGCGGGGGTACCAAGAAAGATCAGCTGGTAGGCGCCGATGCGCAGGGCTGCGCGGATCCGCGGTTCCACGTCGTCGCGGATGAGGTGCCGGTCGACGACATGATCGAGGGCTCGTCGCATTCGGGTCGAGCCGTAGACGAGTTCGGTGACAAAGCCGCGGTCACGCTCCTCAAGATCCGACTCACCAAGCACCTTCGGAAGCAGAAGGTTGGCGTAGGCCCCATCGGTCTCGATCCGCTCAAGGACCTCGATCGCCAAGCGCCGCGCGACCACACCGTCGTCACCCACCGAAACGCTCCCCGTCTGCCTGGGCTCCATTGCGCCAGTCCTGGGCATCCATTCGTGGCTTGCCTGCCGGCTGCACGCTGATGAGCCGGACCGCTCCATCGGGCGTGAGAACACGATCGCCGTCGATGGTTCCGGGAACGCCGGTACCAGCGACCACTTCGGTTGCGTGCACCTTGAATCGTTCGCCTCGGAAGATGGTCCATGCGTCACCGACACGGACCGTGCGGTCCACCTGCACAGCTGAGTCCGTCCAGTCGATCTGGCGGTCTTCGGTTGAGAGCTTGTGGGCGTAGACGACGTCGCCCACCTGGGGCGCTCCGGCATCCAGGCCGGCATCGAGGGTCTCGATGAGCAGACGGGCGCCGAGCTGGCTGAGCTCGGACCACACGGAGTGCGTGGTGTCGGTCGGCCGGAGCGGAACGTCGGATCGAGCGTGCACGTTGCCTTCGTCGAGGCCTTCAGCCACGGTCATGATCGTCACCGCGGTGGTCGCATCACCGGCGAGGATGGCTCGTTCGATGGGTGCGGCGCCCCGCCATCGTGGCAGGGGCGAGAAATGGATGTTCACCATGGGCACCTGCTCCAGCACGTTGCGCCGAATGAGCTTGCCAAATGCCACGACCACAGCGAGGTCGATGTCGTGGTCGAGCACAGCATCGACCTCGGTGGTCACCTGGAGTCCCAGCTCCAGCGCCCGTTCCTTGACGGGTGTGGGTGAGGTGGAACGGCCACGGCCACGACGTTTGTCGGCGCCCGACACGACGATTGGTATCTCGTAGCCGGCGGCGCGGAGCGCATCGAGGGCGGGAACGGCGATCGTTGGTGTGCCCAGAAAGGCAACCCGGCGGATCGTGTCCGGCAGCGGGGCGAGGGTCATGGCCGACTCAGGGAAGGCTCAGGCCGCCGGAGCGGGGAACCTCGATGCCGAGGTCGGCACCCAAGCGACTGGCAGCCGAGTCACCAGCTTCGGCGCGTTCACGAAGCACCTTCATTGCTTCGCGCCGCTGTTCGTCGTCGAGACGCTCGATCAGGAGCACCCCGTTGAGGTGGTCGATCTCGTGTTGGAAGACGCGAGCCTCGAGTTCGTCGGCCTCGATGCTGAGTTCGTTGCCGTCGAGATCCAGACCGATCAGGTGCACGGTCTTGGGGCGCACGATGTTCCAGGAGAGCCCAGGGACCGACAGACAACCCTCGTCGAACTCCCACTCGCCGTCGGAATCGACGATCTCGGGGTTGATGACGACCTTCGGGTCTTCGCCGGCGTACATGTCGTACACGAACAGACGCTTGCGAACTCCGACCTGGGGTGCAGCCAGGCCGATGCCAGGCTCTTCGTACATCGTCTCGAACATGTCGTCGACCAGACGAACCAGCGCGGCATCGATATCGGTGACCTCTTTGGCCACCTGCTTCAGGACCGGGTCGCCGTAGTGCCGAATGCGGTACGGAGCGCTCATGTCCTCAGGATACCGTTGTGACGTGAGTTCTGAGGATTCCCACTACTTCGATGCCGACCCCTCGGTTGCGTCGAATCGCCAAGAGATCGAACTGTCTCTTGCCGACACCTTTCTGGAGCTCATCACCGACGCTGGGGTCTTTTCGTCATCACGGGTTGACCCGGGCACGCGGTACCTGCTGCAGGAAATGCCGCCTGTCCCAGCCGAGGCATCGACGATCCTGGATCTTGGGTGTGGGTACGGCCCCATCGCCCTGACGATGGCCAAGCGCGCTCCGGCGGCCACCGTGTTCGGCATCGACGTGAACGAGCGAGCGCTGTCGCTGGCCCGCGAGAACGCCGTGTTGAACGGGGTGGAGCGCGTCACCTTCGGAACCTCGACCGTGGTCCCCCACGACCAACCGATCGATCTGCTCGTATCAAATCCACCAATCCGCATCGGGAAGCAGGCGCTGCATGCGCTCCTGGCCGACTGGATGCCGAGACTGTCTGTGCATGGGCGGGCCTGGATGGTGGTACAAAAGCACCTCGGAAGTGACTCGCTCGCCGCCTGGATGACCGAGCAGGGGTGGCCCACGACCCGTCTTGGTTCCCGAAAGGGCTACCGGATTCTGGAAACCCGCCGTTCGGAGGCACTGTGAAGAACCTGGACCCCACCGGACTCAAGCGGCTGCATCGCGACTGGCGACGACAGACCACACAGCGGGTCAGCCTGATCCTCGACTCCGTCCAAACCCCGTACAACGTTGGAACGATCATCCGAACATCGGCTGCCCTTGGTGTCGACCATCTGTGGCTGGTGGGTGCCACCGAGTCGCCCAACCACGCGAAGACCAACAAGACGGCCATGGGCACGCAGCGCTATGTCCCGTGGACCGCGGTGGAGACGCCAACCGAGGCGGCCAATGCCGCCATGGCTGCTGGCTTGACGATCGTCGGAATCGAGCTGGCCGACGATGCACGACCACTTGAAACAGTGGATCTGAGCGGCGACGTCTGTCTTGTCGTCGGCCACGAGGATCGTGGCCTCAGCAAGGAGATGCTCCCGTTGTGCACGGCCGTGGGCTACATCCCGCAGATGGGAAAGGTCGGCTCGCTGAACGTCGGGGTGGCCGCGTCCATGGCCATCGGCGAAGCACGCCGCCAGGCGCGTCAGGCTGGCGCAGCCTCCACCTGAATCAACGTGTCGCCATAGCTGGCGCCACCACCAAGGTCGGTTTCGGCATCGTTGGTGAGGTCGTTGGCCAGACCAGAACCGTAGGCGTCGCCAACCCACCCCCAGGGAATGGAGACGAGACCAGGGCGGAGTCGATCGGTGATGCTGACCGGCAGGGTGAGTGAACCCCGCTCGTTGAACGCACGCGCCTCGGCCCCGTCGACGAGGCCACGTTGGGCCGCGTCGGCCGCATCGATCTCGATGAACGGACCCTTCTCCCGGCTCGCATGGCCCTCCAGCCCCGAATAGGACGTGTTCAGAAAGCGGGTCTGTTTCTTTGGAGTGGTCAACATGAGCGGGTAGGTCTCGGCCTTCGTCGAGCCCGGCCCTTCAACCGACGGAACCCATGACGGAACTCGGGGCTGGCCAACGGCTTCGGCTGCGTCGCTGGCGAACTCGGCCCGCCCGCTTGCGGTCGCGAAACCTCCGTGCTCGTAGGGCATCAGATCGTCGGTCCCGGAGATCCGAACGAATCCGTTGGTCCGGAGTTCGTCCTGGTCGACGTGTGGGCCAAGAGCGAGCGAGATCAGTTCTTCGTCGGACAGGTGGTGTTCCGGCGCATGCATGTCGAAGGCTGTTGCGAGCCGTCGGAACATCTCCGTGTTCGCCACCGACTCACCCATGGGGGCGGTGGCTGGTTCGTTCCGGCCGAGCCACAGGTGGCCCCAGGACGGCACGACATCGAGCATTTCGGTCTGCATGGCGGCAGGAAGGATCACATCTGCGTACGACGCCGTGTCGGTCATGAACTGTTCCGAAACCACCGTGAACAGATCTTCGCGTTCCAGTCCTCGCCGGAGCAGGGCCGAGTTCGGCATCGACACCAGCGGATTTCCGTTCCAGATGAACAGCGCGGTGATCGGGGTCTCCAGGGAGGTGTCGGTCAGCGTGCGAGCCAGCTGGGACTGCAGGAACTGACGACGGGGCTCTGCGGCCATCGTCGGTGGGTCGAAGACCGACATGTCGACGTCCTCGTACTCCTGCCAGGCGCCGACGCTGCGAGCGAACCCACCACCCCGGTGGCGCCACGAACCGGTGAGCACCGGCAACAGCGCGAGCGATCGGAAGATCGCACCGCCCTGCGCATGGTGTTCGGCGCCGATGAGTCCACGGATGAACGCCGGCTGGGCAGCTCCGTAGGACTGGGCGAAGTCACGGATCTGGTCGGCGTCGATGCCACACAGCGGGGCGGCCCACTCGGGTGTCTTGTCGGCGACGGACGCTGCGAGCTCGTCGAAGCCAATCGAATGGTCCCGGATGTACTCGTGGTCCAGAAGATCGTCGGCGATGAGCACGTGCATCATGGCGAGTATGAGCGCCATGTCGGTTCCGGGAAGCGGCTGGAGGTGCAGATCGGCAGCGTCGGCGGTGATGGTCGTCATGGGATCCACGACGACGATGCGTGCACCGCGCTCTCGTGCCTTCTCGACCCATGGCCAGAGGTGACGGTTCGTGAGCCGGGTGTTCGTCCCCCACAGAACCACCAATTCGGCGTGTTCAAGCTGCAGAGGATCGGCCCCACGGGTCGACCCGTAGGCCGCAGCCATGCCGTGCGCAGCGACGTTCCCGCAGATGCTGCCAGCCTGACCGGAGGTGCCAAGCCGGGCCCACAGCGTCCTGGACAGTGAGTTCTCCTGAATCATCCCCTGTGTGCCAGCGCTCCACCACGGGAGGATCGTCTGCCCACCCAAGCGGCCATGACGCTCGGAGAACTCCGACGTGATGCGCTCCAGCGCTTCGTCCCACGTGGACTCGCGGTACTCCCCCGAACCCTTCGGACCGGTGCGAATCAATGGCACAAGCAAACGGTCTGGACTGTTCACCCGATGCACGAACCGGTTGACCTTCGGACACAGCTCGCCCTGGGAGTACGGATGGTCGGGGTTCCCGCGAACCGATGTCAGAACTCCGTCTTCCGACGTGGCGATCCAACCACAGGTGTCCGGACAGTCGTGGTGGCAGGTGCCGAGTACGCGAAGGGTTCCCATGGCCCAAGTGTAGGGCGGTGATCGCAGCTCAGAGATCCAACGGGTCGACGTCGAGCCGCAGCCGTTCTGCGGGTCGTGGCGTTGCGGCCAGCGCGTCGAGAAGCGTGCCGTGATCGGGAGCGGAGACGCGCCATCGATCGTCCTGACGAAGCGCCCGAACCGAATCTGGGAGTCCGGACACGAACTCGGCGGCGCCGGCTCCGGACACGAGCGCCCATGCGCTGTACGGCGGTTGCGAGAACACGGTCCGAATCTCGCGCTGGGCACGGGCCACACGATCGGGATCCCCGTGGATGGCGGCGGCCAGGACGATGTCGTCGGGTCGTCGGGTCTGCACGACGACTCGTCCTCCGTTGGCCCGTGAACCGACTCGCCGCGCGGCAAGGGCGATTAGTGCAAAGGCGTCCTCGGCCGCTCGTGACCTCGGAACGGCGAGCTCCTGATCGAAGTCGAGAAAGATGACGGCGGTTGCCGAGTCCAGCCGGTGCAGCAGCGCTTCGGTGCCGATCAGAAGGTTCTCGCCGAAGTCACGGACCGGTGTGTCGGCCGTGAGCTCGAGGACGTCGCGCTTGGCCAGTGCTCGGAGCTCCTCGGCGATTCGGCCGATCCCGGGGCGAATGAGCTTCATGCTCGTGGCACCACATTCGGTGCACACGACTGGACGTTCGCTGCCGCAGCTCCCGCATTGCAGGATGGCGTCGTCGGTTGGTTGACTGACAGCAGCGGCGCACTGAGCACACGAGGCGAGTGACGCGCACGACACGCACGCCAGCATGCGGGCGCGACCCTTCCGGTTGAGAATGCAGGCAATGGGACCCGGTCCCCGAACCAGGTCCACGATCTGGCTCGTGAGCAGACCCGGTTGGTCCTGCTCGCGAAGATCGACGACCTGGACCATCGGCCAACCGGTTCGCTCAGCCGATCGTTCCGGGACGAGTCTGCGATCGGAGCGTTCCAACGACTCGAGCGACGGCGACGGCGAGGCCAGAACACACGGTATGTGTGCTCGACGAGCCCGTTCGATCGCGACGTCACGCGCATGCCAGCTCGGTGTTCGCTCCTCCTTGTAGGCGCCGTCGTGTTCGTCGAGGACAAGGACGGCGCGCAGCTCGGGTGTCGGCGCCCACGCAGCAAGCCGGGTACCTACTGTGACGGCGCCAGCGGCAGCCCGGCCCCATTGATCCTCGTACTCGGCGACCGGAACTCCTGCGGTTCGGAGCCCCGAGACAAGCCGCCGACGTTGGGCAATGGTCGGAACGAGGATGAGCGCCGACCCGTGCGATGCGGCTGCGAGCGCCAGTGCCATTCCGTCGTCGACCGGTGTGGTTTGAACGAGGGTGATTCCGGCGCTGAAGGCCGCCAGGCTCGCTGGCGCCACGTCCACCGATGAGCGTGTCGCTGGGGCCGGTACTGCGGGAACCATGCGCTGGGGCGACGCTGCCCGAAGGAAGTGGGGAACTCGACCGCTCCATCGCCACGCAGCCCATTCGGCGAGGTCGATGATCTCTGCCGGTGGGCCAACTCCGGACCATTTCCGTAGTGGCTGGATCTCGACATCGTCGGGCGGCTCGACGTCGACCTCGACGACCCACCCAGCGGTCCGCCGGCCGGAGAAATCAACTCGGACCATGGACCCAACCTGAACCCGGTCAGCCCGACCGTCGGCCTCCCAGGCCGTTGGAACGACATAGTCGAACGCCCGCGTGATCGAGGTGATGTCGGGCTGGACCCGAACCACTCGGCCCTCCGGACGCGGAACGTCCCGCCGCGGTGCGGCGGGACGTTCGAATCCTGGTAGTGCCTGCTCCATCGCCGGGCACCTTAGCGGGTGCGGCAGCGGTCGCTGGTTGGGTCAGAGGCCGAGGGCGCTCTTGAGATCGGCGGCCCGATCGGTGTTTTCCCAGGTGAAGCTGTCGCCGGTGCGGCCAAAGTGGCCGTACGCAGCGGTTGGCTTGAAGACCGGGCGACGCAGATCGAGATCACGAAGGATCGCAGCGGGGCGAAGGTCGAAGACGTCGTTCACGGCTGCGGCGATTGCGTCGGGGTCGACGGTCTCGGTTCCGAAGGTCTCGACGAGCACCGACATGGGTCGTGCCATACCAATGGCGTAGGCGACCTGGACCTCACACTTGCTCGCTGCACCTGCAGCGACCACGTTCTTGGCGACCCAACGGGTTGCGTACGCAGCGGAGCGGTCCACCTTGGACGGATCCTTGCCAGAGAAGGCGCCGCCACCGTGACGGCCCATGCCGCCGTACGTGTCGACGATGATCTTGCGACCGGTGAGGCCAGCATCGCCAACCGGGCCACCGATCACGAAACGACCGGTCGGGTTGACGTGAACGTCGTAGTCGTCGTCGGCGAACTGCTCGGGAATGACCGGCTTGATGACGTTCTCGATGAGGTCCGGGCGGATCATGGAGTCGCGGTCGATGCCATCGTTGTGCTGCGTGCTGACCAGCACCGTGTTGAGGCGAACCGGCTTGCCGTCCTCGTAGTCGAAGGTGACCTGGGTCTTGCCGTCGGGGCGAAGGTACGGGACGAGTCCGGACTTGCGGACCTCGGCCAGGCGTTCGGCCATGCGGTGGGCGACGTGGATGGGCAGCGGCATGAGGACGTCGGTTTCGTCTGACGCGTAGCCGAACATCATGCCCTGGTCGCCCGCACCCTGCTTGTCGAGCTCGTCCTCGGCCGAGGCACCGGAGCGGAGCTCCTCGGAGTCATCGACACCCTGAGCAATGTCGACGGACTGCTCGTCGATGGACACCATGACGCCACAGGTGTTGCCGTCGAAACCGAACGATTCCCGGTCGTAGCCGATGCCGTTGATGGTCTCGCGAACAACCGAGGGAATGTCGACGTAGGCCTGGGTGGTGATCTCGCCGGCGATCATGGCCACACCGGTGGTCACGAGCGTTTCGCACGCCACACGGCTCATTGGATCCTGCTCGAGGATCGCATCGAGGATTGCGTCCGAGATCTGGTCGGCCATCTTGTCGGGATGGCCTTCGGTCACGGACTCGGAGGTGAAGCTGTAGTTCTTCGTCACGGGGTTCTCCTATTGCTGACGCGCCAACTCTAGGCGCCGGGTTCTGCGGTGGTGAGGACTTCCGGGAGGGCGCCTCGGGCCCGTACGACAGCATCGAAGATCGCATCGGCGATCACCCGTTTGGTACCAAGTGGTACAACATCTGAGGATCCATCGGCAAGGAGGATCGTGACCTGATTCGTGTCGTGGCCAAATCCGGTCTTTGGCGCCGACACGTCGTTCGCCACGATGAGGTCCAGGTTCTTGCGCTGGAGCTTTCCGGTGGCGTTCTCGAGCAGGTTCTCGGTCTCGGCGGCAAAGCCGACGATGGTCTGGCCCGGTACCTTGTTGGCTCCGAGATCGACGAGGAAGTCGTGCGTCTTCTCGAGCTCGATGGTCGGGACGTCGGAGCCGGTCTTTTTGATCTTGTGGTCGGCAGGGTCGGCGGGTCGAAAGTCGGCCACGGCTGCAGCCATGATGATGACGTCGTGGTCATGCACGGCTTCCACTGCGACCTGCATCTGCGCAGCGGTCTCGACGGGCACGATGGTGACGCCGATTGGTGCGGGCAGGTCGACCGTGGTGATGAGCGTGACGTCGGCTCCGCGGGCCCAGGCCGCAGCGGCGAGCGCATAGCCCTGTTTGCCGGTGGAGCGGTTGGAGATCACCCGGACGGGGTCGATGGGTTCACGCGTTCCGCCGGCCGTGATGACCACCCGGAGTCCGGTGAGGTCGCCTGGACCGAGGATTCGCTCGGCGTGGGCAACGATGGTCTCTGGGCTGGCGAGGCGTCCGGCGCCGGAGTCACCTCCGGCGAGGCGTCCCTCTTCGGGATCGACCAGGTACACGTTGCGGTCGCGCAGGGTGGAGATGTTGTCCTGGACTGCCGGGTGCTCCCACATTTCGGTGTGCATGGCCGGAGCGACCAACACGGGGGCCCGGGTGGCGATGAGTGTTGCCGTGAGGAGGTCGTCGGAGCGACCCATGCGGTAGTCGGCCAAAAGCCGAGCGGTCGCTGGTGCAACGATGATGAGGTCTGCGGTCTGTCCGAGGCGCGTGTGCGGGATGGGGCTGGTCTCGTCCCAGAGGGTCGACTGCACCTTCTCGGACGCCAGCGCATCGAAGGTCGTTCGACCAACGAAGTGTTCGGCGCCCTCGGTGAGGATGGGGCTCACGTGAGCACCAGCGTCGACCAGTCGACGAGAGACGTCGATGGCCTTGTAAGCGGCGATACCGCCAGTGACTCCGAGAACGATTCGGGCGCCCTCGAGTGACGTCACAGTGGGTTCAGCTGGCGTCGTCGGACGCAGCTGCCTCGGCATCCATGGCGGCGGCGTCGGCGGCGGCCTGTGCTTCGGCGAGCGCCTCGGCTTCGAGGTCACGCTCGACCGGCTGGATCTTCGTTGCGGCGATCTCTTCGAAGGCGATCGACAGCGGCTTGCGTGCGGTCGAGGTCACCTGCGGTGGGATGCTGGCGCCGAGGCCTTCGCCGAGCTGACCGAAGTAGGCGTTGATCTGGCGGGCCCGCTTCGAGGCAAGGGTCACGAGGCGGAACTTGGAACCCGAGAGTTCAAGCAGTTCCTCTACCTGTGGTTCGATCATCGACGTGTTTTCAGACATCACAACTCCTGTTGCGGGTGCACCAGCTGCAGCGACTCAGGCTAGCAGCTGGAGGGTGATTCAATCGGCTCTCGATGGGATTCGATGAGCGCAGCGATTTCGGTGGCAGCGCGTGCCACGTCGCCGTTGATGACGTGGGTGTAGGGAAGGTCTGCCGCCAGCCCCCGCTCGGCCTCGCCCGCAGCCATGCGACGCTCGACCTGCTCGTTCGTGTCGCCCCGACCGATGAGCCGCTCGCGTTGTGTGTCGAGCGAGGGCGTATCGATGAAGATGAAGAGCGCGTCGGGGCGTTGCTCGAAGATCTGCTTGGCCCCGTTCACATCGATCTCGAGCACGAGGTCGGCCGGATCGTTCGGGTCCGGAACCGGAGAGCCGTAGTACGCAAGGAAGTGGTGGTCCCATTCCAGGAACCCGCCGGCGTCGATGGCTGCACGGAACTCATCCTCGGAAACGAAGGTGTACGACTCGGGATCCTCACCAGGGCGAAGGTCTCGGGTTGTCCAACTGCGAGAGAGACGAAGTTCCGGCTGATCGGCCATGAGCTGGCGGACCACGGTTCCCTTGCCCACTCCCCCGGGACCGCTGATGACGATGATCATGCGAGACCAAGGCCCGCAGCCAGGGCTGCTTGGGTGTCGGCGTCGACAGCACCGACACGAACGGTCTCGGCGAGACCGACCGCTTCGAACGTGCGTCGGGTCTGGACCTTGCCGATGTCGGGGATGGCTTCGACGAGGCCAAGAAGCTTGGTTTCGCCGAGCACCGGGTCGACGAGGGCTGCATCAAAGATCTGCGCAAGGCCGGTTTCTCCCGAGAGCACGGTCTCCTTGAACAGGCGACGATGTTCGCGAACGGCTTCGGCCCGGGCGTGAACGTCTGCAGTGCTCATGTGGTCAGGATATCGGCTCGGGCTGCTGCGATCCGTACGAACCGATCAGCTCAGCATGCTGTCGACGATGGCCTCGGCGGCCGCTTCCTTGTCGTCGGCGAGCGTGACCGCTCGTCCGATGACCAGAAGGTCTGCACCGTTCTCGATGGCTGCCTTTGGGGTGGCGACACGGACCTGATCGTGGGTGTCGCCATCTTCGAGGCGGATGCCGGGTGTGACCTTGAACAGGCGCGGCGCGTAGTGCGAGGCTTCCTTGACATCGTTGGCGGAGCACACGAGACCCGACATTCCCGCCTCGGCAGCAAGGAGCACGCGCTTTGGCACGATGTGCTCGGGTGCGTCCTTGTCGGACGTGAGGACGGTGATCGCGAGCGGCAACGGGTCGTCGAGACCAGCGTCGGAGGCGCCGGCCCGCAGGCCTTCGGCGCCGGCCCGCAGCACGTCGAGGCCGCCCTGGGCGTGGTAGGTCGCGTACGTCACGCCGAGTGCTCCGAGCACCCGCGACGCCTTCTCGACCGTGGTGGGAATGTCGTACATCTTCAGGTCAAGGAAGACGTCGTAACCCTGCTCGATCATGGAACCAATGGCATCGGTTCCTGCGGCCGTGTAGAGCTCGAGCCCCACCTTCACTGCGCCGAACCACGGAGACAGCGTCTTGGCGATCCGGCCCGCTTGTACGAGATCATCGACATCGAGTGCCAGGCACAACTTGCTCCGCAGCTCTTCTGGGACGTCGGTCATCGGGGGCTCCTGTGGGTGGTGGTCAGTTGGTGTGGGCGGTGCCGATCAGGTCGGCGACCCGTTCGACTCCATGATCGGTGCACCAACGGTCGAGGTCGGCGATGATCGATGCAGTCGTGCGGGGATTGGCGAATGTTGCAGTCCCCACCTGTACGGCGGAGGCGCCTGCTCGAAGGTACTGGACGGCGTGCTCGGCTTGCGCGATACCGCCGACCCCAATGATGGGAAGCTCGGGGTGTGCGGCGGCGACGTCGAACACCGCACGAAGCGAAACCGGACGCATCGCCGGACCCGAGACACCGCCTCCTCCGCCACCCAGGACCGGAGCGCCGGTGACGGGGTCGAGGACCAGGCCGAGAAGGGTGTTGGTGAGGGTGACTGCGGCAGCGCCGGCTTCGCCCACGGCACCGGCAATTTCGGCGATGTCGGCGACGTTCGGGCTCAGCTTCGCCCAGCGGGGGGCGGTCAGACAGGTGGTGGCGTCCATCACCGATGCTGCGCTCTCGCAGGAATGGGCGAACATGCGCCGCCGGTCCTCGATGTTCGGACACGAGACGTTGATCTCCACGGCGAACAGCTGGTCCTGAACCGGGACAAGGGCCTCGGCTGCCTGCTGATACTCCTCGATCGTTCGACCCCAGATGCTTGCGACCACGCGTGCACCGCTCGTCCGCAGCGCCGGCAGTTCGTCGGCGATCCAACCGGCGACACCGGGTCCCTGCAGCCCGACGCTGTTCATCATGCCGCCGGGAAGTTCCACGACGCGGGGCGCCGGGTTTCCTTCCCACGGCATGACCGACAGCGACTTCACGACGAGGGCCCCGAGGGAATCGAGTGGAACGTATCGACCGAGCTCACTTCCGTGACCGGCGGTACCCGACGCGGTCATGACCGGGTTCGGGAGTTCGGACACCCCGACGGAGGTTCGCAGATCGGTCACGAAGCGGCGGTCCCCAGGTAGCTCTGCAACGAACGTACCGAGAGTGGCGTGTCGAGCCAGTCGGACATGCCGTTGGCCGCTGCGAGCGCTGCGGATCCGGTGGTGAGAAGGGGAATTCCTTCTGTACCGGCAGCAGCACGAATGTACGCACCGTCCGCTCGCGGACCACGTCCACGTGGACTGTTGACCACCATCTGGATGCGTCCGTCGCGGATGAGGTCGACGGCGTTCGTTCCTTGGTCGGCCGAGCCATCTGCGGAGAGTTTCGCCAGTCGTTGCCGAACTTCCACGCCCTTTGCCTCAAGTGCGACGGCGGTGCCTTCGGTGGCGACGATCTCGAAGCCCAGATCGACGAACTTGCGAGCGGCTTCGACGCCGACCTCTTTGTCGCGGTCGGCGAGCGAGAAGAAGATGGTTCCGGTCTCGGGCAGCGTTCCTCCGGCCGCCATCTGACTCTTGGTGAAGGCCAGACCGGTCGATGCGTCGATGCCCATGACCTCGCCAGTGGAGCGCATCTCCGGGCCGAGGAGCGGGTCGGCATCGGGGAACCGGTTGAACGGAAGCACCGCTTCCTTTACGGCAACATGGCCGGTCACCGGGTCCTTCAGCAGGCCCTCGTCGCGAAGTTCAGCAAGGGTTGCGTTCATCATGACTCGGGCCGCGATCTTTGCGAGCGGCACGCCGGTTGCCTTCGCAACGAAAGGCACGGTGCGCGATGCCCGAGGGTTCGCCTCGATCACGAAGACCTGGTTGCCCTTCACCGCGTACTGCACGTTGATGAGGCCCTTGACCTCGAGTTCGGCGGCGATCCGGCGGGTGTAGTCCTCGAGGACCTCGATGGTTTCCACTGACAGGGTCGGCGGCGGGATGACGCACGCACTGTCGCCGGAGTGCACGCCGGCTTCCTCGACATGTTCCATGACGGCGCCGATGATGACGTCGCCGGTGTGGTCCCGGATGGCGTCGACATCGACCTCGGTTGCGTCTTCGAGGAAGCGATCGACGAGCACTGGGCGCTCGGCGGAGAGCCCGCCCTCGCGACCGAGCGAACCGAAGCTCGCCAGTTGCTCCATGGCAGCGGTGAGGCCAGCGTCGTCATAGACGATCTCCATCGCTCGGCCGCCGAGCACGTACGACGGACGAACGAGCGCCGGGTATCCGATCTGGCCGATGATCTCGAGGGCTTCCTCTGTGGTGGTCACGGTGCCACCGGCGGGCTGAGGAATCTCCATCCGTGCACACAGTGCGTTCCATTGCTCTCGATCTTCGGCGAGATCGATGGAGATCGGAGACGTACCGGCGATGAGTTCGGGTGGCAGGTCGTTCGCAAGCTTCAGCGGAGTCTGGCCGCCCAGCGAAACAATGATCCCCTCGGGCTTCTCGGCCTCGATGATGTTCATGACGTCTTCGTTGGTCAACGGCTCGAAATAGAGACGGTCGCTC
The DNA here is from genome assembly GCA_964517125.1 of uncultured Acidimicrobiales bacterium. Taxonomy (GTDB): domain Bacteria; phylum Actinomycetota; class Acidimicrobiia; order Acidimicrobiales; family SHLQ01; genus SHLQ01. Next base: position 95,729 of record CAZFBD010000001.1, read on the forward strand.
GTGTCGTAGTCGGTCGAGACGGTCTCGGGATTGCAGTTGACCATGATGGTCTCGAAGCCAGCGTCGGCCAGTGCGAAGCTTGCGTGCACACAGCAGTAGTCGAACTCGATGCCCTGCCCAATCCGGTTTGGACCGGAGCCGAGGATCATCACCTTCCGACGGTCGCTGTCGCGAACCTCGCTGGTGTCTTCCCACGTGGAGTAGTGATACGGCGTTTCGGCATCGAACTCGGCGCCGCAGGTATCGACCGTCTTGAAGGTGGGTTCGACGCCTGCAGCTTTGCGGGCGGACCGGACCGTGGCTTCGTCGGTGTTCCAGATGTAGGCAAGCTGCGCATCGGCGAAGCCGTGCTGCTTGGCACGCTTCCAGCTTCTGGTGGTCATGGCGTCGAGCCCCATGGCGGTCAGCTCGGCCCGCTCCTCGGTGATGCGCAGCATCTGGTCGAGGAACCAGGGGTCGACCTTGGTGGCGTCGTGGACCTGATCGACGGTCATGCCGCGGCGCAGGCACGCTTCGAGCTGCCAGATGCGTTCGGGTGTCCCAATGCAGGCCTTTGCGAGGAGGTCAGCGTCGGAAAGGCTGTCGTAGGCGGACTCGCCGGGGTCGGCGTTCAGGCCGAATCGGCCGAGTTCGAGACTGCGGAGGCCCTTCTGCAACGACTCTGGGAAGGTGCGTCCGATGGACATCGCTTCGCCAACGGACTGCATCTGGGTGCCCAACACGTCCGCGGTACCGGGGAACTTCTCGAAGGCCCACCGCGGGATCTTCGTGACGACGTAGTCGATGCTCGGTTCGAAACTGGCTGGTGTCTCACGAGTGATGTCGTTGGGGATCTCGTCGAGGGTGTAACCAATGGCGAGACGGGCAGCGATCTTGGCGATCGGGAAGCCGGTGGCCTTCGATGCAAGTGCCGACGAACGGGACACGCGTGGGTTCATCTCGATGACGACCTGTCGGCCATCGGCTGGATCAACAGCGAACTGGACGTTTGACCCGCCGGTCTCGACACCGACGCGACGCATGACGGCGAAGGCGGTGTCCCGCATCTCCTGCAGCTCCACGTCGGTGAGAGTCTGGGCCGGTGCAACGGTGATGGAGTCGCCGGTGTGCACACCCATGGGATCGACGTTCTCGATGCTGCAGACGATCACCTGGTTGTCGGCGTGGTCACGCATGACCTCGAGCTCGTACTCCTTCCAACCGGCGATCGATTCCTCGATGAGGATCTCGCTGATTGGCGAAGCAGCCAGACCGTTGCTTGCGACCTGTTCGAACTCCTCGGCCGTGTGGGCAATGCCGGTGCCCTTTCCACCAAGGATGTAGGCCGGTCGGATGATCGACGGCAGGCCCAGCTCCGCGACGATCTCGCGGGCTTCCTCCATGGTGTGGGCGACGCCCGAGGTCGGAACATCGATCCCGATCTCGATCATGGCCTGCTTGAACATGTCACGGTCTTCGGCGGTGGCGATTGCGGTCTGATCGGCGCCGATCAGCTCCACGCCGTGCTTGTCGAGGATGCCGGCCTTGGCCAGGTCCATCGACAGGTTGAGTGCCGTCTGACCGCCGAGCGTCGGCAGGAGGGCATCGGGCTTCTCGGCGGCGATGATCGCCTCCAGAATCTCGATGTTCAGGGGCTCGATGTAGGTGGCGTCGGCAAAGTCGGGATCGGTCATGATCGTCGCGGGGTTGGAGTTCGCCAGAATGACTCGATAGCCCTCCTCCCGCAGAACGCGGCACGCCTGGGTGCCCGAGTAATCGAATTCGCAGGCCTGACCAATGATGATCGGGCCGGAGCCGATCACCAGGATCGACTGCAAGTCATCACGACGCGGCATGGAAATCCTCCATCAGCTGCTCGAAGTCAGCAAACAGGTAGCGGGAATCGTGCGGGCCGGGGCCCGCTTCGGGGTGGTACTGAACACTGAACGCCGGCACGGTCGTGGACGACATGCCCTGGACCGTTCCGTCGTTGAGGTTGATGTGCGTGAGTTCGGCATTCGTGAGCGACGCCTCGTCGACGGCGTAATTGTGGTTCTGCGAGGTGATCTCGACCTGGCCGTCGCGCAGTCGCTTGACCGGATGGTTTCCGCCGTGGTGGCCGAACGGAAGCTTGTAGGTGGTGGCTCCGAGCGTGGCCGAGAGCAGCTGATGCCCAAGGCAGATCCCGAAGATCGGGACCTCGCCGAGCAACCCATCGATGGTTTCGCGGACGTAGTCGAGCGGTTCAGGATCGCCGGGTCCGTTCGACAGGAAGACGCCGTCGGGACTGCGTTCCATGATCTCGGCGGCCGTGGTGGACGCTGGGACAACCTCGACCGTGCCCAACTCACGGAGCTGGGTGAGGATCGAGGTCTTGATGCCGAAGTCCATCGCCACGATGTTCCGTGGGCCAGAGGAGTCCACCGTGTACGGGGCGTCGCAGGTGACGGTGCTGACGAGGTCGATGCCGTCGGTGCCCGGTTCGGCCTTCGCTGCAGCAAGCAACGTGGCTTCGTCGGCGGTGCCGAATGCACCCGGCATGGCCCCCAGGTCGCGGATGTGGCGGGTCAGGCGTCGGGTGTCGATGCCGGCGATGCCCGCAAGGTTGTGGGCGGAGAGGAACGAGGCGAAGTCCCCGGTGGCCCGGTGGTTGCTCGGTCGGCGAGCAGGGTCGCGGATAATGACGCCTCGGCAGAACGGCTGACGGGACTCGTTGTCCACGTCGTTCACCCCGTAGTTCCCGATGTGCGGGTAGGTGAAGGTGATGATCTGGCCGGCATACGACGGGTCGGTGAGGACCTCCTGGTAGCCGGTCATGACGGTGTTGAAGACGACTTCGCCGGTGCTGACGCCGCCGGGGGCCTCGGCTCCGATCGACTCGCCTTCGAACACGGTGCCGTCGGCGAGCACCAGTGCAGCTTCATTGATGGTCATCGGGTTGCTTCTCCCTGATTCACGACGAACTCTCCCTTGTTCACGGTATGGCGGACACGGCCGGTGACTGACCGTCCCTCCCATGGACTGTTGTGACTTCTGCTGGCCATCTCTGTGCCTCGGACCGTCCAGGTCTCGTTTGGGTCGAGCACACAGAGATTTGCGGGTTCGCCCACGGCGATCGGCCGTCCGTGGCGGTCATCGATTCCGGCGATGGCTGCTGGTTGCCAGCTCATCAATCCAGCGACGGTTTCGATCGGAAGGTCGAGTTCGGTCAGTACGACGGCGAGGGCCGATTCGAGGCCGAGCATTCCCGGGGGCGCCTGATCGAACGGAAATTCCTTGGTGTGTGGTTCGTGCGGTGCATGGCACGTGGCGATGGCATCGATGGTGCCATCGAGGAGACCGGCCCGAAGCGCTGCGACATCGGACTCGGAGCGCAGCGGCGGGTTGACCTTGAAGACCGGGTCGTACGACGCGCATGCAGCATCGGTGAGGGTCAGGTGATGCGGTGTGACCTCGGCCGTGACGTGAAGACCCTCGGCCTTGGCCTGACGCACGAGCTCCACCGACTCGGCGCAGCTGATGTGCTGGGCGTGAAGGTGGGCGCCGGTTCTGCGAGCGAGGGTGATGTCGCGCGTGAGCATGAGCGTTTCGGCTTCGATGGGCTGCCCCGCAACGCCGAGCCGGGTGGACCATGGCCCCTCGTGCATGTGGCCGTGCGTCGAGAGCGCCTCGACCTCGTTGTGCTGGGCGATGACGATGGGCTGTCCACCGGTGACGGCGGCGAGCCCGGTTGCGTACTCCATGATCCGCCACATGAGTGCCGGGTCCTGCACTCCCCTGCCAGCGTCGCTGAAGATTCGTACGCCCATGGCCGCAAGCTCGCCCATTGGTGTGAGCAATTCGCCGTTGCGGCCAACGGTGAGTGCCGCCGAGGGCACAACCTCGCAGGCGACACCTTCGGCAATCGCGAGCACGTCGCGAACGATCGATGGGCTGTCCATGGTTGGGGTCGTGCTCGACATGGCCACAACGGCGGTGTACCCGCCAAGGGCAGCCCCACGGGCAGCGGTTTCGATTGTTTCGGCTTCCTCGTGCCCGGGCTCACGCACGTGGGTGTGCAGGTCGACGAGACCGGGCATGACGAAGGCGTCGGAGGCGTCGTAAACCTCGGAACCGAGTTCGGGCTCGATCGACTCGGCGACCTCGACGATCACGCCGTCTTCGAATGCGACGTCGGCGCGCCGTTCGCCAGCCTGATCGACGACGGTTCCTCCGCGAAGGATGCTGATGGTCATGCTGAGGCTCCGTCTGCGATGGCGTTGGAGACGACCAGGTAGAGCACGGCCATGCGGACGATGACGCCGTTGGTCACCTGGTTGAGTACCCGGACGCGCGGATCGTCGGTGACCTCAGGGGAGATCTCGACGCCGCGATTCATGGGCCCTGGATGCATGATGAGCGAGTTGGCGGGGAGCTGCTTGGCGCGGTTCGGGGTCAGCCCGAATGTGCGGTGGTACTCACCCAGCGACGGGACGAGTGCCTGGTCCATGCGCTCTCGCTGCATACGGAGCAGATAGAGCACGTCGGTCTTCGCAAGCACTGCGTCCAGGTCGTGGGAGACATTGGCGCCGAGCGCCTCGACGTGTGGTGGGAGCAGCGTGGGCGGCGCGACCAGGGTGACTTCTGCGCCCAGTGCTCGGAAGGCCTCGATGTTGCTGCGGGCGACGCGGCTGTGTGCGATGTCGCCGACGATCGCGATGCGGAGTCCGTCGAAGCTGCGCCCCTCGTGTCGGATCGTGTAGGTGTCGAGCAGGGCCTGCGTGGGGTGCGCATGCCAACCATCGCCCGCGTTGATGACCGACGCCGACGCCCACGAAGCGATCTGTTGGGGAGCGCCGGACGACTTGTGGCGCACGATGATGGCATCGACCCCCATGGCCTCGATCGTCTCGACGGTGTCGCGGAGCGACTCGCCCTTGTTCAGGCTGGAGGAACCGGCGCTGAAGTTGAGCGTGTCGGCGGAAAGCCTTCGGGCGGCGGTCTCAAACGAGGTCCGTGTGCGGGTGGAGTCCTCGAAGAACATGGAGGCGACGGTGCGGCCGCGCAGCGCAGGGACCTTGGGAACCGGTCGCTGGCACACCTCGGCGAAGCTGTCGGCGGCCTTCATGACCTCGTTGATGCCGTCGGCGCCAAGCTGGTCGATGGTGAGGAGGTCCTTCATGCGGCACCTCCGGTCGTGTCGTCGGCGGTCGGGTGCATCTCGCCCAGCTCGACCCCGTCGACCGACACGCGAACGCTCTCGTCGCGGCTGGTGGGCAGGTTCTTTCCGACGAAGTCCGGTCGGATGGGCAGTTCGCGGTGGCCGCGGTCGACCATGACCGCCAGCTGGATCGTGCTCGGACGGCCGAAATCGGTGACGGCGTCAAGGGCAGCGCGACAGGTCCGGCCGGTGAAGAGCACGTCGTCGCAGAGCACCACGTGGGTCTGCTCCACCGGGAAGTCGATCCGGGTGACTTCGGGGATGATGCGGGCGGTCCCGATGTCGTCTCGGTAGAAGGACACGTCGACCGAACCGATCGGCACGTCGACGCCTTCGATGTCGAGCAGTGCACTCCGCAACGCTTCGGCCACGGGCACGCCGCCGCGTTCCATTCCGATGAGGACGACGGAGTCAAGGCCATGGTTGCGTTCGATGATCTCGTGCGCCATTCGGCGTGTGGCACGGGCGACATCTTCGGCAGACAGCACCTGGGTGCGAGCGACGAACTGGCCGGAAGAACGGCCGAGTGGGCTGCTGCCCTCGGTCGTTTGGGTGCGCTGAACTGGCGCGTCTGCCACTGATCCTCCCGGCCGTATGCGCCTCACGGGACGCACTTCACGGTCGAAACTTCACCGTAGTGGTTTGGACCGCGGCTCGCGCACGTCTGCGCGCCGAAAATCGAGAAATTTCGGCCACCGCCCGTCAGCACCCTGCTAGGCAGGCAGCATGCGTACATTTTCCCAGGTCGACGTGTTCACCCACACCCCGTATCGGGGCAACCCGGTGGCCGTCGTCCACGACGGATCGGGTTTGTCCGACGCGGACCTCCAGCGCTTCGCGAACTGGACGAACCTGAGCGAAACCACGTTCCTGCTGCCCCCGACAGATCCAGCGGCCGACTACCGCGTCCGAATCTTCACACCGGACACGGAGCTGCCCTTCGCCGGCCACCCGACCATTGGCTCCTGCCATGCCTGGCTCGAAGCAGGCGGCACACCAACGACCGACGGTGTCGTGGTCCAGGAGTGCGCGGTCGGACTCATCACGCTGCGCCACACCGACGGTCGACTTGTGTTCGCCGCTCCCCCACTGATTCGTTCTGGAACGGTGACCGACGAGGAGCTCGACACGGTCTGCCGGATCCTTCAGGTGACACGCTCAGCGATCGTCGATGCGGCGTGGGCCGACAATGGGCCCGGCTGGGTGGCGGTGCTGTTGCCGGACGCCGACGCCGTGCTGGAACTACAACCCGACTTCGGTGCCGCCGAGCACTACGACATCGGGGTCGTCGGTCCCCATCCCATCCCGAAGATTGGGGTGGCTGGCGCCCACGCGAGCGACGAGCCGGCAATCGAGGTCCGGGCCTTCTTCCGGACGGGTGGCGCCGCCGCCGAGGATCCGGTCACCGGCAGCCTCAACGCCTCCTTGGCGCAGTGGCTTCTGTCGAGTGGGCGCCTGTCGAGCCCGTACGTCGCAGCGCAGGGAACGGCGCTCGGCCGGGCCGGGCGGGTATTCGTTTCCGAGGCCGACGGTGAGATCTGGGTTGGCGGACATGCCGTCACGTGCGTCCGTGGCGAAGTGCTGCTGTAGCCACGCCGACGTCGGTCAGCTGGCGGCCCAGCCAATTCGTGCACGCGACGCCACGAGCGCAGCGAGTGCGAACAGGATCGCAGAGACCGTCATCGCTGTTGGCACCGAGAAGGCCTGGGCAACGATGCCGAGCGCGATCCCACCCAGAATCTCGCCGAGCGCTTCGCCCTGGCCCATGAACGAGTGAACGGTCGCTCGGGCGTCCTCTGACGCGAACCGGTTGGTCCACGTGGTCACGATTGGCTCCGTGGCGAACGAGAACCCGCCCTGCAAGACCAGACCGAGTGCAGCGATCGCCAGAACATCGACCTGTGCCAGCAGCACGATGCCGAATGAGACACCAGCCAACCACCCAACCATGGTGAGGACGAGGTTCGTTTCCGCTGCCCTGCGGTGCGCAGCGAACAGCAGCACGGCGGCGAGAATCAGCTTGACGGCAGTGATTGCCCCGACGACCAACACCTCATCGATGTCTTGCGGAAGGCCGACGTCGACGAGGCGCTGCACATCGAGGCGATCGATCGCTTCCTTGGCCAGACCACCGATGACCACGACCGTCGCCAGGATCCGCAGCGGCCGGACCGTTCGGGTCTGGTGATAGCCGTTGGCGAGCATGGCCCGAAAGCCGGCCCAACCTGCGCCTGCGCTTCGAACGAAGTTGGTTTCGGGCATGCCGACCGCCAGAAACGCTCCCCAGCACACGTAGGCGATACCGATGACCGCAAGCGCCGCACCCAGCGACGTCAGCGCTGCCAAACCGGCGAAACCGGCAATCCCCACGACCCCAGCAAGGAGCTGCCACCGGGCGCGGCGCAAGATGACCGGCTCAGCAGCTTCGGGCCCGCCAACTTCGCTGGTGATCCACGCGGTCTCGGCGCCGGTCTCAAACGTCGACCCGAAGCCAATCAGGATCTGGCTCACCACGAGCAGCCAGTAAGGCGACACCAGCCCGCTCATGATCATCGCGCCACCCATGACGAAGAAGGAGACGACAACCGACCACTTGCGGCTGTAGACATCGGCAACGACGCCTGTGGGGATCTCCATTGTGAGGATCGTCAGTTCCATGACGGTCCCGAGAAGGACGAGTTCGAGCGCCGACAGTTCAACCTCGGTGACGAGCCGGACGAACAGGAGCGGCCAGTAGCCGCGTGCACCAGCCCGCTGCAGCAGACCATTCAGGAAGTAGATGCGCTCGGCGTTCACGCGGTGAGCTCGGGCTGAAGGAGGAAGGCCCGGCGATCGGACGTGGTTGTCGCAACCTCCGGCCATTCGGTGCGCTGCAGGAGAGCGATCGCTCCAGCGTTGTCGCTGGCGGTGATGGCGAATCCCTGCTTGATCTCCAGCGCCCGCAACAGCTGGTGTGCGAGCTCAAGAAGTTCCATTCCCACACCGGCCCGTCGAGCGTGCGCGGCAACCCAGAATCCAACTTCGGCCCGGCTCGTGGCGTGGTCGAGCTGGAGCCCGAGTTCACCCTCAACCCGATCCTGCTGGTTCGCGACGACGACGTCGACGTGGGGAGAACGGATGTGTTGTGTGGCGGTCCCCGCGATCCATCGTTCTGCGAACGCCAGGGATGGGTCCGGGGGAACGCCGTTCCAGCGAATGATCTCCGGATCGTTCCACGCTGCCACCAGCTCGGATGCGTCGGAGTTTCGCCAGGGTCGTGCTCGATGGTTCCCGGTCAGCCGCTGCAACAGCGAGCCGATGGGAACCGGTTCAGGCATCGTCGGAGCGAACTCCTGAAGCGATCTTCACGAGGATGCCGTTGATGAAGGGTGCCGACTTCTCTGTGGAGTACTGGTTTGCCAGCGCAACGGCTTCGGAGACCACCGCCGAGACCGGAACGGAGGCGCTGTGCAGGAGTTCCCACACCCCCATACGAAGAATTGCACGATCGATGCCGGCCATCCGGTCGATGGCCCAGTCGTCGGCGACGGCGTTGACGCGCTCGTCGAGATCGTCGCAGGTCTCGGCGATGCCGAGCACGAGCTGCGTGCCGTACTCCTCGTCGTCGGCGAACCTTCGGGCGATGACATCGTCGATGTCATCGCCGGTCATGTCGGCCTCGTACAGGAACGCAAGGGCAGATTCCCGGTCCTCACGACGCGAGATGGAAAGCGGAGAGCCGTTCACGCGCGGGACTGATATTCGCCGGTGCGAGTGTCAACCTTGACCACATCTCCGATGACCACGAACAACGGCACCTGAATGTGTGCGCCGGTCTCGAGCGTGGCTGGCTTGGTTCCGCCGGACGAACGATCGCCCTGCAGCCCGGGCTCGGTCTCGGCGATTGTGAGCTCGACCGATGGAGGAAGATCGGTTCCAACGATCTCCTCGCCGTACAGGAGCACCGTGGCCGAGCGACCTTCGATGATGTACTTGGCCGAATCGCCGAGGGTCTCCGGACTCACGTTTCGCTGGTCGTAGCTCTCGTTGTCCATGAAGACGTAGTCTTCGCCGTCCTTGTACAGGTACTGCATGTCGCGCTTGTCGATCATGGCTCGTTCCACCTTCTCACCAGCACGGAAGGTGCGGTCGACGGTGGATCCGGTGCGGACGTTCTTCAGGGTCGTTCGCACGAATGCGTGTCCCTTGCCCGGCTTGACGTGCTGGAATGCCTGGACCTGGACCAGATCACCATCGAGGTCGAGGTGCATGCCGTTCTTCAGGTCGTTCGTGGTGATGGTGGACATTCGTTACTCCTGCGCGCTGTTCGGTTCGACGACGGGTTGCTTCACGGCGTTCGTGAGCGGTCGGGACCCGGTGTTGGTGATCACCAACGTGTCTTCCCATCGGACACCACCAAAGTCGGGGATGTACGCACCGGGCTCGACGGTGATGATGTGGCCAGGGGCGAGCGTAGCAGTGCCTCTGGCACTCACCGACGGTGCTTCGTGGATATCGATGCCGACACCGTGGCCGGTTCCATGGGTGAACCACTCCCCAAGCCCGGCCGCGCCCAGACGATCCCGGCATGCTCGATCGACGTCGGCGGTCGCCACGCCCGGACCGGCGGCGTCGACACCCGCCTGTTGTGCCTCATGGACGGCGTTGAGAATCTCGTTCTGTCGTTCGGTCGGCGTACCAATCACGAACGAGCGGGTCATGTCGGACCGGTAGCCGTCCTTCTCGGCGCCGAAGTCGACGACGACGAGATCGCCGATGCCGACCTGGGTGTCGGACGGCTGATGGTGGGGCCGAGCGGAGTTGTTGCCCGCTGCCACGATGGTTTCGAAACCGGGGCGGTCTGCCCCCAAACGGCGCATGGCGGCATCGAGTTCGGCCCCGAAGCGCCGCTCCGTGGGAAGGTCCGCCAGAAGGGGCTGAACTTCAGCGAGGGCCGCGTCGGCGATGGCCGCCGCCCGTTCGATCGCAGCGATCTCGTCCGCGTCCTTGAACTCACGTAACGCCTCCACCACCCCGCTTGTGGACACCGCCTCACCTGGCAGTGACGTGGCGAAACGCTCGGCCTGGCTCCAACTGACGTGGTCGGCCTCGAGCCCCACCCGCGCCGTGGTCTTGGCGAGGCTCACGAGCTCCGTGAGGTCCCGTCCGGGCGAGATGACCACGTCGGAGGGTGCCCCGCTGGCCTCGATCTCGGCAGGTGCACGTAGCGCGTACCGGCTGTCGGTCACCAGGGTTGCGCCTGATGCTCCAACGAACAGCATTCCGGCTGACCCCGTGAACCCGGTGAGGTACCGGATGTTGGAAGGGTTGGTCACGAGCAGGCCGCCGATCTCGGCGTCCGCGAAACTGGCCTGCAGGCGAGCGATTCGGCTCATGCGCAGAGCCGTTCCCATGCGGTCTGGAGTGCGTCAACGGGAACGTTCTCAACGATCTCCGGTCCGTTCGGCCCGTCGAGGATGAAGGTGATGCCGGCGAGGGCCTTCTTGTCACGCGAGAACAGCGGCAGGACCTCGTCGAAACCGATCTCCGGTGGGGGCGTCATCGGCAGGTCGTAGGTGCCGATGACGCGGCGGTGTTCACGAACGGCAGCCTCATCGATTCTCCCAAGCGCGTTGGCCACCTCGGCTGCGTAGACCAGGCCGATGGCGACGGCTTCGCCGTGCAGCAGGGCGTGCTTCCCCACCGTCTCCAAGGCGTGGGCCAGGGTGTGTCCGTAGTTCAACAGGGCTCGGAGCCCGCCTTCGCGCTCGTCGTTCATGACGGCGTCGGCCTTGATCTGCACCGATGCGGTGACTCGCTCGGCAAGTGGAAGGGCGTCCAGCTCGCCGCCACCGAGGAAGTGGTATTTGGCGAGCTCCCCCAAGCCGGCGCGATAGTGCCGCTCGGGCAGCGTCGTGAGGGTGTCGGTATCGCACAGGACGGCAAGCGGCTGCCAGTAGGAGCCGAAGAGGTTCTTTCCCTCGGGAAGGTTGACGCCGGTCTTGCCGCCGATCGCAGCGTCGATCTGTCCGAGCAGTGTCGTGGCGACGTGCAGCACGGGAATGCCGCGGTGATAGACCGAGGCAGCAAAGCCAGCGACGTCCGTGACGATGCCACCGCCCACACCAATCACGAGGTCATTTCGGTTCAGGCCCCACTCGGCCCACTCTCGGCACAGCGTCTCGACGGTTGCGACGACCTTGTGGGCCTCGCCCTCGCCAATGTGAAACACCCGCTGCTCACGGCCAGTTTCGATCTCGACCGGGATGTTCTGCTGCGTGACGATGGCGACGCGGCGGGCCTGCGCCGGGACATGGTCGGCAACCCGATGGCGAACCCCAGGGCCGATCTCGACCGGGTAGCCACGGTCGCCGAGATCGACATTGACGGTCTGGTGGTCGCTCATCGGGCCAGTCTACGGCGTGGCTCAGAACAGACTCTGACCGCCGACGATCGTTGTGGAGTAGATGAGAACCACGAATGCGCCGAGCGCCAGTCCGGGTCCCATGGGAACGGCCGTCCGAAGAATCGACGGAGGGTCCTCTCCCTCTTCGAGCGGGTAGTCCGGGTCCTCAAGGAATGTCGGTCCGAAGATCCTGCGGCCAACACCGACCAACATGCCGCTGAGGATTCCACACAGGAAGCCAATGAGCAGCGCCCAGATGATCAGTGCGAAGCCCTCGACGACGGTGGAACGCGCCCATCCGAGGAAGAGCCCGAGGAGCAACGCCAGCTTGACGTCGCCGAACCCGAGCATCGCCGGAGCGATGAGGTTCGGAATGAAGAGCAGAACGCCATAGATCAGCATGCCGACAAACGCCGGCACCAGGTGCCCGGTCCAACCACCCAGACTGCTCAGGACCACGAGCGAGAGTGCCGCCAGCCCGAGCGAGGGAAAGAGCAGCCGGTCCGGAAGGCGGAATCGTTCCAGATCCACAGCGGACAGCGCAAGAAGCGCAGCGGCCAGAATCAGCAACGGGACGAGGCTCCACTCCTGCCCCACCCGCCACGCAAGGAATGCGAACACTGCAGATGTGGAGATCTCCAGGATCACGCGAGCGCGCTGCGGGTGTTCGTTGCACCTTCCGCATGTGTGAAATGCGCCAAGGACCGGAACCGCAACGGTGAGCGGCTGGTCGGCGCCACAGGACCGACAGGTCCGGAGCGGCCGGCCGCCCCCGTTGTGGTCGGGAACACTTTCGGAAATGAGCCGCAGAATCGCACCGATGACGAGCCCGAGCACGCCCATTGCGGTCACGAACATGGTCAGTCCCGGCGGAGAAACTTCAGCACGCTGCTGCGATCGTCGGTTCCGAAGTCCTCGTCGTCGTCGGCATCGTCGAGATCATCGAGACCGGCGAGGGCTTCGACCGTGCCAGCCGGTGGGGCGATCGCTGCCGCTGGTACAGGACCGGCGTCAGGCGCATACGGGCTGGGTGCCGGAGGTGCAGAAGCGAAGACCGCCGCCTGCGTGGGCGGGCTCTCGTAGCTGGGAGCCTCCGCTAGAGGAGCAGGAGCCACTGGTGGCGCAGTCGTCTCGGCCACAGGCATTGGAGCTGGTTCGACTGGGGCTGGCGGGGCGACCGCAGCCTGAGCAAGTTCGGACTCGGTCGGAAGGTCTGCGAACGGGTCATTTGCGGCTACCACGGGAGCGGCCGCAGGTGCGGTGGGTGCAGCCTCGGCCGCGTGGGCAACTGCCTGTGCCGCCGGAGCCTGTGCGGCCGCTGCGCCCCACGAGGCGAGTGCGCTTGCAGCATCGTTGGCCTCGGGAAACTGGTATGCTGCTGCGGGCTGGGAGTGGTCCGACGCCCAACCATCGTCCTCGGCAACCGGCGTGACGACCGGCTCCGCAACGGGAGCAGGTTCGGGCTCGGCAGGCCAGGGGTTCGGGGCTGTCTCTGGGACCTGGTCCCATTGGGAGGGCTCAGCAGGCGTGCTGGTGTCCCAGCTGGATTCTGGTGCAGGCTGGGCGGCAGCGACGGGTTCCGGTGCAGGGGCCTCGACGGGCCACGAGGCAGGAGCCTCTGTGGGAACGACGGCCGCTGCAACCGGGGTATCCCAGCTGGCGGCGGCTACAGGTTCGGCAACGGGAGCTGCGGCGGGTGCGACGGCAGCTGGTGGCTCGGCTGCGACAGGCTCGATCGCCGGGGCTTCGGCGAAGGGCGCTGGCTCAGCAGCGATTTCGGGGACGGCGACCTGGGAGATCTCCGGCTCGGGTGCAACCTGGGCAACCGGAGCTTCGACGATGGGCACCTCGACGACGTCCGGAGCTGGGCTGGCCAAACCGAGGTCGATCGGAGCTTCGGTCTCGAATGCCGGCGTAGTTTCGAAGGTGTCCTGGACGTGAGCCTCGAGAGGTTCTGCAGCGACCTCGGCGCTCATGTCGTGAGCTTCCTCGATTCGCGGCTGTCCGACACTGATGAGGCCGTTGCGCGCCATGTCCGCGGCCATGGTGGATGCGGCGAGGGTGCGCATGTTCAACTTGTCGGCCAGCTCTCGGGCGTTGCAGCCGGAGCCGATTGCTTCGATTGCCCCCCACCAGGCTGGCTCGATCGTGACCGAGCCGTCCAGGGCATCGGAGCGCGTGAGTTCGTGACGCTGCGATGGAACGAATTCCTCGACGATGGACCAGCCTTCGGCGATGTCGGCCGTCCGGCCGAGAACGTCGACGACAGCTTCGGTCGGTGTGCCGTGTTCCGGGGCCTCTCCCTCATCGAAGAAGAAGGTGCCGTCGAGCTCGGACAAGGCGTAGTACGTGGCTTCGGCTGCGTCCTCGCCGCCCTCTCGTTCAAAGTCGTAGACGACCTCGGCAACTTCACCCCGGAGCATCCAGTAGGTGGCGCCTCCGGAGTCTGCGTTGATGTCGAGGCGTCCGGTCGCGGAGCGGGCATCGAGAAACTCGAGGACCTCCGTGATTCCGAGCGTTCTGAGGGTGCCTTGGAGGGACATGGCTGAGTGGGACTCCCGTGAGCGAAAACGATTGGTCACTGTCAATCGGCCGGTCTCCCGCCGATTCAACGGTTTTCGACGCAAACGTCACTCACCTGTTGCAGCTGCCACCAAAACGTCAAGGCTCGGCCGATGTCCGGTCCACGACTGGAATTGAGCAGCCGCTTGTCCGGCCAGCATGGAGAGTCCGCCAAACGCCGACCGATCGGCCTGGCGCGTCGCCGCAATCAGCGGCGTGATTCGAGGGTTGTAGACGATGTCGACGACGTCGACGTGGGACGCCGTGTCCTCGATATCGAACGGAACGTCGTGGGCCTGCGGGGTATCAGCCATGCCACAGGGGGTGGCGTTCACGACCAGATCGGCCGACGCCATTGCTGCCGGATCGTTGGCTGCCCCAACCTCTCCGGCGAGCAGAGCTGCCTCGCTCGCCCGATCATGGGTGCGGTTGATCACCGTGACCGTTGCTGCTCCGGCGTTTGCGCAGGCGAGCACGATGGCCCGAGCGGCGCCGCCCGCTCCATGGACCACGACGGAACGCCCGGACACGCTGCGCCCGCTGTCGTGCTCATAGCCGAGCAGGAACCCCTCGCCATCGGTGTTGTCGCCAACCAAATGGCCATCGGTGTTGGTGATGCAGTTCACCGCGCCCAGCCGGACGGCGGTTGGAGTGAGCTCGTCGAGCGCCTCCAGGACGTCTTCCTTGTGTGGCATGGTGACCGACAGACCCCGGATACCCAACGTTCGCATTGCGGCCGCCGCTTCGGCCGCACGTCCGGGCTCCACCGGGAATGACACATAGCTCAGGTCGGCGCCCGTGTGCAGTGCCGCCGCAGTATGGATCGCAGGCGAACGCGAATGCTGGACCGGCCAGCCGATCACTCCGGCGAGGCTCGTGGTTCCGGAGGTCAGCAGAAGCCCCGGTCGATGCAGATCTGCTTCGCAGCCTGGAACTCGGCGTCGGTCTCGGCGAACGTGTGGCTTCCGTCGTCACCGGTGAGGACGTAGTAGAACCACGGACCCGGCTCGGGGTTCAGAGCGGCGCGAATGGACGACTCGCTGGGCGACGCAATGGGGGTCGGGGGCAGATTGATGTTGTCCAGGTTTCTGGTGTTCCACGGCGACGAGCTGGCGAGATCATCGACGTTCAGATCTGCACACGACTTCTGTGCGGCGTAACAGGCGGTGGCGTCAATGCCGAGGCTCCAACGGTTGAGGAGCCGGTTGTAGATGACCCGGGAGATCTTGGCCTGGTCCTCGGGGACCCGGTACTCCTCTTCGATGAGCGAAGCGATCGTGAGCACCTCGTAGTCGGTCAGCCCCAGCTCGGCAATGATGGGCGAGCGGCCGTCGGACGCCACGGCGTCATTGAACTTGGACTCCATGGTGTCGGCCATCCGGATCAGGATGTCGAGGGTGTCGCCGGCCTTCTTCTCATCGATCTGGTACGTGGCCGGGAACAGAAGCCCTTCCTTGCCGCTTCCGGTCGGGTCGGGCGAGTTCGGCATCGGGCCATCGGGAACACCTTCGATGCCGACGCTCACGAGCGTCGCTTGCAAGTCTCGTTCGAGGTCGGCACGGCTGTAGTTGGGGTTTTCGCGGCTCAGTACCGCAAGCATCTGCTCGATCGTGAGCCCCTCGGGGATGGTGATCGAGAAGAACTGCGGAGGCAGCGGGCCCTCACCGTCCAGACATTCGAGCGCTTCGTCGAAGGACATGTCGCTCTGCAGACAGGAGTAGTCGCCGGCTTGGAAGTCGCCGTCGAAGTTGTCGCTGAGCCAGTAGCGGAACAGCGTGGGGTTGGCGATCACGCCCTTGGCGAACAGATCCTGGGTGACGTCGTTGGCGGTGGCGCCGGATTCGATCGCGAACTCCACGGTGGAGCCGGGCTCTCCGGGAGGGTCGAGTTGGTCGTCGTACCAGCCGGTGACGGCCGAGTACACGAAGCTGACGCCGAAACCGATGACACACGCAACGATCAGAAAGCGGAACGCCGGACCGCTGCGCCGAGGCATACGCACCCAGTCTCTGCGGTCGATGACCTCGCGGGGCTCAACGGGGGTGTCGGCAAAGACCGTGGCCGACGGTTGCGGCTCGATTGACTGTGGAACAGCGTCACCGAAGACGTCATCGTGTGGCTCGGAGAAGAGCGGGGCAGCGTCGAATGCGCTGCTGGCCCCGGTGCCGACCAGTTCCGGCTCGCGGCGCGGCGCAGGCCGCGGTCCCGGCCTGGGACCCGGCTTGGGCCGTTGCAGGCTCTCGCCGCTCTGGCGGGGACCGGGTGGCGTGCGGTTCGGGTCGACGGGCACGGTTCCGAACCGGCTCAGGAGACGGTCGACGCCACGTGCTTCGTTGTCCTCGTCGGTCTCGTCAGTCATTGTTCGTGGACTCCATCCAACCCTGCAGAATCACCGCCGCGGCGACCATGTCGACAACAGACCGCTGTGCCTTCGCCGAGAGATTCTGCTCGGAAAGCGAACGGTGCGCCGTGACGCTGGTCAGACGCTCATCGTAGGTGACGATCGGTACCGGAAGGGTGGCACCCAGACGATGAATCTCCTTGTCGACGAACTTGGTCGTCGCTCCCCTGCTGCCGTTCAGGTGCAGCGGGAGTCCAACGACGATCATTGTGATCTCCCACTCGTCGACCAAACGCGCAAGGTGTCGGTCTGCTGCCTGCCGGTCGCGTCGATCGATGACCTCCAATGGGGTGGCCACGGACCGGTCCGAATCGCTCACGGCAACACCGATGCGGACGGTGCCGAGGTCGAGGCCGAGGACCCGGCCTGGAGCCGAACCCATGTCAGCAAGGATGCGCGGCGGCTCGGATCATGTCGAGCGCTGCATCGAGTTGTTCGGGGTCGCGGCCACCGGCGACCGAAACGTCGGGGCTCTTCTTGCCGCCGCCACCGACCAACTTCGCGGCATCGGCGATCCAATCGCCTGCGTGCAGCGGCGACTCCTCCGTCACGGCGCCCACGAGTGCGACTCCCCCCGCCTCCAGAGCCGCGCCAAGGGCAACGGCGTCGACGCCCTTGTCCCGGATCGCAAGGGCCAGATCGCGCAGCGAGTCCCGGTCGAGTTCATCGATTCGTTCGACGACGACGCCGTCGGTTGCAGCTGCAGCGAGTTCATCGGCCCGGCCGACTGCGGCGACCCGTTTGACATTCGCCAGTTCCTTGCGCAGGTCGCTGAGCTCGGTCATTCGCCGTTCAATCCCTGCGAGCACGTCGTCGACGGGAACACCCACAAGATCGGCGGCTTGAGCAAGCGTGGCCTCTTCGCCACGAAGAATCTCGATGGTCGCGTTGCCGGTCACGGCTTCGACACGTCGGATGTTGGAGCCGATCGAGCTCTCGGAGAGGATCTTCATGGGGCCGATGTCGCCGAGGGCATGGACGTGGGTTCCCCCACACAGTTCCACCGAGTTCGGACCGGCATCGAGTACCCGAACGACGTCGCCGTACTTGTCGCCGAAGAAGGCAATGGCGCCCTTGTCGCGTGCGTCATCCATGGACATCTCCACGTGGGAGGTCGCCGGGTTGGAGAGCACGTCGTTGTTGACGAGGTCTTCGATTTCGCGAACCTGTTCTGGGGTGACGGACTCGAAGTGACTGAAGTCGAAACGAAGCCGTTCGGGCCCGACCCAGGAGCCCTGCTGTTGTACGTGATCGCCGAGTACTCGGCGAAGGGCCGAATGGAGCAGGTGGGTGCCGGTGTGGTTTCGTCGGATGGCGTCGCGGCGATCTTCGTCGATCGACGCAATGACGGAGTCTCCGGCGTTGAGCACGGCATCGGCACCGTCTGCGTGGTGCAGGTGCAGGCCGGGAACGCCGTAGGTGGTGTCGGTGATGGCGATCGAACCGTTTGGACCCTGCATCGTGCCGGTGTCACCAATCTGGCCGCCGGACTCGGCGTAGAACGGCGTGCGATCCAGCACGACGCCCTCGGGGCCCGACCACAACACGGTTGCCGACACGTCGGTGAGTTCGTCTCGGCCCACGAAATCCGTGAGCCCTTCGGCCTCGACGATCGCTGCGAACTGTGAGACATCGACCGCCCCACCCTTCGACTTCTGGTCGGCGCGCGCTCGGGTTCGCTGCTCCTCCATGGCGGTCGCAAAGCCGTCGGTGTCCACCGACCCTCCGCGTTCGCCCACGATCTCTTCGGTCAACTCCAGCGGGAACCCGAACGTGTCGTGCAGCTTGAATGCGACATCACCCGGGAGCGCGGCGCCTTCGGCCAGGGCGCCCATCTCGTTGTCGAGGATGCTGAGCCCGGTCTCGATTGTCTGGCGAAAGCGCACTTCTTCGCGCTCGACGATGTCTCGGATGGATGACTCGCCGGCAACGATCTCGGGGTAGTCCTCGCCCATGATCTCGACCACCGTGGACACGAGCTGTGCGAGGACCGGCTCGGTGACACCCAGGATGTACGCGTGGCGGATCGCACGGCGCATGATTCGCCGGAGCACGTAGCCGCGATCTTCGTTCGAGGGGAAGACGCCGTCGTTGATCATGAACGTCGTGGAGCGGGCGTGGTCGGCGAGGATTCGCAGCGACACGTCGGACTTGGGGTCGGCGCCGTCGGCGACTCCGGTCAGCTCCGATGCACGAGCCAGCAGCCGAACGAACTCGTCGGTCTCCCAGACCGATCCCACCTCTTGGAGGACGGTGAGGACACGTTCGAGACCGGCGCCGGTGTCGATGGAGGGCTTCGGAAGCGGAAGCTGCGTACCGTCGGGCTGCTGGTCGAACTGCATGAAGACCAGGTTCCAGATCTCCACGAACCGGGCGTCGGCTTCCAGATTCTCCGGTCCGCCGTCGGGGCCGTAGTCCGGGCCGAGGTCATAGAAGATCTCCGAACACGGACCGTTCGGTCCCGTATCGGCCATGCGCCACCAGTTGTCCTCGTCGAGGCGCTGGATGCGATCCCGTGGCACACCAACCTTGGTTGCCCAGATCTCTTCGGCTTCGTCGTCGGTGAGATGGCAGGTGATCCACAGCTTGTCGGGATCCAGCCCAAGCACGTCGGTGAGGAGTTCCCAGGCAAAGGGAATCGCGTCCTCTTTGAAGTAGTCGCCGAAGCTGAAGTTGCCCATCATCTCGAAGAACGTCAGATGACGAGCGGTGCGGCCAACCTCGTCGAGGTCGTTGTGCTTGCCACCGGCCCGAACACACTTCTGCACCGTCGTCGCACGCTTGTACGGCGCCACCTCAGTGCCCTGGAAGAACGGCTTGAAGGGCACCATTCCCGAGTTGGTGAACAGCAACGAGTCATCGTGCGGAATGATGCTTGCCGAGGCAACGGCTTCGTGGCCGCGAGAGGCGAAGAATTCAGTGAACTTGCGGCGTACGTCTTTTGCTTCCATGGGACGCCAAGTGTACGTGTAGAACGCGGTTGTGACCGCTGTGGCTCAGCTTCTGACGCGGCGGGCGCGTTCGCGAATGCGACTCAACGTGCTGTCCTCGAGCCCACCATCGATCAACTCGAGTGCCGGGGGTTCTGGCTCGGCAACAGTGAGGTCGATGTCGGGTCGTACCTGACGCCAGGCCTTGCGTGCCTGTTCGGCTGCCGGGTTCTGGGCAACGCGCGCCTTGGCCCGGTCACCTGCATGGGTGACCTGTGTGGTGATCTGGTTTCGGACAACGGTCGGCAGGACCTTCTCGGCGGTCTGCTTGACCTTGCGCTGCATCCACCAGCTCGACGCCGCTCCTGCGGCGTAGCCACTACTCATCCAGAACAGTCTTTTGGGCATCTTCTCCGCCTCTATCCTTCTTCCAGCGGTCCCATCGGGTCGGCTCTGCGCCGTGATCCGATGGTGTGTAGTACACCTGATCTGCAACCTCAGCGGGGCGATACTGCTGATCTATCCATCCGGCGGCCGCGTTGTGAGGCAGAGCATACCCTGTGCCATGGCCCAGGTCGGAGGCGCCCTTGTAGTGCGCGTCACGCAGGTGTTTTGGGACCTCGCCAGAGCCCGGACCCCGTGTAGCGGCCTTGGCTGCGAAGATTGCGGTGGTCACCGAGTTGGACTTTGGGGCGGTTGCGAGATGAATCACGGCCTGAGCCAGATTCAGCTGGGCTTCTGGCAAACCGACGAACTCGACCGCACGTGCTGCTGCGTCGGCAATCACGAGCGACATGGGGTCGGCCATGCCGATGTCTTCCGAAGCGAGGATGACGAGCCGTCGTGAAATGAATCGGGCGGACTCTCCGGCATCGAGCATTCGGGCCAGCCAGTAGAGGCCGGCGTCGACATCGCTACCACGAATGCTCTTGATGAACGCACTGATGACGTCGTAGTGATCGTCGCGTCCGTAGCGGATGGCCTTGGTGCCAAGGGCCGCCTCGATGTGCGGGAGGCCGATCTCGGTCTCTTCCTGTTTGGCGATGGCCGATGCCACGCCAAGGGCGGTCAGCACCTGCCGGCCGTCGCCACCGCCCCGGTCGATCAGGAGTTGCACGGCGTCGTCGGCGGCTGCGACGGACTCGGCGTCGAGGCCCCGTTCGATGAGGCTCCGAAGTGCGTCCTCGCCGAGTGGCTCCAATCGAAAGAGCGTGGACCTGCTCCGGAGCGCCGCGTTCACTTCGAAGTTCGGGTTCTCGGTGGTGGCTCCGATGAGGGTGATGAGACCACTCTCGACCCCGGGTAGCAGTGCGTCCTGCTGGGATTTGTTGAAACGGTGGACCTCGTCCAGGAACAGGATGCTGCCCTGGCCATGCTGTCCAAGGCGATCGCCGGCTTTGGCGAGAACCTCCCGCACGTCCTTGACCGATGCACTCACTGCGGAGAGCTGGTCGAACCAGCGCTCGGTGGACCGGGCGATGACCCGAGCCAGCGTGGTCTTGCCGGTACCGGGAGGCCCCCAGAAGATCACCGAGCCGAGCGTGTCGGACTCGATCAGGCTGCGAAGCGGTCGGCCGGGGCTGAGGAGGTGCTCCTGACCAACGATGTCATCGAGGCGGACCGGTCGGAGCCGATCGGCCAGCGGCGCGCTCTGTTGCTGGCGCACCTCGGCAGCAGCAGCAAACAAGTCGGTCATTGCCGCACCCTATCCAAGCCCCCTCCACCCGCCGCCAATCAGGGGTCTGACCCCTAAGTCCATTCAGGGGTCTGACCCCT
>CAZFBD010000001.1:117061-153015 GCA_964517125.1 uncultured Acidimicrobiales bacterium
TCAGGGGTCTGACCCCTAAGTCCATTCAGGGGTCTGACCCCTCTTGCTCTATTGCTCGTTTGGGGTCTGACCCCAGCCGTTGGACTTGAGAAAGTCGATCATCGCCTCGGTTGTTGCGGTGAAGGCGGGCTCGTCATTGAAGAAGCCGTGGTCCCCTTCGTCGAACGCCACCATGGTGCAGTCATCGGCGGCGTTGCAGAAAATCTCAACCGACGTGAACGGCACGATCGTGTCTTCCCGGCTGTGGAACACCACCACTGGCTCAGGCCCCACAACGTCGGCACTTCCCGGACCAACAGCGGGGTTGAACAGGACAAGTGCATCGGCACGCTCACCGGCGGAAGCCTCCACGACCAGCGCCCCTCCGGCGGAAGAACCTGCCAATGCGATGCGTGTGGGATCGACACCGAACCGTTCTGCGTTGGCTCGCACGACCGCCAGGGCATCGGCGCCGTCAGCAATGGCGTCGAGCCGGGTCGTTCCTTCTGCAGTTACCCGGTACTCCACCACGATTCCGGTGATGCCAGCTGCGGCCGCCGCTTCGGCCTGGCGCTCGAACTGTTCGACCCGTGTGGTTCGAAAGCCCCCACCGTGGAAGAACAACACTGCGCCTGGAGCGGTTGCCTGGTCGCTTGCTGCCGCAAAGATGTGCAGGTAGAGGTCGCGCTCATCGGTCGTCTTGTAGACCTCGACCTCGGCACCCAGATCAACGTCGGGCCACCCCGACACGTCATCGCCTGTCCCGATACCGCAACCGGCCAGCAGGAGCACGGCGAGGACGGCGCCAAACGAGGAACGGCACAGCCCCGCAATGGGGCTCCGGCAACCCCGGCGGCTGCGAGCGACGATCGGGGCCACGGGCTACGCCGGTCCGTACTTCGCGAGGTAGGCGTGCATTCGATCGACCATTTCCTCGGAAAGGTCGGCGTGTTCGATGATCTCGCGGACCGTGACGATTGCGCAGGTGGGCATGGAGAAGTCCTCCCCAACCTGGTCGAGGGCAGCCTTGTCGCCGGTGCCGCGCTCCATCCGATCGACCGAGACGATGAGCCCGGCGAGGCTGACGTCGGCGGCTGCACGCAACACGGGAACGGTCTCGCGGATCGACGTTCCGGCTGTGGTGACGTCTTCGATGATCAGCACTCGATCGCCTGCTGCCGGGACGTGGCCGACGAGCACCCCGCCTTCGCCGTGATCCTTGGCTTCCTTGCGATTGAACATGAACCCGGTGTCGTGCCCGCGGGCGGAGAGCGCACCAGCGGTCTCAACACACAGCGGGATCCCCTTGTAGGCGGGACCGAAGAGCACATCGAAGTCCTCGCCGAAGTTGTGCTGGATCGCGTCGGCATAGAACTCGCCAAGGCGGCGAATCTGCCCACCGGTTCGGTACTTGCCCGTCTGCACGAAATACGGCGTCGAACGGCCGCTCTTGGTCACGAAGTCGCCGAAGGTCAAGACGTCGCACTCGACCATGAAGTCAATGAACTCGCGCTTGTACTGCTCCACGGAAACCTGTCCTCTCTGCCACCGTCTGCACCCGACCGCTCACAATGGGGTCTGACCCCATTGTGAAGTGGTGACCGCGGTGGGTGGTTTTAGTCTTGTCGAGGGAGGACCCGCAGGCCCAACTCTTCGAGCTGTGCCCCGTCGATTGCGCTTGGGGCGTTGGTCATTGGGTCGGAACCGCTCTGCGTCTTCGGGAAGGCGATGACCTCGCGGATGTTCTCTTCGCCCACAAGCAGCGCGGTGATGCGATCGATGCCGAACGCAAAGCCGCCATGTGGCGGAGCGCCGTACTTGAAGGCGTCCAGAAGGAACCCGAACTTGGCCTGCTGCTCCTCCGCACCGATGCCGAGAATCTCGAAGATGCGCTCCTGTACGTCGCGGCGGTGGATTCGGATGCTTCCCGAACCGAGCTCCCAGCCGTTGAGCACGAGGTCGTAGGCCTGCGAGCGGATGTCGAGCCACTCGTCGCCCTCGGCGGTGTTCAGCATGTCGACGTCATCGGGGTGCGGCATCGTGAACGGGTGATGGGCCGGGATGGGGTTGCCATCAATGACCTCTTCGAACAGCGGGAAGTCCGTGATCCAGAGGAAGTTGAAGCCACCCTCGTTCACGGGCGGCCGTCCGAGTTCGAGCCGAAGCAGGCCGAGCACCTTGTTGGCCACGCGACGGGTGTCGGCAATGAGGAAGACCATGTCTCCGGAGGATGCACCGAGGCGCTCCTGCACTCCAGCGATCTCCTCCTCGCTCATGAACTTGGTGAGTGCACCCTCGAGGCCTTCGTCGCGCACGCGGAACCAGGCAAGGCCCTTGGCGCCCCAGCGCTTGGCCTTGTCGGTCAGGTCGTCGATGGCGTTGCGTCCGAGCTCATCGGCACCGCCGGGCATGCAGATGCCCTTGATCGCTGCGGTCTGGAAGACCTTGGACTCGGTGTTCTCGAACAGGTCGGTGATGTCGTTGAGCTCCATGCCGAAGCGAACATCGGGCTTGTCGGAGCCGTAGCGTTCCTGGGCTTCCTGCCAGGTCATCCGCGGGATGTCGGTGGGGCGTTCGCCCGAGACGGCTTCGGTTGCGTCGGCGACAGCTTCGCTGATGAATGCGAACACGTCTTCCTGGTCGACGAAGCTGGCTTCGGCGTCGAGCTGCATGAACTCGAATTGACGGTCCGCTCGGAGGTCCTCGTCTCGGAGGCAGCGGGCGATCTGGTAGTACTTGTCCATTCCGCCGACCATCGACAGCTGCTTGAACAGCTGCGGGCTCTGCGGAAGGGCGTAGAAGTCGCCGGGATGCAGACGGCTGGGCACGACGAAGTCGCGCGCACCCTCTGGGGTGGACGCGATGAGCATCGGGGTTTCGATCTCGACAAATCCCTGCCGCTCCATGGCGCCGCGGATGGCGCTGTTGACCTTGGCGCGGGCCCGCAGGTTGCGCTGCATCTTCTCGCGGCGAAGGTCGACGTAGCGGTGACGCAGACGGATGTTCTCGTCGACGTCGGTACGGCCGTGCATCGGGAACGGCGGCGGCTCCGCCTCGTTGAGAATGGTGACCTCGGTGTCGGCGATTTCGATGGCGCCGCTCGCAAGTGCGTCGTTGACCATGCCGTCGGGACGCATGCGAACCGTGCCGGTGACCGCAAGGACGTATTCGCTGCGTGCGTCGACCTTCTGGTCGACAACGACCTGAACGACGCCGGTGTGGTCCCGGACGTCGATGAAGGCGAGGTGCTCAGAGTGGACGCGGCGGGTGTCGACCCAGCCGGCAACGGTGACAGTGCGACCCTCGTCAGCGGCGGAGAGTTCGCCGCAGTAGTCGGTGCGGAGTGACATTTGGAGATTCCTTCTTGATGTGTGTTCTGAAACGAATGGTGGTCAGCGGCTGAGCCGCGTGGAGAGTTCTTGGGCAAGATCGCTGCGTTGGATCAGAGTCTGGCCGGTATCGCCGTGCATGTCGCGAACGGTGACATTGCCCTCGGCGAGTTCGTTCTCGCCGATGATCACCGCCCATGGGGATCCGGCCCGGTTCGCGACCTTCATCTGGGCCTTCATGGAGCGGCCGTCGAACCCGCGGTCGGCGGAGATGCCCGAGCGGCGGAGTTCGTCGGTGATGACGATCGCCTCTCCACCGCCGGTGAGATCCACGACAAACACCGATGGAGCGGTTGCTGGAGCAGCAAAGGTCTCTTCTGCGTCGCAGGCCAGCAGGATCCGGTCGACGCCCAGGGCGAAGCCGATGCCGGGGGTTGGCTTCCCGCCGAGGCTCTCGGCGAGGCCGTCGTAGCGGCCGCCGCCGCCGACGGCGTTTTGTGCGTTCTCGAGCGCCGTTGACGCGAATTCGAAGGTGGTACGGGTGTAGTAGTCCAGCCCGCGAACGAGCTTGGGTGAAATCTCGTACGGAATGGACAAGGCGTCGAGCCCGGCACGCACCGAGGCGAAGTGCTCGGCGGTCTCTGCAGACAGGTGGTCGACCATGAGTGGAGCATCGGCGATGACCGCCGCATCGGCGGGGCGCTTGCTGTCGAGGACCCGAAGGGGGTTCTTGTCGAGCGTTTCCTGCGCAGCTTCAGAAAGATCGCCGGCCCGGTCACGAAGGTAGGTCTCCAGCGCGTCGAAGTATGCCGGGCGACAGGTGTCGTCGCCGAGCGAGTTCAAGAGCAATGTGACATGGCGCATGCCGAGCGATTCGTAGAAGCGCCAGCCGAGGGCGATGACCTCGACGTCGATGTGCGGGTCGTCGGAGCCGAGGACTTCGATGCCGACCTGCGAGAACTGGCGGTACCGGCCAGCCTGCGGCCGTTCGTGTCGGAACTGTGGCCCCTCGTACCAGGCCTTCCAGGGAAGGTTGGGCGGGTTGTGCTGCACAAAGGCCCGGACGACCGAAGCGGTCAGCTCGGGGCGGAGGGCGACCCGACGTCCGTCCTTGTCCTCGAAGTCGTACATCTCTTTCGTGACGACGTCGGTGGATTCGCCGACACGGAGAAACACGCCGAGGTCTTCGAAGATCGGCGACATGATGTGGCCGTAGCCGGCAAGCCCGCACTGCTCAGCGAACGCGTCGACGAGCGCTCGCTGCCGTTCGGAGTCCGGACTCATGATGTCGCGCGTGCCTCGGAGGGCCTGAAATTTCGCTGTTGCCACGACGTGGAAGGTTAGTGGGAAGTTCTGCCGGGGCTTCGCCTACAGCGGCAGTTCTTGGGTAACGAGCGGTGCGCCCTCAGTCGGCTTCGACTCCCCCACCCGGCAGAACCCGGTAGGCGTCGTAGACGGACTCGACCCGGCGTACGGCGCCGAGCATCGTCTCCAGATGAGCAGGGTCGGCGAATTCGAACCCGAACCGCATGTGGGCGATCCGGTCGGCGCCGGTTCGTGTGTCCACGGAAACGACGTTGATCTGGTGGCTGCTCATGACGCCCGCGACGTCGCTGAGGAGTCCGGGTCGGTCGAGAGCATCGACTTCGACCGATGCCTCGAGGAGCCCGTCGTGGCGGTCGTCCCACGTGACCTCGATGAGTCGATCCGACTGCTCGGAGCCAAGGGACTGGGCGTTTGCACAGTCGGCCCGGTGAACCGATACGCCCCGACCACGCGTCACGAACCCAATGATGCCGTCGCCGGGAACCGGTGTGCAGCAGTCGGCCAGCCGAACCAGCAGATCGTCGAGCCCCTCGACGTGTACTCCGCGGCCCGTGCTGCGGTTGACGCCGCTCCGGCGAACACGATTGAACGTCTCGGGCCGGACTTCCTCGGCTGCGTCGGGATCGTCGGGTGAGTAGTGCTTGTTGACCCGGTTGATGATCGTTCGGGCCGACAGGTGCCCCTCGCCGATCGCAGCGAGCATCGAGTCGAGGTCGGCGTAGTTCATGTCGACCGCAAGCTCGACCAGAACGTCGCCCTTGAAGGTGCGCTGCACGGGAAGGTCGGCCCGCCGCAGTGCGGTGGTCAGCTCATCGCGGCCGTCTTCGATGAACTCGTGACGCCGTTCCCGGCTGAACCAGTTCTTGATCTTGTTGGCAGCCTTCGGCGTGGCAACAAAGCTGAGCCAGTCCTTCGACGGGCCGGCATCGGGGTTTTTCGAAGTGATGATCTGCACCCGATCACCTGATTGCAGTCGAGTGTCGAGTGGGACCAGCCGGCTGTTCACCCGGGCGCCCGTGCAGCGTTGGCCAACCTCGGTGTGGATCTGGAATGCGAAGTCGACGGGTGTTGCCCCAACTGGCAGCTCGTGGACCTCGCCCTTGGGCGTGAACACGAAGACCTCGTCCTGGTCGAGGTCGGTCTTCAGGTTCGACATGAAGTGCGTGGGATCGGTCGACTCCTGATCCCATTCGAGGATGCGGGTCAGCCAAGCGACCTCGTTGCCCGGCGAAGCCGTCTTGTAGCCCCAGTGAGCGGCAACGCCATGTTCGGCACGGGCGTGCATCTCGGCGGTCCGGATCTGCACCTCGACCTCTTTGCCGAGGGGCCCGATGACCGTCGTGTGCAACGACTGGTACAGGTTGAACTTGGGCATCGCGATGTAGTCCTTGAAGCGGCCTTGCACCGGCTTCCAGGCCGAGTGGATGGACCCCAGCGCGGCGTAGCAGTCGCGGACGTTCTCGACGATGACTCGGACACCGACGAGATCGTGGATGTCTTCGAAACTGTGGCCCCGCACGACCATCTTCTCGTACGTCGAGTAAAGGTTCTTCTGGCGGCCGGTGACCTTGGCCGAGATCAAGAGCTCTTCGAGGCGGGCTTCGATGTCGCCGATGAGCTGAGCCAGGTACGTGTCGCGCTCGGGTGCACGTGTGGCGATCATGGCTTCGAGCTCGGCGTACTGCTTGGGCTCGGCCGCAGCGAATGCGAGGTCCTCGAGATTGCTTTTCAGGTCCTGCATGCCCAGGCGGTGCGCCAAGGGTGCGTAGATCTCGAGAGTTTCACGAGCGGTGCGCTCCTGCTTCCAGTCCGGGAGCGAGGCGATGGTCTCCATGTTGTGGAGTCGGTCGGACAGCTTGATGATGAGGACCCGAACGTCCTGGGCGATGGCGATCATCATCTTGCGGACGGACGCCGCCTGCTGCGCTTCCTTCGAGTCGAAGTGGACCCGGTCGAGCTTCGTGACACCATCGACGACCTGGGCGACGTCTTCGCCGAAGTCGGTGCGAATGGTGTTGAGCGTGATCTCCGTGTCTTCGACGAGATCGTGAAGCAGCGCAGCGGCGATGGCGCCATCGTCGAGCCCGAACTCGGCGACCACCTTCGCCACGGCGAGCGGGTGCGAAATGTACAGCTCGCCACTCTTGCGACGCGTTTCTCCGTGGGAGGAGGCAGCGAGGCGGTAGGCACGCTGGATTCGATCGATCGACGCGTTCGAATCCGTCTTGCGGAACGCATCGACGATTGCGGTGAGTTCACCTTCGACGCGATTGGATTGGCGGCGCCAGGGAAGGACGCGTGTGCCGGCGACCATCAGGTGACCTCCAGAGCGGCGTGAACGTCGATACCGCCAAGACTGGCACGTCCATCGAGAAAGGCAAGTTCAAGCAGCAGGCTTGCTCCCGCAACGATTCCGTCGAGCGATTCGACCAATGCGACCGCCGCAGCCAGTGTCCCGCCGGTTGCCAGAACGTCGTCGACCAGCAGGACGCGGGCGCCGGGCGCGATCGCATCGGTGTGGACCTCGATGCTGTCGGTACCGTACTCGAGCTCATAGCTCATGGCTGTTGTATCGGCAGGAAGTTTGCCCGGCTTTCGCATCGGAACGAATCCGACGTTCAGCACCTGAGCGACCGATGGTCCGAACAGAAAGCCCCGGGCCTCGAGACCGGCAACGAGGTCGATCTCGCGATCGCGGAAGGGTTCCGACAGCTGCGTGATGGACGCTGCGAAGGCCGTCGGGTCGGCAAGCAGCGGGGAGATGTCCTTGAACGCGATTCCCGGTTGGGGGAAGTCCGGAATGTCCCGGATGAACGGTGCCAGGTCCAACATGGGCGAAGCGTAGCGTTTCGCACGCCCATCACCCGAACAGGGTTGGCTACTTCTTGCGCTTCGTCTTTCGTGGACGGGGCGGGATGGTGCCGCTACCGCCTCGTGCCGTCGTGTCGGCTGCCGGAGCGTCGTTGCCCTTCGGCGACGGCTCGGTGGACTCGTCGGTCGTTGCCGAGGACTTCGCCTTCTTGGCCTCGTCTGTGGACGCCGCGTCCTTGGCTGGCTTCTTCGACTTCTTGGGCGTGGCTGTGGTGGTACCACCGCCGCCGCCTCCCGAGCGGGTTCGAACCCTGCTGGCCTGGATGCCGAAGGTGGCGTCTTCAGTGCTGATTGCCCGAGTTCCCTCACCCGTGGACTTCTTGGCGACCTTCTTGGCGATCTGCTCGTACTCGGGCTCACGCTCCTTGAGGTTCGCAACAACGGCGGACGCCACGAAGATCGACGAGTAGCCGCCGACGATCAGTCCGACCAGCAATGCGATGGAGAACTCCTGGAGCGTGGTGGCACCGAGAATGAACGAGCCAATGATCAGCATCGAAAGCACCGGGATGATCGAGGTGATCGTGGTGTTGATGGACCGGGCGAGCACCTGGTTGAGCGCCAGGTTCATCATTTCGGTGTAGGTGTAGCGGCCGGTTGCGCCCACGCGTGCGGTGATCTCGCGCACCTTGTCGTAGACGACGATGGTGTCGTACAACGAGTAACCCATGATCGTCAGGAAGGCGATCACGGTGGCCGGTGTGACCTCGAAGCCGAAGATGGCGTACACGCCGACCGAGATGATGATGTCGTGTGTGACCGCAGCCAGGGCACCGATCGCCATCTTCCATTCCAGACGGACGGAGATGTAGAGCGCAATGGCGATGAAGAAGAAGACCAGTGCGCGCACGGCCTTGCTGGTGATCTCCGAGCCCCAAGTGGGCCCGACGGACTCGAACGCCGTGATCGCCCCAACCTCGCTGAGCGTGGCACGAAGGTCTTCGACGGCGGCAGCGTCCTCGACGGAGCTGCGAACCCGCACAAAGCGTTCACCGGTGTCGTTGGTGACTTCCTGAATACGCGCATCGCTGGCCACGCTGGCCGGAAGGATGTCGGTGACCTCGTCGATGGAGGCTTCGGTGGCAACCTCGAATGAGGTGCCGCCCTCGAAGTCGATGCCGAGATCGAGGCCGCGTACGGCGAGCGCCAAGAGGCTGACGACCACGATGGCGATGGAGGCGGTGAGGGCTGGTCGCCACAGCGCCGGGAAGTCGATGTTGCGACGTCCGTCGTTGTCCGCTGAGACCTTCATTCGCTACCGTCCTGCGTTCCGACCCGGTCGGCGGTGAGGCCCGGGATTCCCATGATCGCTGAGGATCCTGCCAGTGCTGGTCTTCGGGCGATCCATTCGACCGCCGGCCCCATGAAGAAGTAGGTGGCAACGAGGTCGAGCATCGTGGCGATGCCCAAATAGAGGGCGAAGCCACGGACCGCGCCGACGGTCAGTGCGTAGAGCAGCACAGCACCGATGAGCGAGGCGACGTCGGCCTTCACAATGGTGGAGAACGCAACCGGGAACGCCTTCGAAACCGACGTGCGGACCGTTCGGCCGTTGCGGACGTCCTCTTTGAGGTGCTCGAAGTAGACGATGTTGGAATCGACGGAGACACCAATGGACACGATGATGCCGGTGATGCCAGCGAGCGTGAGTGCCAAGCCCTGCGTTTCGCCGAGTGCCGAGATGATGGCCCACATGAGCGATGCGGAGATTGCGAGGCTCATGATCGCCACCGCGCCGAGGATCCGGTAGTAGCTGATGATGAAAACGGCGACGAGCAACAGCCCGACAACGCCGGCGATGATGCCGGCATCGAGTGCGTCCTTGCCGATCGTGGCGGAGACGATCTGCTGGTTCTCGGGTTCGAGCTGAATCGGGAGAGCGCCGAAGCGAAGCTTCAGGCCCAGGTCACGGGCCGACTCTTCGGTGTACGCACCCGAGATCTGGAATGAATCGCCGAGGTCCGGTGCCTGCACGGATGGCGCCGAGATGACCTCGTTGTCGAGGTCGATGGCGATTCGGCCCCGGATGGCGCCAGTGCTGTCCGGAGAACCCGGGCACTGGGCCGAGAGGCCACTGAAGCAGAGGTTCGTGAGTTCGCGGAAGGCGTCGTTGCCGATGGCCCCGCCCTGAAGATCGACGGCGACGAGCCATTGGCGGCCGTCGAATGCGCCCTGCGCATCGGAGAGCCCCTCGCCGGTCATGCCGGTTGGGCCGAGAACATAGCGGCCCGGTGCAGCAAGCTCGACGTTTGCGGGTACGACGATGATGGAGTCTTCCTCGATCGCATCGAGCGGTGTGAAACCGTTCTCGTCGAGCGGAGCATCGTCGGGAAGGCTCAGCGGTCGGGTGGTCGAACCAACGGGAAGGTCCTCCAGGACCGGGCGGAAACGCATGATGGCGGTCTCGCCCACCAGGTCGAGCGCACGTTCCTTGTCATCGACGCCGGGAAGCGACACCAGGATGCCGTCGCCTTCGGCCTGGATTTCGGGTTCGGCCACACCCAGGCCGTCGACTCGGTTTCGGATGATTTCGACAGCCTGATCGATCTGTTCAGGATCAACGACGTCATCGGTCGCCTTGTATCGGACCGACACGCCACCTTGGAGATCGAGCCCCAATAGCGGCGACCATCCGGCGGCGACCGTGCCGATCAGAGCCGCAACGGCAACGAGCATGCTGCCGAAGAGGTAGACGAGTTGACGTCGTGCCACAGGGTCAGGCTTCCTCGTCGACGACGGTGTCCTGCGGAGCTTCCTGGGTGGGGAACTCCTCGAGGATCTCCTGGATCTGCGCTCGGTTCACGAGGATTTCGATGCCCTCGGCGATCTCCACGTACATGGCCTGTGCGAGGACCTCGGTGAGGGTGCCGTACACCCCGGAGGCAAGAAGGACCCGATCTCCGGCAGACGCGGACGCAATGAGTGCCTGGTGGGCCTTCATCTTGCGTTGCTGCGGAAGGATCAGCAGTGCCCACATGCCGATGAACAGCACTGCCAGAAAAATCACGTTACCCATGCGGAACTCCTGTCGCTTCGACCACACGAGGCTATCGGGTTGTCGGCCTGCATCGACCGTCGGCTGTCCGAGCCGTCCGCGAGCGGTCGGGTGTCAGGCCCAGATCTCGTGAACCTCGGCCGCGAACGACTCGAATCGCCCTTCGGCAATTGCGGTCCGCATGTCGTCGACGAAGTTGAGCAGCCAGTAGAGGTTGTGGATCGTCAGCAGGCGGGCCGCCGTTGGTTCCTTCACCTGGTGCAGGTGGCGGAGGTAACCTCGAGACCAACGGGCAACAGGGCTGTTCGGCAACGCAGGATCGATGGGATCGTCCGACGTCGCGAACTCTGCCCGGGTCAGGTTGATCCGTCCGGCCGAGGTCAGCAGCGTGCCGTGTCGGGCAAGGCGGGTCGGTAGCACACAGTCGAACATGTCGATTCCCCGGGCGACGGCATCGACGATGCCGGCCGGGTCGCCGAGACCCATGAAGTACCGGGGCTGGTCGCTCGGGAGATTGTCGGTTGCAGCGAGCAGCGGTTCGTGCCATTCGTTCCGATGTTCACCGACCGACAGTCCGCCCACGGCATACCCGTCGAATTCGAGGTCGACGGTTCGTTGTGCGCTCTCGGCCCGCATGGACAGGTCCAGCCCGCCCTGCACGATGCCGAACTGACTCTGGTGCTCCGAAGCGGTCGGGTGTGCGAGGAAGTGGTTGCGCGCTCGCCCGGCCCACATCGTGGTTCGGTCCATGGCCTCGCGAATCACGGCGTCGGGGCTCGGGAGAGCCGAACACACATCGAGCACCATCTGAATGTCGGCACCGATGGCGATCTGGGTGTCGACGGCTCCTTCCGGACTCAGGTGGTGCGTGCTTCCGTCATAAATGGACCTGAAGGTGGCGCCTTCGTCGGTGATCTTTGGTTCGAGGGAGAACACCTGATAGCCGCCCGAGTCGGTCAGGGTGTGCCCGTGCCAGTCCGACATGCGGCCGAGACCGCCGAGTGCTTCGACGATGTCGGCGCCGGGTCGCAACATGAGGTGGTAGGTGTTCCCCAGAATCACCTGGGCCCCAAGGTCCTCCATGTCGGCCGAGGACAGGTGCTTGATGGCGCCCTTTGTGCCGACCGGCATGAAGCATGGCGTGGTGAACGTGCCTCGTGCGGTCGTGACGGTTCCGGCTCGTGCCAGACCGTCCTGGTGCTCGAGGGCGAAGGTGGTCTTCATGGTCAGGCGTGTCGATTCAGGAGCATGGCATCGCCAAACGAAAGGAAGCGATAGTCGGCGGACAGGGCTTCAGCGTAGAGGGACCTCCAGCGCGCACCGACGAAGGCGTCGATCATCACGAGCAGCGTCGACTTGGGCATGTGGAAGTTGGTGAGCAGCAGATCGACGACGCGGAAGTCGAACGGGTCGCGGATGAACAGATTCGTTGCACCCTCTGGTCCGGAGCGCGCCGCAGACTCCAGCGCTCGGACCGTGGTGGTGCCAACGGCGATGACCCGCTCGGCCGCGTCGATCGCCTCTTGGGTTGCCTGGGGAACGTGGTATCGCTCGTGGTGCATGTGGTGATCGTCGAGGCGGTCGGCGGTCACGGGCCGAAACGTGTCCAGCCCCACCACCAGATCCACGGTCGCAACAGCGGCTCCCTGGGAACGCATGGCTGTCATCAGATCGTCGGTCAGGTGCAGCCCCGCGGTTGGGGCTGCGGCGCTGCCCGGCTCGTTCGCGTACACCGTCTGGTACCGGTCGGGGTCGTCGAGTGTTTCGGTGATGTACGGCGGGAGCGGCATCTGGCCGATTCGTTGCAATGCTGCATCGAGGTCGGGCGAGTGGAGCTCTGCTCGACGGCGCCCCTCCCCCAGGTCGTCCCCGACGATGATCTGCAGATCTGACTCCCCCGGAATCGTGAGTTCGGTACCTGGCGGCACCTTGCGGCTCGGCTTCACGAGAACCTCCCAGGTGGAGGTCTCCGCCCGGAGCGCGACCGCCGCTGGACCATCGGGATGCAGAAGGAGAACCTCGGTTCGGCCTCCGCTGGGGCGAATCGCATGGATCCGGGCCGGCAGGACTCGAGTGTCGTTCACCACCAGGAGGTCGCCTGGCCGCACGAGTTCCACGAGGTCGCGCACGTGTCGATGCTCGGCAGGCCCATCGCCAGCGTCGACAAGAAGACGGCTCGCCGTCCGATCTGCAAGCGGGGTCTGAGCGATTCGTTCTTCGGGGAGCTCGTAGTCGAAGTCACTGATCCGAGTCACCGGGCAATCCTAGAGCGCAGTGCCAGAGATGGGGTCCGGGCAGCGGGCGCCTCACCAGGCATTCGGGTCAGTCGAACAACCCTGGCGGCAGTTGGGTATCGGGGCTCTGTGTGGGCGGGGTGAGTCCGAGGTGCTGCCAGGCCGCGGCGGTCGCCATGCGGCCCTGCGGTGTGCGCATGAGCATGCCCTGCTGAATCAGGTACGGCTCGTAGACGTCTTCCACGGTCTCCGTGGGTTCGCTGACGCTGATGGAGAGGGTCTTGAGCCCGACCGGACCACCGTCGAACATGGTGCACAGCGACACGAGCAGAGCGCGTGTGGACTTGTCGAGGCCACGGTGGTCGACCCCGAAGAACTCGAGGCCATCGGCGGCGACGTCGCGGTTGATGTGCCCGTCTCGTTCGACATCGGCGTAGTCACGGACCTGACGAAGGAGGCGGTTGGAGATTCGGGGAGTACCACGGCTACGAATGGCGATCTCGCGGGCCCCGGCGGCATCGATGGGAACATCGAGGATCCCGGCTGCCCGAAGCACGATCGATTCGAGCTCGTCGGGTTCGTAGAAGTCGAGTCGGGCCGGATAGTCGAAACGATCACGCAGCGGTCCGGTGATGAGGCCGGTGCGGGTAGTGGCGCCGATGAGGGTGAAATGGGCGACCGGGAGCCGCATGGTTCGGGCGGCGGGTCCCTTTCCGAGGACGAGGTCGAGCTGGAAGTCCTCCATGGCCGGGTAGAGGACCTCTTCGACCGGGCGAGCCAGGCGATGGATCTCGTCGATGAACAGCACATCGCCGTCCTCGAGCTTGGTCAGGATGGCCGCCAGATCGCCGCCCTTTTCCAGTGCCGGCCCCGAGGTGATGTGGATCGTGGCCTCCATCTCGTTGGCGATGATCGTGGAGAGTGTGGTCTTGCCGAGCCCGGGAGGTCCGGCGAACAGCAGGTGGCCCATGGCCTGCTGGCGCTGACGGGCCGCCTGCAGCATGACGCGCAGGTGCCCCTTCAGTTGCTCCTGGCCAACGAAGTCGTCGAGCGTCTGCGGACGCAGACCAACCTCGTCACGTTCCTCGCCCCGCCGTTCGTCGTCGTCGCCGCTGGGGCTGAGCAGTTCCTCGCGCGCCACTCAGACGCCCTCGGCCATCATGCGCAATGCGTCGCGGGTGAGGATGGCGGGGTCGCCGTCGGCCGGAAGGCGGCCGAGCACGAGGCGGACCTCTTCGCTGGTGTATCCGAGCGACTCGAGCGCCTGACGGACCTCCACGTGGGCGGGTGCATCGACGGTGGCGGCGGGACGTTCCACCGCCGAAAGGTCGACATCGGGGAGGTCGAGCTTGCTCTTCAGTTCCACCAGGAGACGAGTGGCCGTCTTCTTTCCCACGCCGGGAACCGCGCACAGTGCGCTGATGTCCTCGGTGGCGAGCACCGCCTTGAGTTCTGCAGGACCATGTACCGACAAGATGGCCATACCCAGCGAAGGGCCCACACCGTGCGCCGAGATGACGGCTTCGAACACGCGGCGTTCTTCGACCGTGGTGAAGCCGTAGAGGATCTGCGCGTCTTCGCGTTGTTGCTGATGGACGTGCAGGAAGGCTTCGCCGCCCACGGGACCGGCCTTGGATGAGGCAGCGGGAGCGACCTGCACGCGGTACCCCATTCCGCCCACCTCGATGATGACCTCACCGCCATCGGGGCTCCGGTCGAGCAGCGTGCCTCGGAGAGAACCGATCATGCTCGGACTCCGCTTGGTTCGGGCACACCCACCACGGCGGTGTGGCAGAGGGCAACGGCGACCGCATCGGCTGCGTCGACCGGCTTGAGCGGCTGTTCGATCTTGAGTTGGGCGCGGACCATGCGTTCGACCTGTTGTTTGTCGGCGTTCCCGTATCCGGTGACGGCGAGTTTGATTTCGTTGGGACTGTACTGAACAACCGTGCATCCGGCTGCCGCAGCTTCGGCCATGACCACTCCGGATGCGTGGCCGACCGACATGGCCGTGGACACGTTCACCTGGAACAGGACGCGCTCGATGGCCACCACCGATGGTGAGAACTCGGCGATGAGTTGCCGGACTTCGCCCTGGATGGTGGCCAGTCGGAGCGGCAGTTCGGTGGTGTGGTCGGTGGTGAGCACCCCGGCCGAGACCGCCTTCACACGATTCGGGCCGTTCCATTCCAGACAGCCGTATCCGCAGCGGGTGAGACCCGGGTCGATTCCGAGGACGAACATCTGTACGACACTACAGGCGCTCGCTGACACGTGGTGCGATGGGATGGCACGGTAGTCTGGGCCCAATGACGAACACAGTCAGTTCCGCCACGAGCTCCGTCGAAGAACCCGCCGAGCGGGTCTTCAGCCGTTCGGTCGTCATCTCGGGAATCCGTTGCACGCTCACGTACGTCGTGTTTCCGTTCATCGCTCCCCTGGTCGGGCTCACCGCCAGCGTCGGGGCGGTCGTTGGAGTCCTCATTGGTGTGGTGGCAATCGTCTTCAATGTCATGAGCATCCGCCGGTTCTTCCGGGCCGATCATCGGTACAAGTGGTGGGCCAGTGCCATGAATGTGGCCGTCATTGCGCTCCTCGTGATCCTCTTCGTGATCGACAGCCAAACCCTGCTCGGCTGACCCCCGGGTCTCACGGCTGGTTGTCCCCCGCCGATGTGACTCGTATGGAGGCGATGTCGACCAAACATGGCGGTGCAGTGTTGCCGGTCCGCCGCGTGCGGTTCGATTGGGACGGCGTCGAGACCGACCAATGGCATCCTGCGTCCCCCGAGTTCGCCGCAGGAGCGAACGCGATCTCGCTGCTCATGCCGCATGCCGAGCCCTTTGTCATCGCTGCCGTTCGTCGAAGCACAGAGAATCTTGACGACGCAGTGCTGTCCGCCCGGGTCCGAGCATGGGAACAGCAGGAAGCAGCGCACTTCCGGGCACATCGGAACTTCAACCGCTCCTTGACGGCCAACTCGGTGACCGCTCGGCTCCTCGATTCGCTGGGCCGCCGCGTGTTCGCGTGGCTCGGACGCCGGTCCGATGCGTTCGCGCTGTCGTTTGCCGCCGCCTTCGAACTGGTCGCCTTCGCCTCGGCACGGTGGGCCGAAGCCCATCTCCATCGGCTGTTCCGGGGTGCCGACGAGGACGCAGCCACGCTCTTCCTGTGGCACCTCGCCGAGGAGGTCGAGCACAAAGGCATCGTGCACGACGTCAAACGCTCGGCCGGTGTTGGATCGCTGTTGTACCGGCTCAGTCTGGTCGTGGCCTTCGTGGTGCTCATCGGATTCACGATCGTGGGCGGCCTGTCACTGTTCTGCCGCACCCGGAGTGCGCTGAATCCACTGCGTTGGATCCGGCTGGTCTCCTGGGGATTCAGTCTCGCCTTCGTGCTCCTGCCCGTGCTGGCGATGTCCACCTCGGACTCCTTTGAGCCCGACACGTTGGTGGACCCGCCGTGGATGCACCGATGGCTTTCGGAGTACGACCCGCACACCCAGACCATGCCGGTGTGGACGCGTGCTGGCGAAGGAGCATTGCACAGCGCGAAGGCGGACGCTGCCTGAACGGTGGCTCCCCGGCGGTGCCAAATGGGCAAACGCAGCGCACGATCTGCCCGAACCGTTTAGCGTGGTTGCCACTCCAGAACGGAGCGGCCCGATCGCGGTCGGGCGTGCAGAAGAGAAATGAGTAGGTCATGCCAGCAGGCACCGTGAAATTCTTCAACAACGAGAAGGGCTACGGCTTCATCTCTCGCGACGATGGCGACGACGTGTTCGTGCACTACTCGAACATCAGTGGCGAGGGGTATCGGTCGCTCGAGGAAGGGCAGGCAGTGGAGTTCGAGATCGGACCAGGTCGCAAGGGTCCCGAGGCTCTCGACGTCAAGCCGGTCTGAATCTGCCGGGTGTCGGCGGCCCCGGAACCACGCTGTTTTAACGCCCCATCGGCTTCAGCTGTCAGACTGGACCGATGGGCCGTATCCGCGCTCTCGCCATTCTTGTCGCCACCATCCTTGTGGCGCTCGTACTCGATGCTGGTGCCGCTGGCGCACAGGACATTCCACTTCTCGATGACCCGCTGAACTGCACACAGGCGCAGGAACCCTTCGACGGTCCACAGCCGGTCACCGCCAACGACACGTCAACCGTTCAGCTCTCGACGCAGTGCTTTCTTGTGGTTGGCCTCGAGGTGCCTGCCGGAGAAGCCATCGGGTTCACCTACCTGAGCGGCCAGTTCGACTCGCTCAACATCGCCTTCTACCTGCCTCCATCGGCGCCGGGTGCGTCGTTCCACGATCCACCAAATGTTCTGCTCGGTGTGCCGTCGGCCCGAGGTTCTGTACCCGGGAACGGGACCGTGTCCGTGATCGTGGCGATCCAGGGTGTCGGCGGCCCCAACCTGGGTACAGCCGCCGTGCGGGTCGACACCGGAGACCTGCCGCCGTCGACAACCACGACCAGCACAACAACGACCACGGTTGCCGAGACCACGACGACCACCACCGAAGCTCCGACGACCACCACGACACCGGCAACCACCGAAGCGCCCACCACCACAGCCGACGCTTCGACCAGCACGACAACGGTCGAAGCGGACGCAGAACAAACCACGACCGTCTCAGAAGAAGCCGACACCACCGACGAGCAGAACGACGATGACGCAGGCGCGAGCGTCGGCGAAGCGCCAGCCGTCGACGACGGACTTCCGCTCTGGCTCGTCCTGCTCACGGTCGCCGCTGCGGTTGTGGCGATCGGCTGGCTGATCCGCACGGCACTCAGCAAACGAAACGGCGCAGCCGTCGCAGCTCCTTGGGAACGGCCGGTGATCTCCTGGACGTTGCAGCACAGCGCTCCCACCGGAAGCTGCTCGTCCGACGCACGGGCCATCGTTGATGAGGACGACGATGGCTCCCTCGACGCGTATGCGGTTGCCCGACTGTTCTCGCTGCCTGCCACCGGAAAACGAACCCGCACGAGCATTGGAGACCCGTTGCTCGCCCAGCTCGAAACCCTGTACGCCGGTCGGGGAACGGGCGTTGAGCTGCGCAGTGCGGTCGACGCCTTCGTCAATACACTCACGCGCCACCTGGAGACGAAGAAGGTGCCGCTCAACAGCACCCTTCTCGCCGAACTCCGGCTGGAGAACGCTGCTCTGATTGGCGAGACTTACGCCTGTATCGACGGCCAGTGGCGTCACTACGAGCGGTGGCAGGAGATTCCAGCGATCGACAATCCGGCACAGCACAACATCGTGCAGGTGGTCGTTCTGGCAACCGGGCGCACCGAGGTCTCTGAGTGGACCGATCGCAATGACGAACTGTCGGAGACGATCTCTTCACTCATCGCGGAACGGCGGGCCCCCGCCGGGCTCTGGGTGTTCGACTGAACCGCTACTGCGAGATGGCCAGCCGGTCGAAATGGATGTGGGCCTTGTCGCCTGCCGGGCCCTGCTCCAGGACGAAGCCAATGCCGCCACCGGCAGCGGTGATCGTCTGCGTTGTCACGCGGTTCCCGCCGATGGCGAACGTCCAGGCATCACCATCGACCTCGATGTCGAGATCGATGACCTCCCGCACATTGAACGAACCTGACGCCAACCGGCTTCGTGTTCCAGCAGCATCGGACTGGATGATCTCCCACGCATCGTTTCGCTGGTCGACGAGGAAGGACACGGCTGCGTCGCCCTCGGCCCGAATCAGCAGCCCATAGCGGAAGTCGCCGCCGACGGTCGTGTTGATGGGTTCGACGATTGCCGTTGTGCTCACGCCAAAGGTCGTGAGGTTCGAATAGTCGCCGGGGGCAACCGCGGTGATTCGAAGGTTCGGGCTCGATGCCTCGAGATGAAAGAACTCATTGGGGTGGTAGCCCGACCTGCTTGTCTCACCAGACGTTTCGATCCAGCCTGTGGTGGGGTCGGTGAAGTCGTCGAACGCCACAAAGCCATCGGGAAGCGGTGCCGCTGCTTCGATGACAACACTGGGACGAACCCAGTCGGCAAAGATGAGCGGCTCAGTGTCGGCCGAAACGGTGTCGGCAGCGCACCGGAACCCGGCGACCGACAGCGTGGACGCCGATGCTGTGGTGAGGGGCAGCCTGCTCCAGTTGCTTCGGAGGTAGCCGTTCTGTCCGCCGCGGAGAATCCGGGCGTCGGAGGCAACGAGCGGGTCGTAGGAGTCGGCAACCCATTCCCACGCGTTGCCGGCCAGGTCCAGGACGCCGAAGGGGCTGGCTGAGCCAGCGATGGAGCCCACGGCGTGGGTGCCCTCGAGCGGCAGGCCAGCACTCGCTTGGTCGTCGCCCCATGGGTACGTGGCTGCGCCAGTGGAGCGTGCGGCGACCTCCCATTCGGCTTCGGTCGGTAGCCGCTTTCCGAGGGCAGCGCAGTAGGTCGACGCCCACTCCCAGGGCACACCCTGAACGGGATGCTCCTGGAGGTCCAGCGGCGGCGCACCCTGCGTCCAGGTGAGCGGATCGTCGGCGCCGGTGGCAACGAACAGTTGGTAGTGCGCGTTCGATACTTCGAGGCGGTCGATGAAGAAGCTTCCGAGGTTGACCTGTGTGGTGAGCGTTTCGGGGGTGAAGGGGTCGGGGCGATCGCTTCCGACCGTGTAGGTGCCGGCGGCAATCTCGATCATGCCGTCGGCCGAAGCCAAAGGAGCAGGTCCGGCGACCGTGCCGGGCTCGGTGCTGCCCTTCTCGTCGCTGTCTGCGTCCTCGATGTCGGTGGTCGAATCGTCTGCGGTTTCCGCGTCGGAACCGTCCCTGGTCAGAATGAAGAAGGCACCAAGTGCTGCGATGACGAGTGCCGCAGCGATGAGCAACCGTCGGGAGTTGCCGTTGGACTCCGGCGATGAGGGAACGAACGGCTGTGCCTCGGACGGGGACGGAATTGGGGGGCGGGCGGGCGGCGCCGCGGGGATCGCTGCCGATACCGGGACCGTCGCCGGAGCGGCCGGCCGGGTTGGTGGCAACGGCGCTGGCGCTGCTGCGGCAACCGGTGGCGCCGCCGGGGACGCAGCAGCCGGGGGTTCCGGCGTGAGCTCCGACGCCGTTCCAGAGCGAAGCAATTCGGCCTCTTGTCGGCGCACAACGGTGGACGAGTAACCGGCGCTTTCAGAGCTCTCGCCCGTCTCCGCTGCGGTCATGATCGCCGGAGGTCCATGCAAGGGATAGGTGGCTTCTCGCAGCCAGCCCGGGCCCCACGCTCTGACACCGCCCTTCGCAAGCGCCACACCGAAGTCTTCGACCGATTGGTGTCGGTCTGCTGCCTCCTTCTGGAGTGCTCGGTCGACCGCTGTTGCGATGCCGACGGGAACGCGCGGATTGACGGTACGAACTGGGCGAGGCGGCGTCATGAGGTGCTGACGGATCAACGCTCCAACGGAGCGGGTGTCCTCGAAGGGGAGTTCGCCGGTGAGCAACTCGTAGACCACGACCCCAAGGCTGTACTGATCGCTTGCGGCTGTCAGCTGCTCTCCGCCCGCTTGCTCCGGTGACATGTAGGCAGGCGTGCCGACGAGCGTTCCGGTGAGCGTGAGCTGCGTGGCACTGTCGAGGGAACGAGCCAACCCGAAGTCGCCAAGCTTGACCACGCCGCCTCGACTGACGAGCAGGTTCTCCGGCTTGATGTCGCGATGCAACACGCCAAGCCCGTGGGCGTAGTTGAGTGCAGCGCACATGGAGAGCCCGATGGCGAGTGACTCCTCGGTGCGCAGGCCGGCCGCCTTGAACCGCTCTCCGATCGTGCTGCTGCACAGCTCCATGACCAGAAGGCACAGCCCGTCGTCGCGTTGGACGAAGTCGTGCACGGCCACGATGTGTGGGTGGTCGAGGGACGCTGCGATCTGGGCTTCCTGCGCGAATCGTGCCCGCACCGAGGGGTCTGCGCCAAAGACCGGAGGCAGCTGTTTGATGGCCACTTCGCGGCTCAGGTTGCGGTGTTGGCCCTGATAGACGACGCCCCAGGC
This sequence comes from uncultured Acidimicrobiales bacterium, assembly GCA_964517125.1. Taxonomy (GTDB): domain Bacteria; phylum Actinomycetota; class Acidimicrobiia; order Acidimicrobiales; family SHLQ01; genus SHLQ01. The sequence goes on from CAZFBD010000001.1 coordinate 137,770, forward strand.
GCCGCGGCCCAGCTCATGACCGACCTCGTAGGAGGGCAGCGCGTCCTGAATCATGTCTGGTCGTTCCACGGGCCCACCTCCGAGCTGTGACCCTAGCTCAGGGAGGTTCCCGATCTGGAGGTCAGTAGTCGGTTGCCACTCCCCCGTCGGCGACACGTCGTCCGAGGAATTCGTCGATTGACGCCCGGGCGTCATCGGGTAGGGCCGGTTGCTGGTATTCCTGCAGGAACGTGGGGACGAGTTCGGCAGCCTTTTGGTCGGCCGTTGGCGAGCCTGCTTCCTCCCAACTCTCGAAGTTTCTCCAGTCGGAGATGAGCGGAGAGTAGAAGGCGTTCTGGTACCGGTCCTGCGTGTGCTGCGTGCCGAAGAAGTGTCCGCCGGGTCCAACATCGGCGATGGCATCGAGCGCCAGGGTGTCGGGGTCCACGCCGAGTGGCTCCAGGAATGTCTGCATCATCTGGAGCAGATCCACGTCGACCACCATCTTCTCGAACGAGGCCCGAAGTCCTCCTTCGAGCCATCCGGCGCCGTGGAAGACGATGTTGGCGCCGCCCATGATCGCGCCCCAGAGCGAGAAGACCGATTCGTAGCCCGCCTGGGCATCAACAGCGTTGGCTGCATTCACGTTCGACGAACGATACGGAACCCCGTACCGTCGGGCCAGCTGTCCGCCGAGCATCGCAGACTTCATGTATTCGGGCGTTCCGAAGGCCGGCGAACCCGACTTCATGTCGACGTTCGAGGTGAATCCGCCGTAGACCACGGGTGCGCCGGGCCGGACCACCTGCGTCATGACCATGCCAGCGAGGGCCTCGGCATTCTGTTGGGTGACGGCGCCGACGACCGTGACCGGCGCCATCGCTCCGGCAAGCGTGAACGGCGTGATGACGATTGGCTGGTTGCGAGCCGAGTATTCCATGATCCCCTGGAGCATGGGGATGTCGAGGCGGAGCGGCGAGGACGAGTTGATGATGGTGTATGCCGAGGGCTGCTCGTCGATGTCTTCGTGCGAGACCTGGCGAGCCAGGCGAATCATCTCGAGGCAGTCCTGGTTGCGTTCCCGGCCGAGGCTGTACACATTCACGACCTTGTCCGTGAGCGTGAGCAGGTCGTGTGTGGAGTGCAGGTGCCTGACGGACGCGTGCACGTCGGCTGGTTCCACCGGGTAGCCGGCGTTCATGTGGATGGCGTTGAAGTGTTGGCTCAGGCGAACGAGATTCTGGAAGTCATCCCGGTTCCCCGTTCGGCGGCCGCCGGCAGCGTCGGAGACATTGGGTGGGCTGGCCACAGCCGTGAAGGCGACGTTGTCTCCACCGATCCGTACCGAGCGCTCGGGGTTCCAGCTGTGAAGGGTGAACTCTGATGGGCAGGTGCGAATGGTCTCCGTCACCATCTCCGGGTCGAACCGGACACGTTCCGACTCGGGGTCGACGGTGGCGCCGGCTGATGCGAGGAGCGCCCGGGCAGCGGGTTCGAGCACATCGATCCCGATGTCCTGCAGAACGGTCAGTGACGCCTCGTGGATGGCTTCGAGCGCATCGTCGGAAACAACCCGGGTCGGCTCGAAGGAGCGTCGCGGTTGACGGAACGGCAGTTGGTCGATGTTCCGCTGGGCCCGTTCGCGAGTGCGGCTGCGGCCGCCAGCGCGTCGTCGTGGCTCAGGTGCTGGTGCATCGGTTGTCATGGTCAGGCTCCGATCGATTCGGGTGTCCAGCCAAGTGCCGCACTCATGCGGCCGGCATTCTGGAGGAGCTCGGTCTCGAGCTGATTGGTCATCTGGGTGTCGGGGAACCGATAGCTCGGGCCATGCACGTGGAGTGATCCCACCGGCGCTCCGGTGTGATCACGAATTGCGGCAGCGACGGACGTGACGCCCTGGGCGTATTCGTCGGTGGTCCACAGTGCTCCTCTATCGCGGATCGTTCGAAGGCGCTCCCGGATGTCGCTGGAGTCCGTCATGGTGTCTGCGCTGAAGGCTTCGAGCGGCTGTGCCAAGTACCGGTCGATTCGTGCGTCGGGCCACCAGGCCATGATCACGAACCCCGTGCAGCCGGAGTGCATGGGGGCCTGGAAGCCGGTCCAGTCGCGGACGATCACGTCGGAGTCGAGGTCGAGATTCGTCTGACCCAGGTGCAGGATGGAATCGTCAAGCGCCGCCGCGATTCCCGACGTTTCACCGCTCAGGTTGGCGAGTGCTGCGAGGTGCGGCTGAGCCAGACCGAGCAGGTCCGGGTCGGTGTGTTCACGTCCGGCCAGCTCCGAAATGGCGGGTCCGATTCGATACACACCATCGGCGTCGCGTGCGAGTGCACCGGTGCCATGGAGCGAGCCGAGGAACCTGCTTGCCGTGCTCAGGGGCATGCCGACAGCGTCGGCGACCTCGCTGAGGGTGCGGGGTTCGTCCCCGACGATGCGGAGTATTCGAAAGGCTCGTTCCACGGAGGTGACCGACATGAGTGAAACTGTATATCCACATATTGGAAGGCCCCAACACCTGCCACTATGTGGAAGTCAGTGACGAAGACCAGCCGTGACCAGGCAAGAAATGTCCGTTCCGGGGCGACGACTGGTCCCGGCGTGTACCAAGCTCGCAACGTGTCGGACTCGCTCGTGATCACTGGACTGACCTGGGCGTCAGGTGGTCCCGAAGTGCGGCTCCGGCGCAACGCCGCGGCATCGGTCCTCGAGCCTCTGGGGACCTTCTGCGCTCGCTATACGGCCGGACCCGACAGTACACGGTGGTGCATTGGCCACAAACCCTTTCGCGACAGCGGCGTCGCATGGGAGGACTGCGACCGTACTCCCCTGCACGATGGCCGCACATGCGATCGATGCGCAGCAAGCGACGCAACCTTCGCGTCGCAGCTCCACCACGCACACAACAAGGCGCCGGGCGAACTGGACGCTGCGGTGCTGAAGCACCTACAGCAGCCGAACGAGCTCTACCTCGCCTGCTTTCGCGACGGTTCGATCAAGGTCGGAACGAGCACCGAACATCGGCTCCAGACCCGGCTCACCGAGCAGGGGGCATGGAAGGCACGGGTGGTCGCTTCGGCCACCGACGGCTTCGCTGTTCGTTCGATCGAGGACCGTGTCACCGTGGCACTCGGGCTCCCGCAGTCGGTGTCGGTCAATCGCAAGGCTCGAGGGCTGGTGCAACCACGCCCCGACGACGAATTGGTGCGGGAGCTGAACCTGTGGACCGACCGGGTCCACGGTCTGATCGCCGACGCTGGCGACGAACGCCTCGAAGCCAAGAGCGTCGACTGGAGCAGTCCGCTCACAACGAATCCGCTCTGGTCTCGGGTGCACGCCTATCCGTTGAAGCCCGAGTCCGGTTCTCACGATCTCGAATTCATCGGAGCGTCGGGCCGGGTCGTGGCGGTTCGACGGCCCGCTGGCCCAGATGAGTTCGTCTTCGACCTCCGCAAGCTCTTCGGAATCGAGCTGGCCCTCGGCGACGAGACGCCCGACGAACTCGCGGTGCAGGATTCCCTGTTCTGAGTCAGTCCCGGGCGACCGATTGGTCGGCAGCCTCATCGTGATCGATCTCCTGGTCGTCGGCCAACGTGATCCGAACCTGTCGGATGTCTCCCGTGAATGCGAACGGGCCGATGAAGCGTCCCGTGCCGTCATAGTCGCTGACCGTGGTCCCTCGGTCGAAGCCGACGTCGAGACCAGACCACGACACCATCAGCCAGAAGATGTTGTCGGTCGTGCTGGATCCGACCGGGGTGCCATCGATGAGGAGCGTTCCGGTGCCCCGGGGGAACGGGCCGCCCTCGTCGCTTCGTCGCATGTGGAACGACAGGGTGTGCTCCCCCGGTTCCACGAGCGTCGTGGATTCGAGCATCTGGTGTGTGCCCCCGATGTTGAGGTCGTGCACGAGGCAGCCGTCACGCATGAACAAGGACCAACCGGAAGTTGCATCACCATGGGCGACGAGCACCCCCTCGGTGTCGTCCTCGGAAATCTGGACGTCGACGTCGACCGTGTAGCTGCGACTGCGGAGGTCCGGGGCCACCTCTGAGGGCAGGTGACCCATCCCCGGGTGGAACACGTACCGTGTCCGTTCGCCCCGATGGCGTTCTGCGTTCTCGGCGAAACGTTCGGCGAAGCGATCGTCCAACGGCAAGACCTGGTTGGCTTCGGCCTCGGCCCACCACAGTTCCTGCATTCTGGCCAGGCGCTCGGGCTCGAGGTCGGCGAGGTCGTTGCACTCGCTGAAGTCGAGATCCAGGTGGTACAGCTCCCAACGGTCGTCGTCGAAGGCCGTTCCCGGCTGGTGGTAGGCAACCGCCTTCCATCCGTCATGCCAGATTCCCCGATGGCCGAACATCTCGAAGTACTGCACCGACTTTTCGGTGTCCGATGACTCGGCAAGGGTCTCCGCGAAGCTCACCCCCTGCATGTCGGCAGCAGAGAGGCCCAGGCTCGTGAGAATGGTTGGGGCCAGGTCGGCGACGTGGCAGAAGTTGTGGCGGAGCTCGTTCTCGGCAACGCCTGGTCCGGCGACGACGAGCGGATCGCGGATTCCTCCGCCATGGGTGTTCTGCTTGTACCGCTTCAACGGTGAGTTCGATGCCATGGCCCATCCCCACGGGAAGTTGCTGTGGGTGTCCGGGCCGCCGATGTCATCGAGCCGTGCGAGCTTTGCCTCGAGATCCTCGGGGATCATGTTGTAGGGGCCCATGGCGTTCACGAAGCCCAGCGGTCCACCCTCCTGGCTGGCACCGTTGTCGGACAACGCAAGCACGATCGTGTTGTCGAGCTGCCCGGACTCCTCCAGAAACGTCAGCAGTCGGCCGAAGTGCAGGTCGGCGTGCTCAAGCATCGCTGCATAGGCCGCTGCGAGCCGACGGAAGACCTTCTGCTCGTCGGCCGAATGGTTGTCCCACGGGGCAACCATGTGGTTCCGTTCGGGGAGTTCCGTCTGCTCCGGAATGATGCCGAGGGACTTCTGCTTCGACAGTCGGTCCTCCCGCGTCTGGTCCCAACCCTTCGAGAAGATCGCGTCGTATTTGTCGATCAGTTCCCGGGGCGCCTGATGTGGGGCATGGCACGCCCCTGGCATGGCCATCAGGAGCCACGGCGCATCCGGGACCCCTGCCATGTGCCCCTTCAGAAAGCCGATGGCTTCTGTGAACATGTCCTCGGTGAAGTGGTAGCCGGTGCTGTGATCGCCGGGGGCAGCGATGTGGCTGTTGTCGCGAACGAGCTCCGGCGAGTACTGGTCGGTCTCCGCGTCCAGAAAGCCGTAGAACCGGTCGAAGCCGCGGCCGAGCGGCCAGCCATCGAACGGTCCGGTCGGGCCACTCTCGGTCAGCGGCGTGCAGTGCCACTTGCCGGCGTAGTACGTCCGGTACCCCTGCGGCCGAAGGATTTCGGCAAGGGTGGGAATCGCCGGGTCGATCTTGCCGCGGTAGCCGGGGTAGCCCGAGTCGAAGTTTGCGAGGCAACCCATACCCACCGCGTGGTGGTTGTAGCCGGTGTGCAGAGCGGCTCGTGTGGTCGAACACATCGCCGTTGTGTGGAAGCCCGTGTAGCGCAGCCCTCGTGCGGCAAGCGCATCGATGTTCGGCGTGTCGATCTCGGACCCGTAGCAACCGAAATCGGCGAAGCCGACATCGTCGAGCATCATGATGAGCACATTGGGTGCCCCCTCGAGGCGCTCGGGAACAGGCCAGTGTGGCTCCGAATCTGCGATCGTCCGTCCAATCGTGGCCTGTCCATCATCCATGAATCGAACCTATTCCACCAACAACCGCACGCCCACTCGGTTCTGTGGTCGCCAGTGGTCGCCTACCGGTCACGCGCGTCCACAGATCCCCCGGGCGCGATGGTGTGCGATGATGGAGGGGTCTGAAGGAGGCACAGAACGAATGACCGACACCCAGCCCACCGAAGCCGCCCGCGCCACATTCACCCGCATGGATCAGTGCACGCAGGAGGACTGGGACATCATCATCCCAACGCTGATCGAGCATTCCCAGACCGCAGTTGCCGACAACGTCATTCACCAACTGCTCACCCTCGAAGGCGACCACGGCGGCTTTGCCGTGGACCGCCTCTCGCACTGTCTGCAGACCGCCCACCTCGCCGAGGCCGACGGGCGCGACGAGGAGTACATCGTGTGTGCACTGCTGCACGACATCGGTGACGTCCTCGCCCCGCTGAATCACCCCGACATCGCCGCAGCCATCCTGAAGCCCTACGTTTCGCCCGCGAACCATTGGATGGTCCAGAACCACGGCACGGTGCAGGGCTACTACTTCTGGCACTTCATCGGGATGGATCGCAACGCCCGCGACGTGTTGAAGGACAACGAGTTCTACGACCATTGCGTCGAGTTCTGCGCGAAGTACGACATGCCCGCCTTCGATCCCGACGGTGTCACGCCGCCGCTCTCGCACTACGAGCCGCTCCTCCGCAAGATGTTCGGGCCCGGTGGGCTCAAGCACGCCCCCTCAACGGGAGAATGACGCCCGCTGATCCGCGTGGGGCCGCTTCGACCTCGCTTCCCATCCATCCCTGGCTCGACCCGAATCCCTACCCGATCGGACCGCGCAGCCTTGCGCTGCTGACTTCGGTACGGTCCGCCGAGCACCCAGACCGGCTGGCGCTGATCGACGGTGACCGACAATGGACGTATGGCGAGCTGGATCAGGCGGTCGAGGATTCCGCAGCTCGGCTTGCGGGCCTCGGGCCAGACAACCTGCGGATCTGCTGGAGCCTGGCCAACGCCGCCCATGAGGTCATCGGGTTCCTGGCGACGATGCGGATCGGAGCGATCTGGATCGGCCTCAATCCCCGGGCAGCCGACAGCGAACGAGCTGCAGCGCTTCTCCGAAGCGGCGCAACGCATCTGATCTCGGACACGGCGCCGGGCATCGCGGCGGTTCGGCGGTTGACGACGGCTGACCTTCGCGACCTGGATCCTGTCCCCCGTCTGCCGGAGCCGGAGTCGATCGATCCGCTGGCACCAGCGCTCATCACGTTCACTTCGGGCAGCAGCGGTACCCCGAAGGGGGTGGTGCATGATCAGCACAGCCTGCTTGCTCCGGGGCTGGTCAGCATCGCGACCGAGCCCCCGTCCGACGGCGAACGCATCGGCACTCCACTCAGCCTGTCCATTGCCAATCTCATGCTGCTGGGTCCGATCTCGGCCCTTCTACGAGGCACAACCGCGGTGGTGATGCGGCGCACCCACCCGGCTGGCTTCGCCGCAGACGTCGCAGCTCACAGTGTCAGCCGCGTCTTCGTCGTGCCGACGCTGTTGCACGACCTGGTCGCGCACGACGATGCCGACCTCGAGCGCCTCGATCGGGTGATTGTTGGCGGTGCCGGTTGTTCGCCAGACCTGCTCCATGCCTTCACGGACCGGTTCGGCGTTCGCCCAACGCTGAGCTACGGACTGAGCGAAGCCCCCACCGGAGTAGTTCGTGAGTCCCTGGACGATCCGATCGGCTCCCGTCGTGGCTTTCCGTTGCCCCACGTTCGGGTCGAGGTTCGGAGCCCCGATGGCTCACCTGCACCGGTCGGCAGCGAGGGCGAAGTGTGCGTGCTTCCAGCCACCGCTGGGGCGTGGGCTGGCTCGTGGCGCCCGATGCACGGCTACCTGGGAGCGCCGGAGGCAACGGTGGCTGCGCTCGGCGATGGTGCGCTGCACACCGGGGATCGGGGTGTTCTCGACGCGGACGGTGGGTTGTCGGTGATTGGACGCATCTCCGATCTGATCATTCGGGGCGGGGCGAACATCGACCCGAACGAGGTCGCACGAGCGTTGGGGGCGTCTGAGGGCGTTGCCGAGGTGTGCATTGTCGGCCTTCCCGACGACCGGCTCGGCCAGGTGGTTGGTGCATTGATCGTTGGTGATGTGGGGGTCGATGACCTGCGGTCGGAGACCGAAGCGGAGCTGTCGTCGTACAAGTTCCCGACCGTCATCCGCTTCGTGGACGAACTGCCGAGAAACCCCATGGGCAAGGTCGACCAACCGGCCGCTGTCGCACTGCTCACCTCGTCCGAGGGGCGCGATCGCGCCTGACAACTGGACGGCTCGGCTACGGTCGAAGGGTGCCTGACTTCGACTTCACAGAACTCCTGCCACTTGGCGAGGACACCACCGAATACCGCAAGATCTCCGACGAGGGTGTGTCCACCTTCGAAGGCGGCGGCCAGACCTTCCTGAAGGTCGAACCCGAGGCGATCCGTCTCCTCACCGCCACGGCGATGCGAGACATCGCCCACTACCTGCGGCCGAGCCATCTTCAGCAGCTGCGCAACATCCTCGACGACGATGACGCATCTCCGAATGACCACTTCGTGGCGATGGAACTGCTTCAGAACGCAAACATCGCTGCCGGCGGCATCCTTCCGATGTGTCAGGACACCGGCACCGCCATTGTGATGGGCAAGAAGGGGCAGAACGTCTTCACCGGCGCCAACGACGAGATCGCCATCTCCGAAGGCGTGCACGACACGTTCCTCACCTCGAACCTGCGCTATTCGCAGCTTGCGCCACTGAGCCTGTTCGAAGAGAAGAACACGGCCAACAACCTTCCGGCGCAGATCGAGCTCTACGCAACCGAAGGCGACGCCTACAAGTTTCTCTTCATGGCGAAGGGTGGTGGCTCAGCCAACAAGAGCTTCCTCTTCCAGGAAACGAAGGCGCTGCTCAACCCCGACAGTCTCACCCGGTTCCTCGATGAGAACCTGCGCAAGCTTGGGACCGCCGCCTGCCCGCCATATCACCTTGCCGTGGTCATCGGCGGCACGTCGGCCGAGTACGCCTTGAAGACCGCCAAGTACGCGTCAGCCCGCTACCTGGACACGCTCCCGACCGAAGGCTCCATGGCCGGCCACGGTTTCCGTGACCTCGAATGGGAGCAGCGCATCCTCGAGCTCACCCGTGAGATGGGCATCGGTGCACAGTTCGGTGGCAAGTACTTCTGCCACGACGTTCGGGTGATCCGCCTCCCCCGTCACGGTGCATCGAACCCTGTGGCGATCGCTGTGTCCTGCTCGGCCGATCGTCAGGCCATCGGCAAGATCACGGCCGAAGGGGTGTTCCTCGAGGCGCTCGAGACCGATCCTGCGCAGTACATGCCCGAGGTCACCGAAGACGATCTCAGCTCCACCACCGTGCAGGTGGACCTCAACCGGCCCATGGCCGAGATCCGAGCCGAGCTCTCCAACTACCCGGTCAAGACCCGGCTTTCGCTCAGCGGCACCCTCGTCGTCGGCCGAGACATCGTCCACGCGAAGATCAAGGAACGCCTCGACGCCGGCGAACCCATGCCCGAATACCTGCAGAATCACCCGATCTACTACGCAGGCCCAGCAAAGACACCCGAGGGCTACGCGTCAGGCTCCTTTGGGCCAACGACGGCGGGCCGCATGGACAGCTACGTCGACCAGTTCCAGGCGGCCGGTGGCTCCATGGTCATGCTGGCCAAGGGCAACCGCTCAAAGCAGGTCGTCGACGCCTGCAACGCCCACGGTGGCTTCTACCTGGGTTCCATCGGTGGCCCAGCCGCACGTCTGGCCAAGGATGCCATCCGCAAGGTCGAGGTTCTCGAGTACGAGGAACTCGGCATGGAAGCCGTCTGGCGCATCGAGGTCGAGAACTTCCCGGCGTTCATCATCATTGACGACAAGGGCAACGATTTCTTCGCCGAAGTCAGCACCCCCGTGCACCTGCGCTGAGGTCACTTCCACCGAACAATCTGCACAATGGTGCCAGGCACCGTTGACCACATTGCCCACTATTCGACGACATCGCTGTACAAAATGATCGATGGTGCCAGGCACCATTGAACAATCTGTTCAATTTGACTACCTGCCGGGGCCTGACGCTGCTTCGCAGTCCAGGTACATGTTTCCGCGGAACGGAACCATTCGGCAGCCGGGTGGGAGCTCGTCCGTGGTCCACTCCTGATTGCCATCCTCGTCCCAGCACATCCACTCGGGTGCGGAATCGGAGCCGATGTTGCTGCATGGCGCAGGAACATCCGACGGCACGAGCGGGGCCGAAAGATCGGAGGTGTCCACCATTGGCGAACTCGTTGTGGGTTGTTGGGTCGAAACGTCGGCGGCCGGCGGACGTTCGGGGGCATCGTCCAATTGGCCGGTGAGCTGCAGGACGATGGCAAGTGCGACGAAGACCGCCAAGACGCCGCCAATCACGATCCCGACGATGGCCAGCACGGCATAGACCGGTCCTCGCTCCGAGAACGACCAGGTGCGGGTCCGCTTCCCCTTGCCAGCGATGGCCGTGAGCGCCTGGCCAATGGTTTCTGGCATGCCGTGTGGCATGCCGGTCTTTGGGATGATTGCCCCGTACCCGTTGGTCGTGACGAGCAGAAAGTAGTCCTGCCCTTCGAGCCAGCGTTCGACGTAGTGCCAGCCAATCGGGACGTGTTGCCCGTGAGCGGTGGTGAGCAGGATGCCGTCAACGTCGAGGTTGACCGCCATGGGCCCTTCAGGAGTGAGCAACCGCCGCCGGAACTCGTCCTTCTTGTTGAGCTGAAACAGCGCCGCGCCGAAGAGCCCGAACAGCATGCTGAGCGCCATTCCCATCGACATTGGAATGAGGTGTCGGTAGGCGGAAAGCGCTGATTTCGTGTGTGTCGGAGTGAGCACACACTGCGCATGCGGTGCGGTCTGGACGGGCATACAAGAACATCGACCCAAGGTCCCAGACGCCTTGATGAGCCAGAAGATCCACAACAATCCGCAGGGGTCTGACCCCTGAGTTGGGATTGCGGTCTGACCCCTAGAGGTTCACGATGCGTTGGGCTTTGCCCTGGCTTCTGGGCAGTGCGCCGGTTTCGGCGATCTCGATATCGGCAGTGACGCCCACGTTGCCCTTGATCTGGTCCCGCAAGATGCCCGCAGCGTCGGACACTGATGCTCCCGGCTGCGGCTCCACCTTGACCCGAAGGGTGTTCATGTTCCCGTCCTTGGTCACCTCGAGCAGGAAGTGCGGGCTCAGACCATCGATACGCAGGATCTCCGCCTCGATCTGCGAGGGATAGACGTTGACGCCACGGATGATGAGCATGTCGTCGGTACGGCCGGTCACGCGCTCCATCCTCCGCATGGTCCGCGCTGTTCCGGGGAGAAGACGAGTGATGTCCCGTGTCCGGTAGCGGATCACCGGGAACGCCTGCTTGGTCAGTGAGGTGAACACCAGCTCACCCTGCTCGCCGTCGGCCACGACCTCGCCAGTGTCGGGGTTGATGACCTCGGGGTAGAAGTGGTCCTCCCAGATGGTTGGGCCGTCCTTCGTTTCTGCGCACTCCTGCGCCACGCCGGGACCCATGACTTCGCTCAGACCATAGATGTCGGTCGCATCGAGCCCCATCCGTTCTTCGATCTCGGCTCGGAGTTCGTCGGTCCACGGCTCGGCGCCGAAGATGCCGACCTCGAGTGAGCTCGCTGCGGGGTCCAGGCCCTGCCGTTCCATCTCGTCGATGAGGTTCAGGCAATAGGACGGCGTCACGAGGATGATTCGTGGCTTGAAGTCGTCGATCAGCGCCACCTGCTTCTCGGTCGCGCCACCGGAAACAGGGACGACCGTGCACCCGAGGAGCTCGGCCCCGTAGTGCGCGCCAAGGCCGCCCGTGAACAGCCCGTAGCCGTAGGCGACATGGGTCATGTCGCCGGAGCGGCCTCCTGCAGCCACGATCGAGCGGGCCATGACGGTGGACCAGACGTCGATGTCGGCCTTTGTGTAACCGACGACCGTGGCAGTTCCGGTGGTTCCCGAAGACGCGTGGACCCGCACCACCTGTTCGCGGGGAACAGCAAACATTCCGAACGGATAGTTGTCGCGGAGGTCCTGCTTCATCAGGAACGGAAACTTCGACAGATCTGAAAGGTCGTGGAGATCGTCCGGGTGAACGTCTGCCGCGTCGAACGCTGTGCGATAATGCGGCACCTGGGCGTACGCATGCGCAACCGACCACTTCATGCGGTCGAGCTGCAGGGCTCGAAGTTCGTCGATCGACGCAGTCTCGATTGGTTCGTAGGTGGTCATGAAGACTCCCCCTTGGGCTTCGTTGAACGTTCCAGGAATGCGGTCATACGTTGGCGTTTGTCGTCGGACTCGAACAACTCGGCCTGGGCCTCGATGTCGAATGCGGTAGTGGCAGCCCGGTGCACGGCGAGGGCTTCCTTGGTGAGCTGAAGGGCACGCCACGAGTTCCGGCCAATGCGCTCGGCGAGGGTCATGGCGTCGGCCAGCAGTTCGTCGGGAGTGCTCAACGCATCGATGAGGCCGGCGTCGAGCGCCTGTGTTCCGTCGATTCGCAGTCCGGTGTAGAGCATTCGACGGGCCAGGCCTGGGCCAACCAGAGCCGGCAGCCGCCAGTTTCCACCACCGCCAGCGAGGATGCCGAGCGACAGCTCGGGCTGTCCGAATGTTGCGGCAGCGGTCGCAATGCGCAGGTCGCAGGCCATGGCGAGTTCGCAGCCTCCCCCGAGTGCCCAACCGTCGACGGCTGCGATCGTTGGCCACGGATGCGCCTCGATGCGCTCGAAGAGCCCGGCATTGATCGCTGCTCGGGCGTCGGCAGCGGTTCGATCGCGTAGTTCTGCGATGTCTGCGCCCGAGATGAACATGCCCGGCGTCGTCGAGTGAAAGATCAGGATTGACGGCACGTCGCGCTGAGCGTCGAGAACCTCGTCGATCTCGTCGACCATCTGCTGGCCAAGCGCATTGCGTCGTTCGGGGATGTCGAACCCGACGGTGACGACGTGTTCGGTTGGGCGTTCCACCCGCACGGTCACCATGTTGCACTCAGATCCAGATCGATCACTTCGCGCATGCGGTCCATGAGCGGCTGCCAGTCGGCCGACCTGGTGGTTCGTGCGGCCTGGTCCGGAGACGGATCCCACTCGACCGAGCCGATACGCGCTTCGATCTCGCGTTGAAAGGCCGGCCACCGATCTGCAAACGGACCCGAAGCTGCGCCGGAAGTCACTGCCTCGGTCTCGCCAGTAACAGGTTCGAACAGCCCGCGGACAGGGCCGGAGAGCATCGAGGCCGATTGTTGGAGCCGCTGTTTCGCTGCGTCATCGGCCAGGAGCACGTCGAGCATGCTGCCGGCGTGCAGCCGGTGGAAGCGTTCCTCACGGTCCACTCGGGCGGCGATGTCCCGGAGCTCTGGTACGGAGGAGTCGGTGATGAGTTCCCAGCGGTGCCGATCGGCGGTGTCGAACAGCCAGTGGCGGGTAAAGGCGATCGACCAGTCGTCGGTGGCGGTTTCGACCAGGTGGCACGACCGGTAGTCGGCGGCGCCACGGTCGTAGGCGAGGGAGTCGATGGCCGCGTCGTCGTCACCGGCGAGAAGCGCATAGATGAGGGCTGCGTGTCCCAGCTCGTCCTGGCCGATGCTGCAGAACGCAAGGTCTTCTTCGAGAAACGGCGTGACGCCGATCCACTCGGCGTGTTGCTGCCCCATCAGGTGCTTGTCGTCGGCCAGAGCAAGCAACCACTCCCGGACACCAGGTGAAACGTCGATGGTCATGTCATCTTCTCCTCGGCACGAAGCGCCTTGCGGCGTGCGGCGACGGCGCCGCCATCGTGATGACGGTGCGGCTTGTCTGCGTTGGGGGCCACAAAGTCGGGATCGGCAACGATGACGTTGTCCCGGCGAACAAGCCAGAGCCGGTCGCCTTCTGCCCGGCGGATGTAACTCTCGCGTGCCATGACCAGCGCCAGGTCGTCGTTGGCGGCATCGAGTGCTCCAGCATGCCGGTACTCGTCGCGCCCGTCCTTCTTCAGGAAGATCTCGTAGGTGTGCATGGTTCAGCTCCGCATCACTTCGACGGTCTCTGCGCAGGCAGTGCACCGGTTGACTGATCGACATCGGCTTGGTCCGAACATCGACTGCTCGGTTGTCGGAGCCCCGCACCGCGGACACGCTGGCGCCGCTGTGCCGATCCGAACCGCAACGGTGAACTCCCGCCCGATGGCTGCCCGTGTTTCGGGGCCGATCCGATCGACGGACCACGTGGGGGCGGAGAGCCATTGGACATCGACGGTCGTCACTCCGGGCACAGCGGCGACCGCTGCATGCACATCGTCTCGGATCATTGCGAGGGCCGGGCAGCCGGAGAAGGTGGGGATCAGGCCAACGGACACGGTGCCGTCGGCCGTCACATCGAGGCGTTCGAGCAGTCCGAGGTCGACGATTGAAATGCCGGGGTACTCCGGGTCATCGACGCCGGCGATTGCACCGTGCACGTCGAGTTCAAGACCGCTCATGCCGGAACCTCGGCAGCTGCTCGGTCCATGGCGTCGCGCACCCAGCTGGTGCGCTCCCAGTTGGTTCGGGCTTCGGTGATGCGGCGGGCCGAATCGGGACCGCCTTGGGCCAGGGTGCGTTTCAGAGGCTCCCAATCGATCGGGCCCACATCCCACTTCCCGGACTCCTCATCGAACCGGAGGTCCGGGGCGGGAACGGTGAAGCCGTAGCTCTGAAGCATGGGAACGAACTTCTGAATCCACTTGTCCCGCAGGACCTCGTTCCGCTCCGACTTGATGTGCCACCGCAGGAGCACGTCGTTCGGCTTGGAGTCTGGGCCGAAGAGCTGCATGGCCGGCCAGAACCAGCGATCCAGCGCGCCCTGAAAGATCTCCTTTTGGGTGTCGGTCCCCTGCGCAATGCGCATCATGCGGTCTTCGCCGAGTCGCATGTGGAACCCCTCCTCGCTGATGATTCGCTTCAGGATTCGTCGATAGGGCCCGTAGCTGCAGTTCTTGAACACCGCCTGCTGGCTGGCCAGCGCGGCGGCATCGACCAGGAACGCGATTGCCACCTGATCCCCCCACGTGACGGCCTGATAGTGGAACACGTTGTGGAAGCGACTCTTGCCGGCGAACAGATCTTCGAGCATCTGCTGGCGGGTCTTGATACCCATGTCCGCCGCAACCATGTACAGCAGGTGGCCATGCCCGATCTCGTCCTGGGTTTTGGCAAGAACCGACATCTTGTGACGGAGGCCGGGCGTACGCGGAATCCAGTCGCGCTCCGTGAGTCCTCCCATCAATTCGGAGTTCGCGTGCATCTCGATGAACGCAAACACCGCCTCGCGATATTCGCTCGGCATGTCGTCATCGACCTCGACGATCCCGCCGTCATCCAGGAACGCCTCGAACTCGGTCAGGTCCGTCCATGTTCTTGTCATTGCGGTGCTCCGTTTCGCTCGACACTCCCGGTCGAGATCCCTGATGGTCGA
>CAZFBD010000001.1:153115-235112 GCA_964517125.1 uncultured Acidimicrobiales bacterium
TCATTGCGGTGCTCCGTTTCGCTCGACACTCCCGGTCGAGATCCCTGATGGTCGACGGCTCATTCCGGCGCTCCGTTGAGGCCCGGGCGGTTGGCGACCATGGTCAGAACGTCGTAGACCGCTGCGACCTCTCCGTTCTGGTTGATCACCTGCGTGTCCCAGGCGACTTCGCCGTATCCACGACCGTTCAGCTGAGTCTTGCGTTTGCACGTGAGGACGACGTGAATGGCGTCGCCGGGTCTCGTGGGCGTGGCAAAGCGCAATCGGTCGATGCCGTAGTTGGCGAGTACGGGTCCCTCGGGCGGATCCACGAACAGCCCTGCGGCGAACGACAGGACGAGGTAACCGTGAGCGACGATGCCTCCGAAGATCGGACTGCGCGCTGCCGCTTCCTCGTCGAGGTGGGCGTAGAAGGTGTCGCCCGTGAACTCGGCGAAGTGGGCGATGTCGGCATCGGTCACCACACGTGATTCCGATGTCAGCGAGTCGCCGATCTCGAGATCATCGAAGTTGAGTCTGAACGGATGTCCCTTGTCGGAGTGGGTGGGGGCTCCGGTCACATATTCGCCGGTGATCGTGGACAACATTGCAGGGCTGCCCTGGATGGCGGTGCGCTGCATGTGGTGGTGGACGCCACGAATGCCGCCCATTTCTTCGCCGCCGCCGGCGCGTCCCGGGCCGCCGTGCACGAGGTGCGGAAGGGGCGATCCGTGTCCGGTGCTCGACGGAGCCGAGGTCTCGTCGACGACCAGAACACGGCCATGATGCGAGGCGATTCCGAGTACGAGCTCCTGAATCTCGGCGGAGTCCGCGCCGTGGATCGAGGCGACGAGACTGCCGTCGCCCATGGCAACCAGGTCGATGGCTTCGGGGATGTCGGAGTACCCGATCAGCGTGGAGACGGGGCCGAAGGCCTCGGTGTTGTGAATGGCGGACGAGCGAGGATCGGTCGCACGCAGGAGGGTCGGGAGGAGCATGGTCCCTTCAGCGCCGTCACCGGTGGACACGACCGTGGTGTCGGCCTGAAGCTGACGAATGGCCGCGCCCACTTCGGTCGCCTGGTCGATGCTGGCAACCGGCCCCATGGTGACGTCGTCATTGCGGGGGTCGCCGACGACGACCTTCGAAAGGGCCTCGCTCAAGGCCTCCTGAGCGTCGTCGAGGAGTTGGCTTGGGACAAAGGCTCGACGAATGGCCGTGCATTTTTGGCCGGCCTTTGTGGTCATCTCGTTGACGACCTCGTTGATGAACAGACCGAACTCCGGTGTCTCGGGAGTTGACGAAGGAGCGAGAATTGCGGAGTTCAGTGAATCGGCCTCGGCAGTGAAGGAAACCGAGCGTTCGACGATGTTCGGATGTGCTCGAAGCAGCCGGGCGGTGGCAGCCGATCCGGTGAATCCGACGGAATCCTGACCATCGAGGTGGTCGAGGACGTCACCGGCCGAGCCGCAGATGAGTTGCAGAGCGCCGGGAGGCAGAAGCCCGCTGTCCAAGATGATGCGCACGGCGGCTTCCGTGAGGTAGGCGGTTTGGCTGGCTGGCTTGACGATCGATGGCACGCCGGCGATGAACGCCGGAGCAAACTTCTCGAGCATTCCCCAAACGGGAAAGTTGAACGCATTGATCTGCAGAAAGACGCCCCGTCGGGGCGTCAGGATGTGCGTGGCAGCAAACGAGCCGTCGCGGCTGAGCGTTTCCGTGGGGCCATCGACGATGACGTGGCCGTTCGGAAGTTCCTTCCTGGCCTTGCTCGAGTACGTCAGCAGCACCGATGCGCCGCCGTCGATGTCGATCGCGGAGTCGGCCACCGTCGCTCCCGTGCACAGCGACAGGGCGTAGAGCTCGTCTTTCACCGGCTCAGAGAGCAGGAGCTTGCCGACGTCGCGCAGGATGGACGCCCGCTCGTGGATCGTGAGCGCCCGCAGCGCAGGGTTCCCGACCGAGCGGCCGTGGACGACGGCTTCGCCGAGATCGATGCCGGCGGACGAGATGGTTCCGAGCTGCTCTCCGGTGGATGCGTCGTGGAATGGCGCTCCGCTCTCGCTCGGTGACTGCCAGCGACCGCCGATGTGGCTCTCCAAGGATCTCATGTTCGACATGATACACATCACTCCACTTGAGGCAAGTGATGTGTATCATGTTGGGATGCAAACAGAATTGGTCGTCATCGGCGGCGGCACGATGGGAGCCGGAATCGCAACCTCGTTCCTTGTTGCCGGACGTGCTGTCAGGGTCGTCGAGTCAAGCGTCGAGCTTGCCGAGCGAGCTCAGGTCACCGTGCAGTCGTCGCTCGAACGTCTGGCACGCAAGAACCCGAACCTCGACCCGCAAACCATCGCCGGGAACCTCACGCTTGCGACCGACCACACCGAGGACAACGCGGGCGTCGTGGCGGTCATCGAGGCCGTTCCTGAGAACCTGGGGCTCAAGCAGCAGATCTTCAGCACGATCGAGGACCGATACCCGACGCACACCGTGCTCGCATCGAACACGAGCTCGCTTCCCATCAGCGAGATCTGCTCGGTGCTGGAAAACCCAGGTCGTGGCATCGGCATGCACTTCTTCAACCCGGTGCCGGTTTCCGACCTGGTGGAGGTCGTCACGGCCGATTCGACCGAGGAGGCGGCGCTGCAGACCACGCTCGGGCTCGTTCGGGCGCTGGACAAGACCCCGATCGTGGTCAAGGACTCCCCCGGGTTTGCGTCGAGCCGGCTTGGTCTCGTTCTGGGCCTGGAGGCCATCCGCATGCTCGAGTCCGGCGTTGCCAGCGCCGACGACATCGACACCGCAATGCAGCTGGGCTACCGGCACCCCATGGGGCCGCTGCGGCTGACAGACCTCGTTGGTCTCGATGTGCGACTCGCAATCGCCGAACACCTCGCCAGCGAGCTCGGACCACGGTTCGAGCCACCACAACTACTGCGCGACCTGGTGGCCGAAGGACACCTCGGCAAGAAGACCGGTCGCGGCTTCCACGATTGGAGCTGATGTGGACGCCGGCGTCGATGAACTGATCGCGGAGATCGTCGAGGACCCCGGCTTCAGCGGTCGTGTCGTCCTGACCACCATCTTCGGCGACGCGCTCCTCCCCCGTCGGCAGAAGATCTCGGTCAAGGCGCTCGCGTCGCTCGTGGAGCCACTTCACGTGAACGAGCGATCGGTCAGAACATCGCTCCTGCGACTGACTCGCGAGGACCTTGTCACCTCAGAACGCGAAGGCCGGCACAGCCACTACAGCGTGCACGCCGACGCCGAACAGGTCTTCCAGAAGGCAAACAGACGTATCTATCGTCCGCAGGAATCTCTGTCCGAATGGGACGGCGCCTGGACGATTGCCATCATCGATGCCGACTCCGCTGATCGCGGCGAACGCACCCAGGTGGCACGAGAGCTCGGCTGGCTCGGCATGACCACGCCCAGGCTCGGGGTGCACGTGTCCCCAACGCTCATGCCGGCCGAAATCGAGGCGGTGGGCGATCGGTTGGGTGTGGCGTTTTCTGCGGTCCTTCGTGGGGCGCTCTCGGCAGGCACCATCGACGGCGAGGATCAGCTCGCGGCACTGGTCGACCCGACGGGCCGTCTTGGCGAGCTGCATCTCCGCCACCAGAACCGGTTCGCACGCTTCGCGGACAACGCCGGCGAGCTCGGCCCTGCCGATGCGTTCGCCGTTCGAACGCTCCTGATCGATTCCTGGCGACGGATAGCTCTGCGAACTCCGCTTCTGCCCAGGGCCCTCATGCCGTCGGCCTGGCCGGGAGCCGCCAGTCATGCACTCACGGAGCGGGTGCATCGGGCCTGCTTCGACGCCAGTAACCTCCACCTGGACGCCGTGGTCGGTCCAGGGGCGGTCCGCCCGTCGCCCTTCGATTGAGTGGAAGTCAGATCAACTGGCTCAGCCCGGCGAGCGACATTGCGGTCATGATGCCGACCGGTCGATCGTTGTCGTCCACGATGGCGATCGCCGAGGTGTCATGACTGTTCATGAGGCGTGCGGCCTCGACCGCTGGCGCATCCTGATGGACCGACGGAAGATCGCGCATCGCCTCGCGGGCGGTGGCTTCGGGACCGTGCTCAAGCATCATGGCCGCAAGGTCGTGCAGGACGAGAAGACCTTCGTACCGCGGACCGGCCACCGGCACAGCCAGCGCATCGGATCGGTTGCCGAATTCATCGATGACCGACAGCAGGTCGGCATCGGGGTTGATCTTGCCGGTCTGCGCGACCATGACCGCTGAGCACGGTTCCTTGAGCCGTCGTTCCAGCTGACCTTCACGCTCGCCCCGCTGACCATCGGAGACTGAGATCTCCCCCATGAGTGACTGCGAGATTGCGGTGGCGATCAACGCGGGAATGACGTATTCGGCTCGCCCGGTGGTTTCGGCGACGAACACCACTGCGGCAAGGGGCGTGCGGTACGCGGCACCGAGCACCGCAGCAAGGCCGATGACCGGGTAGAGGCCGGTGGAGTCGGCGCCGACGATGAGCTCGACCGCCCGACCGAGCAACAGCCCCTGGACCACGAGCGGAATGAACACGCCACCGACGCCACCAACACCAAGGGTCGCACCGGTCACGAGGACACGAAGCACGAAGAGCGCCATGATGGTGCCGGCTGCGAACTTGTTGTCGAGCACGATGTCGGCCGCCATGTCGGCGCCCAACCCAAGGGTGAGCGGACGGTCCACGAGTCGTTGGGCGAGGAGCAGACTGACCGCGAAGATCACTGCGGAGGCGCTGAACCTGACACTGAACGAGTACCGCTCGTCGAGGTGTTTGGCCCAGCGGAACACGTGAGCCAGGCCGCGTGCCACACCGCCGGCAAGCACCCCGATGAGTAGGGCGGCCACGATTTCGTCACGAAGCAGAACTTCGGTGGATGGGAAGCTCAACAGCGGGTGGTCATCGAGGATCGCGACGAACGTGAGGTAGGAGGCGGCCGAGGCGACGAGGGCCGGAATCAGACCATGTCGGGAGATGTCCCGTTTGTACGGAGACTCCATGGCGAACAGGACTCCCGTGGCGGGAGCCTTGAAAACCGCTGCGATACCGGCCGCAGCACCTGCCACCAGAAGCACGAGTCGAGGGCGCTGGCCCAGGACATTGGGAAGACGGTCGCCCAGGCTCTGGCCAAGCGTTGCTCCGGTGAGAACCGCTGGTCCCTCCATGCCGACCGCGCCGCCGGTACCGATCGTGGCAAAGCTGGCCAGCAGCTTGGGAAGCAGGGTGCTCGCTTCTGCGCCCGTGCCCGAATGGAAGCTGTGCAGGTACGCATCGGACGTGGTCGAGTTCAGCCCCGGCCGAATCTTCAGGATGAGGGCAACCACCGCTGCACCCATCGCCGGAAGTGCAGCCTGCAGCCAGATCGGTGCGCCGAGCACGGCCTCAAGAGCGACCTCGACGGTGATCCACTCGAGTAGGGCGACAAGGGCACCAATGACGATTCCGAGTCCGGCATACACCGCAAATCGAATCAGTCCGTTGGTCACTCCCGCACTCTAGAGAACCGAACCTGCGTTGTGACGGAGCTGTCGCGCATTCGGCCGGCAACCCCTGGTCACCGGCCGAACGGCTTCGTTCAGTCGTCGCCTTCCAGCTCGGCCACCGCTGCCAGGAACTCGGCAATGAGTCGGTTGAGTTCGGCGTCTCGCTCGAGCTCGATGGTTTCAAGCGACTCGTCAATCTCGTCGAGTGCGGGCTGCGCCTCGAGTTCTGCCGCCGCAATCGCTTCCTCCCGTTCGGCGCGGGCGTCATCGAGGGCGACTTCTGCCTCCTCGCGAGCTTCCTCGCCTTCTGCGTCCTCCAGGTCCAGCTCGAGCTGCTCGATCGTTGGGGCCCACTCGTTGACGATCGACTCGGTCTCGGCCTCGAGCGCCTCGACCAGTTCTTTGCGGTCGGCTTCGAGCGGCTCGATGAGCGCACGGGCCTCCGCACGAACGAGGTCCTTGTTGACGTGGAGCTCCTCATCGAGTGCACCGATCAGCTCCTGGAGCTCTTCCTCGGCCTCCGTCTTCTCGGAGCCTTCGTCCTCTTGGTCGCCCTTGCCATCTTCGTTGTTGTCGTGATCCTTGTCGCTCGACTCGTCCTTGGCAGCGGAGTCGGCGTCGTCCTTGTCTGTGTCCTTGTCGGTCTCGTCTTCGGCCGGGGCGATCTCCTCGGGCTTCTCCTCGTTCTCGACTTCTTCGACGTCCTCTTCGGCTTCTTCGTCCTTCTCGTCTTCGTGGTCTTCGTCAGCGTCTGGATCGAACTCCTCGAGCTCCTTGCGTTCCAGATCGCCGAGTTCGGGCTCCTCGACCGCCTTGTCCGGCTCCTCGACGTCCTCGGCCTCGACGGCCTCCGGCTCAGGCGCGGGTGCTTCGGGGACCGCATCGTCGACGAACGCAAGCGCATTCGGATCCTCGATGTCGACGGTTTGCACCGCAGCTGGTTCGTCGTCGACAAAAGGGACGTCGACCACACCGGTCGCAGCGGCTCCGCCGAAGGACGCAGCGGCAACCGTCGTGCCGACACAGACCTTTCCGCCAAGGGTTCCAAAGAATGCTGCAAGTTGTCCGATCAAGGGTTTTCTCCTCACGTTGTGGACCGGATCAGGAGCCATGGGAGCTACCGATGTTGCGGGTTCGTCCGCATCGATGACCGGTGCCGGGGTTGGGGCGAGATTCACGCCAACAAACTCGGCCAACGCTCCGGACACCGCCGGTGCCGAGAGCTGCTGGGACGCTCCGCGAAGTTCGGCGAAGGCATCGTCCAACGCAGCGCCAGCAGAGAATTCGGCTGGACTGGAGAGAAGACGATCGACGTCGTTCGAGGAGAGCTCGTTGTTGTGCATCTCGGGTGAGGTATCGCCGGGGAACGTCATGGGGTTACGGCCTTCGGAGAAATTGTTCGACGGAGGGCATTCACGCCGCGGTGTTGCAGCGCCTTGGTCGCGTTGACCGTCCGTCCGGTGACCAACGCGGTCTGCTCAAGCGACAGATCGGCAACGAGGCGGAGCAGAATGACCTCGCGCTGTTCGCTCGTCAGCGTGTCGAGGAGTTCTTCTGTGGTGTGGCTCAGAGAGCGCAGCGCATCGTCTTCGGCGTCGCCACCAACAGGATCGACCTTCGCATCGAGCACGGTCGTGACCGGACGCCGGCCGCGTTTGCGGTGCTCGTCGGTCAGCTTGTTGCGAGCGATCGTGAACAGGAGCGCA
Organism: uncultured Acidimicrobiales bacterium; assembly: GCA_964517125.1. Lineage (GTDB taxonomy): Bacteria > Actinomycetota > Acidimicrobiia > Acidimicrobiales > SHLQ01 > SHLQ01. Next base: position 160,305 of record CAZFBD010000001.1, read on the forward strand.
ACGAAGCCGTCTTCATCGCCCTCGAAGCGATCCAAGGAACGGAACGCTCCGACGAACACCTCGTTCGCGAGACCGTCGGCGTCCTCGCTGCCGTGTGCCCGGGCGAACGCAACAACCTGGCGGGCGAACCGGCTCCACAGCCATTCGAACCCGACGGCGTTACCCAAGCGCGCCGCATCCAGGGCCCGCCTGAAGGCTGGATCCCCGACTCGGCGTGTCGACATGGTCTGGGTGTCGACACGGCAGTGTCACGCCTTGATGAGGCTGTCGAACCGTTGGTTGCGTGCCGATCAGTTGATCTTGGCGGCAGCGGAACGCAACGCTGCGATTCCCTCGTCCACTTCGTCAGCGGTGACGTTGAGCATGGGAGCCATGCGGATCACGTTGCCGTACAACCCGCCCTTGCCGACCAGGAGCCCGTGGTCCTTCGCCGCTTCGTGGAACTGAGTCGTTCGTTCCGGTGACGGTTCGATGGATCCCGGCTGCACGGTTTCGAGCGCCTGCATGAGGCCCTTTCCGCGTGCCTCGGCAATCCAGGGAGTCTCAGCGGTCAGCGCATCGAGCCCGGCGCGGAGCCTGTCCCCCATCACCTTGGCGTTGGACTGCAGGTCATGTTCCAGGACGTGGTTGATGGTGGCCAAACCGCCAGCGGCCGACAACGGGTTGCCGCCGAACGTCGAGAAGTTGAGCACGTCGATGGTGTCGAAGATTTCGGCGCGGGCGACGATGCCAGCCAGGGTGATGCCGTTGCCGACACCCTTGGCGAACGTGAGCATGTCCGGCACGATGCCGTGCGCCTCGTACCCCCAGAAGTGGTCGCCGGTTCGGCCCCAGCCGGTTTGGACCTCGTCGGAGATGTACAGAATCCCCCGATTGTCGAGCTCCTTCTTCATGGCCCCGAAGAAGCCGTCGGGAGGCGTGGCGAACCCACCGACACCCTGGATCGGTTCGGCGATCAGGCCGGCGACGTCACCGGCCGACGTCATGTCGATGAGCTGCACGAGATCGGCCATGCAGGCGTCGGTGTAGTCGTCACCTTCGAGATGTCGGAAGGGGCTCCGTAGCCCGTACGGCCCCTGAACGAAGGTGACCTGCAGCCCCGACAGGCTGGTCGATGACCAGGAGCTGTGTGAGGTGATGGCCTGGGACGTGAACGAGCGGCCGTGGTAGCTGTTGCGCATGGCCAGCATCTGGTTGCTCTTGCGGTAACTGGTGGCCAGGAGCACTGCGGTGTCGTTTGCCTCGGTTCCCGACGGTGTCATGAACACCCGCGCGTCGGGGATTCCCGACAACGCCGCGATTCGTTCGGCGAGCGCAATCATTGGCTCGCTCAGATACAGGCTCGAGGTGTGCATGACCTTGGCGGCCTGGGCCTGCACAGCACTGGTGACGTCGGGGTTGTTGTGCCCGATCATCGTGGTCAGGACGCCGCCGAAGAAGTCGAGATATCGGGTGCCGTCCTCGTCGTACACCCAGCTTCCCTCGCCATGGTCGAGCGTGATCGGGTCGGCGTAATACGGGTTCAGAAACGATGGGAGGGAGTTCCGATAGCGCTGCAGCAGGTCTTCGTTCACGGGATCCTCCGGACGACTTGAGAAGCCTCCATTCAACACCGAAAATTTCCGTTGGTGCGCTATTGGACGCTCGTTCAGTCTTTGGCATACTGCGTACATGAATCGCATCACCCTCAGCCCTCGTATCCGGACGACTCCGTTTCACGAGTCCACCATTGCTGCTGGCCTGTCGGACATGTCCGTCTACAACAAGATGGTCATGCCCACCTCCTACGGTGATTTGAAGGCCGAATACGATCGCCTGCTCCAGGGCGTCGCGATCTGGGACGTGTCCGTCGAGCGTCAGGTGGAGATCTCCGGCCCCGATGCCCACGCATGTGCCCAGTACCTCACCGCCCGCGATCTCTCGAAGATGGTCGAGGGACAGGGCAAGTACGTGGCCATGTGTGACCACGACGGATCCATCCTCAACGATCCCGTGCTCATGAAGCTGTCCGGCGACCGCTACTGGTTCTCCATCGCCGACAGCGACATGTTGCTGTGGTCCAAGGCAATCGCTGCCGAACGCGGCTTCGACGTGAAGGTCGTCGAACCCGATGTTTCGCCGCTGGCTGTTCAGGGCCCGCGTGCCGAGGACCTCATCGCCGAACTGTTTGGCGAGCACATTCGTGACCTCAAGTACTTCTGGTTCCTCGAGACCGAACTCGACGGTATTCCACTTGTTCTCTGCCGCTCCGGGTGGAGCAAGCAGGGCGGCTTCGAACTCTTCCTGCAGGACGGCACTCGCGGAAACGACCTGTGGGCCGCCGTGGTGGCCGCTGGCGAGAAGTATGACATTGGGCCCGGCGCTCCCAACCACGTCGAGCGTGTTGAGAGCGGGCTGCTGTCCTTCGGCGGCGACAACACCCCCGAATCCAACCCGTTCGAGGTGGGTATGGGACGCTACGTCGACACCGACTGCGAAGCCGACTACATCGGCAAGGCCGCCCTCCAGCGTGTGGTTGCGGCCGGCGGACCAGAGCGGCTCTTTGTGGGCCTCGTGATCGACTCCGACATCAGTGATTCCTGGCCGCTCCCCGAGCGCACTCCGGTCACGCAGGACGGCGAACAGGTCGGCACCATGAGCGCCATCGTGTTCTCCCATCGGCTGCAGGAGACCATTGGTCTCGCACAGGTCAACCGATCCGTGGTCGAGGCCGGCGGACCTGTTCAGGTGCAGGGACCGGGCGGCAGCAACACGGCAGCCATCAAGAGCCTTCCGTTCCTGTAGGTTCCGGCAGCCCGTAGCCCGTCAGCAGTCAGGACGTCGAGGCGCTCAGCCTCGTCTGTTCGCGTGCACTCGCATTCACCACGAGATACACCCCACCAATCACCAGCACGCCACCGGCGACCTCGGTGAGGCCCAGCGTCTCGTCGCGAAAGAGCCAGCCGAAAAACACACCGAACAGCGGAATCAGATACGCCGTCGAGGCTGCCTGTGTCGGCGTGGCCAGCTTCACGATCAGTGCCATGAGCGAGAACGTGACGGCGTTGGCAGGGATGGAGTTGTACAGCAGCGGTACCAACAGGCCCAACGACCAGTCGGTATCGGAGACCCCTTCGACGACGAGGGCGAAGGGAATCAGGACCGCTGCTGACATGTACAGCTGTACGCCAACGAGCATGTACGGAGAGACCCGGCTGAAGTCCTTCCACTTCATGTGGACGGTGCCGTAGGCCCACGCCAGCGCCGACACGACGAGCGCCACGATGCCGACGGCAGCCGATTCTCCAGACAGCGAGGGCGACGCGAGCACCGCGGTGCCCAGGAATCCCACCGCCAATCCCACCCGTCCGACGCGGGTGGTGGGAGTCCGGAGAAGGCCCCAGGCCAGAAGCGCAGTGAAGAGCGGCATGGTGCTCGCCATGAGCGACGCCACACCGGCTGACACGCGACTGACCCCGAAGACGAGAAGCCCGCTGGACACGGTCGTGATGGCGAACGAAACGATGAAGATGTTGATGAGGTCGGCCCGGTCCCGCGGCGGGCGCTCGCCGCGGAACGCTGCGAATGCGAGCAGGAAGCTGCCGCCAATGACTGTGCGCATACCGGCCAGCAGGATTGGAGTCGTGTGGTCGAGCGTGAACTTGAGCACGGTGAAATTGGCGCCGATGAGGGCAGCAGTCGCGACGATGAGCGCCAGAACCCGGCGTTCACCATTCATGGGCCGGTCACCCGATACGTTCAAACAGGTAGGCGAACGGTGACTTGGTGTACCCAACGCCCTTGCCCAGATCGTGGAGCATGTCGACGGTGAGCTCCACAGGCTTCCGGGGCCAGAGGTACGAATCGAGGTTGGTGCGCTCAACCCGGTACACGCTCTGGCGGGCGGTGACGACACCCGCGAGCACGTAGCGTTCGTCGATCGATGCCATCGCCACGTCGCCATGGCTCGGATGCACAAGCAGGGTTCCACCCACCTCGAGGCGGTCGGTGCAGTGTTCGGACACGAAGCCGGCGTACATCGAAATCAGGAGATCGAATCGCTTCTTCTTCGGGAGCTTGAGCGGCTCCTGATAGTCGGCGTGCAGGAACGTCACCGACGGGTCAGGCGGGCCGCCGTTCTCCTCGATGAGTTCGAGGACTCCGCTCTCGTCGGCAAAGAACGCGTTCGCACGCTTGTCGGTATCGACGTAGACGACCTCGGGGAGAACGAATGACGGCGAGACATCAACGAAGGAGCCCGGGTACAGGGCGCTCGTTGCGTCGATGGCGTCTGCCACGGCAGCGAAGAGACGATGCCGGTCTCCCGGGTGACGGTCCTGTTCCGTCCAGAGCTTCTGCGTCTTGGCCAACATCTCGCACCTCCAGCGCCCGACTGTACCGACAATGGAGCCCGGCAGACGAGAGGGGCGACGGTGACGTGCTCTGGACCGTCTCAGGTGCCAGGCAGGCGCCGCGCGACGAAATCGAGGATTGCGTTGGTGAACAGGGCCGGTTCCTCCAGCAGGCCCAGGTGCTGGAGCGTTGGAACGATCACGGTTTCCGACCCGGCGATCTCGCGTGCGATGGTGCTCGACATGTCCGGCGTGCTGCCGCTGTCGTTCTCGCACGTCATCACGAGCGTTGGAATGTGCAATGGCGGATCGGGCCGAATCAGCTCCGGAACGCCGTCGGCGAGAACCCTCCGGCAGGCTGCGTAGTCAGCTCGGTCGTTGGCGAGTACCCACGCCCGAACCGTGGCGACCATGGTGGGGCTGTCCTTCAGGAAGGCTGGGGTGAACCAGCGCTGGAGGGTGGCGTCGATGGTGGCCTCGGGACCGCCTTCGGCGCTCGCACGTGCACGCTCTTCCACCAGGCGTTGGCCCTCGGCGCCACGTTCGTGCGGCGAGTTGAGAATGGCCAGCGCCGCGACCCGTTCCCGATGATCGATGGCAACGCGTCGGTTGATCATTCCTCCGAGCGAGAACCCGACGAGCGTCGCGGTGTCGATCTCGAGATGGTCCATCAGCGCGATGAGTTGCGAACTGAATGACGTGAGCGACAGGTGATCGGGGACATGGGCACTGTCGCCGTGTCCCAACAGGTCATACCTCAGGACCTGGTGCCCGCGTGCAAGTTCCTCGAGATGCTGATCCCACGTGTGCATCGTCATGCCCAAGCCGTGGATCGCAACGATCACGGGCCGATCCTCCGGGCCGGAGAGCTCCCATCGCGTGCCGTCCGGGGCGTGTCCTGCTCGCTGTTGCATCGAAGGCCTCCTCGGGTCCCGGCGATGTTCGCGCCCCGGATGTCATTGGGCAACTCCGTCAGCCCACGACTCGGAGCCGGAGACCCCGATGGCGCACGATCTCAATGTTGGGTTGATCGTTCTCGAATTCGGCGAGGCGCTTTCGAAGTCGTTTGATCAGCGCTGCAAGTGCGTCGTCGCTCACACCAGCGGCATTGGCGTCGTCCCACGATGCTTCGATGGCGTCGATACGGCTGACGATCTCCCCCTGAGCAGCGTCGAGACACTCGAGCAGCCGGAGCTGTCGGGCCGACAGCGGCGGTTCGACACGGCGTGCGTCGACCCACACGGCCCGGGTGTCCGGATCGATCCACACGCCGGTCAGTCGGCCGATGGACGGAGCGATTGGGGTGGCCATTGGGTCACGGAACCGAAGCGTGGCCGCTCCCGCCAGGACGAGTTGGTCGCCGTCGTGGAGCAACACCGGGTCAGCCCCGAGCATGATGCCGTTGAGAAACGTGCCGTTTCGGCTGTCGAGGTCCGACGCGAACCATCCCCGCGGGCGAGGTGTGATCTGAACGTGGTGCCGTGAAACGGCGGGCACATTCACTACAACACCGGATTCGCCGCCACGCCCGATGATGGTGACGGCGTCAATGTCCCACCGCTTCGACGTCGTCGATGGGTCGTCGGCTGGGACCAGCTCCAGGACTGCGGACACGCTCATACGAGCGTCAATCTACGCGGGCTTGCGCCGAGCGACCGTCATCCGAGCAAGATGCCGACGCAATCGGAGTCTCCGGACGCGAAGACGAGCTCATCGACGATCAGCACACCTTCGCTGTTGTCCTTGAAGAGTCTGGGTACGGCCCAGGCTGCGCCGGGTGGTGCTGGCTCAGTCTCCAGGGAGAGTTGGGCGAAGTCCGCGTCACCGATCGACACGAGATCCAATTCTGCGGAACCGACGATCGGCACGAATTCGGAATCGACCCAGTCGACGGCGAGCGTGGCCTCGGTGACGGCCCCCTCCAGACGAGCGCTCGCACTGAAGAGGTACCGCGTTCCGGGTTCGACCTCGACGAGTTCCCCAAACAGCCCAAAGTTGCCGGGGAAGCCGACCTGGAGGGCGCCGGAACCGTCGATGCCTGCGGACTCGACCACGACGACCTGCGCTCGTTCCGGGTCATCGACGTCGATGAACCAGTTCGTCGGAAGGCGGTCGGTTTCGAACGCTGACTCGCTGAGCAGGTTGCAGGCCAGCTGTTGTGCCGTTCCTGCAGCGAGTGTGGAGACGGTGGCTCGCCGAACTCCGTCGGTTGTCGTTGGACCGACCGTCGCGGGTGGCTCCGTGCTCGATTCGGGGGTGGCCGGAACAATGGTGGTTGTTGCGGCTTCTGCTGACGCCTCGATTGGATCGTCAGTCGTGTCATCGTCGAGAAGCGCCGCCGCGATCGCTGCGATCAGCACCAGGGGCAGCCCAATGCGGAACACCAACGATGCAACGCTCAGTCGCCGGCCCTGTTGCAGGGAGCCGACCTGGGTGGGGTTCTCCAGTGCGGTCAGGAAGGCGGTCATGGACGGGAACCGCTGGGCCGGGTCCTTGTCCAGCGCACGAAGCACTGCGTCGCTGAAACCCGGAGGGATCGTGGGATCGGATTCATCCAGCGGTGTTGGTTGCGAATGCAGCTGATGGTGCAACGCCGTGGCGATCGCGTCACCCTCAGGAAACGGCCACGACCCCATGAGCATCTCGTGCAGAACCAACGCGGCCGCGTACTGGTCGCTCAGCGGCGTCGGGTCGGCGCCGGAAATGACCTCGGGTGCCAGGTACCTCGGCGTTCCGGCGATCGTGCCGTCGACGGTCACCGTCGCCGAGTCGGCGCTACGGCTGACACCAAAGTCGATCAACGTGACATGACCGTGGGGGTCCATCAGGACATTGGCCGGGCTGATGTCTCGGTGCACGATGCCAGCGTCGTGCACCGCTTGCAGGCCGTGGGTGAGTTGGCCGAAGGCAGCCATGGCAGCGTCGAACGCGAGGGCGCCATCGGAACGAAGCCGACCAGCGAGCGGATCACCGTCGATCCAGTCGACGATGAGTGCCGGTTCATCGTCGATGATCGTGACGCCCCGAAGCCGGGCCACGTTGTCGTGGTCGAGTCGTTCGAGCAGCTCGGCTTCGCGCCGGAGCCGTTCCAGGTCATGACCAGGGCTCAGCACCTTGATCGCAACCGTCTGGCCCGTTGACATCTCGGTGGCCCGGTACACGCGACCCGATCCACCACGTTGAGGTTCGCCCAGGATGGTGTACCCAGCGGTTACGGCGGCGTCGGAGAAGCTCATGGTGCGACATCAAGGTTGTCGTGGGTTGCGACGTCCTCCACGCGCTCGGAGCGGATTTTCCGCCTCGAAGACGGCAACGACGTTCGACCAGCGTTCAGTGGCCGGGGATCCAGCTGGTGCCTGCGAGGGGAACGTGGGCCATCGCTGCTGCTTCAACGGTGAGGGCTGCGAGGTCTTCAGGTTCCAGATTGGTGACATGGCTCTTGCCGCAGGCACGGGCCAGGGTTTGGGCCTCGACGCTGAGGACCCGCAGGTAGTTGGCCAGGCGGCGCCCGCCAATGACCGGGTCCAGGCGGGCCGACAGCTCAGGATCCTGCGTCGTGATACCCGCCGGGTCGTTCCCGGCCTGAAAGTCCTCCCAGTAGCCGGCGCTCGTACCCAGAGCGTTGTACTCGGCCTCGTATTCGGGGTTGTTGTCGCCGATCGCGATGAGCGCAGCCGTGCCGATGGAGACGGCGTCGGCGCCGAGGGCAATGGCCTTTGCAACGTCGGCGCCAGAGCGGATGCCGCCGGCTGCAATGAGCTTCACCTGACGGTGGACACCGAGGTCCTGGAGCGCCCGAACCGACTCGGGGATCGCTGCGATCGTTGGTATGCCGACATGTTCGATGAAGACGTCCTGGGTTGCCGCCGTGCCGCCCTGCATGCCGTCGACGACGACGGCATCGGCGCCGGCCTTCACCGCAAGGGCGGTGTCGTAATACGGCCGAGCGGCCCCGACCTTGATGTAGATGGGAACCCGATGATCGACGATCTCGCGAAGCTCCACGATCTTGATGGCGAGGTCGTCGGGACCGGTCCAGTCCGGGTGACGGCAGGCCGATCGCTGGTCGATGCCTTCGGGCAGCGTGCGCATCTCGGCCACCCGTTCGTTGATCTTCTGGCCCATGAGCATGCCGCCGCCGCCGGGCTTGGCTCCCTGGCCGACCACGATCTCGATGGCGTCGGCCGTTCGCAGATCGTCGGGGTTCATGCCGTACCGACTCGGGAGGTACTGGTACACAAGGGTGTTCGAGTGGCCGCGTTCTTCGGGCGTCATGCCGCCGTCGCCGGTGGTGGTGGAGGTTCCGACAGCGCTTGCGCCCCGCCCGAGGGCCTCTTTGGCGTTGGCTGACAGGGACCCGAAGCTCATTCCGGCGATGGTGATGGGAATGTCGAGCGTGACCGGGTTGTCCGCGGTCTCTTCACCAATGGTGATGTCGGTTCCGCAGGCCTCCCGATACCCCTCCAGCGGGTAGCGGGACATCGATGCTCCGAGAAACACGAGGTCGTCGAGGGTCGGAAGCTCACGCTTCGCTCCCCAGCCCCGGATCCGGTAGATCCCGGTGTTTGCGGCCCGGCGAATCTCGGCAATGACCGCTTTGTCGAAGGTGTGGCTCTCGCGAAGGTTCCATGGTTGATTCATGTCCGGGACTCCCCTGCGATTTCGGCGTCGATGTTGTCCACGGCAAAGTTGTAGAGCGTCCGGGCCGATCCGTACCGGGTGAACGAGCTGGGTTCGGCATCCATGCCAGCTGCGCCCAGGAGGCGTGCCAGGGTTTCGAGATGTTCCGGGCGCATCTCCTTTTCGACACAGTCGGCGCCGAGGGACTCGACCGTGCCTCGAACGAAGAGATTGGCCTCGTAGAGCGAATCGCCGAGGTCGGCTCCCGCGTCGCCGAGGACCACGAGGTTGCCGGCCTGGCCCATGAACGCACTCATATGGCCAACATTGCCGCCCACCACGATGTCGATGCCCTTCATGGAGATGCCGCACCGTGCACCAGCGCTCCCTTCGATGACCAGCAGGCCGCCGTTGCCGGTGGCGCCAGCGGACATGGTGGCGTTGCCGGTGACCCTGACCGTGCCGGACATCATGTTCTCGGCCAGTCCGGCGCTTGCGTTGCCGTGCACGACGACGGAGCCGGTCTGATGCATCCCGGCGCAGAAGTAGCCGACGGGACCGTTAACCGTCACATCGATGGAGGTGTCGATCCCCACCGCAACGGCGTGGGCCCCTCGAGGGTTCTGAACGACAAAGGAGCCGGACGTCGCCTCATGCAGCGCCCGATTGAGATCTCGTAGCGGGCTGGTGGCCAGATCGATGGTGATCATATGTTGAGACTCCAGGTGTAGACCTGCCCGGGCTGGGGTTCGAACTGCTCGGCGTGGTCAACGTCGGGTAGCTGTGCGATGGCGCCGAATTCTGAGGACATGGCGACCCAGTCGTCGGTCTCCGCCACCACGGCAGGCTTGCAGGCGATCGGGTCCCGCAGGATGGCGAACCCACTCTCGATGCCAATGGCGAACGTGTAGAACCCGTCGAGCTCGGACAGTCCCCGCTGTAAGGCCTCGTCGATGGTGTCGCCTTCACGCAACCGCCACGACAGATAGCCGGCGGCGACCTCGCTGTCGTTCTCGGTTTGAAAGGTCTCGCCGAACCGCTCCAGGTTGCGACGGAGCTGGTTGTGATTGGATAGGGAGCCGTTGTGTACCAGACAGGTGTCGGCACCGGTCACGAACGGATGGGATCCGTTGGTGGTGATGGCGGACTCGGTGGCCATCCGGGTGTGGGCGATCGCATGGGTTCCTTGCCGAGATGCGAGGTCATACCGCTCGGCGACAAGGTCGGGATCGCCGACCGACTTGTACAGCTCGATTTGTCGCCCGTGGCTCAACACGTCGATCTCGGGCACGTTGTCGATGATCCACTGGCGGGCGGTGCGACCATCTCCCGATGTCTCGAACACGGCATGGTCCTCGATGGAGCGAACCCGGACCCCGGCACCGAGTTCCGTCTCGAGCGCCGCTGCGGTCGGCATCCAGTTGGGCTCCGTACCCTCGCTCAACAGGGTGAGGCGGGTCTGGCCGGGCTCGCCCTCGTCGTAGACCGCAAAGCCGGCGCTGTCGGGGCCACGCCCCCGCATCTCGTGGAGCATCGCCGCGGTCAGCCGGCCAAGGTCCGACCGGTAGCGTTCGGTTTTCAGGAATAGGCCGACGATTCCACACATGCTGGGCTCTCCGTTTCGCGTCGCCAACCTAGTCGCCGGGCAGCATGTGGACGATGCCGGACGTGTGAACCCTGCTTGGCGCCATGGGCGGTCGAGTGGACGGTGCTCTATGGTGCGTGGCACATCTCATCAGGGGGACCCACATGGCTGCAGTCGACGACATCCGAGCGAAGGCCGCGGACGACGGCGTCGAGTACATCTACGCCATGTTCGTGGAGATGCACGGCAAGCCATGCGCGAAGTTGGTTCCCATCGAAGCCCTCGATGGCCTGATGGAGGATGGCGCCGGGTTTGCCGGCTTTGCTGCAGGCCCCATGGGCCAACATGCTGCCGACCCCGACATCCTTGCGCTCCCCGATCCGGCGTCGTACACCCAGCTTCCGTGGCAGCCGAATGTCGCGGCGATGCAGTGTGACCCAACGGTCGAAGGCGAGCTGTGGCCGTATGCGCCTCGGGTCATTCTGCGCCGTGCATTGGAGGACCTGGCCGAGAAGAACCTCGTTCTCAAGACGGGTGTCGAAGCCGAATATTCACTGGTCGTCCGCAACGACGATGGCTCCATTTCGGTGGCCGATGAGCGAGATGTCGGGCAGCTTCCGTGTTACGACGCGAAGGGGCTCACCCGAATGCTCCCCCATCTGACTGCGGTGTCGAAGAACCTGAACGCCATGGGATGGGGCAACTACGCCAACGACCACGAGGACGCCAACGGTCAGTTCGAACAGAACTGGGAGTACGCCGACGCCATGACCACGGCCGACCGGTTGATTCTGTTCCGTCTCATGATCCACACGATGGCTGAGCGCGACGGACGGTACGCGACCTTCATGCCCAAGCCGTTCTCCGACAAGACCGGCAACGGGCTTCACGCGCACCTGAGCCTGTGGAGCGGCGATACCGACGAGCCCTTGTTTCCCGCCGGTGACTCCGATCGTCTGGGCCTGGGGCTCAGCGACATGGCGTACGACTTCGCCGGAGGACTGATCCACCATGCGACATCACTTGTCGCCATCGCCTGTCCCATCGTGAACTCGTACAAGCGCATGGGTGTGGGTGCTCCCACGTCGGGTGCCACCTGGGCGCCCGCGTACGCAGCGTTCGGCGGCAACAATCGCACCCAGATGATCCGTGTCCCCGAGCCCGATCGGATCGAAGTTCGGCTCGGCGATGGCGCGGCGAATCCGTATCTGATGTTTGCGGCGATGCTGGCGTGTGGACTCGACGGCATGGCGGAGGGACACGATCCGGGGGCCGTGAACACGGCGAATCTGTTCGATCTCTCGCCAGCCGAGGTGGCGGAGCGAGGCATCGAGACACTGCCCCCGACCTTGCTGCATGCTGCCGACAACCTTGCCGGGAACGACGTGCTCCGAACCGCGCTGGGAAGCACGCGTGGCGGGCCCTACAGCGAATACTTCGCGCAGGTGAAGCGTGACGAATTCATGGCCCATCACCAGCAGGTGACCGCAGGCGAGATCGACCAGTACCTCACGCTCTTCTGAGCGCACCCTGACGGCCCGCCGCTGTGGCGTCAGATTGCAGTCGGAATTCGGAGTACGAAGGTCGCTCCGCCACCTTCGGTCTTCTCGTGGCTGACCGATGCGTCGGCGAGTGCCGCAGCGCGTCGGCCCCAAGGTTCAACAACGCCTGGTGCAGGTCGGAGCCCACGTCGTTCGCGATCATGCTGAGGTCGACCAGTTCGGGCTGATCATTCCGGTCCTGCCCGAGCCGAGTCAGATCGAGCAGTGCCTCGACGAGCGCCCCATCCGTACGCTCTCGGCGCCGATTCTGTCCATCGCCCGATCCAGGTCGGCACGGTCTTCGAGCATCCCGGCGGCGTGGAGCTGGGCGTATCCGCAGCACCAATGTCGGCAGCGGCAAAGAGCCCGCCTGAACTCGACGTTGAACGGTTTGGTGACGTAGTCGTCGCCACCCTCCTGAAAGCCCCGGATGCGATCCCGGTCACTGTCCCGTGCGGTCAGCAAGGCTCGCCCCGTCGTCGGCTTCCTGAATGGTGTGTCCGTCGTGCCGCAATGCAGTCACGACAACGTCACGGATGGCAGGTTCGTCCTCGACGACAAGAATGTTGCCCTCAAGTCGCTCGGCACCGCTCACGCGGCGACCATCCGAAGTGCTCGTGACTCGATGAGGTGTTCGACCACGTAGACCAGGCCGACATCGGCGGAAGCGACGACGTCCATGTCGAGCGAGAACTGGGTCGTGGACTCCGGCAGGACGGGGTCTGGAGAACTGGATCGGAAGCCCACGATCCACACACCGAGGCCGACGACGGTGAACAGCATCACCTGAGCGATGCGGCGTTGGCGCGGGATCATGGCCTGCACCATGGCGAACCAACCTGTGAACCGGCTGTGAGAGAACGATCAGCCAGACACCGGGGCCGGCCGCACCCGGTTCCGCCCCGCCTGTTTTGCCGCATAGAGCTTTTCGTCGGCACGCGTCGCAAGGGTGTGAATCTTCACGCTCGGCCCGACCTCGACCCCAACGCTGCAGGTAACCGCCTCATCGATACCTTCGAGCGTCCAGGGTTCGGCAAGAAGGCCGGACCGAATTCGCTCGGCGAGCAGGAGTGCATGCTCCAGCGATCCGGTGTCGGCGATGACCGCGAACTCATCACCTCCGTAGCGAAAGACGAGGTCGGAGTTGCGACACATCTGCGACGCAATCGATGCTGAGCGGGCGATGACCCGATCGCCCGTTCCGTGGCCGTACCGATCGTTGATCTCCTTGAACCCGTCGAGGTCCAGAAGGAGCACAGCGATGTCTCGAGCCGGACCGACACGGATGTCCTCGAGCCGTTCTTCATAGGCCCGTCGGTTCCCGACCCGTGAGACCTCGTCGAGTAGCGCCTGTTCGGTGAGCTCAGTGGTCCGGTCCAGGAGCCGTCGCTGATCGAGCTCGAGTTCCACCCGCTCATCGATGAGGGACAACATGACGTCGGCGCGGCCGCTGGTTTCCTGGAGGGCGAGTTCCGTCGCGTGACGCGAGTCTGCCAGCGCACCGGCGAGGTCGCCCATGGTCTCCCGGACCTCGGAGCGTTGCCGGAGCGCGGCGACCCGTTGCAGCGGCACCAGTTGGTCGCCGTCGTCGTCGGAGACACACCGGTTCGTCAGCAGCAGGGCCCGTTCCAGATCACCACGGTGGAGGGCAAGCGGCGCTTCGATGAGGCACAGATACCGGGTGAACGCCTCCGACGGATGAATCGAGGTTGCGTCCAGGTCACCCCATTCCGCCGCTGCGGCGTCGAGGTCGCCTTGAAGCTGCTTCACGTGGGCGAGACCGGCCCGGGTGAAGGATGTGGTTGCCGACGTTGAGCCGCCGCTGCCTGCGCTGGTGAGTACGGACTCGATCAGGTCGAACCGACGCGGGGTCGCAACCTCGCTCGTGGCTCGACCGGCGATCAACATCTCGCGGGACAGCGCCAGGGACAGGTTGCTTGCGGCCGCAATCATGGCCTGTGGCGACATTGGTTGGACCCGTCCGCTGGTCATGGCGTCGTCGAACCTGTCGGCGGCCAGGCCGTAGGCGCCGAGCGAAAGAAGTGCGACACCAGTGTTGATGGACGCACGGCCCGAGTGCATGGCCGATGGGTGCCGTCGGGCGAGGCTCTGAAGGTCGAGGCACAGCTCCATGCACCGGTCGAGGTCTCCGGCAAGAGCCGCCATGGAGGCCTGAACGCCGAGCGCCGAGGCCAGCGCGCTCGGGTCGCCGTGTTCCTGGAGGAATGGAAGTGCGTCGGCAATGAGGTCTGAGAGCTCATCGGTGGTCAGGACACCCTGAGACAGGCCGATGTGGGCGACCATCACATGGCTCCGGTCGTGGTGGGAGAGCCCCGGATCCTGGAGGAGTTGCTCGATCTCCTGTCGCAACGCGGCATCAGATTCGATCGATGTTGCGGCATTCGCAACGATCTTCTCGACGTGCGGGGAGTCATATGTGGTCACGCGAGCCAACCCTTACATCCGTCATTGAAACCACCCACGCCGAGAGTGTAGGTCCCCCGGCGCTGCCACTGGGGACGGCTGGTCGCGCAGTTGACGAGATCCGCAGGCAGGATGGTCGGGTGAGCAGCATTGTGGTGTCCGATCTCGACTACGCCCCGCCGGGCGCCGACTCGCTGTTCTTCGACATCAGCTTCGGGGTGTCTCCCGGGGACCACGCCGCGATCGTTGGGCCGAACGGCGTTGGCAAGAGCACGATTCTGCGGATCCTGTCGGGTGAACTGCTGGCAGACGGAGGCGAGTTCGCCGTTGGCGGATCGTTCCTGACGATGAGCCAGGACGTGGGTATGGGACGACCCGACGACACGCTTCGGGACATGCTGCTCGAGGTCGCACTTCCCGAGTTGCGGACTGCCGGCCAGGCGCTCGTTGCTGCCGAGAAGGCGCTTGCCGATGGGACCGACGACGGCATGGGATACGCCGATGCACTCGCCCGATGGGGCGACCTCGGCGGGTACGAGCTCGAGGCACAGTGGGCGGCGTCCGCCGAACGGAGCGTGAAGAGCGCCGTCTCCGACTTCACCTCCAGGCGTGTGGGCGAGCTGTCGGGCGGCGAGCGAAAGCGGCTTGTGCTCGATCTGCTCCTCACCTCGGGAGCCGACGTGCTTCTGCTCGACGAGCCCGACAACTACCTCGACATTCCGACGAGGGTGTGGCTCGAGGAGCAGATTCTTCAGTGCTCCAGCACCATCCTCATGGTCAGCCACGACCGCTCGCTTCTGGAACGCGTCGCCACGAAGATCGTCGTGCTCGAAGGCTCCGGGTGCTGGGTCCACGGTGGCTCGTACGCAACATTCCCGGCTGCACGTGAACAGCGACAGGCACAACTTGGAGACGCGCTCAAGCGATGGAATGAAGAAGAGCGCCGGCTCCACGCCCACATGAAGGTCATGAAGGCCAGGGCGGCGCAGAACTTCAAGAACGCCACCAAGGCAAATGCGGCGGAGACCCGCTGGGAGAAGTTCGTGGCGAAGGGTCCACCGCCCCCGCCCGTGCCGGATCAGCAGATTCACGTCGGCCTGCAGGGAGCCGACAGCGCCCGGCGTGTGCTGAACCTGGTCGACGTCGCCATCGGTGACTTGTTCTTTCCCTTCTCTGACGAAGTGCACTTCGGCGAACGTCTGGGCCTCATCGGGCCGAACGGCACCGGAAAGACGCACCTTCTGCGAGCGCTCGCCGGAGAGATCGCGCCCGATGAGGGCACGGTCGGGTTGGGCCCACGAACCTCGGTGGGCACATTCACGCAGATCAACGATCGTCCCGACTTTCTCGGCCAGGAAGCCATCGAGATCGTGGGTGAGCGAGTGCACGACGAAGAGCGTTCGATGAAGGCATTGGCCCGCTACGGATTGGCCGCACACGCCCGCCAGGAGTTTGAGACACTCAGCGGTGGTCAGAAGGCGCGGCTCGAGATCCTGTGTCTCGAACTGGAGGGACACAACGTGTTGCTGCTCGACGAGCCGACCGACAACCTCGACATCGAGTCGTCCGAGGCGCTCGAACAGGCCCTCGAGAGCTTTGTCGGCACGGTCGTGGCCGTGAGCCACGACCGGACCTTCCTGCATCGGCTGGATCGCTTCGTGATGATCAATGACGATGGCGCGGTGTGGTCCATCCCGGACTACGAGATCGCCCTGAAGGCCCTGTCGAACCCCGAGGGAGTCGACCGCCTGAAGTTCGCCAAGGCACTGACGGTGTTGTGACCTCGACGATCAGCGACAACGCCAATTTGCGAGGCGCCGGGTGGATGACCCTGGCCATGGCCGGCTACGTGTTGAACGACACGTTCATCAAGCTGGCAGCCGACGACATGCCGCTCTTTCAGGCGGTCTTCCTGCGCGGATTGTTCGTGTCGGCGGTGCTCACGATCGCCACCATGCGGCGGGGCGAACTCGCGTTGCTCCGAACCCGACTCAGCCGACCCATGGTCGTACGTTTCGCCATGGAAACGATCGGCACGGTGTTCTTTCTTCTGGCGCTCACGAATCTGCCGCTTGCCGGGATCACCGCGGTCATGCAGATCGTTCCCATTGCGGTGACGTTCGCTGCCGCACGTCTCCTGCGCGAGCGCGTGAGTGTGCATCGCGTGGCTGCCGTCGTCGTTGGCTTTGGTGGCGTGTTGCTCATTCTTCGGCCGTGGTCCGACTCCTTCAGCCCATGGTTTCTTGCCGGGCTCGTCGCCGTTGGGTTGGTCGTCATTCGAGAACTCGCAACCCGGGGCATCCCCGACGACGTGCCGTCCCTGGTGATCGCCTTGGGAACCGCCCTGTGCATCACAGCGCTCGGCCTTGGGGTCTCGGTGTTTGAGGGCTGGGCGCCGCTCGGCATGCGTGATGTCGGGGTTCTCGCACTTGCGGGAGCGTTCCTGACCGTGGGCTACATCGCGAGCGTCGTCACGGTCCGGACCGGTGACCTGAGCTTCAGCGCTCCGTTCCGCTACACGGTCATGTTGTTCGCGATCGTTCTGCAGATCGTCGTGTTCGGTGAGGTACCCGATCTGCTCACCTTCGTCGGCAGCGCCGTCATCGTCGGTGCCGGCATCTGGTCGTTCTCCCGCGAACGGGCCGTCTCGCGGAAGCCCCGACTCAACCGCTGGACCTGATCGCGCCCCAACCCCTGACCCGCAGATCAGCGAGCGGTACGGTGGTCGTGATGTCCGACATTCCTGTACTGCGGATGGGGTCCCCGACGTTTGGCGCCGACATGATCGGCGCGGCCGAGGATGTCGGGTTTTTCTCGGTCGTCGACCACGGTCTCGATCCCGACCTCTTCGACCGTATGCGGTCGCTGTGTGGTGAGCTCTTTGCTCTTTCCGAGCAGGCAAAGGTCCGCTTGAGAATCACGCCGGACAACTACCGCGGGTTCATCCCGCTTGGTTTCTTCACCCCCAACCGAGCGGAGGCGAACGGCACAGCCCCAGACCGGTACGAGGGCTTCAAGCTGCATTGGGAGTGCCCTCCAGGTGCAGCAGTGGGCGCAGAGTGTGAGCTGTACGGCTCCAATCGTTGGCCCGACGAGCTTCCGGAGATGGCGAAGACGGTCGCCGAATACTGGACGGCATGTGAAGGTCTGGCCGAGACCCTTCTGCAGACGTTTGCGCCTGCGCTCCACGTGAGCACCGACGCCCTTGTGCGCTGGCACACCGAGACGCTCACGAACATGACGCTGCTGCACTACCCCAGCCAAAGTGCAGCCGATCCGGCCACCGGCATCCATCCCCACAAGGACACGAACGTGCTGACTTTTCTGCACCCAGACCCGGTCGGCGGTTTGGAGGTTCGCGCAACCGACGGCTCCTGGATCGACGTCCATGCCCCGGCCGACGCAATGCTTGTCAACACTGGCGAGATGCTCGAGCTCTGGTCTGGGGGCCGCTTTCCGGCCACCCCGCACCGGGTGGTCAACCGCAGCGGCCGGGAGCGCTACTCCTTCCCCTGGTTTCTCGTACCGAGACACGATGTGGTGGTCGAACCCCTCGTCGAACCTGTGCCCGGATTCGACCGCTCCCCCATGCCCGTCGGTGCACTGTCCGCCGAGGTTTGGCGGACGAATTGGGCCGACGAAAAGCCGTCCATCGCCGGCCATGATCTGGGTACCCTCGACCGGTGAACCACATCACGGAACCAGCGCGTCAGACCCCCGTCCTCGCTCAGGTCGATGTCCTCGTCGTCGGCAGCGGGCCCGGCGGATTGTCGGCGGCGATCGGTGCAGCACGAGCCGGTGCGTCGGTGATCCTCCTCCAGCGCGACGGGTTCTAGCGGCTGAAGGCGGCCTTGAGGGACGCCGCGGCTGCATTACGCGCCTCGGTGCCGCAGTCGAGCGTCATGGAGAACACCCCATGGATCACGCCGGGCACCTCGACGATCTCCACCGGAACGCCTGCGGCCGCCAAGGCGTCGCCGTACTGTCTGCCCTCGCTGCAGAGCGGATCGCACCCTGCGAGGTAGATCCACGCGGACGGTTGCCCACCGAGTTCACCGTGCATCGGAGCGACCCTTGGATCGTCTCGATCGGACGCAGCCGTGTACTGGTCCCAGAACCACCGCATGCCAGAACGTGTCAGAAAGTGACCGGTGGCGAATCGCTCGTAGCTGGGCGTGGAGAAGTCGTCGGCGACCACCGGGTAGACGAGAAGCTGATGGCGAAGCTCAATGCCCCGTCGTTTGGCCTCGATGGCGACACACGCTGCCAGGTTCCCGCCGGCGCTGTCTCCACCCACGGCCACACGGGATGCGTCGATCCCGAGTTCGACCGCATTCGCGAGCACCCATTCGGTCGTTGCCATGCAGTCGTCGAACGCGGCCGGGAACACGTGCTCGGGAGCCAGCCGGTAGTCAACAGACACGACGACACACTCGCCTGCCGCTGCAAGGTGGCGGCCCGGGAGGTCCCCTGATTCAAGGTCCCCAAGCACCCAGCCGCCACCGTGGAACCAGACGAGAACCGGGAGGTCTTCGTCAGGTGAGGGGCGATGGATCCGGATCATCAGGTCCGTGGCCGGTCCGGGAATCTGGCGATCCTCGACCGAATACACGGGGACGAGGTCGGGCGGAGCGACGCGCAGTTCCAGGAAGGCCTCGCGAGCCTCGACAGCGGTCATCTCGGCGAAGTCCTTCAACCCCATCGCCGCGTTGGCGTCGAGCACTGCTTGCACCTCGGGACGTAGATCGGTCATGACGGGTGTCTCCTGTTCGACGATTTCACTCTGGGGTCACGTAGGCAGCGGTGAGCCCGCCATCGACGTTGATGTTTGCGCCCGTGACATAGGACGCTTCTACCGACGCAAGGAACAACGCGACCTGGGCCACCTCTTCGGACTCGCCGAACCGTCCCATGGGGACATGCACAAGTCGCCGCTGCTTCTTGTCTTCCGTATCGAGAAACGACATGAGCAGTTCGGTGCGCAACGGGCCGGGCGAGACGGCATTGACGCGGATGTTCTCCCGGGCGTGGACAACGGCCAACTCGCGGGTGAGGGCGAGTACCGCTCCCTTCGAGGCCGTGTAGGCGATCTGGGGCGCGGCGGCCCCCACCGAAGCGACGAACGAGGCCGTGTTGACGATCGCTCCCCCGCCGCGTCGCCGCAGCGCTGGGATGCCGTGCCGACAGCCGAGCAGAACTCCTCGGACGTTGATGTCGAGCGTGCGCTCGATGATGTCGTCAGCGGTGCTCACGGCGTCGTCGTCGCCCGCAAGCATGACCCCGGCATTGTTGAAGAGAATGTCCAGACCGCCGTAGGTAGATTCGGCCAAGTCGACCAGCTGCTTCATCTGGCTGTCGTTCGTGACATCCACGGTTGTTGCGACCGCTCGACCGCCCTGGTCGATGATCTGCTGAGCCGTGGCATCGTTTGCCTCGGTCACGATGTCTGAACACACCACCGCGCAGCCCTCGTTCGCGAATCTGTGTGCGGTCGCCCGTCCCACTCCGCCGCCCGCACCGGTGATGATCGCAACCTTGTCGTGAAGGCGAGGCGTGGTTGTTGCTGCAGAACTCATGACGCGAACCTAGCCGCCCACGTCTGAAGCTTCGCTCCCGAGAGGGTCTACGATCTGGCGATGTCCGGTCGACTCGTCCTTCCCGATTTCGTCCTCGAGACCTACTTCTCGAAGTGGGAGTTCGTGGCCGAACATCATCTGACGGCGTCGGACGCCGAGTCCATGACCATCGGTGACGTGCTGGCGCTCGATGACGATCCGATCGACATCAACGAGGTGCACCTCGGCTACACGCCGACCTGGGGAACCGAGCCTCTGCGAGAGGCGATTGCGGGAACCTACGAGACGCTCGAGCCACAACACGTGCTCGGATTCGCCGGCGCAGGTGAAGCGCTGTTCTGGGCGATGCAGCTCTTCGTGGAGCCGGGCGACCACGTCATCGTCAATGTCCCCAACTACCAGTCGATCGAATCGATCCCCCTGGCGACAGGAGTCGACGTCGAAGGCTTGCCGCTGTGGACGGGCAGTGGCGCCGACCTGCAATGGACCCTCGACCTCGACCGCTTCGCTGCGATGCTTCGACCCGAGACCTCGTTGGTGTCGGTCAACTTTCCCAACAACCCGACGGGCTTCGTGCCGGATCATGAGACGTGGGCCACGTTCAATGCGCTGTGCCACGAGCGCGGCGTACGGGTGGTCAGCGATGAGGTGTACCGCGGCGTGGAGACCGATCCGTCCCGCACCCTCGCTGCGGCGGCCGACATCAATCCGTCGGCGCTCACGGTTTCGGTGATGTCGAAGGCGTATGGACTACCCGGTCTGCGAATCGGCTGGATCGCAACGCAGGACACCGGCGCCCTCTCTCAGCTGGAACGGGCCAAACACTACACAAGCATCTGCAACAGCGGTCCGAGCGAAGCCATCGCGACGGTCGCACTACGGAATGCCGACACGATTCTGGAACGCAACCGCTCGCTCGTGGCCTCCAACGATCTGGCGGTCCGCTCGTTCATGGACCGTCACGCCGATCTCTTCGACTACCGGTCGCCCGACGGAGGGTGTGTGGCATTCCCGCGGTGGCTCGGCGAGGGCGACGCGTCCGAGTTCTGCGTTCGAGCCGTCGAGCAGGATGGCGTGCTCCTGCTTCCGAGTTCCGTGTACACGTCGACGCTGGCCCAGGTGCCCACCGACCATTTCCGCATCGGGATCGGCCGCACCACGGTTCCCGAGAGCCTGATCGCGCTGGAAGGACACCTGAACCGATGAAGAAGAAGCGCTTCGACAGCCATCCCGACGGCACCCCGTTCGATGGTTCCATAGGGATGACCCGACCCGAATCCACTCCGTCCTGGCCGGTCGCCAAGACCGCTCCTGAGGGTGCTCCCAACGTGGTGTTCATCGTCCTGGACGATCTCGGGTACGCCCAGCTCGGCTGCTACGGCGGCCTCGGCGGCCGGATCCAGACACCGAACATCGACCGTTTGGCCGAGCGCGGGCTCCGATACCGCAACTTCCACACCACCTCGCTGTGCTCGCCCACGCGCGCAGCGCTCCTGACCGGTCGCAACCACCACAGCGTTGGCGTCGGGACGATCGTGGAACGAGCCACCGGATTTCCCGGCTACCACGCGCGCATCCCGAAGGACTCGGCCATGGTGCCAGCGGTTCTGAGTGACCATGGCTACGCGACCTACTGCGCCGGTAAATGGCATCTGACCCCCGACGAACACAACGGACCGACTGGTCCCTTCGACCGTTGGCCCATCGGCCAGGGGTTCAATCGCTTCTACGGCTTCCTCCCCGGCGAGACCGATCATTGGTCGCCGGATCTATGGGAAGACAACCGCCGGGTCGACGCCCCAGATGTCGAGGGTTACCACCTCACAACCGACCTTGCGGATCACGCAATCTCCTGGCTCAGCGAGCACGAGACAATCGACGACGACCGACCGTTCTTTCTGCACTTCGCGACCGGCGCTCCCCACGCTCCCCACCACGTGGGTCCGGAGTGGATCGAGCAGTATTCGGGTGTCTTTGACGCTGGTTGGGACGTGATTCACGACGAAACCTTCGAACTCCAGCTCGAGCTTGGTGTCGTGCCCCAGGGAACCACGCTCCCTCCCCGCAACCCGGGGATTCGAGCATGGGACTCGCTCAGCCAAACCGAGCAACGTGTCTACGCCCGCCAGATGGAGGTGTACGCGGCCTTCGTCACGCACACCGACCACGAGATCGGCCGGCTCTTGGACCACCTGGACACGATGAAGCGCGCCGATGACACGCTGATCGTGTTCCTGAGCGACAACGGCGCGTCGGCCGAGGGTGGACAGCACGGGCTCAGCTCCGAGATCATCTACTTCAATGGGCTCACGGAGTCACTCGACGAAATGGAGTCTCTGCTCGACGTCTGGGGCAGCCCCGAGACGTACCCGCACTACGCAAACGGCTGGGCATGGCTCGGCAACACGCCAAACCGCTGGTACAAGTCCATGGCCCACGAGGGAGGCACGAGAGATCCGCTCATTGTGTCCTGGCCATCG
Organism: uncultured Acidimicrobiales bacterium; assembly: GCA_964517125.1. GTDB lineage: Bacteria > Actinomycetota > Acidimicrobiia > Acidimicrobiales > SHLQ01 > SHLQ01. The sequence goes on from CAZFBD010000001.1 coordinate 182,862, forward strand.
CAGAACCTGGAGGCTGGAGCGGTCCGGGATCATTTCCTTCACGCCGTCGACGTGGCGGCAACCCTGTACGAGCTGCTCGGCATCGAACCACCCAGCACGTTCGAAGGAGTGGAGCAACGTGATCTCGAAGGTACGAGCTTCGCCTCCACGCTTCATGATGGCGATGCTCCAAACGGAAAGACCCGGCAGTACTTCGAGATGTTTGCGCATCGGGCGCTGTGGGCAGACGGATGGAAGGCGGTCACCTTGCATCACAGCCAGAATGCAGCACTCCGCATTGGTGACCCGAACTTCGAGATCCGAATGGGCGACTTCGACGGTGACCAGTGGGAGCTCTACCACCTGGCCGAGGACTTCAGCGAAGCCCACGACCTCGCCGAGCAGTACCCGGACAAGCTCGCCGAATTGCAGGCGATGTGGCTCGAGGACGCACAGAAGTACAACGTGCTCCCGCTCGACGACCGGGTGATCGCCAGAAGCCTGGAGCCGCGTCCCAGGGTTGTCCAGAGGAAGGACCAGTACTCGTTCCGCACGCCGATTCGCCTGACGCGTGCGACGTCGCCGAGCGTGATCAACCGGAGCCATCACATCGCAGCGACGGTCGCCGTTCCAGCGGGCGGGGGCGAAGGTGTGATCATCTCGAACGGCGGTATGCAGGGTGGCTACAGCCTGTGGCTCGCCGAAGGCCACGTGTTCTACGCGTCGAACTACCTGGGCCGTACCCACACGCTGCTGCAGTCGGCCGAACCCCATCCTGTCGGTGTGGCGTTCGATATCTCCCTCTCGTGGGTCAAGACCGGCGAGTTCGCCGGCACGGCAACCCTTTTCGTCGATGATCATCCGGTGGGTGAGATACACGTCCCGAACTCCAACCCGGTCCTGTACGCCGTGGGTGAGGGTCTGGAGATCGGCTCAGACTCGGGTTCGGCCGTACATCCTTCGTACACGTCTCCGTTCCCGTTCACGGGGACAATCCACCAGGTGGTGCTGAACACCAAGGGTCCAGAGCACGTCGACCCTGAAGCCGAGGATCGAATCGCCCGCTACATGCAGTGACGGATAGCCGGTCAGCCGATGGGGCTCTGTGCGGTCAGTCCGCCGTCGATCGTGAACACCGAGCCGGACACGAACGATGATTCCGGGCCAGCGAGCCACACCGCAAGGTTCGCGATGTCGTCGGGAATGCCGAGACGCCCGACCGGGTGTTTGGCGATCGCATCGTCGCGGGCTGCGGTTGGATCTTCCATGAGGTCAAAGGCGGCATCGGCCAGCGCAGTCGCAATCCACCCCGGTGCGATGGAGTTGCACCGGATGCCGTCGCGACCGTGGTCGGTAGCCACGGCCCGGGTGAGGGCATGCACTGCACCCTTTGATGCGTTGTAGACGGCCATTCCGTGGTCGGCCGTGTTGCCTGCAATGGAGCCGATGTTGATGATGGAACCGCCTCCCTGGGACTGCATGTGGAGTACGGCTGCACGCGAGCAGTTGAAGACGCCCCGCACATTCACGTTCATGACCTGGTCGAACTCGTCGTCGGTGGTCTCGGCGATGGTCTTTTCGACCTGGACACCAGCGTTGTTCACGAGGACGTCAATCCGACCGTGGTCCTCGACCGCGGCGTCGACGAGTGCGGTTGCGGCTGAGGCGTCGGACACATCGGTTTGCACCCAGCGAGCACCGGCTCCGGCCGTTGCCGGCTCCGTGCGTGATCCAAGCGTGAGCTTGGCACCCTCTTCCCAGAATCGGTGAGCGATCGCCTCGCCAATCCCGCTGCTTGCTCCCGTGATGACGATGGAAAGGTCGTGCAATTGTCCCATGGGTCGAACCTAGAACGCCGATGAGCCGGGAGCATCGATGAGCACCAGTCCACATTCGGCCGGAACCACGTCGGTCAGGCTCACACTTCGGCGAGCGCCCACGAGCTGCACCAGGACGTGTGTGCCGTCGGCAAGGCGGACGAACCCCTTTGCTCGCAGAGTGGATCGCGGAAGCGCGTCGAGGAAAGACTCCAGCGTCTCACGACTCGGCGGCATTTCGAACACGTGCGTCCGGGTCGCGTGCGTGATGTGAGCTGACTTCTTGTCGGACGGCTCGAGTCGTTCGCGTGCCGCCGACAGCGGGGCGACGAGAACGTCGGTTGACACTTCGGCGTTGCGGGCGTCAAGCACTGGGGCCCTGGTCATGGCGCGGATGCGGTCATGGGTGCCTGCGAGGTGTTGATCGTCGACCAGATCGATTTTGTTGCAGATCACGAGGTCGGCGGATCGAATCTGCAGCTCCACGACGTCGCCGACGAGATCGTCGCTCAGTCGTTCGTCGAGTGTCTCGGCGTCGACCACCGTGATGATGCCGTCGAGCTGGAATCCGGGCCCGTGGCCCCACGCAGCGATCGATGCCGGGTCGGCCACGCCGCTGGCCTCGATCACGAGGCGTTCTGGAGCGCCGGGCAGTGAGCGCACCTGTTCCAGTGCGACTCCGAACCCGTCGGTCAGGGAGCAACAGATGCATCCGTTCGTGAGGGTGATCGTGGTCTCGTCAGACGACTCCACCAGTGCGGCATCGACGTTGATCGACCCGAAGTCGTTCACGAGTACGGCGATACGGTCGGGCGTCGTGCGAAGCAGATGGTTCAACAGCGTGGTTTTGCCGGCACCGAGGTAGCCACCGAGAACCGTGACTGCAATGTCTGACGAGCTGCTCACGTCTCTCGGGACGCCTCGTGTGGCACGCCGCCGAGCACGGTCCCCCAGACGTCGATGTTCCGGAGCTCCATTGGGTCGACTGTCAGTGGATCCTCTTCGAGCACCGCGAAGTCAGCCCATTTCCCGACCTCGATGCTCCCCACCTCATGGTCGAGATTCAGTTGCTGCGCCCCACCGATCGTGGCGGCGTGCAGCGCGTCCATCACACCGATGCGCTCCTCTGGGCCAAGGATGTCGCCACTGGCCGTGACCCGGTTCACCGCGCACCACATGGTGTGCAGGTGGCCAATGGGTGTGATCGGCGTGTCGGAGTGAATCGAGAACGGGACGCCTTCCCTGAGGGCCGTACCGCACGCATCCATGCCGGCGGCGCGCTCGGGGCCGATCGTGATGTCCCGGTGCTGGTCGCCCCAATAGAAAAGATGGTTGCTGAAGATGTTGGCGTGCATGCCGAGCGCAGCCATCTTGCGGTACTGGGCCGGACGAGTCATCTGGCTGTGCTGCACCGTGTGGCGGTGGTCCCAACGGGGGTGACGCTCAAGAGCGGTTCCCACCGCATCGATGAAGACCTGTGCTGCCTGGTCCCCATTGCAATGGCAGTGCACCGTGAGCCCAGCCTCGTGATGGATCGACACGATGTCGGCCATCTGCTCAGGCGGGACCAGCCACAGTCCATTCTGCGGAGCCCCTTCCGGTGGATTCAGGTAGAACGGCGAGCCGATCCGCGCCGTGAACCCCTGAATGGAGCCGTCCAGGATGACCTTGATGATCCCAAACTTCAGTTTGTCGGTGCATGCGCCCTTGAGCCGCTGAACAATTCCGGCCAGTTCGTGAGGATCCTGAGGGCCTCCGAAGAGCGAGGACCCGGCGACCATGACACGAACGGGATACGTCGGGTCGTCGGTGATCCGCCGCCACGCCTCGAGTTGTGCATCGTCATTCACTCGTGTGGTCCCGAGGTCGGTGACGAGTGTGTGCCCAGCGTTGCGGGCCTCCCACGCATATCCCCACTTCGCCTCATCTGAACCGATCGCCGCGAACAACCCGGCAATCCCGGACCCGGCGAGTTGCATCGCAGGTGGTTCCTGAAGCTCGCCGTTGGGTGTGCCATCGGGGTTCCTGGCGACACCCGGGGTCAGCGTGTGTTCATTGATCTCCGACTTGTGGAGCATGGCGGTGTTCACCGTCGCCAGGTGTCCGGACGCGTGATACACGTAGATCGGCCTGTGCTCAGAGACACGATCGAGGTGGGTGGCGACGAGCCGCTCCCCCGGGAAGTAGATGGGGTCGAGTCCCCATGCCAGCAACGGTTGTGCCGGGTCGGTGATCGCCGATTCCTGTTCGATGAGACGGTCGATGACCTCGTCGATGTTCTTGCAGCCGGGCCACACCTTGCCGTGCGGGTCTTTGCGGTCGAAGAAGCCGACGTAGGGGAACTGCCAGACTCCTCCGGCCATCACATGCGTGTGCGCCTCCACGAATCCGGGCGTGAGTATGTGGTCGCGAAAGGATTCGTCTACCTCGGCCGGCCCCCAACGGTGCAGTTCGTCGACCTCTCCAACGCCGACGATGCGGCCGTCGCGTACGGCGACAGCGTCTGCATCTGGCGTCGACGGGTTCATGGTGATGATCCGCCGAGCGGTGTAAATCGTGGTGGTCATGCGGCAACTCCGTTCAGCTCAAGTCCCTGTGCAATCAAGTGGGCAACCCCGCAGATGCAGCCTCGATGGTCGTCGGCAGCTTCGTGCCCAGCCAGCTGACGTGCAGCCAGCGCGGTACCGGAACCGCGACCAGCGGAACCGTCGGGCACGGGAAACCAGCGGCCTCCGTACACCGTGCCGAGAACCTGAATCGAGTCGAGTTCTTCGGGGTTGATTGCAAGGGGATCCCGATCGACCACCGTGAAGTTCGCGCACTTGCCGGCCTCGATGCTTCCGAGCTCATGTTCCTGACGCCACGACTGCGCAGCATCGATCGTCACGGCTCGCAGCGCGGCCTCGACGCTGATCCGTTGCTCGGGAGCGGCGATGCGCCCGCTCTGGGTGCGGCGGTTCACGGCACAATCCATCATCCCGATCGGATCGCTCCGTCCCATGGGAAGGTCAGAATGGAACGACAGCGGTATCGATCGGTCGACGACCGATCCGCTCCGAACCATCTGGTCTGCCCGATCGGGGCCGAGTCCGACTTCGCCGTACTTGTCCGCAAAACCGGTGGTGTAGTACGGATTCGCAGAGACGATTGCGCCCAGTCGCGCGATGCGGTCGACCTGCTCCTCGGTGGAGTTCGCGAAGTGCACGATGACCGTTCGGTGGTCGGGGCGCGGGTGTTCGCGCATCCGGCGCTCGAAGGTGTCGAGGACGACGTCCAGCCCGAGGTCTCCGTTCACGTGAACGTGGATCTGGAACCCGGCGTCCCAGTACAGCTTCGTCCGTTCCTCCAGTACCGGCGGGGTGAGCAACCATTCGCCGTGGTGGTCGGGATTCGGATCGCCGTTCGCGTCCAGATACGGGTCCTTCATCTGCATCAGTTGGCTGAGGATCGCTCCGTCGGCGAAGAGCTTCACCTGTTTGGGAAAGAAGCGCAGCTTTCCGGACGGCGCCATGTCGTACTCGCGTTGCGCTCGAGCCAGTGTCTGATCGTGGGGCATGGACCGATCTGCTGGACCGCGTCCATCGGTCACGAAGGTGGTTGTGAATGGCGTGTCCTCGTGGCCGAGGATTGCCTGGTACAACTCCCACGCGCCGGGCACCAGAACGGCTCCAGGCTCGTTCACGGCGGTCACGCCGTTCTGGTGGAGGTACCGCACCATCTGATGCAGGCCGCGGGTGAAGCGTTCCTGGCTGAAGAGTTCGGGCATCAACAGCCCGAACAGAAAGACCATGAAGCCGCGCTCCCAGAAGTGCCCACGGTCAAGATCGATCATGGCCAGTGTTTCGGCGTCGGTGGTCAGCGTGGCCTCGTCGATGCCAAGGGCATCGAGCGCTGCCGAGTTCAGATAGAACTCGTGACACGACCGCTGCCAGACCCCGATGGGTCGTTCGGTGCTGATGGAATCGAGGACCGCTCGGGAGAGCTCTCCATGCCACAGCTTGTGGTAGCCCCAGGAGAAGAGCCATTCGCCATGTGGGGTTCGGGCCTCGGCCTCGGCCAGCAGGTGCACGTACTCGTCGTGGCTGTGGGCCGCTGGATATGTCCGATCTGGGAGTACCCAGTCCTCGGTGGCGATGACCTCGGTGGCGAGTGTGCTCGCCCCCAGGACGGGGTGCAGGTGTTGGTCGATGAGGCCGGGAAGAAGCACGTCATCGATGTGCGTCTTGTCGACGGTGAATGGGGCATCAGCAAGTGCAGCGGTCACCTGGTCCAGGGTCCCAACCGCAACGATTCGGTCGCCCTTGACGGCCACTGCAGTCGCTGTCGGGCAGCCTGCGTGCACCGTGACGATCTGTTTCGCGACCAGAACCCGGATCGCGTCCCCCGAAGTGTTCCCCATGGGCGGAGCATAGAACTGGCCCGCGTGCAACGCCGATTCGGTGCGGTACCACCCACCGAAACCGCAGGGGTCTGACCCCTAACAGCGTTTCGGGGTCAGACCCCTAACCATCGATAGGGGTCTGACCCCTGGCGAAATTCTTGCGTTGGGTGGATCGTTCGCGTGATTGTGGGGCATGTCGCTCACGCCCGCACACGCCACCGTTCAAATCGACAACGACGTCGTTCGGGTCACCCGATGGGACTTCAAGCCGAACACGGAAACCACCGCGCACCGCCATGCGTGGGACTACGTGGTCGTGCCCGTCACCTCCGGGACCCTCACGATCACGAACAGCGATGGGTCGGTCATGGAGGCAGATCTCGTTCCAGGCGCCTCGTACTCGCGAATTGCAGGTACCGATCACAACGTCGTGAACCTGACGGATCAGGTGATCAGTTTCGTGGAGATCGAATTGCTTGACCGGCCGGGATGAGCGACCTGGCCACTCAGTGGAGCGCGATGGATTCGCAGAGCTGAAGGCCGCGTTCGAGATCTTCGGCGTTCTGGAACCGGGCCCAGTCGAGCCACATGCCGTTCGACGCCGCAATCAGGTCGGTGACACGCGCACGAACCGTGGCTTCGGGCAGGTCGGGCCGAGCAGCGGCCACCAGTCCGTGCATGGTCCGGCCATACGCCTCGTAGTGGGCGGCGTCGATGCGGGCGAGATCGGTGTCGGTGAGCGACACGGCCCATAGGGACACGCGGAGCCGCAGGTAGTCGCCATCGAGGAACTCGTCGGTGAACGAGCCACGGAGGAACGCCCGAACCTTGTCCTCGTCGGACTCCACCTCGGCTGCGGCCGAAACCGATGCCTCGATCAGGCGCTCGGCGGCGCGATGAAAGGCGGCAAGAATGAGCGAATCCTTGTCGTCGAAGTGATAGCTGAGCAGACCCAGCGAGACATCGGCTTCCTGCGCCACCTGCCGCATGCTCGCTCCTCTGACACCGTCGCGGACGATCACCGACTGCACTGCATCGAGAATCTGATCCTGGGTATCGGAGGTGGTCATGATGGTTCGACCGTACCAGCCAGGGAAACGGCGCCGCCCGGTAGCGTTGCGCCATGCGACACATCGATGCATCCGAGACGTGTCCGTGCGGCACCCGGCTGGCCTACGGGCGATGCTGCGGGCCCATCCATGAGAACGGGGCCGGACTGGGCACGACGGCAACGCAACTGATGCGGGCCCGGTACAGCGCATACGCGCTCGAACGTGGTGACTTCATCGTCGATTCCTGGCACGCCGACACGCGTCCTCCGACCGTTGTCTTCTCCACCGACATTTCGTGGCACGAACTGATCGTGGTCGAGTCCAGCGGAGGTGGAGCTCTCGACAGTGCCGGAACGGTCGAGTTCCGGGCGCGCTTCGAGCGGGGCGGCGAGCGCTTGGAGTTGCACGAGCTCAGTCGTTTCGAGCGCGTTGGGGGCCGATGGCAGTACATCGACGGCGCGGATCCGGACACGGTCCAGTAGGTTCCTCAGACCAGAACTGGACGATCGTTCAGCCTTCTGTATTCTGGTCGCATGGAGCTAGACACTCTCGACGAAGTCGTAGACCTCGACCGCTACCCGATCCACCGGCTCGACAGCCCCGTGCGACAGGAACTCGTTGCGGCAACGCGGCACGACATGGACGCGTACGGCTGCTACCGCATCTCGGACTTCATCCGCCCGGAGGCGATCCAAACGATGCTCGCAGAGGCGGAACGGCTGACCGATCAGGCGTTCTGGGCGCAGCAGGACCACAACCCCTACGCGTCGCCCGCCGACCCAACGCTGCCGGACGACCATCCGCGAAACACGATGCAGCACCGGATGAGCGGATTCATCAACTCGGACATCCTTCCGACGACGTCGTTGCTCAACAAGATGTACGACTCCAACGTCATGACGCACTTCATCTGGGAGTCGCTGGGAACGCCCCGACCGATCTATCAGTGGGCCGATCCCCTCGGGCGCAACCCGTACGGGGTCATGCAGACCGACCACGTCTTCCCGTGGCACTTCGACGGCAACGAGTTCACGGTGAGCATCCTCGTCCAGAAGGCCGAGTCCGGCGGTGTCTTTGAGTACGTGCCGGACATTCGCACGCCCGACGCGGAGAACTTCGAGCGCGTCCAGCACATCCTGCAGGGTGGACGCGAGGGCATTCGCGAGCTCGATCTGCTCCCCGGCGATCTGCAGCTTTTCAAGGGCCGGTTCTCGCTGCATCGCGTGACCCCGATCGTCGGCCCAACAACCCGCTACATCGCACTTCCCACGTACGTGTACGACCCGTGGCGGATGAACCGCCCGCACCACGCCACCACCTACTACGGACGTGCCACCGAGATTCACCGTCAGCGTGAACAGGTACTGGTGGACGGACTGGTCGACTGACGTGTCGGCGACGACCATTGCCTTCATCGGCCTGGGCAACATCGGCGGCGGCGCGGCTGCAAACCTCACTCGGGCCGGGCATGACGTCCGCGTCGTCGACCTGGACCCAGCAAAGGTCGCCAGCCTTCAACAGCTCGGCGCCACAGCTGCGCCAACGCCGGCCGAAGCGAGCCGAGATGCCGACGTTGTTTTCACCTCGCTCCCCGGGCCACCGCAGCTGCGCCGCCTGGCCGTGGACATCCCGGACGACGGCGAGGATCAGGGAATCCTTGCGGCTCTTCCTTCTGAAGCTGTGTGGATCGACCTTTCGACCAACGACCTCGAGACCGCCAGGTGGCTCGATGAACGAGCCGCAGAACGGGGCATTCGCATGGTCGACGCCCCCGTATCGGGTGGCCCCGAGGGCGCTCAAGCTGGCACGTTGTCAATTTTCGTGGGGGCTGCGGCCGAGGACTTCGCCGACGTGCGGCCGTTGCTGGACATCATCGGCGCCAAGGTCGATCGTGTTGGCCCTCGTGGCGCCGGAATCGTCGCGAAGATCGCCCAGGTCACGCTCTGTTACACCCAAACCGTCACCCTGATCGAGGCGCTCCTGCTCGGGGTGAAGGGCGGGGTTGAACCTGCGATGATGCTCGATCTCATTCAGAACAGTGCTGGCTCCAGCTACTGCGCCGATGTCTACGGCCCCGAAATCCTGGCGGGCACCTATGACGAGTCCTTTCCGATCAGCCACGCAGCGAAAGACATGCGGCTGGCAATGGAGCTGGCCGGCACCCTCGGGGTCGACGTCCCACACATGGCAGCTGTTGCACAGCTGTACGAACGGACCGAGGAAGAATACGGTTCTACCTCTGCGCATCTGCTTGCGGCTCAGCTCCTCGAGCGAGCCAACAATCTCGTACTCCACGAACTCTGAACCCGGACAAGAAGAGCACCGAAAGAGACATATGACTGAACCACGCGAAGTGACCGCCGACGACTTCACCGCAGCTCATGCAGGGAGCTTCACCGGCGAAGAGTGGGAGGCCCGGGTGGACCTCGCTGCCATGTACCGCCTATCGGCACACTTCGGCTACGACGACACCATCTGGAACCACATCACGATGCGGGTGCCCGGCAGCGACCACGACTTCTTCCTCAACAAGTTCGGCCTGCTCTACAACGAGGTGACCGCGTCGAACCTGATCAAGGTCGACAGCGAGGGCACCGTGCTTGAGGGGCCAGCCGACGTGAACACGGCCGGCTTCGTCATTCACTCGGCCATTCACAACGACTTCCCCGAACACAAGGTGGTCTTTCACGCCCACGTACCAGACGTACTGGCGGTGACGGCGCTCAAGGACGGCTTCCAGCACATCGTGCAGGACACCTCCATGCTCTACGGAGAGATCGGGTACCACGATTGGGAGGGCCTGTCGCTCACGCTTGAAGAGCGCGAACGCCTCGCCAAGAACATGGCCGGCAACCGCGTGCTCATCATGCGCAACCACGGATTCCTCACCGTGGGTGCAACCGCCGGTGAGGCGTTCATGGTGATGCACTACTTCGTTCGGGGATGCCGGGCGCTGCTGAAGGCCCACGCAACCGGTCAGGAGATCGACCCCGGGCCAACCGACATCTGGGAACTGTCGAAGCGCCAGTACGACCACTTCCCGCTCGGCAAGTTCGAATGGCCTGCGCTCAAGCGGATGCTGGACCAGATCGATCCCAGCTACCGCCAGTAGGTCACAGCCTCCTGACGAAGTCCACAACGGCCTCGATTTCGGCATCGGTCAGCTGACCGCTGAATGCCGGCATGCCGCTGCCACCATTGGTGACGCGGTCGATCTGGCCCGAGCGCGGATCGGCCGCCGAACCCTGAAGAATCGGCCCGCGGCCGCCGCCACCGGAGCTCCCGTGGCACGACGCACATCGCTGGGCGAACACGGTCGATCCGTCCACCGTGACCGCTGCCGCCGTGGTCGTTGTTTCCACCGCTGTTGAGGTCGTGGTGGTTTCGGCCTCGGTCGTGGTCGTGGCTGCTTCGGTCGTTGTGGTTGTTGCCGCCTCGGTCGTGGACGTGGCGGATTCGATGGTGCTCGTGGTGGTCGCCGGAGCCGCCGTTGTCGTGGTTGTCTCTGCCGCCGCCACACTCGTGGTCACGTCGGTGGTCGTGGGAGCCTGGGTGGTTGAGGGAGCCTGAGTGGTGGACGATGTCGTCGAGGGAGCCTCGGTCGTGGTCGATTCGCCAGCATCGGTGGTGGTTGGCTCGTCCACGGTGGTGGTCGGCTCGGCCGCTGACGTGGTGCTGCGGTCCTGTTGAGCGGCGAGGACTTCTGCCGTCACGTCGTCGCCACCACCGCACGCCCCAACTGCCAGAACCACAGCCAGCGTGGCCATGGCTCGGTGTGTCTTCTTCATTGGTCCTCCGTGACGTGCGGGGCGGTGGTCGACCCCCAAGGCAGATTCGACACCAGCGACGGAACCGGATGCCTTGCGGTAGCGGTCACCGTCGCATTCTGAGAATCAGGTAATACCACGCACCTGTGCTCCGGGGCGATCGCTCCCGTCCACTACCTTGAGAACACCCCATGTACGAGCCAATCCCACCTCCGCCCCCCGTCCTGAGCGTGGAAGAGCCGCTGAAGCCATCGCGCTCGCGGCCGGTGTTCATCGGGTTGGCATGTCTGGCTGCCGTGGCAGTGCTCGCTGCGGTCCTCCTGGTGGATCGAACGGCCACGGAGCCCGAACCGCCCCTGACCCGAGCCGAGCTGGACGACGCACTGGGCTCTGCGTTTGCCACCACCACGCCTCCTCCGCCCCTCGCTGCAGCCGTGTACAACGCCGCCGTGCCGTCACTGGTATTCATCCAGACCGAGGGAGGCGACGACGGCGGAGCCAACCTCGGTGTCGGCTCCGGCGTCGTCGTCAACGCCGACGGCCTCATCCTGACGGCGCACCACGTCGTCGAGGGCGCGTCGCGCATCATGGTCACCTTCTCCGACGGATCGTCCTCCGAGGCCCGAATCGACAGCGCCGAACCGGAACGAGACATCGCCACGCTCATCGCTTCGCAGAATCCGTCGATCATCGTTCCAGCCACACTCGGCGGAGGGGTGAGCATCGGCCAGGACGTGTATGCGCTCGGCAATCCGCTGGGTCTTGCCGGCTCCATCACCGAAGGCGTCGTCAGTGGCCTCGATCGGTCGCTTCCGCTCGAAGACGGCTCGGGATCCCTCGAAGGGCTCATTCAAATGGACGCTGCAGTGAACCCGGGCAGTTCCGGCGGCCCGCTGCTCGACCGCGGCGCTCGGGTTGTCGGAATCGTGACCGCCCTGGTGAACCCCGACGGCGAAGACTCATTCACCGGCATCGGCTTCGCCGTGCCCATCCAGGATGCTGCCGGCGGGGGCGCCGGCGCACCACCGCAGTAACCACCGACGACAGGATTCCACCATGGAACAACAGCCATCCCCGTCCAAACCAATGGAGCAGGTGCTCTATGAGGTGAAGAAGGTCATCGTTGGCCAGGACATCTTGTTGGAACAACTCATCGTGGCGCTTCTGGCCCGCGGGCACGTGCTCGTCGAAGGTGTGCCCGGCCTCGCCAAGACGCTCGCCATCAAGTCGCTTGCTGAAGCGATTGGCGGTCGGTTCCAGCGCATCTCCTTCACTCCCGATCTGGTGCCCGCCGACCTCATCGGTACCCGCATCTACAACCAGAAGAGCGGCGAGTTCGAGACCTCGCTTGGCCCGGTGTTCACCAACCTGCTCCTCGCGGACGAGATCAACCGCGCTCCCGCCAAGGTGCAGAGTGCCCTGCTCGAGGTGATGCAGGAGCGTCAGGTGACCATCGGTACGACCACCCACAAGGTCCCGTCGCCGTTTCTTGTGCTCGCGACCCAGAACCCGATCGAATCCGAGGGCACCTACCCCCTGCCCGAGGCGCAGCTCGACCGGTTCATGATGAAGGTGCTGGTCGGGTACCCGACCTCAACCGAAGAGTTCGTGATCGTCGAACGCATGACGACGATCGTCGAGGCCGTCCAGAAGGTCATCTCCATCGACGAGCTTGCGGCCCTTCAGGCGAAGGTCGATACCACCTACGTGGATCCGGCTCTGATCGACTACGCGGTCCGGCTCGTGGGCGCCACGCGTAACCCCGCAGCCATCGGACAACCGCAGCTCGCGCCGTACATCACCCACGGCGCCTCGCCACGTGCGTCGATCAATCTGATTCTCACGGCGAAGGCGCTCGCCCACGTCCGTGGTCGCGAGTATGCGCTACCCCAGGATGTCCGGGACCTGGCGCTCGATGTCATGCGCCACAGGCTCGTCCTGTCCTACGAAGCGCTCGCCGATGAGATCACCGCCGACCAGATACTTGGACAGATCCTTTCTGTCGTACCCGTCCCCGAAGTTCCTCTCCATGACCGCGCCGCCGTCCACCCCGCTCAGTCCTGAGAAGGTCCTGCAACGAATCGACTGGCGCATCCTTCGTCGGCTCGACGGCCTGTTGCAGGGGAACCATCGGACGCTCTACACGGGCGTCGGCACCGACTTCAATGACCTGCGCGAGTATCAACCCGACGACGATGTGCGCCACATCGACTGGAACGTCACCGCACGTATGGACCGGCCGTATGTGCGGCAGTACCTGGAAGACCGCGAGCTGTCGGCGTGGTTCCTGATCGACCGTTCACCATCGATGTCGTTCGGATCCCCGGGCCGGCCCAAGGAGCTCGTACTCGCCGAATTGGTCGGATCGTTGGCGAGACTCATCACCCGCGACGGCAACCGGGTTGGCGCCATCCTCTTCGACAACACCCATGACCGCACGATTCCGCCCAGGAGCACCCGCAACCAGGTGCTTCTCCTCGCTCGGGAGCTGCTTCGGACTCCCGCACCATCACAGGCGACGACCGATCTTTCCGAGCTGCTTTCCACGGCACTGCTTTCGATTCGGCGTCGTTCACTGGTGTTCGTCGTTTCCGACTTCATCTCCGAGCCCGGGTGGGAGAAGCCGCTTCGGCTTCTGGCCCGCAAGCACGAGGTGATCGCGATTCGTGTCAGCGATCCATCGGAGAAGCAGCTGCCCGATGCCGGCACCGTTGTCCTGCAGGACGTGGAAACCGGCGCCCAGATGACCGTGAACACGGCCGATCCGGAGCTTCGGCGTCGCTACGCCGAAGCGGCCGTTCGGCGCTCCGACGAGTTGACTGCCGCCATGAGCCGCTCTGGAATCGACCTGTTCGAGGTCTCCACCGACGAGGACCTCGTCGATGCACTGATCCGAATGGCCCGCCGTCGGAAGCGCGTCGTGCGCTGATGTCCTTTCTTGCAGCTCCCCTGCTGTTGCTTCTTGTGACGGTGCCACTGGCCGGTCTCGCCTTCGTCCTGCTCCAACGGCGCCGGACGGCCGAACAGGCCGCAGGTCCGCTCGGCACGTTCACCGACGAGGCCGGCTCGACGCTTGGGCGACGGCGCTTCCTGCCATTCCTGTTGTTCCTCGGTGGCCTGACGTTGCTCCTGATCGGCCTGGCTCGCCCAGAAGCCGACATCGATCTTCCTCGCGTGGAGGGCACGGCGATCCTTGCCTTCGATGTCTCGAACAGCATGCTCGCCACCGATCTCGAACCCACACGGATGGACGCGGCCAAGGCCGCCGCCCACCTGTTTGTCGACAACCAGCCGTCCACGGTTCGCGTGGGAATCGTCACCTTCAACGACGGTGGCAACATCACGCAGACGCCAACCGGCGACAAGGCGGCGTTGCATGCGGCCATCGACCGGCTCCGGCCCGACGGTGGCACATCGCTGCCGCAGGGCATCTTCAGCTCGCTGAATGCCATTTCGGGTGCCCCACTGCCCATTCCCGAGGGCGGGCTCGAAGACGTGGGGAGCGCCGATATCGGATACTTCGGATCGGGCGTGATCGTGCTCCTCTCCGACGGTGAGCAGACCGAGGAGATCGATGCGGCCGCCGTCACCCAACTCGCAGCGAACGCTGGTGTTCGGGTGTTCACGGTCGGCATTGGGAGCGTCGACGGGACCGTCGTCGAGCTCGATGGCTTCAATCTGTCCACGTCGCTCGACGAGGAGCCGCTGCAGGACATTGCGAACGCCACCGATGGTCAGTACTTCCGGGCGACGTCCGATGCGGACCTCACCGAGATCTACGACACGATCGATCTGGAGCTCACCGTCCGAGGCGAAACGGTCGAGATCACCAGTCTGTTCGCTGCCGCCGGCGCGATTCTCCTTCTCGCCGGGGCGATGGTGTCAATGCGACTGTTTGGGAGGATGCCATGACCTTCGCCTGGCCCTGGGTCCTCATTTCGCTGGCTGTCCTGCCACTGCTCATTGCGCTCTACGTCTGGTGGCAGCGGCGTCGTCGCCGGTATGCGGTCGATTTCGCCAGCCTGTCGCTGTTGCGGGACGTCATCCCGCGTCGATCGAAACTGAAACAACACCTGCCGTTCGGCCTGCTGCTCGCCGCGTTGGCGTGCCTGGCCGTTGCGTCGGCACGCCCCCAGGCAGTCGTGCAGGTGCCGCTCAGCCGCACGTCGATCGTACTTGCACTCGATGTGTCCCGGTCCATGTGCTCGATCGACGTTTCCCCAAATCGTCTCTCCGTGGCCCAGGACGCAGCTCGGCAGTTCGTCGAGACGCAGGCGGATGGCACGCAGCTTGGCATCGTCACCTTCGGTGGCTCGGCTGCGATCAACGTCTCTCCCACCGATGACAAGGAACAGCTCGACTCCGCTCTTGAGACCCTGACCACCTCACTCGGTACGGCGATCGGCAGCGCCACGCTCAAGTCGATCGACGCCATCGCCGCAACCAATCCTGCAGTGACTCAGGTTGGCGAAGACCTCATCGTTCGCGAGGACAACGACCCCGTTCCCGACATCATCGTGCTCCTGACCGACGGAGCGAACAGCGCCGGCGTCGACCCGATTCTTGCGGCGGAGGAAGCAGCGGCTCGTGGTGTGCGGGTCTTCACGATCGGCTTCGGCACGAACGAGATCGCCGACATGGTCTGCACCATTGAGCAGTTGGGCAGCGATGCCTTCGATCCCGAGTTCGGCATGCGTTTCCGGGGCGGTGGGTTCAGCGAACGCGAGCTCGAAGACCTTCGCCCGTTCCTGGTGCTCGATGAGGTGACGCTCACGGCAATCGCCGACATGACCGGTGGTGAGTACTACCGAGCCGAGGACGCCAGTGCGCTCACCGAGATCTTCCAGAGCCTGCCGACCCGCATCGAACTCCAGGAGGAGGAACGGGAGATCGGCAATTGGTTCGTCGCTCTCGGGGCGCTTCTGGCAAGTCTGGCGATGGGGCTCTCGATTCTCTGGAACCGCAACCCCTGAGCGATCAGCCCAACCGATCTCGTGCTTCTCGCCAAAAACCGGCGGCCACCTGTACCGGATCCTGATCGGCGGGAAAGTCGGATGCCCGCAGGACGGCTCCGGTGAACGAGGGCGCGTTCCACGACGGGTCCTCGGCATCGACACCGATCCGGTCGGGCCACCAGATGGACAGGTACAGGTAGGGCTCGTCGATGCCGCCATCGCCTGGCGATGCGCCGTAGCTACCGCGGTGGTCTTCGTCCCCGACCTCGATCGCTGGATCGAAGTGGCCAGGCCAGAGCTGTGGTTCGGACGCATCGACCGACGCGTCGTCGGCACGTACCTGCTCAAGAGCTTGGAACGCCATTGCGAACCATGCGCCGAGCCATTCGGACGCTGCAGCGTCGATTCCGAGGTCGGCCTCGGTATCGCCGACCGCAGGCGAATCGTGCTCAGAGGCGGTCTCGGAGTCGATGTCGACCCCGAGGAAGTTCGCTGCCGCAGAAAGACTTCCGATCTGGTGCGTCCGACTCGTTCCTGCGGTCTCGTCGATGAGTTGCGGTCCTTCGACCCGGATTCGGCGGCCATCGAATTCGGGTGTGCCGAAACCACCCGGTGTGGACCGAAGACCGAACCGACCAGTGGCGGCATGACGCACAGGAGCGATGACGTACGTGGCGAGACGATGCAACGCCAGCCTCGTGGACGTCAGGGTGGCGGGCGGTGTTGCTAGGGCTTCCATGTTGGGCCTCCTCAGACCAGTAGTGCGTCGGTGACGATCTCGACCAGGGCCGGGCCCTCGTGGGCGAGTGCAGACGAGATTGCGTCATCGAGCTGGGAAAGCTCCGTGACGCGAATACCCCGAACGCCACACAGCTCGGCCATCTGGGCGAAATCGGGGTTCAGGAGCCCGGTCTGCCAGACCTGCCATTCGGCGGCTCGCTGTTCCTTCGAGATCTTTCCGAGTTCGCCGTTGTTCAACAACACATGGGTCACGTTCATGTTGTACTTCGCCAGCGTCGTGAGCTCCATGGCGTACTGCCCGAACCCGCCGTCGCCACTGACACTCACGACCTGTCGGGACTCGCCGACTGCCGCCCAGGCTCCCATTGCAGCTGGGAGGGAGAAACCAATGGAGCCGAGATAGCCCGACATGAGTACATCGTGCTCGCCGGACACCTCGAAGTACCGGCCGAACGAGTAGGTGTTGTTGCCGACATCGACGGCGATGACCGCCGACGGATCGATCGCGTCACCGAGGCTCGCCATCACGGCGGCAGCACCGATGCCATGGCCAGCATCATCGATCACTCGGGCAGCCTTCTCGGCTCGCCAGATTGACCATCGGTCTTCGAGTTCTTCGCGCAGGTCGTGGCACGCCACGCTCTCCGGGAGCTGGTCGAGCAGCTGCTTCGCGGTCACGCCCACGTGGCCCTGCAGGCCGATGTCGACCGAGTGGAAGCGTCCCAGCGCCATGGGGTCCGTGTCGACCTGAACGGTGGGCTTGTAGTCGGCGATTCCGGTGTGGTTTGCGAAGCTGGCGCCGAACACGACCAGCAGGTCGCTTTCGTTCATGAACCAACTTGCCACTGGCGTGCCGGACCGGCCCATCACCCCACATCCGAGCGGGTGGGCATCGCCGATCAGGCCCTTGCCTTTGAACGTGGTGGCAACGGGTGCACCGAGGCGGTCGGCGAGTGCGATCACCTCGGCCATCTTCCCGCGGGCACCGTTTCCGACCACAACCATGGGACGTTCCGCAGCCGCAATCATGTCGATCGCCCGTTGGAGATCGTCGACCGGCGGCGAGATCTGATTCGAGCCGGTGCGTCCGTCGGGCCCGCCTGGTGCTGCACTCCCATCGACGGGCATGTGCTGGATCTCGTCGGGAAAGATGAGGTGGGCGACGTCTCGCTCGACGATTGCCGTCTTCATGGCAAGGGTTGCCAGCTCGGCATGGTTGGAGTCGGCGTGCACGGTCTCGGAGAACCGCGCAACCCCGCTGAAGGCGGCCTCGAGGTCGGTGTCCTGGAACGCTCCCCGGCCCTTGACGCTGGACGGAACCTGCCCGCTGATGGCAAGGACGGGCGCCCGGTCCTCCTTTGCGTCGTAGAGCCCGGTGAGCAGGTTGGTGGAACCAGGGCCAGCGATGCCAAAGCACCCGGCGACTCCCCCGGTCAGTTTCCCGTATGCGGTTGCGGCGAAGGCGGCTGCGCCCTCGTGGCGAACACCAACAAACGTGAGCTCACCCCGTTCTTCGGCCTTGCGCATGGCGTCGGCGAAACCCAGGTTCGAGTGGCCGACAATGCCGAAGACGTGGGAGAGGCCCCAATTGATCATCGTCTCGACCACGACGTCGGACACCGTCCGTTCCACGGGCTTCTCGCCAGGAAGGGCAACCCAGACGCCGTCGTCGCGAACGTCGGTTTCGAAACAGGCCGGCGCATCACTGAAGCCCCCCGGCGGCTGGCCGGTGAGCGGCGAGTAGTCGTATCCGTGCCATGGGCAGCGAAGCCAGCCGTTCTCGATCGAGCCCTCGCCCAAGGGCCCACCCTGATGCGGGCACGCGTTGTCGACACAACCGAACTGCCCGTCGTAGTGACTCACCGCAAAAGTGCGCGTCCCGACGGCAACGGTCTTGACCCGACCCTCATCGAGCTCGCCCGGATCCAGAATGTGATGCCATTCGGTGTGGTCGTCGTTGCTGGTCTCGGTCACGTCATCCCCCACTGCTTTCACGCCCGGCGGCGTGTGCGGTGGAACCCCCACGGTGTTCCCCGCATTCCGTTTCGCCATCATGTCACCCGGGTACGATTCCGAACGTGACAGAGACGCTTGACCTTCCACTTCCCGACGACTGGCACGTGCATCTCCGCGACGACGAGATGCTGGCAGCGGTCACCGGCTACACCGCACGGCGCTTCCGCTACGCAATGATCATGCCGAACCTGGCCACGCCCCTCACGACCACGGCTGCCGCCTCCGCCTACCGCGATCGCATCCTCGCCAACGTGCCGGCCGACGCACCAGACTTCCGGCCACTCATGACGCTGTACTGCTCGAGCCTGCTCGACCTGGCCGACGTCCGAGCTGGAATCGACTCCGGCCTGATTGCGGCGATCAAGTACTACCCCGCCGGAGCCACGACGAACTCCGAAGCCGGTGGAGCGTCGATGCTCGACTTCATGTCGGTGTACGAACTGCTGGCGGAGACCGGTACGCGGTTGCTCGTCCACGCCGAATCCACCGACCCAACGATCGACATCTTCGCCCGTGAAGAAGCGTTCCTTCAGGATCAGCTCTCGGTGCTGTGCGACCGCGTCCCCGAACTTCGCGTCACCGTGGAACATGTGTCGACCCGGGCCGGGGTGGACTTCGTGTCCGCACATTCCGGCACCGCAGCGACGATCACCCCGCACCACCTGTCGCGCGAACGGTCGGACCTGTTGTCAGACGGTATGCGACCAGACCTGTACTGCAAGCCGGTCATCAACTCGGCCGACGACCGAAGCGCCCTGCTCGCAGCTGCCACCAGCGGCGACCCGGCGTTCTGCCTTGGGACCGATTCTGCGCCGCATCCGACCACCGCGAAGTATGGGCCCAAGGCCAAGGCTGGGGTCTTCAATGCCGCGTACGGCCTGGAGGTCGTGGCCGAGGCGTTCTACCAGGCCGGAGCGCTCGCCCAGCTCCCTGCGTTCGCGTCCGGGAACGGCGCAGCCATCTACGGCGTCGACCCCCCACAGCACGTGCTGAAGCTCCGTCGCGAGCCCGTCGACACGGAGCTGGCCACATCGTTCACCACGTCAGCAGGCGACGAAGTTGTGCTCTTCGGCAGCGAAGAAGCGGTGCTGTGGTCTGTTGGCACGCCACAGTCCTGAAAACCAGAACAGGTCCGCAACCGAAGTCACGGACCTGCTGCACTGGTCGGTTGTGAGCTCGCTCAGTCGAAGAGCAGCACGCCGCGGATGTTCTCGCCGTTGCGCATGGCCTCGTAGCCCTCGTTGATTTCATCGAGCGTGTAGGTCTTGGTGACCAGGTCGTCGAGGTTGAGCTGTCCCTGGATGTAGAGCTCGAACAGCTTGGGAATGTCCTTGCGGATGTTGGCTGACCCGAACAGCGAGCCAACGAGCTGCTTCTCCATCATCGTGAGCATGATGGCCGGAATGGCAATGCTGGCTTCGCCAGTGGAGTGCAGGTTGGTCACCACGATCTTCGAGCGCTTGCCACCCAGATTGAAGGCCTCGCCCAGGCTGTCGCCGTCGCCGGTGCCCATGGTCATGATGACCTTGTCGTAGCCGCGGTCCCACGTGACCTCACCAAGCGCGGCCTGGGCATCGGCCATGGAGGCAAAGGCGTGCGTTGCTCCGAAGGCCATGGCCTTTTCCCGCTTGAACTCCACCGGATCGATTGCAACGACGGCGCGAGCGCCGGCCATCTTGGCGCCCTGGATTGCGTTGGAGCCGATGCCTCCGCAACCGACGACTGCCACGTACTCACCGGGCTGGACATCGGCGGCGTAGACGGCGGAGCCCCAGCCCGTGACGACACCACAACCGAGCAGACAGGCTTTGTCGAGCGGCCAGTCCTTGTCGATCTTCACCACGCTGGCCTCGTTGACCACCGTGTGTTCGGAGAACGTGCCCAGCAGGCACATGAGACCCAGGTCCTGGCCGTCGAGGGTGTGATGGCGAGACGTGCCGTCGAGCGCCTGGGTGCCCTCGGTGAACGTGGCGAGCATGTCGCACAGGTTGGAGTGGCCACCGGCGCACTCGGGGCAGCGGCCGCAGGCCGGGATGAAGCCGAACACCACATGGTCGCCGGGTTCCAGGCCGTAGACACCCTCGCCCACCTCCTGGACAACACCGGAGCCCTCGTGTCCGCCGATCATGGGCGGCCCGGGGACGAGTCCAGCGATATGGCCGTCGTAGGCATGCTCATCGGAGTGGCACATGCCCGATGCGAACATCTTCACCAGAACCTCGCCCCGCTTGGGAGGATCGAGTTCGATCTCCTCAACGCTCCACGGCGTGTTCAGGTCCCGCAGAATGGCGGCTCTCGTCCTCATCATGTCTCCTTGTGTGATCCGGTGGTGTGACGACCATAACACCACACCTCTGATCGTGCCCTTCGTCACAATCGCTGAGGATCGACATGGGCAGCCCCGTTGGTCGATGCGCTACCGTCGCAGTCCATGAGCCAGAACGCCGTTTCGTTTGGAATCGACCTCGTCGATGCAGCAGGTGCCGAGGTCGTTGGACGACGTCGCGAGCTGGAGTTGGTTGTGGCCGCCATGGGGGCAGCGCGCCATGTGCTGCTCGAGGGCCCACCGGGTACCGGCAAGTCCACGCTGCTCCGTGCGGTGGCTGACCATGCCGGACTGGATCTCGTGTTCGTCGAGGGCAACGCCGAACTCACACCGGCTCGGTTGGCCGGGCACTTCGACCCCGCGCAGGTGTTGTCGCAGGGATACGTGGCCGACGTGTTCATCGACGGCCCGCTGCTCACCGCGATGCGCAATGGGGGGCTCCTGTATGTGGAGGAGATCAACCGGGTTCCCGAGGAGACGCTGAACCTGCTCGTCACGGTCATGAGCGAGCGAGAACTGACGGTGCCGCGTCTCGGCCGAGTTGCCGCACACGACGATTTCCGGCTGGTCGCCGCCATGAACCCGTTCGACGCCGTCGGCACAGCCCGCATCGCTGGCGCAATCTACGACCGGGTCAATCGGCTGTCTGTCGGTTATCAGACCGAGGCCGAGGAGCTCGCCATCGTGGAACGCGAAGCAGGCACGACGCCGCTGAACGAACGTGCGGTCAAGTGTGTTCGCCTCACCCGTAGCCACAACGACATTCGAGTCGGCAGTTCCATCCGAGGCGCGATCGATCTGGTGCTTCTCGCGGACCAGTTGCGCGACCTCCGGGGCCTACCCGAACCCGATCACGACTGCGGCCTCGACGCAGCAACCACCGCACTCAGCGGTCGCATTCGCCTGCATGAGAGCAGCGGTCGCACTCCCGAAGACGTCGTCGCCGAGATCTGGGCGGCCACCGCCCCTCGGGAGGACGCCGGAGAAGAGTCGGGAAAAGCGTAGACCCCCAAACGGGGGGCACGAGCCAGAGTCAGGACGCCGTGCTCGAAGGAGCCGAGGCGCAGGAACAGCTGCAACAGGAGCAGCGCCAAACCACCGCCCGGCGCAGCCTGGAACGCATGGATGGGTTCGACGAGATGTCCCCCGACGTCGGCCAGCTCGATATCGAAGCGGTGGAACACGCACTGACCGAAGACACTGACGTGGCGCTGTCCCTGCTGGCAGACATGGCATCGGCCACCGACGTGAGGTTGCGAGCCCTGGCCCAACGCATGGCAGCGCGCGTCGTGCTCGACCTTGCGTCCACAAGCGGAACCAGCAAGCGCGGGATCGGCCGGATGCGGTCCATTCCCATGTCCGACAGCGGTGGAGATCTGGACATCGAGGGCAGTCTCGACGCTCTCGTGGCGGCCCGAGCCTCGGGTCAACCGCCGCAGATCGATGAACTGCGGGTCCGCTCCTGGACCACTCCCGATGCGGCATTCGTCGTGCTGATCGACCGCAGCGGCTCCATGACTGGCGACCGCGTTGCCACGGCTGCCGTGGCTGCGGCAGCCGCAGCGCACAAGGCCAACACGGACTACGGCATCATCGCGTTCAACGACAAAGCGCTCGTCGTGAAGGCCATCGGCGAGGCCAGACCGGTGGAAGACGTCGTGAACGATGTGCTGCGCCTCCGCGGTTTCGGCCCGACCGATCTGTCCCTCGCCTTGCGGACCGCCGCGGCGCAGCTCGATCGGGCAACGGCGGGAAGACGGCGGGTGATTCTGCTCTCCGATTGTCGACCCACTGCCGGGAGCGAGCCGGAACGGGCTGCTGGTGGGCTCGAAGAGCTCGGAATCCTGGCTCCGGCCGACGATTGCGCCGACGCGCAGGCACTGGCAAACGACGTCGGGGCCCGTTGGGCCACACTCGCGGGACCCACCGACGTGCCCAGCGCCTTTGCAGCCCTTGCTGACTGATCCTCATCCCGGCATCGGCAGCACGGCCGCGGCTACCATCGCCGAAGTCCAGAACTGGCACAACGCGCGGGAGTCACACCATGGCCGAGATTGAGCAGAAGATCGCCCATGCGGCGGCGATCCGCGAAGACACCGCAACCCGAGAACGGAACCTGGCCGGCTACTTCGCCACCATCATCGGCGTCGGTGCGCTCGTCGCCGTGGTTGGTTGGCTGCTTTTTCGCGGCGACGACTGTTTCCAAACGGTGCTGGATTCCCAGTTCGCCACCGACGCAACCCGGTTCACCAACAAGTTCGACCCGGACAGCGGATGTACACAGGACGATCTGGCGGGGTCGCTGCTGCGCAATGTCCTGTTCGTCGCCATCTATTGTGCTGCACTTGGCGGAACACTTCGTCGCTGGTGGAACGCCTCCTGGGACAGCGAGCCGGGCAAGACACGGGTGTCCGGCACGGTCTTCCTCGGCATCGCCGCGGTTGCCACCGCGCTCTCGGCCGCTGGCGGACTGCTTGCCTATGCGTCGCTCAACATCGAGGACGGCGTCGCCACGCTCGCCGCGGCCGCTTTGGTATCGGCGCTTGCCTGGGCCAAGTGGCTCCTCGTGCTGCTTCTGCTCGTGGCGCTCATCCTCACCGGACTCTCCTGGTCCGTCCGACTCGTCGCCTGGATCTACCGCCAGGCCCGTGACTCTCGGCAAGCCGAGGACTACGTGCCCGAGCAGTTCGACTGGTCGCCCGACGGCCGACCCGGCAACGGCAGCTTCTCCGTGTCGCTCTCCGGCGGTGGCATCCGATCGGCCGCGTTCAGCATGGGCGCCCTGAGTGCGCTTGAGGACTTCAAGATCGGCAGCTTCGACGGGGACCCGCCGCAATCGATGTTGCGATCGGCATCACTGCTCGCAACGGTCTCGGGCGGCGGGTACGCGGGAACGGCGTGGCGCATCGCCGCAGGCACGCTCGATGATCCCGCACCAGAGGACACGTCCCTCATCGGCAACCCAAATCTCTATGTCCCGACCGCTGCACAGCGGTTCACGAACAGTCGCCCGGAAGACGAGGAGTCGTTGCTCGCTGAGGATCAGGGGCCGCCGTTGTTCCAGCGCGTGCGGGAACGCCGCGCCTTCCTCCGAAACGGACGCGGCGGCATGGCCGCCTCACTCATCCAGACGTTGCTGCAACTGGCCCTCCACATCGGTCTTGTCCTTTGGAGCGTCGGCATCGTTGCCTGGCTCGTGGGCCGTTTCATCGGCTCGTGGGCGATCACGACCGGAGCCGACACAGCGACCCTTGCCGACGACGCGATCGAATACTCACGACTGATCCGACCAGCGGGGTGGGCCCTGGTCGCCTTCGTCCTGTTCGCCATTCCCCGACTCTTCCTCCACGACGGACCCGGTCGAAAGCGCTGGGACGCTCTCGCCGGCTTCTGGCTGTTCGTTGCCGTGGCGCTGGCCGCGGGACTGGTTGCGGTTCCGTGGATGGTCGTGGAACTGCTTCCGGCAATCGAACAGATCCTGCCGGGAGGAGCGGGCCCACAATCGACCGTCGCCCTCGCACTGAGCGGCGGAGTGGCCGCAAGCGTGTGGCGGGTCCTGCAGGCACCGATCAAGTCCCGGGCACTGTACCTGGGTGGTGTCTTCCTGGCGATTTCCCTTGTGCTGTTCGCAATGATGGTTGCGAGCGAGGCGATCAATCCCCCGTCGAATCTGATCTTCTTCCCGGACAGCTACCTCACCTGGGGCCTCGCCATCGGCGGCTTCGTGCTGGCCCTGGCGGTCCTCAACCCGGAGCTGTGGTCGCTGCACCCCATCTACGCCCGACTGATCCGTGGGACGTTCGGTAACCGTCTGGTCGGCGGCGAATGGGACGAGCTCGAAAACGGACACTGGCCCCGCTTGTCTGAGTATCGGGGCGCGCCTGGCCCGCAACCGCTCATTTGTGCGGCCGCCGCCCGAAACGAGCGCGACAACACCGGCCTTCGCGTTGTTTCCATGACCTTTGAGCCCGACTGCGTGACGCTGCATCAGGGGCCATCGGCCCGCGGCGAGAGCAATAGCCGCGCCATCGATACCGAGAAGTACGAGCGCATCTTCAACGGCCGGGCGGGAAGCAAGCGGCTCCAGAGCATCCTTGGCTATACGGCGGTCTCCGCTGCGGCGCTGGCACCGTCGCTGGGTCGTCTCAGCCTCGGCTCCACGAATGCCCTCATCGCTGCGCTCAACATGCGCCTCGGGGTGTGGCTTCCGAATCCCGATTATGAAGACGGTACGCGTCGAATCGGTCCGCACATGATCAACATGTACAAGGAGCTCACCGGGAGCTTTGGTATCGCCGAACCCAACGTCTACGTGACCGACGGTGGCCACTGGGAGAACATGGCCCTCGTCGAGCTCATCCGCCGCCGGGCCAAGGTCGTCATCGCCGTCGACGCATCGGCCGACCAGCCCTACTCGTTCAAGATCTTCCAGGAAGCGATCGAACTCGCACGGCTCGAATGCGGCGCACACATTCGCTTCGTCGATGGGCACGGCATTGCCGAGATGCGGCCCGGCGACCGGGCTCGACCCATTCGCAACTGGGCCATCGCCACGATCGAGTACGCCGATGGATCGACGGGCCGGCTCCTCTTCATCAAGGCGCAGTCCTCGGACGCCATGCCGCTCGACATCCTTCGCTTTGCCAAGGAAGACCCCGACTTTCCGAACTATTCAACTGCGAACCAGATGCTCTCCGACAAGGAGTTCAGCCACATGGCCGTGTTGGGTCGTGAATCCATGGTGCGGGCCGTGAACGAACACTTCGACTGGTTGTTCAAGGACTTCTCGTTCGCACCTGCTCGCCCTGTGGACGGCGCCGAGGCGACACAGTCTGCGCCGCGTATCACCGCGGTGGACGAAGACCTAGCGGATTCCGAGCCGGCCCCGCTTGAGGAGGCGGTGATGTCGGAGCCAGTGTTCGAGGCAGCAACGATGGAGGAGGAGCTGCCCGGCGACGAGATTGTCGAGGACACCATGCTCGAAGAATCGCTGCAGGACACGGCTGACGTGGCAGCGTCCGCCGTGAGCTCTCCTTCGCGTGTCTACCTGCAGGTGGCACCGCGTCCGAGAGACACACCCACGGCTGCTCAGGGAACCGGTGGTCTCATCTCCGTGTCCGAGGCCGAACACGCCTGACGCAGGAACCCATGGCTCAGGCCGGTGCCGGCGGCTGCGTGATGACGTAGAACTTGCGGAGAGGCTCCAGGACATCCCACCGGCCGGCCCAGCCGACGGGCAGATGCAGGAGGTCGCCTGTAGCGGCCTCTCCCGTGGACCCATCGGCGTTTGTGATACGCACCCGGCCCTCGAGGATGACCATGACCTCGTCGACCTCAGACGCTGGCTCGTCCCAGGCGCCGACGCTGCAACTCCACACGCCCGACTCGGTGGAGCCGCTGGTGAACTCGGCCAGGTGCATTTCGGCCACGCCGTCTGGCAGCTCGGTGGGCCGGTCTGTGTCAGGCACGAGATGGCCCCAAAGGCTCTCGAGGCTCCCGAAGTGTGCGTTCATGGCGCCGAGGCTAGAGCGTCCACGGCCGCAGCGCGTGGGTTCAACGGGAGGCTTCCTTGTCCGTCATCACATTGGCACACCGCGCCTCACCGCCGCAGGCGCTTTGACTCGCAACAAGCGCCGCAATCGCCACAATCCGAACACGTCGGTTCCGCCAGGAGACCATACGCGAGGGATCGGCCCTTCTGTCCTCTGACTGAAGCCTCTCGGGTGGAGGGACTCCTTGCTTGATGCGCGCGCTTCGGCCAGAATTCCGGCGATGCACGAGGATCTGCCAGCCACCATGACCGCCGTTCAACTCACTGGGCACGGCGGGTTCGACAAGCTCGACTATCGCAACGACGTGCCGGTGCCGGAACCCGATGCCGATGAAATCGTTCTGCGGGTGGGAGCTGCAGGGGTCAACAACACCGATGTGAACACCCGTATCGGGTGGTATTCAAAATCCGTGACGTCCGGCACCGGTGTTGGCGGGAACGGCGGCTACGACGACGGCGTCGAGGACGACGGGGGCTGGGCCGGTGAGGGACTCTCGTTTCCACGCATCCAGGGCGCCGACGCTGCAGGCACAATCGTGGCGATCGGAGCGGCCGTGGACCCGTCACGTATGGGCGAGCGCGTGCTCGTCCGAACCATGCAGACAGCGCACGCCGAAGATGACCCCACTGCTTGCATCACGATGGGGTCCGAGATCGACGGAGGCTTCGCCCAGTACTGCTGTGTGAAGTCCGACGAAGCCTTTGCCATCGCCACCACCCTCACCGATGCCGAGCTCGCCTCGTTTCCCTGCGCCTACTCCACAGCAGAGGGGATGCTCCACCGGGTGCAGCTGGCCGAGGGTGAACGAGTGCTCATCACTGGCGCCTCGGGTGGCGTCGGGTCCGCAGCCGTTCAGCTGGCGAAGCGCCGTGGCGCAACCGTCATTGCGGTCGCATCGCAGGCGAAGTGGGACGACGTGCTGGCACTCGGCGCCGACCACATGGTCGACCGTTCCGCCGACCTCATCGCAGAGGTTGGCGACAGCTCGGTCGACGTGGTTGTGGATGTGGTTGCGGGCCCCACGTGGCCGACGCTGCTCGAGGTGCTTCGTCGACAGGGCCGATACGTGACCGCTGGCGCAATCGCGGGTCCGATCGTGGAACTCGACGTGCGAACCCTCTACCTGAAGGATCTGGTCCTCATGGGATGCACCTATCAGCCACGCGAGGTGTTTGAGAATCTGGTCAGTTACATCGAACGGGGCGAGATCACCCCGGTCGTGGCCCGCACCTATCCAATGTCGGAGATCGTGCAGGCACAACAGGACTTCCTTGCGAAAGGCTTCGCCGGAAAACTCGTTCTCCTCCCACCCACGACCTGACCCCTGGAGAAACCGACCCGGGAAGACGGTGGCCGTGGGTCAGGTGTAGGTGGCGATGGGGTCGCCGAGGGATGCGACGTCGACCTCGATGCCGAGGCCGGGTCCCGTGGGAGCGAGCACGCCACCGTCGACGACGGGGGCGTCCACCACGCCAGTCGACGCCGAGACCATGCCGCGCACGTCCAGAACGCAGCGGAGCAGCCGTTCGGGCACGGTCTGCGCAAGGTGAACGAGTGCGGCGAATGCGATGTCGGACCCCACGGTGTCCTGGACGCTCATGGTCAGACCGGCGGCGATGCAGATGTCACGGTGCCGTCGGCATGCGGTGAGCCCACCGTTCTTCGAGACCTTCAGGCCGACGCCATCGGCGGCGTTGTCGGCGATGGACTGCACGATTGCCGCATCGGAGTTTCCAAGCTCGTCGATGATGATCGGGACGGTGGTCTGTCGTCGGAGCGCCACCGTCTCACGCCACGTTGCGCATGGCGCCTCCAGGACGAAATCCAGGCCTTCGGGAAGCAGGCGGAGAAATCGGAGCGCATGCTCCACAGTCATGCCGCCATTGGCGTCGACGATGAAGTACTCCCCCGGCTGGGCGTCGGCAAGGCTTGCAGCAACGCGCTCCGCGTCGAGCCGCGGGCCGCCCTCCCGTTCGGACGCCCCGACCTTTACCGAGTGACCGCGGTAGCCCTGCTGCCGGTGCTGATCGACGCGTTCTCGCATGTCGTCGGGTTCGCCAACGTGGACCGACGAGATGACCGGCATGCGTACCGCTGTCCCGCCACCGAGCAGGTCAGACACCGACATGTCGACCGACTTTCCGAACGCGTCCCAGCAGGCGACGTCCAGCGGCGTCTTCGCGTGCTGATGGCCAGCGAGCAGGTCATCCATTCGGTCCTGAAACCTGTCGACGAGCCGGGGATCGGACCCAAGAAGGTGCGGCGCCATCTCGTCGATGCCCGAGCGGACGCCGCGTGCGTGGGCCGCGACGTAGTTGGTTCCGAACGGGGTTGACTCGCCCCATCCTTCGATCCCGTCATCGGTCGTCAGACGCACGATCGTGGCGTCGAAGCTGCGGTATTCGCGGCCCCCCGACAGCGTGTACACCCCACCCGCGAACGGCAGGTCTTTCTGGAAGACGTCGATGCGTTCGATCTGCATCGGGCCAAGGTAGCTGACCCGCATGTTCAGACAACCACCGACGTACGTCCTGCTCGCAGGCGCTCGGGTTGTTCACCCCAGGATGACGAAGGTCATTCCAGCGTGTTCCGTGAGCGGTTCGGTGAGGCTGACCCCAAAGGCGGTGCTTGGGGTGTGGAATCCGCCGGCAGCGTCGGACGTGTCGAGCGTGGAGAGCACCACGGCTGCCTCGCCGAGCATCTTTGCGGTTGACCCGTAGCCGGGATCCCGGTCGCCGGTGACCTTGGCGTTCAGGCTCCGACCGTCCGAAGTGGTCCCGTACATGCGGATGTCGTAGAAGCCGTTCTCCTGCTCGGACGGTGTAGGCCCTTCGCCCGGCTTTGGCAGGACGCGGTCGTTCAGGAGTCTGCGGGCCGGACCGATTGCGGCGGCTGCCATGAAGGCTCCCAGTCCGCCAGTGAGCGCTCCGGCTTTGGCGATGCCGGCAACGCCGTCACCCATGAGCATGGCTTCGTCGTAGCGGAAGTCTTCGCCCCAGGGCATGCCGAGCAGCGCATGGCTGCGGTGCACGATCCGCGTGTTGACCGAGGCCATGACGAACGGGGCGATCCACTGGCCGGAAGCGTCATCCTTCGTCGGAGCGACCACATTCTTCTGTCGGACTCCACTGCGCTGTCCGTCCGGAGCGAGCGCGTAAGGATTGGCGAGGACGGAGCGAAGTTCCGGTTCTGCCCGCACGTCTTCGACCGCGTTCATCATGCTCGCGATCGTTCCGCCGCTCGCTCCGCCCTTCATGGCCTTCACCCGCATGGCGATGGAGGTGAGCGGAGCCGCGAATCGCTCGGTCGCTGCGGCTTGCAGGAACGCAACGCCGAGGTCCGAAGGAATCGAATCGAAGCCGCACGCGTGCACGATCCGCGCGCCGCTGGCTACCGCGGCGTCGTGATGTGTATCGATCATCTCCCGCATCCAATGCGGTTCACCAGTCAGGTCGCAGTAGTCCGTGCCATGGTTTGCGCATGCGGCCACAAGGGCCGAGCCATAGAGGGCATACGGTCCGACGGTGGAGACGATCGTCCGGGTGCGTGCCACGAGCGCGTCCATGTCTGACGAGGACGCTGCGTCGGCGACGATGCGGTCCACCTGGGCCCCGGTTTCGTTGGCCACCTGATCGAGTTTCGCGGCGTTGCGGCCGGCGATCGCCCAGCGAAGACCTCCGTCGGTGCCGTGCCTGTGCACCAGGTGGCGGCACAGGATCTGTCCGACGAAGCTCGTGGCTCCGAACACGATGAGGTCGAACTCGGTGGACTCGTTCTCAGGCATGGTCTGACCCTACCCGGCGTGCGGTGGGCGAGATCTCAGTGACCGGATGCGTCTCGGACCATTGCCAGACGAAGGCTTCCCTCGCTGACGCTGCCGTAGAACTCTCCGGGGCTCCCAACAACGCCGAGTTCGGTGGCGAGTGTTCGAGCGAGCTCCCAGCCGTCGCCCGTTGGCGCATCCATCCAGAGGTAGAAGCCGCCGTGGGGCATCGGTGCATCGATGTCGAGCGCGGACAACCGGTCCCGCATGTGGTGCAGCCGGGACAGATAGCGCTGGCGTTGCGCCTCGACATGGGTTGAGTCCGAGAACGCCGCAATCGCTGCTGCCTGGACCGGGCCGGGAACGAGAAGCCCCAGGTGCTGGCGGAGTTCGGCGAGAAACCCGACGATCTCTGGATCTCCGGCGATGAAACCCGCCCGAGTGCCGGCGAGGTTGGATCGCTTGCTGAGCGAGTGCACGGCGACGACCCCGTCGAGTCCGTGTTCCAGAATGGTCGAGGGCGCCTCGTCCCAACAGAATTCCACGTAACACTCATCGGAGAAGACCGGCACGCCATGGTCCCGACCCCAGTTGGCAATCGCTCCGAGGTCTTCGCGAGCTCCCGTGGGATTCCCAGGGGACGCAACCCAGAGGCAGAGTGCCCGTTCCGCATCGGCGTCGGAAATGCTGGCGAGATCAAGTGTCCAATCGTCGTTGACACGAACGGGTACGGCTCGGCAGCCAGCGAGTTCGGCACCCATCGCATAACTCGGGTAGCTGACGGCCGGGTAGAGCACCGTGTCGAGATCGGGTCGACGAAGACGCAGCCAGTGCGGCAACCCAACCACCAGCTCCTTGCTGCCGACGGTAGCGATGAGGTTCGTCTCGGACACGACGTTGGAACCCACCGTGGAGTTCAGCCAGGTGGCTGCTGCTGAACGGTATTCGGCGGTTCCGACCGATGGCAGGTAGCCCCGCTCCAGCCCCGACGTGGAGAGCGCCGCAATGACCGTGTCGGGTGGTGGGTCTGTGGGGGTCCCGATGGAGAGATCGAGGGCCCCCTCGGGGTGCTTCGCCGCAAGCGCCCGGATCTCATCGAGCCGATCGAACGGATAGGGCGGCGGAACGAACGGCGCACGCATCGGCATGTCAGATGATCGCCGTCTCGACGAACGGTTCGCCGCTGACGAGCCGTTCATAGCCAAGCGGCGAGAGGTCGAGCGTGCGGTAGTCGCCGTAGGTGATCAGCTCAGATGCTCCGCGGCCCATGGCTGGCGACTGCTGCATGCCGTGGCCCGAGAAGCCGTTCACAAACACGAAGTTCGAAACCTCGTGGTGGGGTCCGACGATCACGTTCTGGTCGAAGGTGTTGTGGGCGTAGTGCCCGGCCCATCTGCTGATCACCTTGACCCGCTCAAAGGCGGGAATCCGGTTTGCGAGCGCTGGCCACACCTTGTCCTCGAAGATGTCCTGGTCCATTGAGAAGTCGTCGAACGGCACGGCAGGATCGTGGTCGGGAGCACATCCGGCCATGTAGGCGTCGCCGTCGCTTCTGACATGCACGCCGCTGGGGTCGATGGTGAGGGGAAGATCTCGGTCGAGTGGCTCGGCGGCATCGAAGATGAAGGTGAATCGCTTACGCGGCTCCACCGGCAGATGCAGCCCGGCCATCTCGGCGATTCTTACTGCTCGGGGACCCGCCGCGTTCACCAGCGTTCCGCAACTCACCGTCTCGCCTGAAGCGAGCGTGACACCCTGTACACGGTCGTCGGCCACGTCGACACCGATGACCTCGTTGGTGAGGTACTCCACGCCGTTCACACGAGCGTTTCGACGGAGCTGATCGAACATGGTCCCGCTGTCGAAGTATCCCTCGTCGATCAGGTTGTGCGACCCGCAGACGATGCCGTCGAGGTTGTAGAACGGATACGCCGCAGCGATCTCGTCGGGAGCCAGAATCTGGGTGCCTGCGCCGTATTCGGCCTGGAGTTCCTGGTTGTGCCGAAGACGCTCGGCGAACTTTGCGGTGTCGGCCAGGTACATGTAGCCGTAGTGGTTCACGTGCAGCTCGGGAGCTTCGCTGGCGTCACCCATGTAGGTCTGGAAATCTCTGACGAAGTCCGCAGCGAACTGGGAGATCCTCACATTCAGTTCGTTGGAGAACTGCTGTCGCATACAGCTGTTGGTATGCCCGGTGGAGGACAGTTCGTAGCTGGGGTCCTTCTCGATGACCAGCACGGAGCCATCGAAGTCGGGATTGGCCGACAGGAACCACGCGACCGCTGAGCCGGTGACAGCACCTCCGACGATCACCACGTCGTAGGTGGGCTGGGACGGGCTGGAGGCGAGTGGTTTCATCGGACGTATCCCTGTGTTTGATCGTTGAGTACTGCCGCCGAATCGCGTTCGGTGAGATCG
Source organism: uncultured Acidimicrobiales bacterium (assembly GCA_964517125.1). Taxonomy (GTDB): domain Bacteria; phylum Actinomycetota; class Acidimicrobiia; order Acidimicrobiales; family SHLQ01; genus SHLQ01. The sequence goes on from CAZFBD010000001.1 coordinate 215,629, forward strand.
CCGAATCCCCCGCCTCCGGGAAGCTCGAGAATGAGCCGACGGTCTGCTGGCACGGTTTGCTTGCCCTTGCTCGCGAAGGGGGTCCCGTCGTCGAGGTACACGGCGCCGGCCTTGCCGTCGCCTCCGCCAGCGCGGCCTCGGGCCGGGTTGTCGACGCGGTCGAACATTGCGGAGAACTCGAAGAGGTAGCCGTCGGAGGGAGCGATCTCGATGATCTGGCCCAGGCCGCCGCGGTACTTGCCGGGCCCGCCGCTGTCCTCTCTGATCTCCTTGCGCCAGATCACGATCGGGCCGATCTGCTCGGTCGCTTCAGCACTCATCGTCATGACCCCGGAGGGGAACGCCGTGGCCGTGAGCCCGTCGAGGGTTGGTCGGGCTCCGCTACCACCACTGTTGAACATGAGGAGTTCGACCGGGGGCAGGAGCTTTTGCGGATCGGCCGAGCGTGCACTCGCCTGGAAGTTCCACAACGCACCGGCTCCTTCGGCGGGAACGACATCGGGTATCGCCTGCGCGATTGCGCCGAGACAGAGATCGGTGACGAAGTGCCCGATCACGTGCCGCACCGACACGGGGTCAGGGTCCTGGGCGTTCAGGATCACTCCATCGGGGGCGCTGACCCGAAACGGTTCTAGCGACGCAAAGTTGTTCGGAAGCTCGGGTGCCAACGCCACGAGCATCCCGTACGTGTAGTACGCCTGAGCGTAGGTGAGCGGCACGTTGACACCGAACGGGCTGAGTGCCGAGGTGCCGGCGAAGTCGGCGTGCATGCCGTCATCTGCAACGGTCAGTTCCACGGCGAGCGTCACCGGCTCGTTGTACCCGTCGACGGTCATGGTGTTGCGGTACACGCCGTTCGGGACGTTCTCGAGCGCGAGCATGGTGGCCGCGTGGGTTCGCTCGAAGATGAAGGAGGTCAGCTCGTCCAGGTCGTCCATGTCGAACTCGGCCATCATGTCGAGGAGCCGTCGGCGTCCGGTCTCGTTGCATGCAGCGAGACCGTGAATGTCGCCCAGGACCTGGTCTTGTTCGCGAACGTTGTTTCGGATGATCGAGACGAGGTCGCGGTTCAGTTCGCCGCGATCGATCCACTTCATGATCGGAATGCGGATGCCTTCCTCGTAGACCTCGGTGGCGTCCGGTCCGTAGCCACGGCCACCGACGTCGACGACGTGGGCGGTGCAGGCGAAAAACCCAACCAGCGAGTCGTGGGCGAAGACGGGCGTCGTGACCGTGATGTCGTGCAGATGGCCGGTTCCCTTCCACGGATCGTTCGTGAGGTACACGTCGCCGGGGTGGATGCGTTCCGGGCCGATGTCGTTGATGAAGTGCGGCACCGACGCAGCCATGGTGTTCACATGTCCGGGCGTGCCGGTGACCGCCTGGGCGATCATGCGGCCGTCCCGGTCGAATACGCCCGCCGACAGATCGCCGGCTTCACGGACCGAGGTGCTGAACGCGGTTCGCACGAGGGTGAGCGCCTGCTCTTCGAGGATCGAGATCAGGCGGTTCCACATGATCTGGTACTGGACCTCGCGGCGGCGCGCGATCGCTGCATCAGCTTGTGTCATGAGTGACTCGTTTCGTGTCGTGTGACCCGCAAGGAGCCGTCGGGCTGTACGACGGCGCGGTGGTGGGAACCAAGCACGGTGGTGGTCTGCGCTTCGACGATCACCGCTGGTCCATCGACGGCGTCGCCGATGCCGAGGATTTCGCGGTCAACGACACCGGAGGGGACCGAGTCGCCGAGGACCGAATCGAAGATTGGGCGCTGGACATCTGGTGTGACGACAGCACCGGCGCTGACCAGCTCCAGGATTGGTGGTTGGTCGAGGACCGACGCCACTCGGACCGACCAGCTGACGGTCTCGATTGCAAGATCGTCGATCGCCCGGCCGAAGAACTCTTCATAGGCCTTGGTGAACGTGGCGATCAGCCCGTCGACGGCAAACGCGTCGAATTGTCCGGAGTTCAGCCGGACCGGGATCTCCCAGCCCTGGCCCTTGTAGCGCATGGACACCTGGCGTTCGACCGTGAGCTCTGCGTCGGTGCCCTGTCGGACGAAGGATTCCGCCTCGTCCTGGAGCTCCGCCAGCAGGCGGTCGACGGCCGCATGGTCGAACTGGTCGGTTCGTGTGTAGAGACTGCGCACGGCCTCGTAGGCGAAGGGCGCCCGAAGAAAGCCAATCGCAGATCCGACGCCCGCACCTGGTGGAACGAACAGCTCGTCCAGGCCGAGTTTGTCCATGAGGCGGGTTGCGTGGATGGGTGCTCCGCCACCAAAGGCGACCATCGCGAACCCTGCGAGATCCTTGCCGTTCTCGACGGCGTGCACGCGTGCGGCGTTCGTCATGTTCTCGTCGACGACTTCGGCGATTCCGATGGCGGCAGTGTCGGCATCCATGCCGAGTGCGTCACCGATTGCCGCCGAGATTGCGTCGGTCGCACGCTGGGGTGAGAGGCTGATGTCGCTGGCGCCAAAGGTGCTCGGGTGAAGGCGTCCGAGTTGGACATTGGCGTCGGTCACCGTAGGGGCCTCGCCGCCGAGGTCATAGGAGGCCGGCCCCGGGTCTGAGCCAGCGCTGTGCGGACCGATCCGGATCTGGCCGAGCGTGTCGACCGATGCGATGGAACCTCCACCGGCGCCAATCTCGATCATCTCGATGACGGGAATGGAGATGGGCATGCCACTCCCCTTCTTGAACCGTGTGGTTCGGGCCACCTCGAAGGTCTTCGCGGTCTGTGGCGTGAAGTCCTCGATGAGTGCGATCTTGGCTGTTGTGCCGCCCATGTCATAGGACAGCACCCGGTCCCGGCCGTAGCGAGCCGCCAGATCGGCTGCGAAGATCGCTCCGCCCGCTGGACCGGATTCGACGAGTCGGACAGGGAAGGCCGCAGCGGTCTCGACGCTCACCAGGCCACCGCCAGAGTGGATCAGGTAGAGCGGGCAGGTCGCTCCGCGCCGCTGCAGCTCATCCTGCAGGCGCAGGAGGTACGACGCCATGAGTGGCTGCACGTAGGCGTTTGCAGCGACCGTGTTGAAGCGTTCGAACTCGCGCATCTGTGGCGAGACTTCGGCGCTGATGGATACGGACACCTCGGGGAGCCTCGCAAGGAGCAGTTCGCGGAAGCGGCGCTCGTGTGCCGCGTTTCGGTAGCTGTGGAGAAAGCCGACCGCTACGGCCTCGTAGCCGCGGGCTTCGATCTTGTCGATCACCTTGTGAGCGCTGGCCTCGTCGAAGGCCAGCAGAACCTCGCCGCGTGCGTTGATGCGTTCGGACACGGTGAACCGGTCCTTGCGTTCGATCAACGGCGTCGGGAGCACGATGTTCAGGTCGTACTGTTCGAATCGGCCTTCGGTCCGGGTCTCGATGACGTCCCGGAAGCCTTCGGTCGTGACGAGGGCGGTGTGTGCGCCGCGTCGTTCGATCAGGGCATTCGTGGCAAGTGTGGTGCCATGGATGATCTGCTCGGTATCCGAAAGTGACACGCCATGTTCGGAGGCAAGCTGTTCGATTCCAGCGAGGATGCCCTGCTCGGGTCCCTGGTGTGTCGTCAGGACCTTCGTGGAGACAAAGCTGCCATCGGCTCGTTCGAGCACGACGTCGGTGAAGGTGCCGCCGACATCGGCGCCGATTCGGACCGACACGGCTACAGATCCTCGAGCTTCGGGAAGTCTGACGGTGGCATGATGTCGACCGTTGCGGAGCGTTGCTGTGCGAGCATTCCGCCGTCGACCTTGATGACGTCACCGGTGATGTAGGCGGCATCGTCCGACGCGAGGAACAGCGCGGCTCCCGTCATGTCGATCGGCTCGCCGATTCGCCCGAGTGGAACGTTTTCTCCCCGCAGCTGTCGGGCCTCGAGGTCCATGCCGGACGTGTCGATCGAGCCCGGCATGAGGGCGTTGATGCGAATGTTGTACGGGCCGAGATCGAGTGCCATTGCCCGGGTGAGCGCTTCGATTCCGCCCTTGGTGGCGTCGTACGCGGTGAAGGACCGGTGTGCCCTCGTGGCGCCGCCGGAGCTCATGTTGATGATGGAACCGCCGCCCTGCTTGGCCATGATCCGGGCAACCGGATGGGACACGAGAAAGTGCCCGGTGAGGTTCACGTCGATGATCCGGCGCCACCAGGCCTCGTCCGCTTCGAAGAAATGCAGCATTGGCGAGATGATGCCGGCGTTGTTCACGAGCACGTCGATTCGACCGTGTGTGTCCATGACGGCGTCGACCATCGTGGCCACCTGGGCCGAGTCGGAGACATCGGCCACGCCGGCCATGGCTTCGCCGCCCGCGGCGTTGATGCTGTCGACGACTTCTGCCACGGCGTCGGCCTGCACGTCGTTGATGACGACCTTTGACCCCGCCCCGCCGAATCGCTCGGCGATTGCGCGTCCGATTCCGCCCGCTGCGCCGGTGACGACGACGATCTTGCCATTCAGGGATTCATGCATTGTTGGTACTCCGGTAGATGGTGGTGAGAGTCAGATTGTTGCGATGCTTGCGGCCACGTCGGCCAGCGCCGGTTCGTTACGTCGGTAGTACACCCATCCCTTGCGTCGGGTGGGAATGACGAGGCCGGCGTCGGTGAGAACCTTGAGATGCCGGGATCCTGCTGGTTGGCTCACACCGAGCTTGTCTACGATGAATTGGTTGCAGGCGCCATGATCGACCGGGTCGCCGTGTTCCTGCGGCGGGAAGTGTGCCTCGGGGTCTTTGAGCCATTCGAGGATCTGGAGCCGGCGGGCACTTGCGAGCGCCTTGAGGACGGCTTCGAGATCGGTCTGTGCGGTCATGGTCGATGACATAGCCATATAACTAGCATGTTATGTGGCTATGTCAATGCTCCGGCCGACTTCTCTCGCCTACGATCCGGACATGCCGCACTACGACACGCATGCACATCACACCATCAGCTGGGTCGATCTGGCTGCCAAGGATCTCTCCGGGGCCCTCGAGTTCTACTCCGAGATGATGGGCTGGACCAGCTTCAACGATGGCGAGACGCCCTACCACGTCTTTCAACGGGACGAGATTGCCGTGGGTGGCGTGATGGAGCTGACCGGGGACATGGGCGAGATGCCGCCTGTGTGGTCGGTGTACGTCAGCGTGGCCGACGCTCAGGCCACGTGCGATGCAGCCACGACGGCTGGAGGCGCCGTCTATCAGGCTCCCTTCGACATTCCCGATGGCGGCAAGATTGCGGTCGTCGCCGACCCAGCAGGATCGGTCATCTGTCCCTTCGAGGGTATGGACGGCAACGGTCTCGGCATGCTCGACGAGCCGGGAGCACCCTGCTGGTTCGACTGCATGAGCCGCGACGTCGACGCCTCCATCGCCTTCTACGAGACCGTGTTCGGCTGGAGCGCCCAACCCATGCCAGGAGACTTCCCCTACACGGTGTTCCTCCACGACGGCGTGCCGCTGGCCGGAACCATGCCCATGCCGCCACAGATGCCTGACGAGGTGCCCTCCCATTGGGTGGTCAACTTTTCGGTCGACGACGCCGACATCGCCACGGAAGTTCTGGTGGCCGCGGGTGGAACCGTCATGATGCCGCCATCGGACACGATGTTCGGCCGTTCCGCATCGGTGATGGACCCGTGGGGCACCCCGTTCAACATCATCGATCGGTCCGGTGCTGAGGCTTCCTCCGAGGAGGAATGATCCGCTACCCTCGGCCGAATCCTCGAATCCATTTGGAGCGTCCGTGGCACTTCTCGATTGGCACAGCGACCGCAGCGATCTGACCGGCGCAGCCCTGCTCGATCAGGCACCCGAGTCTGCGGGGATCGACCTTGTCGCCGTGCGGGCCTACCGCCTGGCTTCGGTACGTCGAGAGATGGCGGCGCGGAACATCGATGCGGTCATCCTGTCTGATGCGATCAACATTCGGTACACAACCGGGACTCGGAACATGCAGATCTTCTCGAGTCGCAATGCGCCGTCGCGCTACCTGGTGGTGACCCAGGACCGAACGATCCTGTTCGAGTTCACCGGGTGCGCCCACCTCGCAGAAGGCTTCGAGACCATCGACGAGGTACGCGAGTCCAGCACGGCGAGCTACTGCGCTGCCGGACCCGACATCGCCGCACGCGAGAGCGCCTGGGCGGCCGACATGGCCGGACTGATCACCGACCTCGTGGGCGACCGGCCAACGGTTGGAGTCGAACGAATGAACGCTGGCACAGCCATCGCGCTGCAGCAGAGCGGCCTTCGCGTTGTCGACGCGCAGGAGCCGGTGGAGATGGCTCGGGCCATCAAGTCCGAGGGCGAGATCGCGTGCATCCGTGCGTCGCTTCGAGCCACAGAGATCGGCGTCGCCAAGCTCCGGGACGCAATTCGCCCGGGTCTGACCGAAGCCGAACTGTGGTCGGTCCTCCACCAATCGGTGATCGAGCGGAACGGCGACTACTGCGAGACCCGCCTGCTCAATGCGGGCCCGCGCACGAACCCGTGGTTCCAGGAAACGGCCCACCACGTGATCGAGCCGAATGTGCTCATTGCGCTGGACACCGATGTGGTGGGTTGCCACGGCTACTACTCGGACTTCTCCCGGACCTTTCACGCCGGACCCGACGCCCCAACCGAAGAACAGCGCACGCTCTACCGGGTGGCCCACGAGCAGGTGCATCACAACATGGGCATCCTTGAGCCGGGGATGACCTTTCGGGAGTACGCCGACCGGGCCTGGGACATACCGGAGCGTTACCACAAGCACCGCTACTACCTGTCGGCACATGGCAACGGCATGTCGGGCGAATATCCGTACCTCTACCACCATGCCGACTTTCCCGACGCTGGCTACGACGGCTCGATCCTCCCTGGAATGACCCTGTGCGTGGAGAGCTTCATTGGAGCCTACGACGGTGGCGAAGGGGTGAAGCTCGAGCAACAGGTGCTCATCACCGAACACGGGACGGAGCTGCTCAGCGAGTTCCCCTTCGAGGACAGCCTCCTCCCCTGACCGAAGCCGGCTCCTCTCACTGACACGGGCGATCGTAGAGTGGCGGCCATGGCTGCTCCGTTCCCCCTCGAACACGTCCGGTCGATGCCGAAGGCCGAACTGCATGTGCACCTCGAAGGGACCGTCGACGCCGAGACGCTCCTGACGCTTGCTGAGCGACACGGGGTGCGGCCGCCGGCGTCCGACATTGAGGGCGTCGACGCGTGGTACCGATTCGACGACTTTCCCATGTTCCTCGAGCGGTACTTCACCGTCGTTGGTCTGCTGCGCGAGCCTGGCGACTTCGCGTTTGTCGCCGAACGCTACCTGGCGACGGCACATGCCCAGGGCGTCGTCCACACGGAGTTCCATGTGTCCGCCACGGGGCACATCGTGGAGAATCTGAAGCCGTGGGCACCCATCCATGACGGCATTGTGGCGGGATGTCAGGCAGCGGCGGAGACGACCGGCATGTCGTGGGGTCTGATTCCCGACATCTCGCCGCACCTCGCGGCGACCGATTGCGCTCGCGCCATGGACGAGGTCCTTGATCATGACCGGAGACACCTCGTTGCCATTGGGATGGGTGGCCCGTCAGACACCTGGCGGATAGACGACTTTGGCGCCATCTTCGCGTCAGCCCGCGAACGCGGTATTCCGGGCGTTGCCCACGCCGGCGAGCACGGCGGTGCTGACGAGGTCCAGTGGGCGGTCGAGGAGTTTCGGGCTCGTCGTATTCAGCACGGAATCGGAGCGATGCAGGACCCGTCCACGGTCGCGATGCTACGTGAGCGGAAGATTCCCTGCGACGTGTGCCCGGGATCCAACCTCGCCCTGAAAGCCGTGCCGGACGCAGCCGCGCACCCACTGCCGGACATGCTGTCCGAGGGGCTGATCGTCACCCTGGGGACCGATGACCCCCCGATGTTTCAGACGACGCTGCTCGACGAGTACGAGCGGGCCTGGCACTGGGCTGAGCTCGACATCGAGCAGGTTCGGGACCTGTGCCGCAACTCCATTTCCCACAGCTTCGCCGCACCGGATCAGAAGGCGGCGTGGCTCAAGGACCTGGCAACCATATGACGTCGAGCCGCACACGCGAACTCCGGGTGCTTCCCGGGTCGTGCCCGCTCGACTGTCCGGACGCGTGCTCGTGGCAGGTGACCGTGGATGCGTCGGGCACGGCGGTGAAGCTGCGGGGAAATCCGGACCATCCGTTCACCCAAGGCGGGCTTTGCAAGAAGGTCAATCCGTGGCTGGTCAACAGCCAGGACGCCAGACGGTTGACCGAACCGATGCGCCGAATCGGGCCGAAGGGCAGTGGGCGCTTCGAGCCGATCTCGTGGGACGATGCGATCGGCGAGATGGCGGAGCGACTGGGCACGATTCGCGACACCGTCGGTGCCGCCGCCATTTGGCCATATTACGGCACGGGCAACCTCGGCTGGGTCCAGGGCAGCAACGGACCCGCACGCGTGTGGACGCGAATGGGTGCTTCCGCGCACAACATGAGCATCTGCTCCGTGGCGGGCAACGCCGGAATGGAGTACACGGTTGGTGTCGGTGACTGGATGGATGCCGAGGATTTCGCCCATGCGGGTCTCGTCCTCGTCTGGGGCTCGAACACCGTGGTCTCCAACCGGCATCTCTGGCCGTTCATCGAGACCGCCCGCACGCGTGGAGCGCCGGTGGTCGTCGTGGATCCGATTCGGACGCGCACTGCAGACCGCGCCGATCTGCACCTGCAGCTTCGCCCGGGTACCGATGCTGCACTGGCCCTTGGTATCTGTGCTGCTCTGAGCCGCACTGGCGCCGCAGACCCTGCCTTTCTTCAGAATCGAACGATCGGGTGGGACGAGTTCAACCCGTCTCTCAAGGACTGGACGCTCGAGCGGACCGCTGCAGTCACCGGAGTTCCGGAAGAGACCATTGCCAAGCTGGTAGATCTCATCGCCACCTCGGCCCCACTCGCCGTTCGCGTCGGACACGGAATGCAACGTCACGCTGGCGGCGGTCAGGCCATGCGCGCCGTGTCCTGCATTCCGGCGGTGGTGGGTGCCTACGACCAGCGGGGCGGGGGGTCGCTGTATTCGGGAATCGGAAAGGCCAAGGGGTACAACCTGGTGAAGAGCCGCTTGCCCGAATTCAGTCAGCGTCCGCGAACGCTCGTGATGACCAACCTTGGACGGAACCTGACCGAACTCAACGATCCTCCGGTCGATGCGTTGGTGATCTGGGGCGCCAACCCGGTGGTGTCCAACCCGCAGACCAACCTGGTGCGGCAGGGGTTGGCACGCACGGACCTGTTCACGGTGGTCATCGACATCTTTCACACGGAAACCGTCGACTGGGCCGACCTTGTGCTCCCGTCCACGATGCAGCACGAACATCAGGAGCTGAGCGACTCGTACAACCACCGGTACGTGCATTGGAACCCGCCTGCGGCCACTCCTGCGGGTTCCTGCCTTTCTCACACCGAGATCTTTCGGCGTCTCGGCCGTGCAATGGGCTACGACGACCCGGAAACGCAGGCGTCGGATGTTCAGCTGATCGAGGACCAGCTCGACACCGACGTCATGCGAGAGGCCGGAGTCACGGTCGCGAATCTGGAGCGCTTCGGGTTCGTGCCGCTGCCAGATCGAGGGAAGCCATCAGCGCGTGCGTTTGCCACGGACTCTGGGCGGTTCATGTTCTCGTCGCTGGCGGCGGAGGTAGCCGGTCATGGTCGCCTCCCCCACCACGTACCGGCCTTGGAGGCGACTCCACGCTCGCCATGGCTGGCCCTCATCGCTGCGGCCGGCGAGTTCCACGTGAACAGCACCTTCGCTGGCACCGGACACACGCTCGCTCGTACGAGCGCCCCACAGGTGGTGCTGCATCCGCTCGATGCCGCGGAACGCAGACTCTCCGCCGGTGCACTGGTGCGTGTTTCGAACGAACGTGGTGCCTTCGAAGCCGCACTCGCCATCTCGGATCGAACGCAGCCGGGAGTCGTCAACAGCACGAAAGGCTGGTGGGGCAACGACATGAACAGCACGGTCGATGAGCGTGACGCCGACATGGGCGGCGGAGCCGTCTTCCACGACAATGCGGTGCTCGTGGAACCGGTGAAGGTCACCACGGGCACACCCGAGACGTCCCAAGAGACGAGAGAGGAACAGCAATGACCACGAGTCGTCCCACAACCAGCCCGACCCAACCGACATGACCACACTCCAACCGCACCAGACGCGAAAGAAGTTCGCCGTTGCCGACCGCCACGCCGCTCTGGGCGAAGCGGGCCGGATCGTCCCGGTCACCAACCGCCTCCGAATCCATGAACTGGCCGACGATGTCGCCGTCGACGTACGGCAACGCGAACGGAGGGGAACCCATGAGCGAATTGACGTGGGCAAGGCGACGGAGCCGACACCAACCGCCGCCCGCCGTCCGACCAGCTGACGCGGTTTCAGGCGGCGATGATGCCGCCGCGGTCACCAACCACGACAGATCCGAAGCGTTGCGTGAACACCGACGGCAGTTGCCGGTCGCCTTGCACAGACAGCCACAACCGAAGCAGGTGGCGTGGAGCCCGCGGCTTGTCGACGAAGGCGGTCCGGTCGTGCAGCAGCGAGTGGTTGTGCACGAACTGCATGTCGCCGCGTTCCAGCGACATCGAGATGTGCATGGCGGGATCGTTGGCGATGTCGTCGAAGAGGTCGAGGGCCTGTCGTTGGAGCTCACGTAGCTTCGGAGCACCCCCGAATCGTTGTGCCGACTCGATGTACTGCCGTTGATACATGACCGTCAGACGATCGTCGTACCAGGAGAACACGGGGATGGTGAACCAGGGGTCAGCGCCAGCGGGAACCTCTCCCCGCCGATCTGTCGCCAACGGAGCAAACAAGGCACTGCACAGCTCGGGCGAGGACGCATTCATGGCGTTGTGGATCGCGACGGCGCTCACCAGGAGCGAGTCGCCACCAGACGCACCAGGCTCAAGGCACAACAGGCCCACCACATCGGCCGAGTCGGTGTGGAAGGTCTGGCGTTCGGCGGTTTGGTAGATCCTGACGTTCGGATCGTTTGCGTTGGCGCCAACGTTGCGAACGTGGCCCAGGAGGTCTCCGGCGCGATTCTGGGACCGTGCCGATCCAAGCTGGCTGCCGAGCACGACGAAGGCCGCCTCGGCTTGTGCCTGGGTCAGTGCGTCCACCGGAAATCCCCGGATGACCGTAAACCCGCGGCCGGAGATGAGTTCGTGCCGCAGCTGGTCCAGGCGGGGCGCCAACAACGGCAGCGAGACGTCGCCGGCCGGCAGCCTCCGTTGGACCGAGTCGGTGCCTTCCAATCGGGCAGCAACATCGAGAAGCTCGTCAACCTCCGCTGCGGTGAGCTGCCATGTCCAGTCGTCTTCCACGGCGAGGTCTTCTGCGGTCCAGCCGGACGGATCATCGATCGGGCCGGAGGGCATCGGCACATCGTGGATGTTCACAGTGACGACGTCCGAAAGTCGGAGATCTGCACCTCGGCGCCGTAGTCGGCGTAGTCACCGTCGGCCCGCGCCTGCCGGAATGCGCCCCAATTGATCGTGTCGTAGTGGGGCTGGCCGCTCGGACCGACTGCACCGGGCAGCGGCGCGTAGTCGGTGGTGTAGCTGGGGTTGAAGAAGTACGGCAAGGAGTAACGGGTTCGGTCGGTCCGCGGGAGCACCCGGTGCAGGGCGGCCCGATAGCGATCGTTGGACCAGACCTGCATCATGTCGCCGGTGTTCACCACCAGGGCTCCCGGAATGGGAGCCACATCGATCCAGCTGTTCTCATGGGCGACCTGCAGCCCTCCGACATCGTCCTGCAGGAGGACGGTCAGCGCCCCTGCATCGCTGTGGTGATGCAAGGCCATGTCGCCGAGGGGTGTGATTCCACCGGCTTCGTCGGGATCAAGGAGGTCATCGAGCGGATAGTGGTTCATTCGCAGAAAGCTCGTGTGAACGGGGTCGAACGCGTGGTGCAGCCGCGTCGGCGCCTCGTCCAGCCCCATGCAGAACGCCGACAGCAGATGCAGGGACACGGTGTTGCACGCCTGCAGCCAGCTCTCGATCGTGGATCGAAAGCCATCGATGGCCGGCCACTGATTGAAACCATCGATCTCATGATGGTTGGCCGGGTCGTCGTCGGGAAGCTCCGGAAAAGGAAGCTGGGCGAGGTCCAGGACTTCCTTGAGGTCGCGTGCGTTCTTGGTGAGCTCACGGTCGTAGTACCCGCGCGAGTTCTCCTTCGTTCGGTTCAGGAGCCGTTTGGTGTGTGCATCCTGGGCGAAGAATCGTTCGGTGTACTCCCATATGGAGCGGGTGAGGCCATCGGCGATTCCATGGTTGACGACCTGGAAGAACCCGAACCGCTCCCCCGCATCAGCCACCTGACGCACGACGTCGGGCGACGGTTTGCCCCGCACGCCACCAAGATCGATCGTGGGGACCAACGGAGCTGCCATGGTGGAACTCTACCGAGCGTCGCCTGGTGAGGATTCTCGTGAGAGGATCAATGCATGCAGACGACCCACGCCGATCTGCAGTTGTCCGCAGGTGAGATGGTCGCTGTTGCCATCGATCCTTCCGTCGGCCTCGGAGTGGCGACCGCTTCGGGTGCGTTGCTCACGGTTGTCGACGAGCCATTGCGGGCTCTCGTGGAGTTGGACGAGCGCTTCGGCCCGCGTTGGGTCTGGTGGGATCGGGGCACGCCCGACGTTCTCGTGCGTTCCGGGGTGGCCCTGGACCGCTGCTGGGATGTGCTCACGGTGCATCGACTGCTCCATGGCGGCTGGCGTACGAGTATTGGCGAGGTGTGGGCGTGGTTTGCTGACCTCCCGATCGACTCACTCCCGAGCATGGGCCAGCTCGGTCTGCTCGACGCAGCGACCGACGAGGGCGACGACCCGGAGCAGCCGCTGCGACCAGACGGCCACCTTCGACCTGAGTGGGATTCGGGCGCGTGGAATGCCTCGCCTGGCCGGATCGCATCGTGGGCCGAGCTGGCGCTTCGATGCGCGGAGCGCCAGGAACAGGAGCTGGCCTCGCGAGCTCACCCCAGCCAGGCCGTGTCCACCGCCCGGTCCGAGTCAGCCGCCGAGATGTTGTGCGCCGAACTCGCCCACAACGGCCTCCCAATCGATGAGGCCGAGGCGAATCGCATCATCTTCGACGCTGCCGGCCCCCGACCGGCGAATCGCATCGAAGAGGACGCCGAACGTGAACGCCGGGACCGGGCCGTGCTCGGGCTGCTTCAGCCGCCGCAGCACGTCAATCTGCGCAATCCGGCCGAGGTGAAGTCGATGCTCCGACGAACCGGCCTCGACCTTCCCGACACCCGTGCCTGGCGCTTGGAGCAGTTGCAGGGCACCGATCCGCTCATCGATGCACTTCTCGTCTGGCGAAAGGCCGAGCGCATCGCCACGACCTACGGGTACGCATGGCTCGATGAGCACGTGACGAACGGCCGTCTCCGCGGTGATTGGTCGAGCTCCGACGGTGCAGCCGGGCGAATGACGGCGTCGGCCGGGTTGCACAACCTCCCGTCCGTCATGCGGCCCGTGGTCGCCGCAGACGATGGCTACCGGTTTGTTCGAGCCGACCTCGGGCAGATCGAACCCCGTGTGCTGGCAGCCGTGTCCGGTGACTCTGCCCTCATCGCTGCGACGCAGGACCCAGATCTCTACCAGCCGGTGGCAGAGCGACTGGGTGTGTCGCGCGACATCGCCAAGGTGGCCGTCCTCGGAGCGATGTACGGAGCCACGACCGGCGAGTCTGCCGGAGCACTGCAGGGCCTGAAGCGCAACTACCCCGTCGCCATGGGGATGCTCGAAGCTGCCGCAGCCGACGGCCAGGCCCGTACCGACATCTTCACCATCGGGGGTCGACGGGTTCGCATGGGAACGCGTCAGGCCGAGGATGGCGACATCGACAAGGCCCGTTCCGCTGCTGCTGGTCGTGGCCGATACGCCAGAAACGCGTTGATTCAGGGTGCGGCCGCCGAGTTCTTCAAGGTGTGGGCGGTGCTGGTACGTCGGCGGGCGCGGACGTTCTCGTCCGACGTCGTGCTGTGCCTCCACGACGAGCTCCTCGTCCACGCTCCTGCCGAGCACGCCGAGGCGGTGGCCGAGCTGGTGACCTCAACCGTCGCCGAGGCAGCGCACTACTGGTCGCCGGAACCGACGGTCCGGTTCAGCGCCGATGTCAGCATCATCTCCCGATGGTCCGAAGCCAAAGGCTGACCAGAAGCCGGGTTCTGTGGTCCGTGGTGTCCTCCATGCGGTCACCAGCGTCCACAGATTCCACGGGGCTGGGTTCTGTGGTCCGTGGTCTCCTCCATGCGGACATCAGCGTCCACAGAATCCGGGGGGGGTTAGGTCGCTCGGGTGCCGACGTTGGGGTTGTAGCCGATGGTGGTGCGATGGAGGAGGCGTTCGTGGCCTTCGTAGCCGCCGGTGGCTCGGTGGAGCACACACCGGTTGTCCCACATGACGAGCATGTTCGGTTGCCACACCTGCCGGTACTGGAACTCCGCACGCGTCTGCCACTCGTACACCTCGTACAACAGGGCACGAGCGTCGGCGTCTTCCATGTCCACGACCCCGATGATGTAGCCGAGGACCGAGTACAGGGTGGACGCTCCGGTTTCCGGATGAATCCGGACCAGCGGGTGATGTTGGGTGGCGTAGGCCGAGTCGTTGGAGATGATGTCCATGGACCGATCGCTCGAGTCATCGGCCCCGTAGCTTCCATCGGGTGCGTATCCTCCACGCGCGGAATGCACCACGACGACGTCCCGCACTCGGTCGGCGAGCTGGTCGGGCATGGCAGCGAAGGCAGCTTGCTGGTTGGTGAACAGGGTGTCGCCACCATGGGGCGGAATGATGCGTCCGTGCAGACAGGTGCCATCAGGAGGGAACTCCTGGAAGCTCCAATCGGCATGCCAGTTCTCGGCAAAGAGCGTCGAGGTCTCGTCGGCAAGTCGCCGAACTGCAGCGATGTGCGGATGGCCATCGATGGAGGCGAAGAAGGGATCGTTCCCGAACGGACCGAACCGGAGTGTGAATGCCTCGAGATCGGTGTTGGTGAGCGGCTGATCGGGAAACGCGAGGACCTTGTGATCGAGCCACGCCTGGCGAATCGCGGCGGACGTCTCGTCGTCGATCGTGCGGAGATCGACACCGGTCACGGTGGCGCCACAGGCCTCCCCGCTCGGAGTGACCTGCAGGGGTGTCATGCGATGACCTCGGCGTCGAAGCCGGCCTCATCGATTGCTGCGACGACGTCCTCGACAGCGCCGCCATCGACCGAGACACACTTGGCTTCCAGATCGACGTGCACGGCGGTGACTCCCGCAGTCTTCGTGACCTCGCCGGTGATCGCATCGACACAGTGCTGACAGCTGATGTCGGGCACCGAGTAGGTGCGGGTGTTGCTCATGATGTCCTCTCGGAGTTGTGCACGGTTCCTCGTGTGCCAGCGAAGCCACGGAGCCGAAGGCTGTTCGTCACCACGAAGACCGACGACAGACCCATGGCCCCGGCAGCGATCATTGGATTGAGGATCCCGAACGCAGCAAGTGGTATTGCGGCCGCATTGTAGGCGAACGCCCAGAACAGGTTCCCCTTGATGGTGGAGAGCGTCCTGCGAGAGAGCTCCACCGCGTCGACAACTGCACGCAGGTCGCCACTGACGATGGTGAGGTCGGAGGCTTCGATCGCAACGTCGGTTCCCGTGCCGATGGCGATTCCGAGGTCGGCTTGCGCCAGTGCCGGGGCATCGTTGACTCCATCGCCGACCATGGCCACCCGTTGTCCGCCGGCCTGCAACTCCGTGATGAATTGCGCCTTGTCGCCAGGGAGCACGCCGGCAACCACCTCGTCGATTCCGACGGCCTGGGCCACCGAGCGTGCGGTCCGCTCGTTGTCGCCCGTCAGCAGCGCAGTCCGAATCCCTCGAGCGTGGAGGTCTTCGACCGCAGACGAGGAGGTTGGCTTGATCCGGTCGGTCAACACGAACACGACTTCGGCTCGACCGTTCCGGCCAGCAAGGGCAGTCGTGGCTCCCCCGTCTTCCTCTGCTGCGACGAGCGTTTCGACCTCGTCGGGCACGATTTGAAAGAGACTTCGCCGACCCACAGCCATTGGTGTGCCATGGACGATGCCGGTGACCCCGAGGCCCGGATGGTTGACGAGTTCCTCGACGCGACGATGTTCGGTCGCCGCACCGGCGATTGCAGCCGCGACGGGGTGGTCGGACCGGGACTCGAGAGAGGCAGCGAGAGACACGACCAGCGCCTCTTCGTCTGGCGCCAACCCGGGCCCGTGCGCAGACCGAACCGACATGCGCCCCTCGGTCACGGTGCCGGTCTTGTCCAGAACCAGCACGTCGATGGTTCGGGTGTCCTCCAGTACGTCGGCACCCTTGATGATGATTCCGAGCTGCGCGCCGCGACCCGTTCCGACCATGAGGCCGAGTGGGGTGGCCAGTCCCAGCGCACACGGGCAGGCGATGATCAGGACAGCCACTGCGGCGGTGAAGGCCTCGTGGAGAGGCTGTCCGAGCGCAACCCATGCGAGCAGAGTCACAGCGGAGATTGCGAGTGCCACCGGCACGAAGACCGCAGCCACCCGATCGGCGATTCGCTGGATGTCGGCCCGGCTCCCCTGTGCCTGCTCGACGAGTCGGACGATCTGCGCAAGGGCGGTGTCGGCACCCACACGTTTCGCTTCGACGACGAGGGCGCCATGTGCGTTGATTGTTGCTCCGACGACGTCGTCACCGGGCCCGACCTCGACGGGAAGCGGCTCGCCGGTGATCATCGATTGGTCGACCGCTGAGGTGCCCTGGACGATGGTGCCGTCGGTGGCGATCCGTTCTCCGGGACGCACGAGGAATCGCATACCAGCCCGCAGCTGGTCGAGGGCAAGCGTGTCGCCGCCTTCGAGCATCACGTCGGAGACGGCCAGCGCAGCCAACGAGCGAAGGGCATCGCCGGAGCGTCGTTTCGCCCGGACCTCGAACCACTTGCCCAAGAGGATGAGCGTGACGATGACTGCTCCGGTCTCGAAGTAGAGATGTCCGTCGCCAAGGTCCCACAACAGCACGGCCGCAGACCACAGGAATGCCGAGAGCGAGCCCATGGATACAAGGGTGTCCATGGTGGTTGAGCCATGCCGGAGGTTCTTCCAGGCGGCGTGGTGAAATGGCCAGCCCGACCAGAGAATGACGACAGCCGAGAGCGCTGCAACAACCCACTCGGCGCCGGCGAAGGACAGGCTGGGAACCATCGACAACGCCATTGCGGGCAAGGTCAGAACTGCGGCGACCAGCAGTCGTCGCCGAAGTGCGACTTCCCGGCGATCTTCAGCTTCGTCGGTCGCGCTGTCGTCGATAACCGAGTAGCCCAGGGCCGTGACAGCCTCTGCCAGAACCGTGTCGTCGAGACCTGCAGCGTGGTCGACCGACGCTCGTCCGTTCGCGAAGTTCACGTGCGCCGATGCGACCTCGTCGAGCTTGTTGAGGCGTCGTTCGATCCGGTTGGCGCACGCTGCGCAGGTCATACCGTCGATCGACAGATCGGTTCGGGTGGTGAAACCGAGGCTCATGCCATCAGTATAAAGGTTCCACCTGACAGGAAGGTCAAGCGTCGGTGTGTCGTTCGGCAATCACCTGACACCGGTTCGGGTCGGTGCACGCCGAAGGATCGAGGCTCCGCGCCCGTGCGGCCAACTGCTGGAGCTCGCTCCGGGCGGCCGCCAGCTGGTCCATCTTCAGGTCGATGGACCGCAAATGGGCATCGACCAGATTCAGGGTGTGTGAGCACGTCCGCTCCCCTGCGACCTTCAGCTCGAGCACCGACGCGATCTCGGAAAGCGACAGACCAGTGGCCTGCGCGTCGCGTACGAACTGCAGCCGCTCCACGGCCTGTGCTCCATAGTCCCGGTAGCCACTCGAGGTTCGCTCTGGCTCGTCCAGCAGCCCGATGGATTCGTAGTAGCGGATCGTCTTCGCCGGGACCCCACACCGGTCGCCCAGCTCACCGATGCGCATCGGCGTGTGTCCCGGCCAGGAAATCGGAGACGCCGGACGTTGACATGACGTCGGTGTGCCGGCCCGGTGCGGTCTGTGAGCGCCAGAAGGCGTTCGTGTGGCGAATGAGCGCCGCGGCGCTGGGGAATCCATCGTGATGCGACAGGTCGTCGGTGGTGTGGGCATCGCCGACGAGCACGGTGTCGTATCCCCGGTGCATGGCGCCATGGAGCGTCCATCGCACACACGCGTCGGTTTGGGCGCCACAGATCAGGAGGCGCCCGACGCCAGCGTCTGCAAGTACTGCGCCAAGCGCGGTGTGTTCGAATGCATCCCGAAAGTTCTTGTGGATCCGCGGCTCGTCGGGATGCGGAGTCAGTGCCTCGTCCAATTGCCAACCCGGCGAGTCCTTGGGGAGGTCCGCGTCGGAGTGTTGGACCCAGATGACCGGAACATCGTGCTCTCTGGCACGGTCCACCAGGGTGTTGATGTTTGCGAGCACCTCGTCCCGTGCATGCGCTTCGACGACGACATCTCGTTGGACGTCGACGACCAGAAGTGCAGTCCGTTCACCCTCTCTCATGGCGACTCCTTCAGCCATTGGCGACCACCTGCGCCAGGATGGCTCCGCCCTGCGACCAGCTTCCCTGGAGGTACGCGGCTTCCGCCGCAGAATCGGCCGTCGGCCGGTGGTGTACGACAGCCGTGTGCCCAGCGACGTGTATGTACGTGTCGGCGTCCACACGTTCGATGGCGGCCGACTCGATCGTCGGCACCACAGCATCGGCCGTGGCATGACCGACCACGGTGACCGACGGGGCACGCTCGACCGGACCATCGGCCGTCTCCACCATCAGCGGGACCTGGGTGCCTTCGGCCAGGATGCAGCGCAGGAGTTCCCGGACGTAGATCACATCGGCACAGCCGTCGTACACCCAACGGGGCCCCAGAACCGAGTGGTCGAGCGTCCCAATGAGCGACTCGGCCAGTGCGTCCTCCGGTGAACCTCGATACACGACGGGAACATGCAGGATCGAGTCGTTCGGGCCCGTCAGAACGTGCGATTCGATACCGACCTCACCAGCGGGGTCGTCGAAGCGGTACGCGCCGATCAGCTCGATCTGTGCGGCTGCAGCGTCGACCACGTTTGCTGGCCCAGTGACCCATTCGCTGAGCAGGTCGAGCTTGGAGGGGGTCAGCGTGGCTTGATGCAGAATGGCCATGGGTCGACTCTACGCCGTACGGTCCTGTCGGTGAA
The DNA here is from genome assembly GCA_964517125.1 of uncultured Acidimicrobiales bacterium. GTDB lineage: Bacteria > Actinomycetota > Acidimicrobiia > Acidimicrobiales > SHLQ01 > SHLQ01. Next base: position 234,872 of record CAZFBD010000001.1, read on the forward strand.
CAGCGATCGCTCCCCATCGGGTCTGTCAGGCCTCGGGGCCGTCGCCCTGGTCGCTCTGGGTGCAGCAGTCGCACAGGCCTTCGGTCGTTTCTCGTACGGGGTGCTGCTGCCGGCGATCCGGGACGACCTCAACGTCTCCAATACCATCGCCGGTTCAATCGGCACCGTGAATGTGGGCGCCTACCTTCTTGGTTCGGTGCTGGTGGCACTTGCGACCTCCCGGCTTCGCCTTCTTACCGTC
>CAZFBD010000001.1:235212-302896 GCA_964517125.1 uncultured Acidimicrobiales bacterium
CTGAGCAGTCTGGTCAGGGCCAATCAGGGCGACGAAGGTTGGCGCTGGGTCTATGCCATCGAGGCTGGAATCGCTGTCGCGACACTCACGCTCGTGCTGCTGACACTTGATCATCGTCAGGACAGACCGCAGGCCGGCGGCGCAGGGATCGGTGGATTCTCCACCTTGCGTCGCATGCGCGGTTGGGTGCCGCTCACCTTCGCCTACACGTCGTTCGGGATCATGTACCTCCTCGTCGTCGCCTTTCTCACCGCCAAACTGGAAAACGACGACGGCTGGACCAGCGGGAGCGCGTCGCTCACGTTCACCACCCTGGGCATTGCCGTGGTCTTCGGCGGACCCCTCTTCATCAAGATCGCCGAAGGCGGCGGGGCCCGCCGCGGACTCATGGTCGGGTTTGGGTTGTGGGCGTGCCTCGTCGTGGTGACCATTCCGGGCTGGACCGTGCCGACATTCCTCGCGGCAGCAGGTATCGGTGCAGCATTCGCGGGAATTCCCGGCCTCGTCACGGTCTACGTCGTCGAGCACACCACCACAGAGGACTACGGGCCCAGCTATGCAGCGGCGACGCTGTCGTTCGGCATCGCGCAGATGTTTGCTCCGCAGCTCGGTGGAGCGATCGCCGATGCGGCTGGTTCGTTCACTCTGGTCTTCGTGTTGTCGGCACTCTGCGCGGTGGTTGGCCTCGCGGCGTCGGCACGTTTGCCGGACTGACCTTGCGAGGGTGACACCACGAGGGCAACCAAATGTACGTACAATAGGGGCGACCGCTCCCGAATGGCTCCCCCATGCTCTTCCCCCTGGCCGCCGCATCCGAACCCTTGCCGCCGTCCTGTCCTTGCTGCTTGTTGCGGGCGCGTGTTCCAGCGGGAGTGACTCGGTCGCTTCGACCACGGATGAAATGGTTGCCGAGGCCACCGGAATTCGGCTGATCTCGGCTGCGGAGGGCGAAGAAATTCGCACCGATCCTCCGGAAGACCTCGTCATCCTCGACGTGCGAACCCCTGAGGAGTTCGCCGAAGCACGCCTCGACGGCTCCGTGATGCTCGACTTCTACGAGGCCGATTTCCAGACGCAGCTCGCCGAACTCGACCCCGACGTCCCGTACCTCCTGTACTGCCGCTCCGGCAACCGCAGTGGCCAGACGGCGGCCATGATGAAAGAACTCGGTTTCACCGATGTGGCCGACGTCGACGGTGGTATCGGCGCATGGGCAGACGCTGGCCTTCCCACGATCTCGGGATGACCCCGCAGCGATTCAGCTGAGGGCTGTTTCCAGATCCTGAAGCAGGTCATCGATGTTCTCGATACCCGCGGAGTAGCGGATGAGTCCCTCGGGGATACCGAGCGCAGCGCGCTCCTCGGGGGAACACTCGACGTGACTGGTCGTAGCCGGCGGACCGATCGTGGTTTCGACTGCCCCAAGGTTCGCAGCGCGATGCGCCAGACGAAGTTTGGGAATGACCGTCTTGACGGCATCGAGGCCGCCATGGAGCTCCATGCTGAGCATGCCGCCGAAGCCAGTCATCTGCGCCGCTGCGATCTCGTGCTGGGGATGGCTGGCGAGGCCCGGGTAGTTGACTCCGCTGATGCGTTCGTGGCCCTCGAGGAACGAAGCGACAGCCATGGCATTGGCGGCCTGGCGTTCGACCCGAAGGTGAAGCGTCTTCATTCCCCGGAGCAAGAGGTATGCGGCCTCCGGGTGCAGAGTGGCGCCATTGATTTCGCGGTACGAGTACACCTTCTGGACAAGCTCCCCGTCGCCAACCACCACACCGCCGAGCGCGTCCGCATGGCCGCCCAGGAACTTCGTGGCCGAGTGCACGACGAGGTCGGCTCCGTGCGTCAGCGGCAACTGGTTGACCGGTGTGGCGAAGGTGTTGTCGACGACGACCGTGGCGCCGTGGCTCTTGCCAGCGGCGATGAGTCGGGGAAGGTCGAGCACCTTGAGCGTGGGGTTGGTGGGCGTCTCGAGGTAGAGCAGATCGCAGCCACGAGCGACGGCGGCCTCGATGGCCTCGACGTCCGTCGTGTCGACGAGTTCCACATCGATGCCAATGGCCGGCAGATAGTCGAGGAACAGGAGACTGGTGCCGCCGTAGGTGTCTTTCACCGATACGACACGCTGCCCGGGCTTCAACAGGGCGTAGAGCATGTTTGATATGGCGGCCATGCCGGTGGACGCCGACGTCGCTGCCGCTCCCCCTTCGAGCGCCCGGACCTTCTCTTCGAAGACGGCGACGGTCGGGTTCGTGTTCCGCCCGTAGATGTGACCCGGTGCGTTCCCGGTCGCCACGTCGTACCACTCGTCGAAATTGTCGTATCCAAACCCGACGCTGTGAACCACAGGAACCTGCGTGGCACGATCGAGCAGGTACTGCTGCTCACCGGCCCAAACCGCTTGCGTTTCGAGCGTGAAGTCGTCGATGTCCATGCAGCGACACTAGGGCCTGCGCTGCCTCGGCAGCAGCGTCCGGGCCCCTACCCGGCGTCGACCGACTTCACGGCGTCGATGATGCGTTCGAGTCCTTCGACCAGCACGGCTCGTGGGAGGGCGACATTCACGCGAATGTGGTGATCGCCATCGGCGACGAACATTTCTGCCCCCTCCAGGAGGACCCCAGCGGATTCTGCGAAAAAGCGACTGATGTTGATGTCTTCGGGGAGCAACCCCTTGAGCCCGATCCACGCAAGATACGTGGCATCCGGGATGCGGAAGGACGCACCTGGGAGCTGCTCGGCGATCATCCCCTCGACAACGGCAAAGTTCTGATCAAGGTATCCGGTCAGCTCCGCAAGCCACGGAGCTCCATTGCGAAAGACTCCGGTGGCGGCAGCGACGCTCACAGGGTTGACGACGGGCGAACCCCGGTCCTCCCAAATGGCGCGGTGTTCGTCGTTTGGAATCAGGACGTGGGCGAGACCGAGGCCAGCCAGGTTGAACGTCTTGCTCGCCGACATGCAGGTGATGATCTGGTCGCTGTCCGGATAGAGCTTGGCAAGTGGCGTGTGTGTCACCCCGGAGCGCAGCAAGTCGCAGTGGATCTCGTCGGAAACCACCACGACGTCGTTGGCGAAGCAGAGATCCGCCATCGTTCGAAGTTCCTGCTCGGCCCAGACTCGTCCGGTCGGATTGTGTGGGTGGCACAGGAAGAACATGCGGAGTTTCGGGTCGGACACGGCGCGTTCGAACTCGGCCATGTCCACGACGTAGGTCCCATTTGTGTCCTTCACCAGCGTACACGTGGCGAGTTCGCGGTCATGGTGAAGGACGGCGTGCTTGAAGAAGCCATATGCGGGTGTCAGGGTGAGGATCTTCTCCTCGGGCTCTGTGATGTACTCGACAAGGTCAAAGAGCGCTGGGACGATGCCGCCAGAGGCTACGAAGTGATCCCGATGCGGTGACCAGCCGTAGCGGGCGACGCACCAGGCGTTGAAGGCGTCGAAGAGTTCGTCGTCGAACAGCGCCGAGTAGCCGAAGATCGGGTGTTCCAGACGGGCCGCCATCGCCTCAATCGCCGCTGGGGCTGATGCGAACGCCATGTCGGCGACCCACATGGAAATGGCGTCATCGTCTGCACACGGCAGAACGACCTCGGTTTCCTCGTCGCCAAACAGGTAGTCCCGGAAGCCCTGCTTCGCGACCGCGTTCGTGTTGGAGCGATCGATGATTTCGTCGAAGTTGACGGTCACGGCTGGTGGTCTCAATCCTGTGATGGCTTGATGTGTTCGTCCTGTTGATTCTACTGCGCCGCCACGGAGCCCGATCCGATCGGAGTGGCCCCTTGGGGCATTGATCTCAGCGGGTTCGACGCAGGAGCGAGCCAAGCCCGCCGATCGGGTCGGTGACATCCGCCAGCTGGAGCAGGTGCCAGAACAGCGCCATGTTGCTCGACACGACGGGCTTCCCGATTTCGGCCTCGAGCGCCTCTGCGTTCGCGAGGAGCCGAAGACTGGTGCAGGAAACGAAGACGGCGTCGCACTCGGCCTGCGCTGCCACCGTGCGCACCGCGTCGGCCACCGACGCTGGACTGATGCGGGCCACAACCATGTCACTGGGTTCGAGGAATGACCCCACTGCGGTGACGTCGAGTCCGGCGGACCGGAAATGGTCGACAATCGGCGCAGTCACGTCGGCCGTGTACGGCGTGACGACCCCGACGCGTGCAGCGCCGAGCGAAGCGAACGCAGCCACCGCCGCAGAGATGGGGTTGGTGCACGCCATGTCCGGATGTGCCCGGCGGATTCCGTTGGTGATTCCGTCGGCGCCAATGAGCGTCGCCGCAGACGTGCATCCGTAGCCGATCGCATCAAATTCGAACTCGGTGGGGAGAAGAGCCGCCGCCGTGGGCAGGCGTTCTTCCATGTCGGTGAGGCTGGTCGGGGTGACTTCATCCTCCATGGGGATGCGAGCGTGGTAGAAGTCGACGCCCCGCAGGTCGAGCATGCGGGCCTCGGCCTCGATGGTCTGGTCGGTCTCGAGCACGATCAGCCCGATTCGGGCACGAGAGCCGAAGCCGTCGTCGGTGGTGAAGGGAAGCGGGATGAGATCGGAGGATGTCATGGGTTCCTCCGGACGGGTTCCGCCTTGGCCTGTTGATCGAAGAAGGACGCCGTCGTTGGCACTTCAGGGAACTCCATTTCGTAGGAGGAACAGCGCACCCGGTTGGTGCGCACACCTCGTACGACGTCACCGTCGTACTCGCTCGGGATGTGGTTCACCTGCAAGGGTTTGGCGTCTTCGGCCCGGTATTCGCTGATGAACAACGTGCGTGGCCGATCGGAGGCGTTGGGCGCCGACCCGTGAAGAAGGCGGGTGTGCATGAGGCAGGCCGATCCTGCGGGACCATGGATGGGCGTCGCCTGCGCAGCGAACTCGGCTTCGACGGCGTCGCTGACCGTACCGGTGAACACGCCATCATGCCAGTGATCGAACATGGGGCCACGATGGCTCCCGGGCACGACGGCGAGGGGCCCGTTCTCTGGCGTGACCTCGTCCAGGAAGAACAGCACGGCGATGAGGTCTTCATTGGAGTGGGGCTGGAAGAGGAAGTCCTGATGGAACCTCACCTCGGTTGCAGTACCCGGCTGCTTGGCGTTGACCTTCGAATTGTTGAACTCGATGTTCGGGCCAATGAGCTGTTCGACCGCATCGAGGGCCCGATTGTCTCGCATCACTGCCAGATACGAGTCCGACATCTCCACCGGAGACGCCACGCGCCGCAGTGCCGGCCGTTCGACCGTGTGGTCAGGTGCGAGGTCGAACCTGGCCCGGCCGTCGAGTGTCTGCCCATAGGGCTCGGAGTGCGCTCGGCTCTCCTCGACCCATTTTGCGAAGTCCTCGCGCAGCATGGACAGTTGTCCGGAGCTGAGTGCGTCCGGGAGGAACAGATACCCGTTGACCCAGTAGCTGGCGCACTGCTCGTCGGTGAGGGGCGCAGTCATCGGCCGATGATGGGGATCTCGGGGGCGGCGCGACGGCTGAGCAACTCGGCGCCTGATGCCCGCACGACCAGGTTTTCCTCGTGGACCATGGCCTTGCCGGGCTCCCAGAGCAGCCCCGGCTCAAGCGTGAGCACCATGTTCTCCTCAAGGACGGTGTTGTCGTCAGCGGTGTGCGATGGCCATTCGGTGACCTGCATGCCGAGGCCGTGGCCCATACGGCCGACGTCGTTCCCCAACGACCCGTTGGCCTTCAGTACGGCATTCATCGCCTCGAAGACCTGCGTCGTGGTGGCGCCAGGTCGCACCGCTTCGAGACCGGCTTCGGTGGCCTCCCAGACGGCCTGGTAGGCATCCTTCGCCCCCTGATCGGCATGGGTGAACGCGAAGTTCCGGTCGAAGTCACTGAAGTAGCCGTCGAAGGTTGATCCCGTGTCGAAGATGAGCAGATCTCCATCGGCGATGACCCGATCGGTCGGCTGACGAATGATGTCGTCGATTCCACCCGGACCGGTCGCACCGACAAGGTACGGAACATCGTCGGCGCCTTGACGCAGAATTTCGACCCGGAAGGCGGCGAACGCCTGGCGCTCGGTCATTCCCGTCGAGAGAAGTTCCGGAAGCTGGTCGAAGGCGTTCGACACGACGCCGCAGATGTAAGCGTGCTTTTCGATCTCGGCCTCGGACTTCACCATGCGCAGCCCGCGAATGATGTCGGTGGCGTCGGCGAAGCTTCCGAACACCCCACGCAGCCGGTCAAGGTCCCGCAAGGGCATTCGCACGTGCGTCTCGGGCCCCATCGGTACACCAACCGTGCCGGTCTCCCCCACGACCTCCTGCAGGCAGTCGACAAGGAGCGACACGCCGTCGTCGTCAGGTTGGGGCGACGACCATGTACGCACATCGTCGATCCACGTCGCCGACATCGATGGACCACCGATACTCGGGATGACGGCGATGGGTTTACCCGCCGAAGGAACCACCAGGAACCAGGGCCGAGTCGGACTCTGCCAGAACGGCGTGTGAAAGCCGGTGAAATAGCGAACCTCGGGCTCGGTACAGAGCAGCAACGCACCGATTCCGGCCGTGTTCATCAGCGCCTGGCATCGGCTCGTCCGTTGTTCGAACTCGATGTCAGGGAACCCTCGGGATGGCACCACGCGCTTCTCGCTTCCGGTTGCCCAGCAAACGAAGTGGGCTCCTCCGATCGTAGAACCTCCCGCGGTGGGTAGACCAGCGGGAGCGCTCCATGCTCACTTCTCTCATTTCTCAACGGGCAGTCGATGGGCGACTCGTTGCGAGGCCCTGGGCGTGACCCCGCAGCCACCAGGCGGCCACTCAACGACCGTTCGAAGATTTCGAGCGCCCTCCTCCTTTGCCCAGAGGGACGGTTCTGACAGGATTGACCTGTGCTCGAATCGCTCCGCTCCGTCGTCAGTCTGAAGCCCTTCGAACGTGACCGCACGACGCGCCGCCTGTCTTCGGCAGCGAACGTCGACGATCTCCGACGTATCGCGAAGCGCCGTCTGCCCGCCGGGGTCTTCGACTACATCGACGGCGCTGCCGAAGACGAGTCGGCCATGCACCGCAACGCGAGCCGGTTCGGTGACCGCACACTCGTGCCGCGGGTGCTGAACGACGTGTCGTCCATCGACGCCTCCACGAGCATCCTGGGGCAACGAGCGCCGATGCCGCTCATCATCGCCCCCACTGGTTTCCCGCGGATTGCGCATCCGGAGGGCGAGCTGGCAACCGCCCGAGCAGCAGCCACGGCACGCATCCCCTTTTCGCTCTCCACGATGGGAACTCGTTCCATCGAGGAAGTGGCGGCCGTCTCCGATGGGCGCAAATGGTTCCAGGTGTACGTGTGGCGGGACCGTGAGTTGACCAAGGACATGCTTGCACGGTGCAAGGAGCAGGGGTTCGAGGCGCTCTACATCACCGTCGACACGCCGGTTCTTGGTCGCCGTGAGCGCGACGTTCGCCGGGGTATGTCCCTCCCACCCAAGTTGGGTCTCGACACGTTCGTCGAAGGTGCCATGCGCCCAGAGTGGGTGCTCGACTTTCTGCGCAACGACCCCATCGTCTTCTCCAACGTGGCCGTCAGCACACAACGTCTTTCCAACGGCACCGCCGACGGATCGTCAGCGGTGTCCCTCGCCGAGTACATCAACAGCCAGTTCGATCCGCGCTTGTCGTGGGACGACGTCGCATGGATCCGGTCCAATTGGGACGGCCCCGTGATCCTCAAGGGGATTCAGTCGGTGGCCGACGCGAAGATCGCTGCGGCCGAGGGACTCGACGCCATTGCGCTGTCCAACCACGGAGGGCGTCAGCTTGATTCGTCGCCGGCGATCATCGACCTCGTGGCTCCCGTCGCTGATGCCGTGGGCGGACAGCTTGAGATCTACTGCGACGGTGGTGTCCGGCGAGGGAGCGACGTCGTGAAGGCCGTTGCTCTTGGAGCGAATGCCTGCATGATTGGCCGCCCCCACCTCTATGCGCTTGCCGCAGGTGGTGAAGCCGGCGTGACCCACATGCTCGACTTCTTCCAGGACGGTGTGGAGCAGACCATGGCGCTCGTTGGCATCTCGTCGCTGAGCGAAGCCAGCCCGTCACTGATCAGCGAGGACTGATTCCGTCACGCTCGCAGGTTCTGCAGCTGCTCGACATGCGCCGGGAGATGCATGTCTGCCTGCGTCTCGACTGCGACCGCAAACCACGGGAGCTCGCGGTCGACCATCACGTCGCCGTTGTGCAGTAGCCGGCAATGCACGGCGGTCTGCAGTTGTTCTGGGGACAGACGGCGAAGCGCCGCGCCCACCAGGGCGGCGACGTGGCGCCCCCGTTCGATCAAGCCGGGGATGTCGGTCGAGGCCTCGATCCATGCGCGCAACACCTGGGGATCGTGGCAGACCTCGTTCTCGAAACGGGTTGTGTTCTGGTGCACGATGGCCTGGCACACGGCGAGCATCGCGGCGTCGTTGAGCGCCACGTGCGCCAGCGTTTGCTCGGCCGACCATTCGCCTTCGGGTGGAGGGCCAAAGCCCCCTTCGGCCGCCTCGCTGTAGAACAGCGAGTACGCGTTCTCGAGAGCTGCCGTGTCGACCGCATCCTCCCGCTCCTCGGCAACATCCGCGAAGTGATCGAGCACGTATCCCCATGCGTTCGGGCCCACATAACCAAGCCGGCGAGACGCTGCGTCGTCGCCGAAGGCCTCCCAGCCGCGATGTTCGATCACGACGCGCGTTGACTCGCCGTGATCTTCGAAGGAGACGTCCACCTGCGATGCTTCGGAGCGTTCGCGTCCGGGGTGCCAGGCGAGTGACACCATCGTTGGTTCGTTCCACTCCAGAACGTGCGCCCACACGGCCTCTCGCCCATCGGTCGCTTGCTCGACGAGGAGCCCATCCCGAAAGGACACACTGGCCGATTCCGAACCGAAGAGACCATGCGTAGGCAGCGGCCACCAGGAGCCAATCTGTTGGGTGAAGGCAGCGAATGTCGCAGCTGGTGGACGGCGAACGTCTGCAGCGCGCACGACGGGCGGAAGTTGTTGCGGGAGGCTGTCTTTGGTCATGTCTGATCCATTTCCACGTGTTCAACAAATGCTGCGAGCGCGTCGTCCCAGAAGCCATCGACCCAGGAACGCACCGCAGCGAAGCCGTTCTGGTTGATCCGGTAGAGCCGGCGGGCACCGAGGGGACGGACGCTGACGAGCCCGGCTTCCCGCAGGACTCGGAGGTGTTGCGAGACAGCGGGCTGCGTGATGCGCATGTCGTCGGTGAGCTCCCGGACGCTCCGCTCTCCGTCGCGAAGCAGCTCGAGTACTTGGCGCCTGGTGGGTTCCGAGAGCGCGTCCCGTACTGGGTCATTGACGGCACCTTCGACCTCGACTTTCACGTCCGACACCTGGGGCTGCCACCGCCCGGTGACTTCACACAGCTTCAAACTCAGGTGGCACGGCTGGCAGCCAGGCCGTTGGACCAGTCTCGCCCCTTGTGGGAGGCATATGTGATCGACGGTCTTCCCGATGACCGATTCGCGCTCTTCATGAAGGTGCACCACGCCACGGTCGACGGTGCAGCCGGAGCCGAGATGCTTGGCCGACTCACCGACACTGAGCCGGGGGCCGACCGGTCGGATCTTCAGGTGCCGCTCACACCAGCAGATCGCGTTCCGTCATCGATGGAACTCCTCACCCGCGGCTCGGTATCAATGTTGTTCGAACCAGCGCGCCTCGTTCGCTTTCAGGCCAAGATGATCAAGGACCTGGCCGACTCTTCGCGAAGCCACGGCTTGAAGAGCGTTGTCGATGCGGCCGCACGTGCCGTTCCGGGCCCAATTGGCCAGCTTGCAAGGAACTGGGCCGACGACACGGAGGACAGCCCCGTGTCCACACTCATCGAGGGTCAGGGCCTGAACATCACCGTCCAGAGCTACGTCGACAGCCTCGACTTGGGACTTGTCGCCTGCGCCGACCTCGTGCCGGACCTGGACCGACTGGCTGACCTGTTGGTCAACGAAATCGAGACCTTCGGCGCAGCGCTCGAAGCCGCATCGTGACCTACGCTGCCGAGATGGGACGCTCCCTCACCCTCACCCTCGACCTCGATGGCCCCGTACACGTCATGGACCACGGCGGCGAAGGGCCCCCGATTCTGTTGATTCATGGACTCGGAGGCTCCCACGTCAACTGGTCTGCGGTTTCCGACTCGTTCGCACACCACGGGCACGTGCGGGCGATCGACCTGATCGGCTTCGGCCTCACTCCGCTGCAGAACCGAAGCGCCGGGTTCACGTCGCAGGTCGACCTCGTACTCCGATATCTCCGGGACGAAGTTGGGCAGCCCACGTTGCTCGTGGGCAACTCCATGGGTGGAGCGGTCGCCATGTATGTGAGCGCCGCCGCTCCGGAACTTGTCAGTGGCATGGTTCTGGTCGACCCCGCACTACCCATGATTCGACCGACCTTCGACCTCGGAGTGGCCAAATCGCTGCTGGGCCCGATCATCCCCGGAGCAGGCGCACGCCGCTTCCAAGCCGCTGCCGACGATCCCGAGTCCTATGTGGACGAGGTCTTCGCTCTGGTCTGCGCCGATCCTGCCCGGGTGCGACCGCACGATCGCGACCTCGCCATTGTGATGGCAACCGAACGGGCAGAAATGCCGTGGGCGGCCGACGCGTTCTCCCAAGCAGCAACGTCGCTGTTCACGACCTTGTCACGCCGGTGGTCCTTTGCTGACGTCATCGGATCCTCCGATACGCCCGCGCTGGTGATCCACGGCGACAAGGACCGTCTGGTCAACGTGGCCTCGGCGCGGTGGTTGTGTCGACGGGTACGGTCCGATTGGCGGCTCGTGGTACTTGATGGTGTCGGGCACACGCCCCAGATGGAGACACCGGAGCGGTTCATGGAGGCGGTCGACGCCTGGCTGGCAGCGCAGGCAGTTGACGCTGCTCCTCAGGGCTGAGTTGCCCAGACCGGCTCGAAACCTCACACCGGCAGAACAACGGTTCTCCCTGGACCGGCTCAATCTCCTTGGTCCGTGGACCACGCGTCGAGGATCGGTCGAGCCGTTCGCATCGCGTCGATGGCAGCAGGTAGGCCGCAATACGGGCCGGCTTGAAGAAAGACTTCCTCGATCTCGTGAGGCTCGACGCCGTTGTGGAGTGCCCCGGTGATGTGAATACCCAACTCGTGCGGGCGATTGAGTGCGGTCAGCATGGCCAGGTTGAGCATGCTTCGCTCGCGGAGCGACAGCTGGTCACGGGACCATGCGGTTCCCCACGCGAAGCCGGCCACCATCTCCTGTAGGGCGTGTTGGGCTTCGGTGGCTGGGGAGCTCACTGCATCGACGTAGGCGTCGCCGAGGACCTGTCGGCGCACAACCTGCCCGTTCGCCACGCGGTCGATCGGTCCCGTTGGTTCAAAGGTCATGTGTGTCTCCAGTTGCTGGTTCGTGCGGATCGTAGCCAGAACCCCGTGCCCGACCGGAATCCGACACTCGTCGCGTCAGGACCGGGACGAACCAGCGCGTCGCTGTCGAATCCCAAGGACGACACCAACGACGATGACGACCAGCAGGCCAAGTCCGGCGAGCGCAAGGAGGCCGTACGTCCGGAGAACGGATGGGCCCACCGCGTACTGTCGCCTTCCCTCGGCGAACGCATCAGCCAGGACCGTGACCGGATTCTGTCCGTCACCCTCGACCACGGCCACGGTGAGCAGGACCGAAGGTGCGTCAGCCGCATCGTCGGGTTCGGCGACGACGACCTGTGCGAACAACGCGGTCTGGTCTGCGCATCTCGAGTCACCGCCGGCATCGCCTCCGGCGACCAGCGCAGCGACAAGGCGCTCCGCAAGGTGCCCAGACGTCGCCTCGAACGCTCCAACGGCGTCGTAGACCACGGCAGGGCTGACCAGGATGTTGCCCTGCGCGCTGACGCTGCGACCTTGCGCATCAAGCGCGCCAGCAACATTCGCATCGCCGGTGGCTGCCGCACTGTCCCCAGACACAGCAACCACCGCATGCTGGCGCTGCGAACTCTGGTCATCGAACGCCGAGTCCATGAGCGCCTCGACGATCGCACTTGGCGGCACTGTCGCTTCCAGCTGTCGACGGATCTCGGACGGCGCCTGCGAATTGAGGAGCGCTTGTGAGACACCTGCTCCGACACCAGGCACGATCACCACTGGCTCCAGGGGCTGATCCAGGTCCCCAAGGAGAACAGCAGGCACGCACGATGCGATCGCAACTCCAACGTCGCCGGTTTCTGGGTCGACCGCCACGATGGACCAGGTCGCGGTAGCCGGCGACATCGTTGCCACGAGCACAACCGCAACCACAGCCACGCCCACGAGGGAGGCTCGGGTGGCGTCAAGACGACATTTGCTCATCACGTGTGGTCGCTTGCGGTCATGGCCTGCAAGACCAGCAGATGGGTGGACCAACAACAAATCACCCCCGAACCTCGCCAAAACGGCGATCGGCCCCACCAGATCCGTAGGAATCCGGTGGGGCCGATCATCCGGAATGACTAGGAGAGATCGAAACGATCTGCGTCCATCACCTTTGCGAAGGCGGCGGCGAAGTCGTTTGCGAACTTCTCTGCAGCGTCATCGGCGGCGTAGACGTCGGCGATCGCACGAAGAATCGAGTTCGAGCCGAACACGAGGTCGTTGCGGGTACCCGTCCACTTGGCCTCACCGCTCGCACGGTCCTTGCCTTCGAAGACGCCCTCTTCACCGGCAGCCGTCCACTCGGTGTTGTAGTCCATCAGGTTGACAAAGAAGTCGTTGCTGAGGGTTCCAACGTTGTTGGTGAGAACGCCGTGTCCGTCGGTGGTGACACCGAGAACACGCAAGCCAGCCACGAGTACGGACATCTCTGGGGCGCTCAGGCCGAGGAGCTGTGCCTTGTCGACGAGCAGGTGCTCGGCCACGAGGGCGTTGCCCTTGCCAAGGAAGTTCCGGAATCCGTCCCACTTCGGCTCAAGCCATGCGAAGGACTCTTCGTCGGTCTGCTCCTGGGTCGCATCGCCGCGACCTGTGCTGACCGCAACACTGACGCTGTTGCCACCTGCGGATGCAGCGGCTTCGACAGCAGCAGCGCCACCAAGGACGATGAGGTCCGCCATGGAGACGTCGACGCCGACGCTGGACTGCACACCTTCGAGGGCGGACAGTACGCCCGAGAGCGTGTCCGGGCTGTTTGCTTCCCAGCCGCTCTGCGGGGAAAGGCGAAGGCGAGCGCCGTTGGCGCCACCACGCATGTCGCTTCCACGGTAGGTGGATGCCGAGGCCCAGGCGGTCGACACAAGGTCGGTGATGCTCACACCGGAAGCCATGATTGCGGCCTTGACGGTCGCAACGTCGGCGTCGCTGAGTGCGGTGCCTGCAGGAACGGGGTCCTGCCAGATGAGCTCTTCGCTGGGAACCTCTGGGCCGAGGTAACGGACAGCCGGGCCCATGTCTCGGTGGGTCAGCTTGTACCACGCACGTGCGAATGCATCGTCGAGGAGCGACTGGTCGTCACGGAAGCGCTGCGAGATGGGACCGTAGATCGGGTCCATCTTCATGGCCATGTCGGCCGTCGTCATCATGGGTGCGTGGAACACGTCACCGCGATGCGCGTCGGGCACGGTGCCAGCAAGCGCCGGTGCGTGCCACTGCTTGTGACCCGACGGGCTCTCGGTGAGCTCCCAATCGTTGTCCATGAGGGTCTCGAGGTAGTTGTTGTCCCACGTGGTGGGCGTGGAGTTCCATGCGCCTTCGAAACCGGAACCGGTGGTGTGCTCGGCCTTTCCGGACTCGAAGTCGTTCTTCCAGCCGATGAGCTGCTGCTCCATGGGAGCACCTTCGGGCTCAGCGTTGACCATGTCCTCGGGGCCGGCACCGTGTGCCTTGCCGAATGCATGGCCGCCGACCACGAGCGCAACGGTCTCTTCGTCGTTCATTGCCATGCGGCCGAACGTCTCGCGAATGTCGCGGCCAGAGGCGACGGGATCGGGGTTGGCGTTCGGGCCTTCCGGGTTCACGTAGATGAGGCCCATCTGCACGGCGCCGAGTGGCTCGAGCAGGTCACGGTCGCCGCTGTAGCGCTCGTCGTCGAGCCAGACGCTTTCGGGTCCCCAGTAGATGTCTTCTTCAGGAGCCCACACGTCTTCACGTCCGCCGGCGAAGCCGAAGGTCTCGAAGCCCATGGATTCGAGGGCGACGTTGCCGGTGAGGATCATGAGGTCGGCCCAGCTGAGCTGGCGGCCGTACTTCTTCTTGATCGGCTCGAGGAGAAGGCGAGCCTTGTCGAGGTTGACGTTGTCGGGCCAGCTGTTGAGCGGAGCGAAACGCTGGGTGCCGGAAGCGCCGCCGCCGCGACCGTCGTGGGTACGGTAGGTGCCGGCGGAGTGCCATGCCATGCGGATGAAGAACGGGCCGTAGTGACCGTAGTCGGCAGGCCACCAGTCCTTGGAGTCCGTCATGAGGGCGGTGAGGTCGGCCTTGACGGCAGCGAGATCGAGCTTGGCAAACTCCGAGGCGTAGTCGAAGTCGTCGCCCATCGGGTTCGAGGCGGCAGAGTGCTGATCCAGGATGTTCAGGTTGAGCTGGTTTGGCCACCACTGTTGGTTTGCCGAGGAACCCACGTCGTTCTGGTGAAAGACCGGGCACTTGTTTTCGTCAGTCATATTGCTCCTTGATTACTGAGATGTTGGTTGGTTGGTGAGAATGTGGGTGTTCGGATCGCCGTGCGAGTTCAGTTCTTTCGGCACGACGGGCACCGACCCCAATAGACAACTTCGGCTTCATCGATTTCGAATCCGTGGTCGTCGTTGGCTGTGAGGCACGGGGTTTGCCCGACCGCACAGTCGATGTCGAACATGATGCCGCATCCGCGGCACACGAGATGGTGGTGGTTGTCCCCGACGCGATCTTCGTACCGTGCCGGCGAACCAGTTGGCTGGATCCGGCGGATGAGCTGTTTGTCCAGGAACACACCAAGCGTGTCGTAGACCGCCTGACGCGAGATGGATCCAATACTGGCTCGCACGTCTTCGGTAAGCTCTTCGGTCGTGGCATGAGGACGGTCGGCGACGGCCTGCAGAATCGCCAGCCGCTGTGCGGTGACCTGCACTCCGTGTGTACGGAGCTGTTGCTCGATGCCGTTGTTCATCGAAGTCAATCAATCACACTTTCTGGACTTAGTCAAGAGTTTGATTTGGTCAAAACGGCCGCTCAACGTGGGACCCACGGACCGCCGATCGAGTCCAGCTCGTCTGTCAGGTTTCGGAGCATCTCCCGAGCACCGTCCAGGACAACCACGGCAGCTTCGAAGCGCTCCGCTGCCACCGACAGAACAGCACGCTGCGTGTCAGTTGGCGGACCGGTCGTGCCCCAGTGCGTCGACGAGACTCGGTCGGCCTGTTCGCGAATCGAGGGTTGGGCTGGCTCCGCGTGTGCCTCGCGGATGGGATCGCCGGTGATGGCGACTGCGACGTCCTCGAGCGAGCGGTGGGTGGCCTCGAGGCTGCTCACCAGGTGGGCGGCTGCCGGGGTCTGGGTCAACCCCTTGCGGACGTGTAGAAGTCGGCTTCGCATGGCATCGATGTCGGCGGATGCACCGCGTACACGGCGCACCAGATCGGAGGTCTCCAACCTGAACGACGAATCGTCCGCGGCCGCTCCGTCTGCGACAGTGGGAATGGGCCGAACAACGAAGCTCTCTGGCCCAGCGACACGTGTCTCGCCGGTGGCGTCTCGTCGTACGACCTCCACGGTGTACGTCCCGGTCGGAACCAACGCCCCGACCGTGTTCGTCGCCCACGGCGGCTGGAAGCCAGGGGCCTCGAGCTTCACAGGATCGGGCGCCGCATACCGGAGGTCCCAGCTCGTGCGATGAAGGCCTTTCGTGTGGTCCGCCACGATCGACCGGACCGCTTCGCCGTTCGCGTCGCGAACGAGCAGAAGCAGTATCGGTTCACCTTGCAGCTGTTCTTCTCGAAGTTCGTCCCACCCCGGAAACGCCACGTCGGCATCGTCCCGCTCATTCTCGTGTTCTCGGCGGACGCCCTTGGCCGACAGGAGTTCGGAGGTGAGGTGATACGTGAAGCTCGCACCGAACTCGGGGTTCGATGACCGAAACGAGGTAGAGCCAAGGGTCGGCTGATCGTTGGCCTGCATGGGCCTGTATGGCACGTACCACCATGCGTCACGAACGGGAAAGAGCGAAACCTCCTGCCCGAGAGTCTCGCCGTCCAGATGCCGAAGGACGCTGTAGTCATCGAGCACGTAGAACCCCCGCCCGAAACTGGCGCAGATCAGGTCATCATCCCGTCGCTGGAGGGCCAGGTCTCGGAACGAAATCGTCGGCACGTCGTTCGACAACTGATGCCATTCGTTGCCGCCGTCGACCGTGATGTGCACGCCGTGTTCCGCTCCGACGAACAGCA
Source organism: uncultured Acidimicrobiales bacterium (assembly GCA_964517125.1). Lineage (GTDB taxonomy): Bacteria > Actinomycetota > Acidimicrobiia > Acidimicrobiales > SHLQ01 > SHLQ01. Next base: position 251,602 of record CAZFBD010000001.1, read on the forward strand.
GCTCCGGGCGCACATGATCCTGTTTGATGGTCCAGACGATGCTTGTTTGCGGGAGCCCATCGCTGAGATCGACCCAGGTCCGGCCCCGATCGTCACTACGGAAGACGTATGGGGTGAAATCGCCGCTCTTGTGGTCGTCGGCAGCCAGAAAGACAACCGACGCATCATGGCGGGATGGCTCGATTCCGTTGATGAACGCAACATCGGGCAATCCGGCTGGACGGGTGGCCTCTCTCCAGCCAGCTCCGCCGTCCTCCGAAACGTGAATACGGCCGTCGTCGGTTCCCGCGTACAGCAGGGCAGCGTCCATCGTGGATTCCGCAAGAATCGAGATCGTTGCGTAGTGCGACATCGCGAACTGGTCGTAGAGCGAGTCGACGCTGACGACCCGCTCCCCCATCGGCAGTTCGTACCTGTTCACTCCCGTGGTCAGGTCGGGGCTGATCGCCTCCCACGAGTCGCCGCGGTCGTCGCTGCGCCACACACGCTGTGAGGCTACGTAGACCCTGCCTGACACATGTGTGCTGACCACGATCGGGGTGTCCCAGTTCCAGCGCTCGGGCGGGTCATCGGGACCCGGCTGCGGCTGAATGTCGGTCAGCTCCATGGTCCGTTTGTCGTGCCGCATGACGTTGCCGATCTGCCACTCCATGTAGCTGAGATCACCGTCGGTGGGGTCGAAGGCCACGTGGTAGCCGTCGGCTCCCAGCGGTACCCACCAGTCCTTGTTGCGAACACCGTCCACATGGAGTGTGCGGGTGGGGCCATGAATCGTTCCCAGGTCCTGCGCTCCGCCGAGAACGTTCGCGAACGGCAGGGAATCGTCGACCGCCACTCGATAGAACTGGCTGATCGGAAGATTCGACACGTGCCGCCACGCACCGCCATCGTCGAACGTCTCGTACAGGCCGGCATCGGTCCCCACGATGAGGTGCTGACCATTCAGCGGGTCGATCCATACGACATGGTTGTCGCTGTGCTTTTGTTTGCCGGTCTCCAGATTCGTGAAGGTGGCGCCGCCGTCCTTCGTGGCGTGGATGAACACGTCGGCGGTGTAGACCGTGTCGGCGTCGACGGGTGACGCAAAGATCTTCTGGTAGTAGTGCGGGCCGGTACCCCCCGACAGGTACTCGCTGCGACGTTCCCAGGTACGGCCACGGTTGGTGGACCGATAGAAACCACGCTCCTTCTTCTCCACCGCCTCGATCGTGGCGTAGACGACATGCGGCGCTGCTGGTGAGACGGCCAGGCCGATCCTGCCCATGTCTCCATCGGGCAGGCCGGCGGTCATCTTCTCGAACGTCGCACCGCCATCGGTGCTCTGGTGAATACCCGAGCCGGGGCCGCCGGCCAGGAACGACCACGCTCGCCGGCGCCGTTGGTAGGTCGCCACCGTCACGGTGTCCGGGTCGTCTGGTGCGAACACCGCGCTCGTGACCCCGGTGTCATCGTCGACGTGCAGGACCAGCTCCCAGTGTTCTCCGCCGTCGGTCGTCTTGTACAGACCCCGCTCGCCGCCGCTGGACCACAACGGCCCCTCAGCCGCGACGAACACGACGTTGCTGTCCCGCGGGTCGATGAGAATGTCGGCCACATGCTCCGACTGCTGCAGACCCATGTGGGCCCAGCTGTCCCCGCCGTCGACGCTTCTGTACACGCCGTCGCCCCATGCGACGTGGCGACCGTTCACCGCTTCGCCGGTGCCGACCCAGACGTTGTTCGGATTCGACGGGTCGATTCGCACACAGCCAATCGAGTACGACGGTTGATCGTCGAAGATGGGCCGCCAGGTGATTCCGGCGTTGGTGGTCTTCCAAACGCCTCCGGAGCCGACGGCGACCAGCCAGGTGGACGGTTCGGACGGATGGATGGCGATGTCGACGACACGCCCGCCCATGAACGCGGGACCGATGCTGCGGAGTCCGAGACCGGCGATGGCCTCAGCGATCGGTGATTGGGTGTCTGGACTGTTGCGTTCGGCCATTCCGCCAACCTAGATGGCGCATGCGAGCGTTGCCGGAGTCAGCCGCCAGTGGCTTCGGAACGAGTCGCCGTGAAGGCGTAGCACCCACCGGTGACGTTGCGTCCGTGCACCATGAGCACGTCGGGGTCTTCCAGGATCTCGGCGACTTCGCGGGTGAGTGAACCACCGGACTGGACGTGGCGCACCAAACCATAGGAGATTCGGTGGTCGCTTCCGTATGGGCGCAGAACCATCGGCCGTTCGTCGAACGCTGATGCCAGGTCGGTATCGCTTGGTCCGCCACAACCATCAGCGTGAACCACGACCGGTCCGGTCTCGCGGTACGGACCGTCCCAGTCAAATGGCGACCAGGCAATGATCGCCACCTGCTCTCCCGGCGCCGAATCCTTCAGGCAGCAGCGCAACGGCCAGCCCCCGTCGGGGTCAGCGAAGGGCTCGACAGGGTTACCGCCGTGGTCGGTCCCGACAGCAAGGACGCGGTTGAGTTCCGTCGTGTCAATTCCAGAGAACGTGGGAGTGGTCATGAGCTCAAGCTATTGGTGGAGCCCTGTAAGCACCGGCGGGAATCGGACACGCAGGCAGAAGACTCAGTGAGCGGCGTGTGCGTCGTCGCTGTGGGAATCGCCAAGAAACTGTGCCACGACAGCTACGGCGATGGCTCCAACGATCAGCCCGACGACAGCCGACAGGCCGGTGTTCACGAGCCACGACAGAAGGCCACCGATGCCGCCCACGTCCTTCACCGCTTCCTCGGCGTCGTGGACGATGTCGTACGGCAGGTCCCAGCCGAGCTCGTGCGCTCCCACGACCATGATGTGCCCGCCAACCCAGAGCATTGCTGCGGTACCGATGACCGACAACCATGTGAGCAGAATCGGCATACCCGCCACCATGGTGCGGCCGACCTTCTGGGCGCCCTCCGACTCTCGTCCGGCAAGCGACAGGCCGACGTCGTCCATCTTCACGATGAGGGCCACGACCCCGTAGACGATGATGGTGATGAAGATCGCAACCACCACAAGGATGACTGCCTGGCGCAGGAAGGGCTCGTCGATGACTTCTTTCAACGAGATCACCATGATCTCGGCAGAGAGGATGAAGTCCGTGCGTACGGCACCGGCAACGGTTGCTTCCTCGGCCTCGGGGCCTTTCATGGCCACGGGGACGTCGTGGTCGTGATCGTCTCCCTTGAGCTTGTGGTAGATCTTGTGGACGCCCTCGTAACACAGGTACGTGCCGCCGCACATGAGGATGATCTCCACGAGGAGCGGTGCGATCGCACTGAGGAGCAGCGCTGCGGGGGTGATGAACAGCAGCTTGTTGCGAAGCGAGCCTGTTGCAATGCGCTTGATGATGGGTAGCTCGCGGTGTGCTGCAAGGCCTTGGACGTAGGCGGGTGTCACCGCTGTGTCGTCGATGACCACACCGGCGGCTTTCGCGCTTGCCCGACCTGAGGCCGCTGCAACGTCGTCGATCGATGCGGCGGCGAGCTTCGCCAACGCCGCAACGTCATCCAACAATCCGACGAGTCCACCGGCCATATTCAATCCCTCAACATCTGGACCAACAGCCCATCAGGGTAATTGGCGCGACGGGTCGGTGAGACGATGTCACAAAAGTCTGTGTCAGCGCGGTCAGCCGTGGACCAGTGGCCACCGTCGGCTCTGCATGGGTCCACCGATGTCGAACGCTTCGTCCGGGTCCGGCAACAGGGCCGGATCCTGGAAGACGCGGGCCCGGTACATGAGGTGCGCGTCGTCCCCGACGTAACGGGTGGAGTACGCGACGCGGCGCAGATCTGGTGAGTTGTTCCCACCCGACGAGTGCACGACTCGCGTGTGGAACATGACGGCATCTCCGGGCTCGTAGCTGAATTCCAACACCCCATGCGCGTCCGGGTCGTTGTGGAACGCAGGGGCTCCACCGTCGAGGAACTCGTGATCGGCATCCACCGGGTCGGCCCGCTGGTCGATGCCGCCGCCGTCCAGCGATGAGCCGTCGAAGCCCTTCGGCCGGTACAGCCGCTCGTTGTGGTGTGTTCCAGGGACGAACTTGAGTGCGGAGGTTGCAGGTGTGCAGTGCACGAGACTCAGCCAAAACGACACGATCTGGTCACCGGCGACTGGCCAGTACGGCAGGTCCTGATGCCAATAGTGGTCGTCGACGGGGCTGTTCGGTTCGAAGACGAATGCGTGGTCAAAGTAGAAACGGGCGGTCGTGGAGCCCATGGCTCGGGCCGCGTTCTCCCCCATGGTCGGGTGCAGGAGATACGAGCGCAGAGCCGGACGATCGATGCCGAAACAGCGGTCGGAGAGGTGCGTACCGGTGAGAAGCCACTCACTCGGGTCGGAGATCTGTGCATCGATCGCGGCCAGCATGCCGTCGATTGCTTCACCGTCCACAAGCCCCGGCAGCTTCACGACGCCCTGCGACCGGTAGGTCTCGATCTCCTCGTCCGTCACCTGCCGAATCATGCCAACACCGTAGCAACACGCTCCCTCCACCTCGCCAGGGGTCTGACCCCTAAACGCCAATAGGGGTCTGACCCCTGTTTCGGGCGGGGCAATAACCTGCGGGCATGCGAACACGCCTGACCGACACAGCGACCCGCAGCTTGCGATCGGCGCTGGGTCTTGGTGCGTCTCGAATCGCGTCGAGTCAGTGGCTCATGAGCGTGGTGTACGACCTCATGAACGAGACAAACTTCGCCGGACTCTCGGAGCACGAAGAGATGCTCAGCGACACGGTTCGCGTCGATGCGTATCACCGGGGGATTCACGGGAACGTTCAGCCGGGCGACGTCGTCGTGGACCTTGGCACCGGGACTGGACTCCTGGCGATGATGGCAAGCCGAGCTGGAGCGGCGCGTGTCTACGCCGTTGAACATTCAGACTTCATCGACGTCGCCCGGGACATCGCCCAACACAACGGATTCGACAACATCGAATTTGTGCAAGCCAACAGCCGAGAGTTCACTGCGCCCGAACTCGTCGACGTCGTCCTGCACGAGCAGATGGGAGACGAGCTGTTCAACGAGAACATGCTTGAGAATCTCCTGGACCTGAAACGCCGTGTTCTCAAGCCGCAGGGCAGGATCCTTCCGGGCAGGTTCAAGCTCTTTGTCGAACCCGTGAGCTTCCATGAATCCATGCGAGTCCGCCGCTTTTGGAACATCGATCTTCCCGATGGCATCGACCTCACTCCCATGGAGCATTCGTTGGTTGCAGCACGATATGACACCGGACGGACCGATCAGATCTGGGCTCGCCCGGGCTCCGTCGCAGACACACTTGCCGAGCCGCAGCCGATTCTCGACCTCGACCTGCAGGAACTCGCCGACACTGCGGACATCGCAATTGATCATCTGGTCGAACGGACGGCCGCTGCGGACATGATCGTCGACGGGTTCTGCGTTTGGTTCGAAGCGGAGTTTGATTCGGTCAATCGTCTCACCACCTCGCCGCTCGCTCCGGTCACGAGCTGGGGCAATCGTTTGTTCCGCCTGGACGACCACATCGTCGCCGGCGAAACCCTCCGCTGCCACGTCCACCTCGGGCAGCTCGTCGAGCCCTCGACCTGGTCGGCCGAACGCATCCGCTGATAGGGGTCAGACCCCTGTTTTCGTCAGTCGTTGTCGGAGGTGCCGGCTCCGGCGCCGTCTCGGCTGGCCTCAGTGGCCGGGGCATAGGTTCGGTGAGCGAACGCCTCGAGCCCGGCGCGGGTCTCCTCCGATAGATCCACGCGGCTTCTTCGTTCCACGGCGTTGGATTCACCGGGGCCCGTAACGCCGATGGTCAGGGGGTGCGTGCCCGCGGGGAGGTCGCCCTGCACCGTGAGCGACGTGGGGGTGATCACGCTCCTGCCGCCGGACCATTCGAGCGTCGTGACTTGAGTGACATCCGATCCGCTCACCACCTGGAGGAACGGGATCAGCAGCAGGGGTTCCGCAGTGGGGCCGATGGTGTCGATCGGAACACTGCCGAGATCCGTGGCTGCGCTGCCGACGCAAATGGGGCACAGGCTGTTCACTCTGGCTCTCCAGGCTTCATCGGGCATGAGCGACGAAACGGCTCGTCCGTCGACGTGCTGGAGCAGCCGAAGCAGCACATCACCCGCCGGCAGCCCTGCCTCCGCAAGTCTGCTGGCAGCGAAGGCGCCATCCTCTGTGAGCCCCCAGGAGTATCCGACGCCCCGTAGCGCCTTGGCCGTCAGCGCTCGGAACTCGCCGAGCGACAGGTTCATGAGGCGAGATCCACGGACGGATAGGTCCACGTGTCCGGGTCCGAGGACGAGAGATCGTCGGGAAATGGGGCGCCACGGAACATGTTGATGCGGACCCACCGGTCGGATCGCGGGTCGAAATGGGTGGCACCAAAGAAGCTGAGCTTGGCACGGAGCAGGTCGATGGGCAGCATGTCGGCATCGATCGTGTTGTCGCGAATCTCGGCATACGGGGCTGTGGACGCCACGACGAGACGCCGAGCCATGTGGCGATGTTCGGGGCGCATCCGTAGGAACGCCGCCAACGTCTCCGACTCGGCCCACGATTCGAGTGCGGCGAACATTCGCGCAGCGTCACGTCCGGGCTGTAGGGGCTGCTCGAAGTCACCAACCGGCTCCTCGTGCCGCTCCCCCAACCTGGGCTCCAGCTTCTCCTCCGACACGTACCACGCTCGTGCGTCGGACATTGCCGAGTCCCAGTCGATGTCCAGGGCCCAGCCGTACTGGTCCTGAAGCTGGGCTCGGACCGCAGCAACCGTCGTTGCGCCATCGATCCAAACGGGAGTCGACTCGTCGGCATGCATCGTGTCGGCGAGGTCGTCGACGAGCTCGCCGTACGGTTCCATCAACAGTGAAACGATCAGTTCCTGGCCTTCGATGGACAGTTCAGCCGACGACCAGTCGACCAGTCGCTGCCACGGAAAGGCTCCGGAGAGCGCGTCGCCCTGCAGATGCCGAGTGAGCAACTCCAGATCGTTCCGAAGCCCGGAGATCTTTGTCTGCTGGAGCTCATGTTCGGAATGCCACGAGTCGACCGAGAGACGCGCCCGACGAACAAACAGTTCGAAGGTGCGAACGTCGGCCGGTGCTGGAGTCTCAACCGCGCACACTCTGGCCAGACCTGCCTCGCGTGCCGCGATCCAGTTGTTGATGAGCCGTGGGTGCGTCAGCAGGAACGGAGCCATCCCGAGACCGGTGGAGTTTCCAATTCCGAATCGCCGCCGAAGCGCAGGATCGAGCCTCACGGCGTTCGGCGAGGCTGCGGCCGCCATGTGCTCCACGAGGTCCATGACGAAGGTGCGAATCAGGTAGACCGTGAGCATCTCTGCCTGAAAGGGTGCCAACAGCTCGGGGCGGTCGGCGATCGATTGACGGTCTGCGGCGCCGAACTTGCCGGAGCCGTACACGGCGGTGGTTCGCATCAGGTACCCGACCTGTTCGATGGCCTCGGGATCGGGCTGGTCACCGGCCGCAAGCGTCTCGACCACGGAGGACCAAAGACGGACGGATCGATTCGCTCGAGACAGGGTGAGCTCGCGCTCGGAGACGCGCCCGGCCTCCTGGAGCGGGACGTTGGCGCGGAGCCGTTCGATGTCGTCGGGAGTGGGGACGCCGTCGTGCAAGGCAAAGGTCGTGTCCCAGGCAGTGGCGATCACCCGGTCGGACCGCAGTTCGTCGGGAAGGTCGTGAGCGAACGCGACGAGGGTGTAGGTCCGGCTGGGCGTGGTGGCCGAGTACAAGGCGTGGCCGACGCCCCGCTCGTCGATTTCGAACTTGGGCCGGTCGAAGGTCCACGACTCAGCCTTCATACGACGGAGCAGGGTGCGCATGAAGGACAGGCGGCACTGGTGAAACGAGCCCATACGTTCCAAGCGCATGACCGTGCCCGGTGATCGGAGCTCCACTGATGGTGTCATGTCATGCAACCCGTTCCGGTCCGAAGTTCTCGTCGAAGAACCGGTACCAATTGTCACCCATGACCGCAGCGACCGACGGATCGTCGAAGCCAACCGCCCGAAGTCCGGATTCGAGGTTGCCGAAGTCTTCGTTCGATTCGAACCAGCCGGGCTGCGGTGGGAAGCCCGGGGCTGACGCCGAGCCTTCGCCAAAGTCGATACCTTTCGTCCAGCGCCCAACCCGCATCCATTCAACGATGGAGTCGGGTTGGTCCTGGCACAGGTCGCTTCCGATACCGAAGTGCTCCACACCATAGGTCTCGGCAGCATCGGCCACCATCTGGCAGAAACTCTCGAGTGTGCAGTCGGTCTTGTCCTTCAGGTGGTGCGGGTACAGCGAGAAGCCCATCATGCCGCCGTTGGCGGTGACGGCGTTGATGACCTCGTGCCGTTTGTTGCGCAGCGCCGGGTGCCATGCATGCGGGTTGGCGTGCGTGATGGCGATCGGACGCTCGGAGAGTTCGGCAGCCTCGATTGTGGAGCGGTCGGCCGAGTGGCTCATGTCGACGACGAGCCCGACACGATTCATCTCCTTGATGACCTCTTTGCCCATGCGGGTGATCCCCGGATCCTCGGCTTCGTAGCAACCCGTGGCGAGGAGCGACTGATTGTTGTAGCTGAGCTGCATGAAGCGAGCGCCGAGGGTGTGCAGGATCTCCACGAGGTCGATGTCGGCTTCGATGGGCGACGGGTTCTGGAAGCCGAAGAAGATTGCCGTTCGGTCGGTCTCGCGGGCCCGGTCGATGTCGGCGGCGGTTCGACCGAGGAGGATCAGATCCGAGTGCTGATCAAACCACCGGTTCCACTTGGAGAATTCGGCGACGGTCTCACGGAACGTCTCGTGATACGCGATGGTCACGTGCACAGCATCGACGGCGCCGTCCCGCATTTGGCGAAAGATCGCCTCGGACCAGTTGGCGAACTGCAGGCAGTCGATGCGGTACATGATGCAATGGTACGGCCGTGCCTTGCCCGTGTCCCATATCGGTTCGCCGTCCACCAAGACCGAATCCTGATGGCGGTCTCAGTCGAGGCTGGTCCTATCGGAGCGTCACCCCGACCCGGCCAGCCTCGGTGGCGCCAATTCGGGCGGCCGTGTGACCAGACGAAGCAAGTTCTGCGAGCACGTTGGATGTTGCGTCGGGACTGACCCCGAAGATCAGTCCGCCAGAGGTCTGAGCATCGGCGAAGAGGAGTTGATGCAGCTCGTCGTGCGAGCCTGCATCGAGATGCTCCGCGCCCCAGGCAAGGTTCCGCCGTGATCCGCCCGGCATGACGCCACCAGCTGCATGCTCTTTGGCGCCGTCGAGGAACGGGATCCGATCGAACTCGACGATGGCGTTCACCGAGGACTCAAGCGCCATGCGCCCCAGGTGTCCGAGAAGCCCGAATCCCGTCACATCGGTGCAACCAGTGGCTCCGGCTGCGACGGCAACACGCGAAGCGACGTCGTTCAACCTGGTCATGGAGTCGATTGCCTCGGCCGCCTGCTCAGGACTGGCCACGTCGGCCTTGATTGCCGTGGTGATGACGCCCACTCCGAGCGGCTTGGTCAAGATGAGGTCCTGTCCGGGCGTGAGCCCAGCGTTGGTCAGAATGCGGTCCGGATGGACCTCACCGGTCACGGCCATGCCGTACTTCGGTTCCGGGTCATCGATCGTGTGGCCGCCAACAATGGCGAAACCGCCTTCGGTGGCGATGTCCTGACCACCGGCAAGCAGTTCTCCCAAGAGCGACGTCGGGAGCGCGTCGGTGTTCCAACCCACGAGGTTCAGGGCGAACAGCGGACGGCCGCCCATGGCGTAGACGTCGGAAACGCTGTTGGCTGCGGCCACGCGGCCCCAGGTTCTGGCGTCGTCGACGACTGGCGTGATGAAGTCGGCGGTCGAGACGATGGCCCGTTCCGCGTCGAGCTTCCACACGGCGGCATCGTCGCCGGTGGCTGTTCCCACGAGCAGTTCGGCAGGGTTGGCTGCATGCAAATCGCGCACGACGTGCGCGAGCTCGCCTGGAGCGAGCTTGCAGCCTCAACCGGCGCCGTGGCTGAACTGGGTGAGACGATGCGTTGTTGGTTCGGTCATCAGGTCCTCAATCGCAGAAGCGCAGACTACCTCTCACCAAACACCCAACCCGACCGTGCTCTTCACAACCTCACACACGGCGAACGACGGCCTGTCCAAACAGTCCCGTGGGGCGGATCATCAGGACGGCGAGCATGAGGACATAGGGCAGAACTGCCGTGTACCCGGTCCCGAGGAATGACGCGTATTCGCCCCACAACCCTCCGACCATGACCTGCATCATCCCGACGATGAGGCCAGCCAGGTAGACGCCGCCGTACGAGTCCCAGCCGCCGATCACAAGAACGGGGATCGCCCGATAGAACAAGGCCGGCATTGCAGCTGTCGCAAAGATGCCGGCTCCGAGCGGTGGCACGGAAAATGCGATCGCTGCGAGCGTCGCAAAGACTGCCGACATGCCCCAACCGACGGCAAGAACCCGTGACCGGTGGATGCCGACAGACAGGGCCACCTCATCGTCTTCGGCCACGGCCCGCGTCGCGATACCGAACCAGGATCGGTGGAAGCGGTTGATTGCAACGAGCACGATCGGAGCCGTTGCGCACACGACGAGTGTCGAGACGAAGACATCGGCCTCGCCGAGCTTGAAGCTCGCAGTACCCCACGGCATCGACACGCGACGCGAGATCGGCGCCTGCGATGCCACGATCTGCAGGGGGATGGACACGGCAAGTGTGGCCATGGTGAGAACAATCGGCGACTGATTGCCGAGCGGCTTGATGGCCAGCCGATGCACCAACGCCCCAAAGCACGCCACCAGGAGCACCGACAGGAGGAAGATCAGCACCCATCCCGCAGGGTGGCTGGCCAGGGCCGGTACCGGACTCTTGCCCCGCAGAGCCGTGATCCCGAACGTCCCGTCCGACCACAGGCTCGCCAAGATCAGCGCACCGGCGGCCCCGAGCCCGGGAAGCGAGAAATTGAGCGCCTTCGAGGTCTTGTAGGTCGCAACGAAACCGAACGCGACGAGTGCGTACGCCGACCCCATTGCCCACCCCTGAATGAGCAGGATCTCCATCCTCATGGCGGCACCCTAACCGAGGTCAAGGTCGCGGAATGCCACTGTCCGACGCCCGATCGGCCGAAGTCCGCCGGCCGCTATCGGAGACTGCGGCGGATGGCTGCCGACGAAATATCGACGACGATGGTGACAACGAGAAGGGCCACGATCGTGGCCAGAATGCCGTCGTAGTCGAATGCCGAGGTCTGTTGGTCGAGTCGGCGCCCCAGGCCCGCTGCTCCGACCACGCCGACGATGACCGTTTCCCGAATCGCGACTTCCCAGCGATACAGCCCCAGCGCAGCGAAGCGGCTGGAAACTGCAGGAACGGTTGCCATCGTCAGCGCTCCCGTTGCCGTGGCCCCGGAGGCTCGGAGCAGATCCGCGGGTCTGCGATCGCTGTTCTCCAAGACCTCGGCCTGCAATCGACCGAGGACGCCGGCGTTGTAGATCGCCAGCGCCACCACACCGGGCCACAGCCCAGGGAAGAGTACGAATACAACAATGAATGCCCAGACGGGAGGTGGTACCGATCGGGCCACGAGCAGCACGAATCGAACGGACGCTGCGCCGAGCCGGAGTGTGACACCCCGTATGCCAGCGATTGGCCGGGGCCGCTGCCCGAGGAAGGCTATCGGCGACGCGACCGCCGAAGCCACCGCGATGGACAGGACAGCCAATGCGATCGTGTCGATCCCATCGCTCAGCAACCCTGCAAGACCGTCATCGCCGGCGGCCATCGGCCAGGACTCACGGACGAGCTCGACCGCGAGCGTTCGGGCACGGTTGTCCCACAGGGTGGATGGATCGAGGCCCAGGCGCCACGCAGCCACCGGGATGGCCAGGGCGAAGGCGACAGCACTCAGTTGGAGAAAGCGATCGTGACGTGGTTCGGCGTGCCCGCGGGTCTCGACATTGACCGCGGAGTCATCGACGAGTGCTCGGGTATGGGTCTCCACAGCGAGGGCATTGCGTCGGCGGCGTACCAGCGAAGACCACCGGTCGGCAAGTCCGCTGAGGAGAATCAACGCCCACAGCAGCGTCCACATCTGCTCGTAGCGCAGCGACTGGAACGAGAGCGCCAGCTGAAACCCCAGACCTCCAGCGCCGACGATTCCGAGCACCGCTGCACTCCTCAGGCCGCACTCGAATCGGTAGAACGAATAGGAGACCAGGTCGTTGAAGACGGCAGGCACCGACCCAACGAGAAATGCACCGAGCCGACCGGCGCCTGACGCTCGTAGCCCCAGTTCGACGTCTGCGGGAAGGTCGTCGATGAGTTCTGCGAACACCTTGGCGACTACCGCCCCAAAGGGAATCCCGATCGCGAGAACGGCGACGAGCGGGTTCAGACCGAGAATGTTCACCAGAATCAGGCCGAACACGACCTCGTGCATCGATCGGGGCAGCGCAAAGGCAACCCGAGCGACGAGCCACCCGACCCGCCCACGTTGCATAGGGCCATGCAGCGGGCTCCAGAGACGTTCCGTGAGCAACGGACCACCCAGAATGCCGATGACCAACGCCACGGCCGTGCCCACAACCGCGTACCCGACGGTCACAGCAGATTCCCGAATCGTGAGCTCGACCATGTCCCGACTCAGATCGGGCTGGAGCATGGCTGCGAAGAACTTTCGGACCTGTGTCCATCCCCTGGTGTTGATGACGTCGGCCGGGTTCGCTCCGGCCTTGCTGATGCTCCAAAGCACCACCGCCGTGATCAATATCGCCCACCACCTTCGGTCCCGCCGAATCGGCGCCCGCCCGAAGGTCCGTGGCGGGTCGACCGCCGTGGTCACGAGGGAGCCGACTCCTCGAGTGCGTACAGCTCATCCAGATGTGATGTCTCCACCGACGCCGACGGTAGATCGAAGTGAATCTTCCCATCTCGGAGCGCAATGATCCGGTCGCAGTGGCGTAGCGCGAGCGGTGCATCATGCATGCTGACGATCAGCGCCCGATCAGCATCCGTGGTCGCTGAGAGTTCGGCCATCACCGCCTCGGATCGCGCCGGGTCCAAGGCGCTCACGGGCTCGTCTGCAAGAAAGAGATCGGGGCTCTGGAACAGGGTTCGGGCGATAGCCGTGCGTTGCTGTTGCCCCCCCGAGAGCTGATCGGTCCGGTCCCACACGTGTTCAGCGATGCCCACCCGTTCGAGAACCTGCACGATCTCGTCGATGGGGCCCGGTCGGACGAGCATTCGTGCCGGCCCGAGCACGCCGGTGGCCCCAAGGCGACCGCCAGCGACGTTCGTCGCCACGCGAAGCGCTCCGACCAGGCCAAAGTCCTGCGTGAGCACGCCGATGCGGGCCCGTGTCGGTCTGTTCGAACGCTTGCCGAGGACGTCGGTCGCCGTTCCGAACACGTGGGCTGCGCCACCGGTGGGGAGAACCAGGCCGGCCGCCACCCGAAGCACCGTCGATTTTCCAGCTCCGGATGGTCCGATCAGGGCGATTCGTTCGCCGGGCTCCGCTCGAAAGCTGATCCTGTCGATCGCGGCGGAGTCACCGTTCGGATAACGAACGGTGACTCCGTCGAACGAGAGCGGAGTCTCAGCCGTCGATCTGTCCGATCTCGCGGCCGACCGCCTCGATGCTCGCGTAGTTCTCGCTCGCTGTTTCGATGAACGATCCTGCGCCAAAGAAGTCGAGAATGATCGCGTGGTCGGCGTTTGCGGGGTCGAGGTTCATCAACGCATCAACCACGCGTGACTGGAGGTCGTCCCCGAGTTCGGGACGTGCCACCCAGTGGTAGTCGAAGTACGTGGGCGTTTCGAAGATGAGCTGCACGCGATCGAGGTCGACCTCACCAGCTTCGACCCGCGCGTTCCAGACCTGTGAGTTCAGTGCACCAACTTCGAAGGTGCCCGATTCGACGAGTTCGATGGTGGCGTCGTGCGATCCGCTGAAGCCGGGCTCACCGTCGAGGTCGGCAAGCGCAACGCCAGCTTCGTCCAGGAAGGACTGTGGCATCAGTCGGCCCGACGTGCTGGAGTCCGATCCGAAGGTCAGGGACCGTCCGGCCACGACCTCGAGGCCCGCAACGTTGTCGACCGGTTCGATGCCAGAATCGGTGCTGGCAATGAACACCGAGGTGAAGGTCTCGTCGATGTCGCGCTGGGCAATGGCTTCGGCCCCGTCCACCTGCAACCGTGCCTGCACACCGGTGAGCCCGCCGAACCACACGAGGTCCAGATCGCCGACCCGGAATGCGGTGACTGCGGCCTCGTACTCGGTTACGGGCTCGAACTGCACCTCGACACCGAGTTCGTCGGCAAGGTACGTGGCGACGAGGTCGTAGTTGCGCGCCAGAACCTCGGGATCCTGATCAGGAATCGCGCCGATGACGAGCGGACCGTCGAACTCGGCTTCGGTCTCTTCCATGGCCTCATCCGTCTCTGCATCAGCCGAGGTGACGGTGTCGGATCCGCACGCGCCGAGAAACATGGCAAGAGCAGAGAAGATGAGCAGGAATCTACGCATGGGGGGTGCCTTTCGCTGGGAACATCATGACCCGATGTGGGTCAACGAATCGTACTCAACCCGCCAGATTCGCTGAGTAGTCCCGATTCATGTTCACGAAATGGAAAGAACTGCCGTAACCGGACCCTCAGACCGCTCGAAACGCTTGGAGTACGCCGGCGAGCCACTGGATGCTGTCGAGATCGATCGGATCGACGCACAGCTGGACATGAGCAGCCCCAGCGGCTTCAAACTCGCGCAACTGGTCGGCGAGTTCGGTCTCTGAACCGACGAGCGGCTCGACGCTCTGGCCGCCGTCGTCCCCCATCGCTCGGCCGACGCCTCCCTCGAGCCGGACGTACACGGCAGCGGTCGCGTCGACATCACCCGACCGTCCAAGGGCCAGCAGCCGTTCATCCACACGCGCCTTCTCGGCCGCGAACCCGGCTGCCGTGTTGCCGTAGGAGCTCCACCACATGTTCCATGCCGAGACGTGCGGCAGCGTGATCCCAAGCATCCGAGGACCGATGGAGCCGACCATGAGCGGAGGCCCGCCTGGTCTGGGCGACAACGGATGGAGCACACAGTCGTCGGCCCGGTAGTAGGTGCCGTCGTGGTCGATGGCGCCGTCGGCGAGCAGTGTGCGGATGATCGTGAACGCTTCCTCGAACCGGCTGACCCGGTTGTCGTACGGAAACCCGAATGCGTCGTATTCACGTCGGTTCCAGCCGGCGCCAAGGCCAAGGATGAGGCGACCCTCGGAGATCGCGTCGACGGTCGCCGCCTGCTTGGCCAGCATGGCTGGCGCGTGAAAGCTCGTCGAGGCGACGAGGGGCCCAAGTTCGATCGTTGTGGTGGATGCCGCTATGGCGGCGAGCGTCGTCCAGACCTCCCACGGTCCACGAGCGCCACCTGGTACGTCGTAGATCAAATGGTCGCCGTACCAGACCGAATCGAACCCCACCGCCTCGGCTTCCTGCGCCATACGCAACAGCTCGGGGAATGGCACTTCCCACTCGATCTCCGGGAGCTGGACACCAATCTTCATTCGGGCTGCGCTGGGTTCGGACATGCCCACACCGTAGGGCTTTTGGCCGCGGATCCTGAGCGTGCAATAGTTGCCCAGATGGCCGAGTCCAACGAACAATCGCGCATGCAGATCTCCGAGATCGTGGCGACGCTCACCAGCTTGCCCGCGGCGCTCGACGTGCTGCTGTCACCGGTGGACGACGATGCCCTTCGCACCCGGCCCGAGCCCGGTGAGTGGTGCCCCATGGAGGTCATTGGACATCTCATTGCGTGCGATTCAGGAGCATTCCGTGATCGGATCGTCGCAATCGTCGACGGAGCCGACGTCATTCCGGCCTTCGATCCCTGGCAGGCCATCAACGAACGCGACTTTGCCAGCCAACCGCTACACGCCACGCTCGACGAACTCCGCCAGGAACGGTCACGTTCGGCATCGCTTCTCCGCGAGCTCGAGCCACACGAGATGGACCTCGTCGGCACGTTCGAAAACGACGACAGGCCCTTTGCCGTCTCCGACTTCGTCCACGAGTGGCCGTTTCATGACCACGACCACGTCCAGCAGATTCTCGAGTGTCTGAAGGTGCGTCACCTGCCGCATCTCACCCCGGTCATGCGACAGGCTCTGGTGCCAGAGCCGAGCTGAACCGCTGGCTCGGCGGGTGATGTTTGCGTTGGATTCCGCAACCGGCGATGCTGACCTCGTGGATGAGGAACTACGAATCGGCAACCTGTTCGGCGGCGCTGGTGGTGGCGGCTTCTTCGACATACCAGTCGTAGCGCCGCTCGATGTGGAAGGCGCCGACATCGTCGTGATTGGAGCACCGACCGCCACTCCGTATGCGTCGGTTGGCGCCTACTGCTCGGACGGGCCGAGGGCCATCCGAGACGCCGTTGGCTGGCCAGGCATGGGTGACCACCACGATTTCGACCTCGACGGCACGCTCCTGAACGGGGCATACGCAGTGGACTGGGGCGACCTCGAGACGTCGGAGACGGACTTTGCAGGCAATCGCGAACGTTTGCGGACGCATACCTCCGCTGTGTTGGAAGCCGGCGCTGTCCCGTTGATCCTGGGTGGGGACGATTCCATTCCCATTCCCTGCCTCGCAGCATTCGAGGGCCGAGGGCCGATCACCATCCTGCAGCTCGACGCCCACATCGACTGGCGCGATGAGGTCCAGGGAGAGCGCCTCGGACTGTCGAGCAACATGCGCCGAGCGTCCGAGATGTCATGGGTCGACAACATCGTGCAGGTGGGCGCTCGGGGTTCCGGCAGCGCCCGGCCAGCTGACGTGGCCGACGCCGTGTCCTGGGGAGTCGACCTCTTCCCGATGCGCTGTATTCGTTCGCACGGCATGCACCAGGTCATCGATTCCATTGGGAAGGGAACCGACGTGTACATCGCGCTCGACATCGACGTGATGGACCCATCGATCGTCCCCGGGGTGATCGGGCCCGCACCGGGCGGTTTCCACTACGGCGAAGTCGTCGACCTGTTCGAGGCCGTCGCCAACCGATGCAGAATCGTTGGCTTCAACCTTGCGGAGTTTGCTCCCTCAGCCGATGTTGGCAACCGCGGCGCACTGGCCGCAGCGCGAATCGCTGCTACGGCCATGGGGCTCATCGCCCGACAGCGGTCCGGCAGCTGACGTGGCCGAACTCCTGAAGAACCTTTTCGGGCCCGACATGGTGCACCGAGCTGCATCGGAGATTCATGCCGTCTACGACGACTTTGATGTTGCCGCCTTCACCGCTGAGGCACTTGATGGCTTCGAAGGCCTGGAGCTGACGCCACGCTGCAAACAGATCGCCGCAGCGATGACCACCCACCTGCCTGACGACCGCTCGCGTGCCATCGCAATCCTCGTGGATTCGCTCGGGCCTGAGCTCGAGAACTGCGACCCCGATGACGCGAAACCCACGGGCGACCCGGCGATCGACGACAACCCCATGTCCGGCTTCTTCCATATGCCACACGGCTACTTCGTGGCCGAGCACGGAGATGCGTTCTTCGATCTGACCATGCGTGCGAACTATGAGATCACCAAACGAGCGACGTCCGAGTTCAGCATTCGCACGCCACTCCGGGACCACACCGAGCGCACGTTGGCCGTGCTTCGCGAGTGGGCGACCGACGACAACGTCCATGTTCGTCGGCTCGTTTCGGAGGGCACACGTCCCCGCCTGCCCTGGTCGTTCCGCTTGTCAGCGTTTCAGCAGGACCCAACTCCGGTCCTGCAACTCCTGGAACTGCTGAAGGACGACCCGGTCGAATACGTCCGCCGATCGGTCGCCAACAACCTCAACGACATCGCGAAGGATCATCCGCAGCAGGTAGTCGAGGTGTGTCAACAGTGGTGGTCCGACGCCGATCACAACCGCCGACGACTCATTCGACACGCGATGCGGACCCTCATCAAGGCTGGAGACCCCGGCGCGCTTGCCGTGCTGGGGTACGGCCCAGACTCCCCTGCCAGCGTGGCATCCGCAACCATCGATCCCACGACGGTCAGCATCGGGGCGAAGGTTCGGCTCTCGGTCGACATCGAGAATCCATCCGACGACCGTTGTGGTGCCCTCGTGGACTTCGTCGTGCACTTCGTGAAGGCGAATGGTTCGACGAGCGCGAAAGTGTTCAAGGGCGCCGAATTGTCCCTGGATCCGGGCCAAACATCCACCGTGCGCAAGGCGATTTCCGTCGCTCAACACTCCACGCGCAAGCACTACGCGGGATCCCACTCCGTGGACGTGCTGATCAACGGAACGGCCCGTCCGATCGGATCCTTCACCCTCACCGACGAATGACCAGCGGCCGGCCAAGACGTGTGGGAAGGTGACGTATGGCGTTCGGTCAGGCTTCGGGTCCACCCGCAACCGGAAAACAGATGCGTGACCTGGAGGAGCTGTTGCAGGCGGCCGGTCATGTCGACTTTCGCGACGCTCGAGGCCCCATGGGGTTCACCCAGCGGCAGGCTGGCGGCAAGTTCACTCGCGATGAGGCCGAGTCCTTCATCGAACAGCTCCAGGCCGAGGTGCATGGTGACGGCCCCCCGGTGAACGTGGTCGAGACATCGTCGACGAGCATGGCGCGTCCCAAGGCGCCGAAACCAACCCCGCGGAACACCAAGAAGTCATCAGGCCGTGACGACCACGTGGATCTCGCGAGCATTCCGTCCGAGCGTCTCGCGGCCGAGCTGCAGGCGCGCGGCTGGGCGGTTCTGGAGCCCTGAACTCCTGCCTGGGTCAGTCGCCCAGCAGGATCTTTGCCGCGTTCCCAACCCGGTTGTTCAGGTTCGCCTGACCGCAGACAGCAATCAGCTCCGCCCGTTCCTGTTCGCTGAAGTGCGAACGGAGCGACTCCTGAAGCGGCGCCGGCAGTTCGTGGGTCTCGCCGCACATCGCATCGGCAAGCTGCAGAGCCACCATGGTGGACGGGTCGTACGTATCGGCCCAACTGTCGGGGTCGTGCAGCGCCTCGATCTCGGCGTCGGAGAGTCCTCGTCGTCTACCCGAGACGACATGGCTACTCAGTCAAGTGGGGCATTGATTGACGATCGAGGTCCGCATGAACACCAGCTCCTTGACCACGGCGGGAACTGCGAGGTCATCGGACCACAGTGCTGCTCCGAACTCCTTGTACGAGTCGGCCGTGCCGTCGACGAGCGCCAACGTGTACCCCATCGGGGCACCGGACAGTTTGAATCGAATTGCCATGTCGCCAGTATGGCCGAGGACTCACGGTCCGGAGAACACGCCCCCGGCGTCGGCGCCAAGGTTTGCGTAGTAGTCGCGCTTGGGGTCGTAGTCGATACGTCCACCGGCTTCCTTGGCCCGAAGCTCTGCGCGGCCGACAACATGCCAGTGCACCTCATCGGGACCATCGGCGAGGCGGAGCGTGCGCTGGCCTGCGTACATGGACGTGAGGGGCGTCCAGTTCGAGACGCCGGTTGCGCCGTGCACCTGAATTGCTTCGTCGATGATCTCGCAGACGCGAATGGGCACCAGGGCCTTGACTGCGCTGATCCAGACCCGAGCCTCGGCATTGCCGAGCTCGTCCATGGCCTTGGCTGCGGTGAGCACCATGCGACGCATGGACTCGATGTCGATGCGGGCCTTCGCGACGGTCTCCACGTTCTTGCCGAGGTTGGCGATGGGCTTGCCGAAGGCTTCGCGGGTGAGGCCGCGCTTGACCATGAGGTCGAGGGCCCGCTCGGCGGCGCCGATGGAGCGCATGCAGTGATGGATGCGGCCCGGGCCGAGACGGAGCTGCGAGATCTCGAAGCCTCGCCCTTCGCCCAACAGCATGTTGGACGCAGGCACCCGCACGTCGTTGAAACGAATGTGCATGTGTCCGTGCGGAGCGTCGTCGTTGCCAAAGACGTGCATGGGCCCGAGAACCTCGTAGCCCTCGGCATCGGTGGGAACGAGGATCTGGGACTGCCGCTGGTGCGCTGGACCGTCGGGGCTGGTCTCGAGCATGCAGATCATGATCTTGCAGCGCGGATCGCCAGCGCCGGAGATGTAGTACTTCTCACCGCTGATCACCCATTCGTCGCCATCCTTGACGGCCTTGCAGGCGATCTGCTTGGCGTCGGAGGAGGCCACATCGGGTTCGGTCATGGCGTATGCCGAGCGAATCTCGCCGTTGAGCAGCGGGGTGAGCCACTGTGCCTTCTGCTCGTCGGTGCCGACGCGTTCGAGGACTTCCATGTTGCCGGTGTCGGGCGCTGCACAGTTCATCGATTCGGACGCGATCGGGTTCTTGCCGAGCTCTGTGGCGATGTAGGCGTAGTCGAGGTTGTTCAGGCCCTCGCCGGTCTCGGCGTCGGGAAGGAAGAAGTTCCAGAGGCCGGCTTCGCGTGCCTTCGCCTTGATGGAGTCCAGCAGCTCGAGCTGACCCTCGCCGTAGCCCCATCGTTCGGCGCGGCCTTCGCCGAGACGGAAGAACTCGTGCGTGTGCGGTTCGACCTCGTCGGCGATGAACGCAACGACGGCGTCGAACAACGGGCGTGCTCCCTCGGACATACGCAGGTCGTACATCTCGGGTGTGCTCGGCAACGCGGTCATTGAGGTCCTCTCGGTTGTTGAACGTTCACGACTCTACGCGGTCAGCGGCAGCTCGGCCTGATCCGGCGGGACGACCTATCGGTGGCCGGGCGCCATGTAGAACCAGAACGGGAACGGAGCGTCCTGCGCTTTCATGCTCTCTCGAGCTTTGAGCACGGTGCGCCCCGCTTCGGTTGATTCGAAGAACCACGCCTCGGCGGCTCGCCCGCCGGGTGTTGGGCCGGTGGCGAGTTCAAGAGCGGCTTCGTTGTAGTACGCCCGGATGTCATGGCAGACGGCCACCGTGTTCTTGCCAGGCAGCGCGACCTCTTTCCAGTTGGCGCCCTCGGCCCACTGATGCAGGACGTCCAGCACCGTCGCAATGTCGTCGGGACCAACGGCTCGTCCGACTGCCGTGACGCCTCGACGCTGCACGGCTCGGTCGTACGCGGCCCGGAGTCCGCGGGCCTCGTCCACGGCAGGAGGAAGTGATGCGTCGTACCGAGGTGGAATCGTGCACGAGAGGGGCATTTCATCGGATTCGATCACGTCGGGGTGCGTCTCGAGCACGGGCTCCGGAGAATCGAGCAATGCGAGCGCCCGTTCGAGCACGTCCCGTTGGAAGGCAGCTTCACCAGGCCGTCCGAGCGGTCGGCCCAGCGGAAACTCGCAGTAGAGAACTCGAGGTGGTGCCATTCGTTCCGCCACCTCTTTCATCGAGGCCAGGACCACGGTTGCCAGACCGGCTGCTTCAAAGACGTGGGCAAGCACACTCACGGTGCGCGTACATTCCGGTCAAACGGGTGTGAGGATCACGACATCGACGCCGTCCGAGAGCAACTCCCGGGCGCAGGCCGGTGCAGTGTCGAGGCGGACCTCGCTGACGGTTTCCGGCTGATTCCCGGCGAACGCGAAGTGGCGGGGAGCCACTTCACCAATGACCCCGTCGGAAGCCAACTCCTCCAAACGGTCGATCGGGTAGACCACGTTCAGGTCGATCTGGAAACCGGTGTGGTCGAAGTTCGGGCTCCAATGACCCATGACGATGTTGCGGTCGGCGCGGTCGAGCGCACGGAAGCCGGTATCGGAGTTCGTGAAACGGTCCTGATCGGGTCGGTGGAGGGCAGCCGAGGTCACGACAGCCACGCGAAGCTCCGACAGCGGCTTGTCGAGCCGGGTGAAGGCCGGGTCGTCGAAGGTCGGCACCGGTTGGTTGACCCCGTACTCGCGCATTGCTGCATCGCCACCGGCCATCGTTTCTCCTTTGGTCACGCAGCGCCGTTTCCGCTGCGGTTCAGAAGCTAGTCGCTCGGCCAGCGCCGGCCGTTCTCGCAGATCGCTGTGTGTCCCGAGAATGCGAACGGCCTTGGCGCGTGGGATCGTTGACGGGCCACACACCGAGGGAGTTGCCGTGACGATTGTTGAAGTGCGCGTGTACCGGGTTCCGCTGGAAACGCGTGCTCTGTACAACATGTCCAACTCCACGGTTGCGACGCCGGAGTCCACCGTTGTGGAGATCGTGGATGACAGCGGGGCCATCGGGTATGGCGAGGCCTGCCTGGCGAGTCCACAGTTTCAGCCGGCTCACGACGCCGGAGTGCGGGCGTCGATGTCGGTGCTGGCTCCTGCAATCATCGGACACGACCCTCGACACGTCAGCGTGATCAACGCCGCCATGGAGGCCGCGATTTCCGGGCACACGGAAGGCAAGGCGGCGCTCGACATCGCCTGCTGGGACCTCGTTGGCAAGTTGCTCGACCAACGCGTGGTCGACCTTCTGGGCGGCCCCCGCATGGATGACATCACCACGTACCACGTGGTCGGGATCAGCGATGCGGAAACCGCAGCAGCGACTGCCACATGGCTCCAGGACGAGGGCCACACGCGCTTGCAACTGAAGGCTGGAGGCAGGCCGATTCATCACGACATTGCAAGCATTCATGCCGTCGCCGACGTGCTGTTGCCGGGAACCGACCTTGCCGTGGACACCAACCGAGGGTGGTCCACTGCCGAGGCCATTCAGGTATCCAACGCCTGCCGAACGATCACCATGTCCATGGAACAGCCCTGTGCCACGGAGGCTGAACTGCAGCAGGTGAAGGCACAAAGTGTTCACCCGATGATCGTCGACGAGAACTCGACCGACATCCGGGCCATTGCGCGGATGATCTCGTCCGGTCTCGCCGACGGGTTCGGGTTGAAGCTCACCCGGCTCGGTGGTCTCACGGCAATGCGGGCGGTACGTGACCTGTGCATGGCCACGCGCACACCGATGAGCTCCGACGACGCCTGGGGAGGCGACATCATCGCAGCTGCGGCTGTTGCACTTGGAGCCACGCTCGATCCGCAACTGAGCCGGGGTGCATGGATTGCGCATCCCTACCACCAGCACCACTACGACGAAGCGAACGGTCCCCGCATCGACGGCGGCTTCGTCACGCTCCCCAACGGAGGTCCGGGTTTGGGTCTGGTGCTTCCCGAGGGAAGCTTCGGCGCACCGGTGGCCCGCTACTCCTGAGGCGCCGCCGCGGTCGGAGCGGTCCGGAGATCTGCACTTCGGGCGTGCCCCTCCATGCCCTCGAGCCGGGAGATCCTGGCAGCGACCGGGGCTTCGGCCGCGCCGGCTTCGGGCGTGAGCTCCTGCCACGTCAGCTGCTTCACGAACTTGAGGGTGTTCAGGCCGCCGCTGTACCGGGCCGCTCGGCCGGTGGGAAGGATGTGGTTGGGCCCCGAGGTCTTGTCGCCGAAGGTCACGTTCGTGTTCGGACCCAGGAACAGCGAGCCATAGTTGCGAAGGCGGTCACGCCACCAGTACAGATCCTCGGCGAGAACCTGGAGATGTTCTGGGGCGTAGTCGTCGCAAACGGCAGCCGCTTCCTCGGCGGTGTCGGTCAGGATCACCTCGCCGTGCGACGCCCAGGCGGCTGTCGCTGAGCTACGTGCCGGCTCCGGCAACGCCTGAGCGTGTCGTTGACAGCGGTCGTCCATGTCGGCGGCGAGCTCGGCCGACGTTGTAACGAGCCACACCGGCGAGTCCGGGCCATGCTCGGCCTGCCCGATGAGGTCGGTGGCCACCATCTCGGGATCGGCGGTGTGGTCGGCCACGATCATCGATTCGGTCGGGCCTGCGACCACGTCGATGCCGACACGGCCGAACAGTTGGCGTTTCGCTTCGGCCACGAAGCTGTTGCCGGGCCCCACGATCATGTCAGCTTCGAGGCCGGTGAACAGACCGTATGCGAGTGCTCCAATAGCCTGCACGCCGCCAAGACCAAGGATGCGGTCGGCGCCGGCCACCCTGGCTGCATGCAGAATCGCCGGATGCACGCCGCCACGGTCGTGTCGAGCGGGAGAGGCCACCACGATGTGCTCAACGCCGGCGACGGCAGCCGTGGTTGTGCTCATGAGTGCCGACGCGATGTGCGCAAACCGGCCTGCAGGCACATAACAACCGGCCACCCCGATCGGGACGTTTCGTTGCCCGGCGATCAGCCCGGGAGCCACTTCCACCTGGAACTCGCTGATCGAGCGGAGCTGGGCCTCGGCGAAGGTCCGGATGTGGCGGTGGGCGTAGTTGATGTCCTCGGCCACGCCAGGGGCGAGCTTGCCTTCGGCTGCGTCGATCTCCTCCTGCGGAACCTCGATTGGACCGGTCCAGCCATCGAAGTGTTCGGCCAGGCGAACGGCCTCCGACTCACCTTCCTGCTGCAACGTTCCGAGAAGCTCGCCAACCGTCTGACGCACACCTTCATCTGCTTCGTTGAGTGGTCGGATTGCCTGCTTGACGTGGGTGATGGCCATTGGCTTCCACGCTAGGAGATCGGCTGCGGTCGCGGTGAGACGACCGTGGTAAACATCCGGGCGTGTCCGACGCCATCGCCGACTTTCGACCCGAGGTTCGCCGGGTTCTGCCAGCAGTCATCGGGGTGCGCTTCGCCATCAACATCGCCATGCGGATGACGTACACGTTCCTGCCGGCGTTCGCCCGCGGCTCGGGACTGTCGGTTGAAGCCCTCAGCCGGGTTCTCAGTGTTCGAGAGCTCACCGCGTTGTCCGCCCCGCTGAGCGGCCGTCTCAGCGACCGCTTCGGCCCTCTGCAGGTCATGGCCTACGGCGGGCTGGTCGCCGCGGCAGGTCTCCTGCTTGTCATGTTCGGGACCGTTGGTCTCGTTGGAGGTCTCGTTGTCTTCGGGTTCGGCCGTACCGCGCACCAGGTCGCCCTTGGTTCGTGGATCGGTGGGGCGGTCGCCTACGAACGGAGAGGACGCGTCACCGGGCTCATCGAGCTCACGTGGGGCGGAGCGGCCCTCGTCGGTCTCCCTCTGGTCGGCTTCCTCATTGGTTGGTTGCCGTGGTGGGCCGTCTTCACCTTCCTGGGCGTTGCCGCTCTGCTCTTCAGCCTTCGTGTCCGCTCCCATGAGCCCAACGAGCCGCTCCAGGACACCTCGCCGGGTCGACGCCCCCACATGACTGGTCCGGTGATTGCCGCGCTTGCCACGAACGGCGCAATGACCGCGGCCGCACAGTTCCTGTTCCTCGGTCACGGCCTCTGGCTCGAAGACACCTACGGGCTGGACACGGCCGAGGTCGGGCTCGCAATCGTCGCCGTTGGCATCGTTGAGGTCGTGGCAACCCTCGGCTCGTCGCGTCTCACCGACCGGCTGGGAAAGCGGCGATCCATGCTCGGAGGAACCATGCTCATGACGGCAGCCATGGCAACACTCGCGTTCTTCAGCAGCCCGCCGCTCGGCGTTGGTCTGTTGTTGCTGGTCATTGCCTTTCTGGGCTTTGAGTACGCCATCGTTTCGGCCATCCCGCTGATCTCCGAACTCGATCCCGGCGCTCGCGCTCAGATGGTCGGGCGTTCGGTGAGTATCACGACGGTGGTCCGCGCCGCGATCACGCTCGTAGCGGGGTCGCTCTACGTCACGCAGGGGTTTGCGACCCTCATGGCCGTTGCTGCAGTAGCCGGTCTCATCGCCATGGGTCTCGCCGCCTTTGCCATGGTCGAACCGGCCTGACCGGAGCCGTTGGAACGGCGAGCTGTCAGCGTTGCCAGACGAGTGGGTAGAGATCGGTTCCGGGACGGTCGCCCGGAGCCAGGCCGTGTTCTCGCATGATCTGGCTGTGGTCGGGATCCATTCCAACCTCCCGGAAGACGATCTCCACATCGTCGCCCAACCACTTCGAGGTGAAGACTCGAAGCTCGGTGTCGGGGTCGAGGAGCCCGGATCCGCCATGAAGAATCCTGCTGTTGAACACCACACAATCGCCGGGCTCCATGTCCCAACTGACCACACCGAACGCACTCGGGTCGGCGTCGATGTCTGGAACCTCGTCCTCGGCGATCGCCGCGAAATCCACGTGGTCGACGTCGACCTTTCCATCCGGATTGAGTTCGCCAAAGTCGTACTGATCAAACACTGCGCCCGTCCGGTGCGAGCCGGGGACAAAGCCAAGGGCGTTCGCAGCCTTTACCGGTACCAATGGCATCCACACGGTGCAGGTGTCGTGTCCCGACACCGACCAGTAGGGCTCGTCCTGGTGCCATGGGGTTCGGAACTGGCTGCCAGCGGTTCGCACGAAGACCGCGTCAAAGAAGAAGTTGACGGTGGTCGATCGCATGAGCTCGCCAGCGATCGCTGCGGCTGGAGACTGCATCACGAATGAGCGGTATTCGGGCACATCCATCCACGCCTGGCTGTCCCAGAACATGGTGCGCCCCGATTCGTCCCGATCCCAGATTCGGGCGCGGTAGGTGGGCGAGTCGAGCTGCGAGTCCAGGCCCCTGTCCAGCAGCCTGATCCAGTCCAGGTCGAACTGGTCTCGCAATACGACCACGCCGTCCCGATGGTAGGTCTCGACATCGGACTCCGTGAGGTGCGGCCGGCTCGCTGAGTTCATGACTCGGCCGACTCGCGGCGTCGGCTCTTCATCTGTTCGTGCGCCTCGACACTTCCGTCGTGGAAGGTGCCGAACCACTTGTCCAGCGGCAACAGAAGCATCCCGTAGTTCACTTCGAAGTACCGATGGTGCAGGTTGTGGAAGTAGTCGCCGCCATGCAGCGTCGCCTGCCCGCCGACCCTGAACCGGTCGAAGCCCGAATGCGAAGGCGACGGGGAGATCATCAGGTAGACGAGGCAGAACGTGGCAATGAACGGTGAGCCTGGCAGGACCAGAAAGACGAACGGAAGCGAGAAGTACAGCAGATGCTCGAGAGGATGCATGCTGATCCCCGACCAAGGGCCGGTGTTCACGTTCCGGTGGTGGAGCGCATGGGCCCAGCCGTAGAGCGGGTCGACGTGAAGCAGACGATGATTCAGGTAGAAGTGCGCGCCCTCGATCCAGAACACGGCGAACGTCATTGCGGCGATCGCCCACAGCGATGACAGCTGAGGAATTGCCTCCCCGGCGTACAGCCGGAACATGACGGCTTCGTAGAGCGCGGCAACCGCGCCTCCGCTGACGAGTGTCCAGAACATGTTGTCGCGTGTCTGGTTGTTGAAGGTGAACGAGGCTCGGTCTCGAGCGAGCCAGCGCTTCTCGTACTTGTACTCGGAGTCTTGGGCCTTGCGAATGTGCAGCCACCAGTGCTGTCCTCCGATCACGACCAGCATGAGCACCGCATTCCGCAGCCAAAGAACTGCGACATCGCCAACGTCGAGGGAGGCGAAGCGCTCCAGGCCCGGGGTGAAGACGTTGTACAGGAGGGCAGCGAGGCCGATCCACAGAAGCGACTGGGGCCACAGGTACTTGGTGACCATCCAGGACACCATGCCGACGGGGTCGGAGGGCGTCCGGAAGAGCGGCGGCACGTCCATGGGTTCCGGGTCGTACCCCTTGGCCCGTTGCATTCGAGTCCGCGAATCGGTCATGCAAACAGTCTTACTGAACGATCGTCCAGTTCGCAACTGCGTGAGGACCGTCGTACTCAGACCAGATCGAGAGAAAGCTCCGTGAGCAGCTCGGGGCCAGCGTCGGTGACCAACACCTGGTTTTCAAGCTTCACGCCTTCTCCGCCCACGCGGGGCCCGACGAAGCTCTCCACGGTCAGGACCATGCCGGCCTCAAGAACGCCGTCGTATCCCCAGTCTTCCCACTGTTCCGGCCAGTAGATCTCGGGGTACTCGTCGCACTGCCCCACCCCGTGGAACTGACAGCAGTAGCGGCGGTATTCGTCCCATGGCGGCGACCACGAATCGAACGTGAGCTGCTTCAGCGTCGTTCCGGGACGAAGCAGTTCGGTGTTGCGGTGAATCTGCTCGAGAGCAAGGGCATGGGTTGACGCCTGCGCTGCCGTGGGGGTGCCACCACCTACGAGCCAGGTTCGGGAAATGTCGACCATCATCCCGTATGCCCCGACCAGGTCGGTGTCATAGCCGAGAAGGTCGCCCTCCTCGAGAATGCGGCTGCTGGCCTCCTGCATCCACGGGTTGGTGCGGGGCCCTGACGCCAGAATCTGCGTCTCGATCCACTCCCCTGCCCGACGAATGTTGCCGGCATGGAGGATGGACCACACATCGCGCTCGGTCATTCCGGGAGCCATTGCCTCCTGCATCTCGACCATGGTGGTCTGGCACGCATGGGCTGCACACCGCATGGCCCGGATCTCGTCGGGGCTCTTGATCACCCGGGCGAGCTCCATCATCTCGACACCGTTGCCGACCTCGATGCCCGCCTGGGCGAAACGTTGATAGCCGATCGGATGGCACTGGTCGACCGCGATTCTGGCCCCGGGACCGGCGTGCCCGGTCACGACATCGATGATCTCGTCGGCGAACTTGTTTGCCTGTTCAGCCCACCGTGGCCCGGCGAGGAAGTACGTGGAACCTCGGGCCGGTCGGGTCTCGGTCACGGCAGGGTTGTGGGCGTCGAGGAACTGACATTCGTTGAACTCCCACACGATGCAGGAGCCGTCCATGCCGACCCAGCAATACCGCGCGGCGTTGTGCATCACCCAGATCTGCATGTTGGTGGAATCGGTCGCGTAGCGAATGTTCATGGGGTCCATGAGCAGGGCGCCGTCGTACCCCATCTTCTCCATTTGGGCGCGAACCCGTCCGATTCGGTATTCCCGCATCGCCGGCAGGTTCGGGAGCTCCAATCCGGCAGCCACCCACTCGGCCTCGAGTTGTTCCCCCGGCCCGATGTTCAGGTGGTGGAGGTCTGTGGCGGCTCGATTCACCTCGGCAGAGGCATCGGCGAGGCTGAGAGCGATCTTTGGCTGCTTCGGTGGAGCCGTGTCGTGCATGACCATCGTCACAGTGTGGCACGGTCGGTTGCCAGCGTCATGGTCCTGACGGAGGTGCGCTACGTTCGCGTCACTGCGTCGGATGAGGTCACGGGCTAAACAGTTGGCATGCTCTCCGACGCTGCGATCAAGGACATCCGACTGGTCACGCCGGGCGTCGATCATGTGTTGCACTTCAACAACGCTGGCAGTGCTCTGCCGCCCAATGTCGTGCTCGAGACCGTCGTGCGTCATTTGGAACGCGAGGCGACCATTGGAGGCTACGAAGCAGCAGCTGAGGCACACGACCGCCTCGAGGCCGTATACGGGTCGCTGGCCACGCTCCTCGGCGCCGCTTCCGAAGAGATCGCGGTCGTCGAGAATGCGACGCGAGCCTGGGACATGGCGGTGTACGGCTATCCGTTCGTGCAGGGAGACCGCGTGCTCACGTGCCGCGCCGAGTACGTCAGCAACATCGTTGCTCTGCTGCAACTCGAGAAGACCCGAGGCATCGAGCTCGTACTCATCGAAGACGATGCCGACGGCCAGATTGACCTCGCTCATCTGGAGAGCGAACTGTCCACAGGTGCCGCCATGGTGGCGATGACCCACGCTCCCACCAATGGCGGGCTCATCAATCCTGCCCGGGAGGTCGGCGTTCTCTGTCGGGCGTACGACACCTTCTACGTCCTCGATGCCTGCCAATCGGCGGGCCAGGTACCGCTGGATGT
Organism: uncultured Acidimicrobiales bacterium; assembly: GCA_964517125.1. Classification (GTDB taxonomy): domain Bacteria; phylum Actinomycetota; class Acidimicrobiia; order Acidimicrobiales; family SHLQ01; genus SHLQ01. The sequence continues at coordinate 281,121 of CAZFBD010000001.1, forward strand.
TCAGGAGATCGGGTGCGACGTGCTGTCCGGCACCGGCCGCAAATACCTCCGAGGTCCTCGGGGCACCGGGTTCCTGTACGCGGGTCCCCGAGCAATCGAACGAATCGAGCCGCCGTTCCTGGATCTTCACGCTGCGGAGTGGACGAGCGAGCGTACCTACGAAATTCGGGCTGACGCTCGCCGATTCGAGAACTGGGAAACCAACTACGCCGGAAAACTCGGGCTCGGAGCCGCCGTCGACTACGCCCTCGACCTTGGAGTCGCCGAAACCTCCGACCGAATCGTCCAGCTTGGAGCCGAGCTGCGCACATCCCTCGACTTGTTGCGAGGCGTATCGGTTCACGACAAGGGTGCGCAGAGGGGTGGCATCGTGACGTTCGCTGTCGATGGCATCGAGGCCGAGAGTGTGCATGCCCAATTGCGGGCTCAGGACATCAACACGTCGACCTCGCCGGTTACACACGCACGCATGGACCTCCCTCATCGTGGTCTGCCCACGCTCGTGCGGGCATCCGTCCACTACTACAACGACCAGGACGAAATCGTCCGCTTCGTCGAGGCGGTATCCCGTCTGCGCTGAAGCCTGCGATCAGCGGGCTTCGAACTCCAGGCGGGCCTTGCGAATGCGTCCGAGGTTCTGCTCTGACCAGTCGCGAACGGCACTCAACGGTTCGGAAGCACTGTGTCCGAGCTCGGTGAGCGAATACTCCACCTGGGGCGGCCGGGACGGGATGACTTCGCGGTGTACCAGACCGTCGTGTTCGAGCCGGCGGAGCGTCTGCGTCAGCATTTTCTGCGTGACGCCAGGAACGGCCCGGCGGAGCTGTCCGAACCGATGGGGATCTTCTTCCAACTTCCCGATGATCAGTGCTGACCACTTCGAGCCAATGAGATCGAGGATTTCCCTGCAGGGACAATCGGACGAGTAGAGATCTCCGACCTCGGCCGCGTCACCGATCGCAGAGACCTTGGTAGTACCCATTCGAAACCTGCCTCCCAGGCGTGGTGCTGTACCACGCTTGGAACCATACCGGTGCTGGCGAAGCTAGCGTCCCAGTCGTTGGCGAATCTGCACCCGACCAGCTGCAACCGAGGTCGCGATCACTTCGCGCGAGCAGCCCAATTCGACCGCGGCGTCGGCGTACGACGAGCCACAGATGTCGACCAGCCACACCGCGGCGGCCTGTTCCATCGGCAGTTCCCCCGCGGCCTCGCGAGCGGTTGGGACGGCGGGGATTGCGGCCGACTCCTCACCCCGACGTCCGAAGCCGGTCAGCACATTGCGGACCGTGCCAACCCAGAGCGCGTCGACGGAGTGTCCGAATGCAAGGCAGCTCTTGATGCGTAGGTCAACGGCCATGTCCAAAGCGTACGCACCACGCATGGCCGGCTGCCGTCGATTCGCAAGGTCTTCATTGATTCTTGAGGACGAGCAACGCGACCGGGCAGGTGCGGGTTTCCTCGGGGTGCCCACCGCACGATCAGGTGCCTTCTTGATCTTCTCACTGTGCAGCCCCAAGATCAGGGCTGATGGCCCCGCCAGAAGTGTCAGTGCGAGTGGCGGCCGACAAGCTCTTGCGACGAAAGGCCCTGCCATGACCACGATTCTTTTGACCGGAGCCACCGATGGGATCGGCCGGGAAACGACCAAACAACTGTCCGCATTGGGACACGACCTGATTCTCCATGGAAGGAATCCCGACAAACTCGACGCCGTTCTCGCTGAGGCACGCTCGGCGGGCGCAGCGTCAGCGAGCGGAGTCGTGGGCGACCTGTCCGACATGCGGGCCGTTGCCGCCTTCGCAGAGCAAACAGCAGGCGCTCACCCCGCCATCGATGTGCTGATCAACAACGCCGGCGTGTTCAAGACCAGCACCCCACGAACCGCCGAGGGGCTCGATGTCCGCTTTGCGGTGAACACGCTGGCTCCGTGGCTGCTCACCCAGCGGCTAATTCCGAACCTGTCCAGCGCCGGGCGCGTCGTGAACCTCTCCTCGGCAGCGCAGGCCCCCGTGAGCACTGCTGCGCTCGATGGAGGCATGGAGCTTCCGGACATGGAGGCGTACGCCCAGAGCAAGCTGGCAATCACCATGTGGTCCCGTTATCTGGCAGAAACCCTTGGCAGCGAAGGTCCGTCGGTGATTGCCGTGAACCCGGGGTCACTTCTTGCTACGAAGATGGTTCGCGAGGGCTTTGGCATGGCCGGCAACGACATCGGGATCGGCGCCGGAATCCTCGTACGCGCTGCACTTGACGACGCCTTCGCCAACCCTGCAGGCCGCTATTGGGACAACGATTCGGGCCAGTTCGCTCCACCGCACCCGGACGGCATGAACCCTGCGCGCATCCAGGAAGTCATGGCACAGATGGAGGCAACACTCGCCCGTCTGACCCGGAGCTGACGTCTTCACAACACAAACACATTCAGATGAATGTTTGACTTCATATTCGTGTGAATGTACTTTCTCGGTGTGTCCGCGCCCGAGTCCTCCTTTCTGAACGGCTACTTGCCCTACCTGCTTCGGCAGGCCGATCAGACCCTCTCCGCCCCGTTCTATGCCGTCCTCTCTGGCTACGGCATCGCCCGTTCTGAATGGCGTGTTCTCGCGGTCTTGTATGAGATTGGCGAGCTGTCGGTCGCCGACCTCGCTGACGAGGCCCTGAGCCCGCAACCAACCGTCACACATGCCGTCCGGCGCCTGGAGAAGCGCAACCTGGTCACCCGCACACCCGGCACCCAGGACAAGCGGCAGCGGTTCATCGCCATGACGTCCGCAGGCACGACGCTCACCAACCAACTCATCGATGAAGCACAACGCCTGGAGGCCGACGCGCTCGCCGGTGCCGGGGATCTTTCCGAACTGGTGGCGCATCTTCGCCAGCTGACCGCTCTGGTCGAAGCGAGCAGTGCAACCAACGACCAGGAGGCCACACGTGCAGGCTGACCCAACCGCGAAACCCGAAGATGCGAAGACCAACTACGACCCTTCGCCGCTCGAACGCCGGCCGTTCAACCTGCAGCGGTGGATCGACGATCACCGCGAGGACCTGACCCCACCGGTGGCGAACAAACAGATCTGGCGCGAGGCCGACATGATCGTGATGATCGTCGGCGGCGGCAACGAACGGAACGACTTCCACGACGATCCGCGCGAAGAATTCTTCTACCAGATCAAGGGCGACATGAACCTGGTCATCTGGCCCGAGGAGGGCACCGCCCCACACGACATGGCGATACGCGAGGGCGACGTGTACCTGCTGCCGCCCCGCGTCCGCCACTCGCCGCAACGTCCGGACCCGGACTCCGTCGGCCTCGTTGTTGAGTACCAGCGCAAGATCGGTGAACTCGACGGCTTCGAGTGGGCGTGCCCGAACTGCGCCAACCTGGTCCATCGCGTGGAGCTTCAGGTGCAGGAGATCGACAAGGACCTTCCACCACTCTTTGCAGCGTTCCACGTCGACGAGGCTGCCCGAACCTGCCCACACTGCGGCACCCTGCACCCGGGCAAGGACGGCCGCTTGTGACGGGGACGACTGCCGCTGAACTCGACGCCGTCGACCCGCTCGCTCACCTTCGCGACGAGTTCGAGCTGCCTGAAGGCATCTACCTGGTTGGAAACTCGCTCGGGGCGCTGCCGAAGGCGGCCCGAGCGCATGTTCAGACCGAGTTCGACCGATGGAGCCAACTCGGCGTGGAGGGCCACTTCACCGGCGAGCTCGCCTGGAAGGACTATCACCATCTGCTGACAGCAAAGCTGGCCGACATCACCGGCGCACGCAGCACCGAGGTCGTCGCGATGAATGCGCTCACGGTGAACCTGCACCTGCTGATGATCAGCTTCTACCGGCCGAGCCCGCGCCGAAACAAGATCCTGATCGAGTCGCATGCGTTTCCGTCGGACCACTTCGCCGCGGAGTCACAGATCCGCCAGCGCGGCTACAACCCCGACACATCCCTCGTCACCCTGGAGCCACGCGCTGGCGAGGAGACCCTCCGAAACGAAGACATCCGCGCCGCGATCGCCGAACTTGGTGATGAGCTGGCGCTCGTCCTTCTTCCCGGTGTGCAGTACTACACCGGCCAGGTGCTCCCAATGGACGAGATCGTCGCCGCCGGCCACGCGGTTGGGGCGACGGTCGGTTTCGATCTCGCTCACGCCGTGGGCAACATCGAACTCGAGCTCCACGACTGGAACGTGGACTTTGCCGCGTGGTGCACCTACAAGTACCTCAACAGCGGCCCGGGCGGTGTGGCCGGAGCGTTCGTGCACGAACGGCACGTCGACGACCAGAGCCTTCCGAAGCTCCTGGGATGGTGGGGAACCAACGCATCAAGCCGGTTCAAGATGGCCACACAATTCGAGCCGATTCCCACGATTGACTCGTGGCAGCTGTCGAACGCTCCAATCCTGCCGCTGGCCACGCTCCGAGCGTCGCTCGACATCATCGAAGCAGCCGGAGGCATGCCAGCGCTCCGTCGCAAGTCTGAAGCACAGATCGCCTTCTTCGACCGCCGCCTCCAGGAGGTCCTTGGCGGTCGTGTAGAGAACCTCACGCCGGCCGCCATGCAGCAGCGTGGGTGCCAGTTCGCGCTTCGGGTCGTCGCCGGTGACGGCAAGCGTGTGTACGAGCGACTGGAGGAGGCGCGGGTCCTTTGCGACTGGCGTGAGCCCGACGTGATCAGGGTTGCGCCCGTTCCGCTCTACAACTCATTCGCCGACATCGAATCGTTCCTCCAGATCCTCGACGGGATCGTCGAATGAGTGGCCCAATCGTCGTTGCAGGCGCGGGCCCCGCCGGAGCGTTGCTCTCGATCTACCTGGCGAGGCAGGGGCACGATGTCGTTGTCTACGAGAGTCGCCCGGACCTACGGCGCACCGACATCGATGCTGGCCGCTCAATCAACCTTGCGCTGGCAACTCGCGGAATCGTGCCGCTGATCGACGTGGGTGTCATCGCCGAGGTCGACGCCATCACGATTCCCATGCGAGGGCGCATGGTGCACGCAATGGGAGACCCGACACCCGACCTCCAGCCGTATGGATCGAAGGCTCATGAGGTGATCCACTCGGTCTCACGTTCCGATCTGAACGCCATTCTTCTCGATGCAGCGGAAGCAACCGGCAACGTGCGGATCGAGTTCGAGACGCGCATCGAGCGTGTGGATCTGGACGATTCACTCATCGTCTTCGACGACGGCCGAACTGAACCCTTCGAGGTGGTGTACGGCGCCGACGGCGCCGGATCGCGGGTACGCAAGGCCATTGCGGCGAAGCAGAGCTGTACCTTCCGTACCGAATGGCTCGACCACTCCTACAAGGAGTTGACGCTCCCCGCCCGTGCCGACGGCACGCATCGACTCGACCCCCACGCCCTGCACATCTGGCCCCGGGGTGAGTTCATGCTCATCGCCCTTGCCAACCCCGAAGGCGACTTCACAATCACACTCTTCGCTCCAACAACGACCTTCGACAACCTCACGATCGCCAACGAGATCGACGACTTCTTCGAGTCCGAGTTCGCCGAGTTCACGAAGCTGGTGCCGGACCTGGCCGAGCAGTTCCTCGAGAACCCGACCGGCCCCCTTGGCACACTGCGAGCCAATGGTTGGTCTCATGGTGACAAGGCCGTTCTGGTGGGTGATTCGGCTCACGCCATCGTGCCGTTCCACGGCCAGGGAATGAACGCAGCCATGGAGTCGGCTCGCGCCCTGGAACGTCACCTTCGGGTATCACCCGGCGACCGGGCTGCAGCGTTTCGTGCCTACGAGGATGAACGCAAGCCCGATGCCGACGCAATCGCCGACATGGCACTCCAGAACTACGTGGAGATGCGAGCGGGCGTCGTCGACCCCGACTACCTGGCCAAGAGAACCCTCGCCCTGGACCTGGAGCAACGCCACCCGGACCACCTGAGCCCCCGCTACAACATGGTCATGTTTTCAACCATGCCGTACAGCGAAGCCCAACGTCGCGCCGCTGATCAGGCAGCGATCATCGCCGATGCCATTGCCGACCCGTCACTCGACGTCGACGGACTCGTCCAAGCCCTCGCACCACTCCCCCCGTCCGACCCGCTCGCCGACCCCGACGCACTGTCGGTCACCTGACCAGGAGCTGATCATGAGCCTCCCCTTCGAGAACGATGACGCGTTCACCTACGGCAGCTACTTGCGGGTCCCCGAACTGCTGTCCCTACAGCAATGTGTATCGGTCGATCCCGACACCGGTCGGCCCGAACACGACGAGACGCTGTTCATCATCATCCATCAGGTCTATGAGCTGTGGTTCAAACAGATGCTGCATGAGCTCGACTACATCGTCGCCATGCTCAACGACCACAAGGTCAACGGCGCCCGAAGCCATCTGAAACGTGTTCTGAAGATCCTGAAGACGCTCGTTGGCCAGATCGACGTGCTGGAGACAATGACTCCGGCCGAATTCGCGAGCTTTCGGTCGTTCCTTGCAAACGCAAGCGGCTTCCAGTCGGCCCAGTTTCGGGAACTCGAATTCGTCCTCGGCATCAAGGACCGCATTCAGATCGACTGGTTCGGTGGTGCCGAAGGTGAACGGCTCGCGGCCCGGTACGACGCTCCGACCCTTTGGGACGCGTTCGTCGGTGTCCTGCACCGCGACGGCTTCCATGTCCCTGAGCAGATCCTTCACCGGGATGTTCGCGAGCCCATCGAAGGTGACGCCGAGCTCCAGGCCAGCATTGTTGCGCGCTATTCCGACGAGGGCTTCGCTGGTCTCTGCGAGACGCTCACGGACCTGGACGAAGGCCTGCAGGAATGGAGGTACCGGCACGTGATGATGGTCCGACGCACCATCGGCACCAAGCCCGGAACCGGCGGCTCCGATGGCGCCGCCTACCTGGCCACAACACTCTTTCAGCCAGCGTTCCCCGACCTGTGGGCGATTCGGACGGCCTTCTGAATGATGACCACCTGGTTCGAAGCTCCTTCCATCCTGTTTCCGCTTTCCGAATACGCTCGAAAGGACCAACGCGCATGAGCTATCCCGATCTTCAGCTGTACATCAATGGCCAGTGGCGCACCACTGGCACCGACATGCCCGTCATCAACCCGTCGACCGAGCAGGAAGTGGGCCGGTTCCCGGTTGCACAGGCCGACGATCTCGACGACGCGTTGCAGGCTGCGAAAGACGGCTTCGCGGTATGGAGCCAGACCTCGCCGAAACATCGAGCCGACCTCGTACGCGAAGCCTCAGCGCTCATGCGTGAGCGACAGGACGAGATCGCCCACTCGATCACGCTCGAACATGGCAAGCCCTTTGCGCAGGCGCAGCTCGAGGTCATCCGCGGGTGTGAGTTCTTCGAATGGGACGCAGGCGAAGCAACGCGCACCTATGGCCGGGTGATCCCGAGTGCGCCCGGGGTCAAGTACATCGTGCACCACCAACCGATCGGCCCGGTTGCAGCGTTCTCGCCATGGAACTTCCCCATGAGCCAACCCGCTCGCAAGATCGCCGGAGCCGTGGCATCGGGCTGCTCAATCATCCTCAAAGCGGCCGAGGAAACGCCCGCCGGAGCGATGCACATCGCCCGCGCCTTCCACGATGTGGGACTTCCCCCAGGAGTACTCAACCTCGTGTACGGCGTGCCGGCGGACATCTCCCAGCACCTCATCCCGAGCGATGTCATCAACCTGGTTGCCTTCACCGGCTCGACCAACGTTGGCCGACACCTGACCGGTCTCGCGTCAGATCACATGACCCCGGTGCTCATGGAACTCGGCGGTCACGCACCCGTCATCGTGTGCGAAGACACCGACGTCGAGGCCGCTGCCATGACGTCGGCGGTTCGCAAGATGCGAAACGCCGGTCAGGTCTGTACCTCCCCAACACGCTTCTTCGTTCACGACAACGTGTTCGACCAGTTCCTCGAGATATTCACCGCACGAGCAGCGGCAACCGTTGTGGGCGACGGCATGGACCCCGGTGTCGAGATGGGCCCGGTCGCCAACGACCGCCGTCTGGCCGCCATGCGCACGCTCGTCGACGACGCGGTCGCCACCGGCGCCGAGCTCATGACCGGTGGAAGCCGGATTGGGACGACCGGCTATTTCTTCGAGCCGACCGTGCTCGCCAACGTTCCCGACAACGCCAGAGTCATGCAGGAAGAGCCATTCGGTCCGCTCGCGATCGTCAACCCCGTCGATTCGCTCGATACCGCAATCGAGCGAGCGAACTCGGTTCCCTACGGGCTTGCCGCCTACGGCTTCACCAACCGGGCTGACTACGCCGACCGCATGGTCGACAAGGTGGAAGCTGGGAACCTCTCCATCAACACGCTCGAGGCATCGCTACCCGAGACGCCTTTCGGTGGCGTGAAATCCAGCGGCTACGGCCGCGAAGGCGGAGCCGAAGGCCTCCATCACTACACCGTCGTCAAGAACGTCTCCCACAGCGTCGCCATCGTCTGACCGCCGCTCTCTCCCACACGAGGACTGCCACCATGAAGTACACGAGAACCAACGCGAAGGACCACGCCCGCGCCAACATGAACGGCATCTGGGCGGCAGCGCTCATGCCGTTCACCCGCGACCATCGAATCGACGAGGACGGCTTTCGCGAAAACGTTCGCCACTGGACCGAAGACCTCGGCATCGAAGGCCTGTTCATCTCGGGCAAGCAGGGCGAGTTCTTCTCCATGAGCATCGAGGAGCGAAAGCGCACCTTCGAGTTGGCTGTCGAGGCCACCGAGGGACGGGGCCAGACGATCATGTCGTGTTCGGACCAGAACCTCGATGTCGTGCTCGACCTTGCCCGCCACGCGCAGGAGGTCGGCGCCGACTACATCGTGGTCCATGCACCTGCCCTGCACTTCTTCAAAGAGCAGGACGAGACGCTGTTGCGGTACTACTCCCGCATCTCCGAGCACGTCGACATCGGCATTGCGCTGTGGAGTCACCCGTCGAGCGGCTACCTGATGTCCCCGGAACTGTGCAATCGTCTGGCCGACCTCGACAACGTCGTGGCCATCAAATACAGCGTCGAACGATCGATGTACTCCGAGCTCACCGCCTTGGCCTCGGACCGCATTCAGGTCAGCACGGCCTCGGAACCAGAGTGGCTCGACAACATTCTGGAGCTCGACTGGAAGCTGTACCTGTGCTCGTCGCCGCCATTCCTGCTGCAGACCGCCAACGACCGCCGCATGCACGACTACACCCAGGCTGCGCTTGCGGGACATGCCGACGAGGCCAGGGCCATCAGCGCCAGCCTGGACCCCGTGCGTGACGCCCTCTGGGGCACCCGCCCCGCCGAGAAACCCCATTCGCATCAGAAGTACTGGCAGGAGCTGCTGGGCCAGGTCGGAGGTTCGGTTCGGTTCCCCTTGTTGGAGCTCACCGACGAGGAGAAGGCCACCACCCGTGAGGCATTCGAGCGCTGCGGCCTCCAGGTCTGACCCGTGCCGACGGCTGCACCACTTCGAGTTGCGCTCATTGGATGGGGAGCGATCGGGCAGACCGTGGGCAGGCTGCTCGCCGACGCTCCGGTCGAGTTCGTTGCCATCGGCGTCTCGGACACGTCGCTCCCCAGGGAAGGCATCCCGGCCGAAAGCAGGCTCATTGGCGACCCGGCCGAGCTCGCTGACCTCGCCCCTCACGTTGTGGCCGAAGCGGCGGGACGCAAGAGCGTGGGGCCGTGGGGACGAGCGGCCCTCGAGAATGGCTCCGACTTCGTCGTGTCCTCCATGTCGGCGTTCGCTGACGCAACACTTCTTGATGAGCTCCGAACTTCGGCGGAACGGTTCGGCGGGCAGATACAGCTGCAAGCGGGAGCACTGGCGGGAATCGACGCGCTCGCTGCAGCACGCCAGCTCGGTCTCGACCATGTCGAGCATCAGATCGTGAAACCGCCGAAGGCCTGGGCCGGCACTCCAGCGGACTCCATGCTGGACCTTGCGGAGCTTTCTGTTCCAACGACATTCTTCGAGGCCTCTGCACGTGAAACGGCCGAGGCGTTTCCGAAGAATGCGAACGTCGCAATGACCACGGCTCTTGCCGGGGTCGGCCCCGACCGCACCATGATCCAACTCGTCGCGGACCCAAGCGCGACATCGAACCGCCACGAGATTCGGGCACGCGGAGCCTTCGGCGAGATGCAGGTTGCCATCGCCAACAACCCACTACCGGACAATCCAAAGACATCGGCGCTGGCTGCGCTGGGTCTGGCCCGCGCCATCCAGAACAGGGTCTCCCCCATCGTCATCTGATCCAGCGCTCGTCGCGCTGCGTGTGTCACAGCGGCCGCCGAACCGGTACGGATACGCTGGATGTAGGCCATCCTGGAGGTGCTGCAGATGTCGGACCAGAACCGGACTCGGGTGGTGGTTGTCGGCGCTGGCTTCGGTGGACTCGCTGCCACAAAGGCCCTCGCAGACGCACCGGTCGACGTCGCGCTGATCGATCGGCAGAACCACCATCTGTTCCAGCCGCTGCTGTATCAGGTGGCCACCGCCGGGCTGAATCCGTCGGACATTGCACAGCCCATTCGCCACATCCTGGCCAAGCAGGACAACTGCCAACCGATCCTCGCCGAGGTGACCGGGATCGACTCGGCAGAGGGCACCGTGGAGACCACCGCCGGAGCGTTTCCCTACGACTACCTGGTTCTGGCCACGGGGGCGACGCACGCGTACTTCGGAAACGACCAGTGGGCCGAGCACGCTCCCGGCCTCAAGAGCGTCGAGGATGCGCTCGACATCCGCCGTCGAATCCTCCTGGCGTTCGAGCGTGCCGAACTTGCAGACACCGCCGACGAGCGTCAGCGCCAGATGACCTTCGTGGTCGTCGGAGCGGGGCCCACCGGCGTCGAGATGGCGGGTGCAATACGCGAGATCGCCACACAGACCCTGCATCGGGACTTTCGAAGAATCGACACCTCGAGCAGTCGGGTCATCCTGGTGGAGGCGGGGCCAGCCGTTCTTGGACCATTCCCCGAGCGGCTCCAGCGCTCGGCGGTGGAACAGCTCCACGACCTGGGAGTGGAGGTCCAGACCGGCACGCGCGTCACCGATATCACCGCCGACGGAGTGACCACGAGCGACGGATTCGTCGCCGCGGCGACCACGATCTGGGCCGCTGGGGTGTCGGCCTCGCCTCTGGGAGCAGCCATCGCCGACGAGACCGATCGTTCCGGTCGAGTCGTGGTGGAGACCGACCTGAGCATCGCCAACCATCCGAACGTCTTCGCCATTGGCGATGTGGCCGCCTGCACCGACGCAGCGGGTGTTGCGGTGCCGGGTGTCGCCCCCGCTGCTGAGCAGGGTGCGGAACACGCGGTGGCGTGCATCCTTGCCGACCTGGCGGGCGCCGAGCGAACGGCCTTCGTCTACAAGGACAAGGGGTCCATGGCGACCATCGGCCGTTCGAAGGCCGTTGCCGACCTCGGTCCGAAGTTGCAGTTCGGTGGCCGTGCAGCCTGGTTCCTGTGGGGGGCCGTGCACGTGTGGTCGCTGGTTGGCTTTCGATCGCGCATTCGCACCATGGGCAGCTGGAGCTGGCAGTACCTGACCGGTCAGCGCACCGCTCGGCTCATCACCGGCGACACCACCGTCGACGGCTGACGTCTGGACCTCGGCTCAACGCCCCCGACCGCGCTCTACCGCCTCGCCGTTACCGCACGCCACGGTCTCGGCGGTCCCGGTTCGAGAACTTCACGCCATTCGCCGAAGCTGTGAGCCAGCTGGACCCTGGTCGTGTTCGACCCCAGCGGTCAGCTCGGGTCGGGCTGAGGCGGACGAATTCGGACCTTCTCGATGCGGCGTCCGTCCACTTCTTCGACCGTGAGCTCGTGTCCTCCGTGCATGACGGTGTCGCCGAGCGATGGGACCGCTCCGGCATGAGCCAGGACGAGGCCGGCAATGGTCACGATGTCTTCGTGGTCGAACGATTCGTCGTCGAGTTCCTGGCGAAGCTCGGTGAGTGTGGTGTCTCCGGGAACGGTCATGGAGCCGTCGATGTGGTGAATCACGCCGTCGGGGTGTTCGTCGTCCATGACCTCGTCGATCACGTCATCGAGCGAAACGAATCCGACCGTTGCACCGAATTCGTCGACGACGAGTGCGGCGTGTGCGGTTCCACGTTTGAACTCGTCGAGCAGATCCTCGGCCGAGGTTGTTGCTGCGACCACGGGAAGCGGACGAACCAGGTCGCCCAACGAGGTGAAGGTGCCCAAACGGTCGGCCCGGACGAAGTCCTTGATGTGGAGCATGCCAATGACATGGTCGAGGTCGCCGTCGACGACCGGATAGCGGCTACGTGGCGAAGCATCGACGAACTCCGACACGGTCTGGGCAGACGCGTTTCGGTCGATGGCGACGATGTTGTTCCGGGAGATCATGATCTCCTCGGCAGCTCGCGTGTCGAGCTCGAAGATGTTTCGAATCAGATCTCGCTGAAGTCCACCAAGCTGGCCGCTCTCGGCCGACTCATCGGTCACGATGCTCAGTTCGTTGCTCGTGTGCAGCGAAAGACGCTTGTCGGGTTCGGGAATGCGCAGCGCACGCATGAGTGCGAAGGCGATCGCGTTGAGCACCGAAACCATTGGCTTGAACAGCGCACTGAACGTTCGCATCAGAGGATTCAGGCGGACACTCACCGATTCTGGCGCTTGCAGTGCCAGCGCCTTCGGAATCATCTCGCCAAAGACCACATGCATGTACGTGATAGCGCTGAGCGCCACGATGAACCCGGCGGTGTGAGACGCACCCTCGGAGAAGCCGATGCTCTCCAGTGGCTCGTACAGCCAGTGGGCGACTGCTGGCTCCCCGTACATACCAAGGCCAATCGACGCCAGGGTGATACCCAACTGCGCCACAGCGATGTAGCTGTCCTTGCCGGCGTGACGGTCGAAGACGGCAACAAGCCAACGTGCCGCTCCGTTGCCGCCATCGGCGAGCGACTGCAGACGGCTCTTGCGGGCACCGACGAGTGCGAACTCAGCAGCCACGAACAGGCCGTTGAGCGCCACCAAGACGATGATGGCGAGGATCGGGATGAGGTACTCGCTCATGCGTCACCGCCTTCGTTGACGGAGAAGCTGATTCGCTCGATGGCATTGCCGTCGACCGTGTCGATCTGGACGAGGAGCCCGTCGGGGCCGAGCGAGACTTGTTCGCCTGCGCTCGGCATGCGGGACAGCGTGTGCCAGACGAGGCCACCGATCGTGTCGACATCTTCGGCTGGGAGCGACAGGTGATAGCGCTGATTCAGGTCGTCGAGCAGAACCTCGCCGGCGACCGACACGCGACCTGCGACCTCCACGATGGGGTCCGGGTCGACGTCGAATTCGTCCCGGACTTCGCCGAAGATCTCTTCGATTGCGTCCTCGAGGGTGACGAGCCCGGCCACGTCGCCGTATTCGTTGATCACGAACGCGCAGTGCTGCTCGCTGTCGTGCAACCGTCTCCACAGGTCGGGAACAGAGAGTGTTTCCGCCACCTCGAGCACTGGACGGGTCATGGCCGACACGGTGGTGTCCGGCGTGTTCCGAGCCGAGCGGTACAGGTCACGGAGATGCACGATTCCGGTGACGTCGTCCGTCGCTGTACCCCAGACGGGGAACCGGCTGTGCGGCGTCTCGACGACCTGGTCGAGTGCCGTGCCTACCGGAGCGGCAGCTTGCACGCCGACGAGCCGTCGCCGTGGCGTCATGATCTCGCGGACGAGGCGTTGTTCCACGTTCAGGACACCGGCGACCATGTCGCGTTCGGCTGCGTCGATGAGGCCTCCCTCGGCACTTTCGTCGAAGAGCGCTGCGAGTTCCTCGGGAGAATGGACGTGTGCGTGGCTGTGTTCGGTGTCGAGGCCGAGGGCACGCATGATGGAGAACGCCGACCCGTTGAAGATCTTCACGAGTGGGCGGAAGACCATCTGGCTGATCTGCATGGGTCGCAGCGTGGCGATCGCCAAACGCTCCGGGTAGCGAAGTGCAGCGGTCTTGGGAAGAAGCTCGCCAAGAACTACCTGGAGGGACGTGATGATGAGAAGGGTCACGAGAACGGCGACAGCGCGACCTGCAGAACCGAACAGTGGCTCGAGCAATGGGGTGAGGCGGGCCTGGCCGAACGCGCCAGCCACGAGACTGCTCAGGGTGATTCCCACCTGGCATGCCGCGACGTAGTTGTCGAGCGCCACGGGGTCCCCGACGATCTTGAACAGCGTTCCGGCTGCCCGGTTCCCCTCCTCGGCCGACGCCTGGATGCGGGATTTGCGACTTCCGACGGTCGCGAACTCGGCGGCAACGTAGAGGGCGTTGAGTGCAAGCATCACAACGATCGCCACGATGGTGATCAGCAAACTCAACAGAACCTCGACTTGCGCTCAGGACGGCGCTGGTCGCCACTCGGGAACATGTGGTGAGTATATGGCGCATGGGTCCAAGGGGATCTCATGCTGCCTGTGAACTCCGTGGTCACGTGGTGCAGTCCTGACCGATGTTGCACACGAGGTCACTCGCCGGGGTGTGGTCGATGGCCTTGGTGGTCCACCATCCGTGGGGCCCGTCGTTGCTGAGCGCGTAGGCGTTGGTTCGGTTCGGGTCGCCGGCCACCGCGATCATGAACCGCTCGGGTTTGGTCACGATGGGGACAGGACGAGCGGGGTCATCCGACGCAGCGAAGACGTCTGGGAGCAGATTCTCGTTCACCAGCTCGTGCAGCGTTCGCCGGCCGGCGGTGAGGTTGCTCCACTCCCCGATCATGGCTTCGAACGTGCTTGCCGGTATTCGAGCGTGTTCGAACAGCCCACCCTGCACGTCGTGTTTGGACCAGCCTGCGTTCGCGAAGATGCGGGCAAGAACCGGGGACAGCACGAGCAATGGTTGGAACTGGTCGTGGCCCAGTCCGTGGACGTGGGTGAGGTCCCACGCCGCGGTCCGGGCCAGGCCATTGCCGAGGTAGGGCAGGATCTCTTCTGGAGCGGAGCCGAAGACGCTGCCGATGATCGTGCCGCTGTTCATGCGAGCCATGGTCACGGTGTCATCGTGCGCGCTGAAGCCGAAGCTGGCCGACAGCGGTTCCCAGCCGATCTCCTCGAGGCACGCCATGTCTTCAGCCAGCACCACGCGAGTGCTGTTTCCGAAGGTCGCCTTGTCATGCTCCTCAGCGGTGAACCCGAACACGTTGCGGAGGTACAGCCGGAGCCAGCGCCCGACGCACGTGTTCGCGTGGGCTCCTTCGCGCAGCGCTCCGGGTCCGGAGTTGAAGCCGAGTGCGTCTACGTTCGGGCCATCGACAATGACCAGTGCATCTGCACCCGTTGTATTGCCGGAGTGTTCGGCGCCATAGTCCGGGTCGGCGAGCACCTCACACATACCGAGCAACACCGGGAGGTGTTCCGGGCGGCAGCCTGCCATGACGGCGTTGACGGCAACCGACCAGACCGTGAGATCGCGCCCGCTCGACGACGCGACCCCAAGGATCTTCCACGGGTCGTGGCCCGATTCGGCAAGGAACGCCTCGACCCGATCCCGGGTTGGCGGCACGATGGGACTGCCGTCGGTCCAGCCGTTCGCCAGGAACACCTCGTGAATGTGATCGATCGCGCCGGAGGCGACGACGTCGAGGGCCGTGGGTTCGTCGCTCCCCTCTCCCTCATGTTCTGCCTCCACCGTGAGCCCATCGATGATCTGCTGCACGGTCGACTCGATGAAGTTCTGCACCATCACCTCGTACGGTTGCGCGTCGACGTGACCCACGGTGACGGCCAACGGGAGGCCATCGTGGCCATGTCCGCGCGCAGTTGCATTCGCCTGGCCAGCGAAACCCTCGCACACGATGGAGACCGAAGGGATTCCCGCCGACTCCGCTGCCATGGCTGCCCGCATCACGGCGGGCGTACAGCTGCCTCAACAACCCATCCCGGACACGACGGCATCGACCCCGCGACTCCGCAGGTCGTCGGGAAGGCGACCCACCCGCTCCTTCTCGTCAGAACCGTGCAGGTTCCCGAACACCGTGTGATCCACAATCTCGAGATCCGCTGACCGCGCCTTCAGCTCTCGTTCGAGCACGGGGAACAGTTCGTCGCCGCGAAACAGGTAGTCCCAGAGGAACGCAACTCGCTTGCCGTCAAGCGTGCGCAGCCGCGCAGCGGTTCGCCGTTGTTGGATCCCTCGCGGTGCGCTCGGCCAGACCACCTCGTACATCGGTTCCATATACGACATCATGCAACAGGTTCGATGTTGGCTAGCGGTCCGCGGCCAGCTCGAGGTTCAGTCCCTCGACCACCGCGATCAAGTCACCGGTCTCGACGAAGTCGGTTGCCAGAATCGTGGGCAGACGACCGCGCTCAGCTTCGCACTCTCGGACCCGTTCCAGCAGAGCGTCACGGCTGTTGATGGAGATGGCGGCTTCGCGCACGGGGATGCCGGTGGTGATCCAGTGGTTGATCAAGAAGAGCGGGTTCGAGTCGACACCACGATTGGGGGCGCAGGAGAAGTCGCTGGGCACCGCAAACGTGTATGGAGTCTCGGTGAATGCTGCATCGAAGCCATTCTGGAACCAGGTTCCCGGCTCGCCCTGATTCTCGCCGTAGACCAGGACGCGCTGGTCCAAGTCCACCAGTTCGCCCAGTGTGGGAAACGGCGTTCCGGGTTGATGGACAAACGCCCGATCCAGAAGACCACTATCACTGAAGGCCGCCTCGAGATCCTCGGTGGAGATCTCGTCCTGCACAATGACAAGTAACGCCTCATTTGGATTCTCATCGAGCCAGATGTTGATGTCCGAGAGCCCCGAGGTCAGGTCGGTGGCACCGAGTGCACAAAACCCGTGACAGAGCCAGGTCCCGGCACGAGGCTGATCGTCTCCAAGCGCCGCCTCGACCGTGGCTGCAGCGTCGTCAGCGGGCTTCGTCACCGTCGAGGCGCCCTTCGGCATGCCAATACAGGGCGTCGATCAGTAACGCCCGGATGCCGTGGTCAAGCTGGGTGATCATGTCTCCGTCCTGCATGGCCAACTGCCAACCGAGCGCATTCGACGACATCGCGTTGTGGGATCCGGCAAAGACGACCTCGTCGATGGTCCGACCACAGAGTTCCACGTGTCCGTTACATCCCTGATCAGCGGTCTGAGCAGCGGCGGAGTTCGTGGTGCTCCACACACCTGCACTCGCTGCGAGGGCCACCACAGCCGTTGCAACGAGCCATCGACGTTGGCTGCCTTCGGCCGCGTGCTCCCCCGCACTCTCGACAACCGTCGAAGAACTCCGGAAGGTGGAACGTGCGGTACGAGCGTCGAGCAATGCCTGCAACAACGACCCAACCGTTGCGAAGACCAACGTCGTCGCAAGCGACCAACCGGGCCAGAGCAGGAACGCGACGATCGTGAGAATCCCGACGTTCACCCGAATGCGGGATTCTGCAGCAACTGGCTCCGGTTGCTCGTCGATTGAGAACCTCGAGCGAAACGCTGCGGCGCCTGCGCTGGTTGCGGTCACGCCCCAGATGATCCGCTGCGCGACAGCGACGATGACGAGAAGCGTCACGAGCACGCGCCACGTGGGCGTCGACCAGACCACGAGGATGATCACCAGCGAGAGCCAGACGAGCAGGCGCGCGGCGGCAGGATTTGCACGAATGGAATCGGCGATTCGGCCAACGATCTCGCCATCGTGATTCCAGAGGCTCCGTGGGAGCGAACGCAACACCTGGGCAGCCGGATGGTTGCCCAGAAGTACTCCCACGACTGCAAGGATCAGGCCGTTGACGATGAGCCCCCGTTGGAACTGGGCGTAGTCGGCAGACACGACTTCGGCCACGGCGAGCCCAACGTTCGCTCGCTGTTCGGAGAAGGCCCCGAGCAGGGCAAAGAGAATGGTCGAAACCACGAGGACGGAGATGAGGGCGGAGCCGGACAGAAAAAGTCCGGCGCGGACGAGTGCAATTCTGCGGTTCGGAGCCATGATTGCGGCTCCAATCAGGCAACCCAGCGCAAGCAGTGCCAGAAGTCCGCCAGCGGCTGGCACCCCCTGTGTGACCAGGAGAAGCGAACTGTTCTCGCCGTCCTCCTCGGCGAGAGTGAAGCGTCCGACGTCGGAGCCTGTCATGACCTTGGCCACGCCGGCACCAAGAGCAGGACCGCCGAGATCGCGGCTGGTACGAACCAGAACCGCGCCCATGTCGATCGTGATCTCCGACTCGTCGGCGGTGAACTGTCTGTGCACTTCCCGAAGTGCGGACTGGCGTGCGTCCACAGCCACCTCGGTGTCGAGCAGTCGGAATGCAGCGTCGGTGAGCTGCGTCGTCGCCAGCCGGGTCGCTGGGACCACAAAGGTCCGAACCTGAGGCGGAAGGTCGGCTGTCAGCGTCTCGTCGGTCGTGATCACCTCGAGCATGGTTGCGGTCGCAACTTCGGCGACGCCCTGACGAGCCTCAGGGTGCGCAATTGCCTTGTCCGCGACCGAGACGAACGCATCTTCCTCGGTGATCACGTTGGAGATGTACAACAGCGGACCGGCCAACAGCACGAGCACTGCCAGCAGAACAAGCAGGATGGTTGAGACAGCCGGGCCGTAGCGAGAACGAAGTGACGCCTTCGCTTCGGTCATCGGGGCCTCCCTCCGTCAGCGGCACCGTGATCGTAGCGAGCTGGCTCAAACAGTGCCCTCATCGAGCTGTATCAGCACCTGGACCGCCCGCTCGCGCACGTCGTCCAGGTCCTTCAACCGACGCATCCCGGCCAGCTGTTGGCTCATGCGATGGTTCGAGCTGAATGCCTCCTCGTTGCGGGCCAGGAAGTCCCAGTAGAGCGTCGTGTACGGGCATGCGTCGTCGCCGACGCGCTTCTTGGGGTTGTACCGACAGCCCTTGCAGGAGTCGCTCATCTTGTTGATGTACGCTCCACCGCTCGCATAGGGCTTGGTTGCCATCTGTCCCCCGTCGGCGTGAAGCGCCATGCCGATGACGTTGGGGAGCATGACCCACTCGGCTCCGTCCACGAAGCTCGCCCACATCCAGTCGGTCATCGCCTGCGGGTCGACGCCGGCGGTCAGCGCGAGGTTCCCGAACACCATGAGTCGCTCGATGTGATGGGTGTAGCCGTGGTCATGCAGGTGCGACATCGCCGACGAGACGCACGCCATGTCTGTCGTTGCTTCGCCGGTGAATGCAGGAGGAACCGGTCGTGTCGCCCCAAGTGCGTTTCGGTCTCGGTAGCCGTCAGGCATCCAGAGCCAGTAGACGCCCCACACGTACTCGCGCCACCCAATGACCTGCCGAATGAACCCTTCGACCGAGTTGATCGGAGCGTCTCCCACCCGGAACGCGACCTCTGCGGCTTCCGCGACCTCCCCCGGATGCAGAAGTCCCAGGTTCATGGATGAGGAAAGAACCGAGTGCGCCAGTTTCCATTCGTCCTGCAACATGGCATCTTCGTGTGCCCCAAATGGCGACAGCGCGGTGGCGATGAATTCGCCGAGCCGACGAAGCGCCTGCTCCCGAGTCACTGGCCACGTGCCATCAGGAGGAGCACCCCAGGTCCCCGGGCCGAGGGATGCGACGATGCGGTCATCGATCTCGTCAGCGGCGAACGATTCGATCTCTGGCCATGCTCGGCCGTCTTTGGGAGGTGGCTCGCGATTGTCGTGGTCGAAGTTCCAACGCCCGCCCGCCGGCGCAGGGCGCCCGTCCGAAGGATCCATGAGAATGTCCAGCCGGTTCCGTTGCCAGCGATAGAAGTCCTCCATCTTGAAGCTCTTCCGTCCGTCGGCCCACTGCGCGAACTCGGAGGGATGGCAGAGGAACTGGTTGTTCGCAGTGGTCGTGACACCCAGACGTTCGAGCATCGCTTGGCCATCCCAGCTCATCGGTTCCATGGCGACAACGGCCGATGGTGCGAACTCGGCGACGTGAGCCTGCAACCCAGCGGCCAAGGTGGGCGCCGATCGCTCATCGACCTCGAAGCCCTCGCTTCGCAGTTCCTCGGCGAAGTGGGCCATCGCCGAGAGCACCAAATGCAACCGTTGCCGATGCCAGCGCTTCGATTGCACCTTGTGCTCGCTCGTCACCATGAGAACCCGGCAGTCGGCGGGACGACGATCGGTGAGCGAGGAGATGTGTCGATTGAGCTGGTCCCCAAGAACCCAGACGGTTTCCATGACGAGATCGTACGAGGGCGCTGTGACCGCGGAGGGACCCAGCGGGATGGGTGACGGGTTGTGCAAAGCTACCGGGGAGCCTGAACGGGGGAATCGTGTTCGAAGCCGTCTATGTGATCAACCTGGCCTACGCAGCGTTGTTGACCTCCACGTTCACGCGGACCCTCACTCGACTTCGGTCGATGCTGATCGTCGGCGCTGTGTGTTTCGTTGTGTACGGAGCGGTGGAAGGCATCCGGTCCATGGTCGTGTGGAATGTCGTCATCGGTTCTCTGCATGCGTCACGGCTCATCCGAGACGCACGGACGCGGAGGGAAGTGCAGCTGTCGTTCGAGGAGCGGATGATACGGGAGGTCCATTTCCCTGATCTGTCCGAATTCGACTTCCATGCGCTGTGGGCAATGGGCGCTGCTGACGCCCCTGCGTCGGGCGATGTCCTGATCGAACGTGGTAGTCAACCCGAGTCTGTCTCGCTGGTTCTCGACGGATCGGTTGCGGTGCAGACCGCCGACGGCGCAGAGGTGGAGCTGGGTTCGGGGTTTCTCTTCGGCGAGATGAGTTTCGTTTCTGGCAAGGCTGCAGATGCCACGGTGATCGCCGGCACCGACCTGCGGATCCGACGATGGGAACAACGCAAGCTCGCCACACTCGATCAGGTCCATCCCCCGGGAGCTCGCGCCCTCCGCAAACTCATCGCCGCAGATCTCACAGCGAAGATTCGCTGACCGACCATCCAAGTCATTTGGCCACAACAACCGAGTGCTATAGAACAACACCATGAGCATCGAACCGCTGAGCAAGCAGTACAAGACCGTCAACGGCAAGCAGATGGCGTACCACGACGTCGGCTCTGGCGACGCGGTGGTGTTCCTCCATGGCAACCCCACGTCGTCGTACCTGTGGCGAGACATCGTGCCCCACGTGTCCGATGACTACCGCTGCGTTGTTCCAGATCTCATTGGCCAGGGCGACTCCGACAAGCTCGACGATCCCGGCGTGGACTCCTACACCTTCGTGGAGCACCGGGAGTACCTCGACGGCCTGCTCGATCAGCTCGACCTCGGTGACCGGGTCACCCTCGTCATCCATGATTGGGGCTCGGCTCTTGGTTTCGACTGGGCCAACCGGAATCGGGACCGGGTCGCGGGCATTTGTTACATGGAGGCCATCGTCCGACCGGTCACGTGGGACGAATGGCCTGAAGCCGCCACGAGCATCTTCAAGAACATGCGCAGCGAAGCCGGCGAAGAGATCGTGATGACGAAGAACCTCTTCGTCGAGGCCATCCTGCCCTCCTCGATCATCCGCAAGCTCAGCGACGAGGAGATGAACGAGTACCGCCGTCCATTCGCGAAGCCCGAGGATCGCCGGCCGACCCTCACCTGGCCCCGTCAGATTCCCATCGACGGGGAGCCAACCGACGTGGCGGAGATCGTGCAGTCGTACGCCGACTGGCTGTCCACCTCCGAGCTCCCCAAGCTCTTCATCAACGCCGATCCGGGAACAATCCTGACCGGACCGCAGCGCGAGTTCTGTCGCACCTGGCCCAACCAGACGGAGACGACGGTCGCGGGCATCCACTTCATTCAGGAGGACAGCGCCGACGAGATCGGACACGCGCTCCACGAATGGTTGCCAACCATCGGCTGAG
>CAZFBD010000002.1:0-126319 GCA_964517125.1 uncultured Acidimicrobiales bacterium
CGAACTCGCACCAGACACCACCGTTCGCAACGCAACCCGCAGGGTTGCCGCTCACGATACTTGGGGTCGCGTCTCACTTGTCACCTTCGGGGTGATACCTGGGGTCGCGTCTCACTCGTCACCTTTAGGGTGATGGACGAGACGCGACCCCACGTGTCAGCTTCATGGGCCGTTGCCTGTCACGGGGCTCGGCTAGCGTTTTCGCATGGCGGAGCTTTTGCGAAGTGGACCTCACCTTTTGGACCGGCGGTGGAGCCGTTCTCGTAGTGAGCGGATCATTGCGGCACCTGCTGCAGCGATTTGGGAGGTCGTCAGCGACCATGCCGAGCGAACCAGCTGGTACCCGGCGTGTGATTCGTTCGAGCCGCTGGACGCCCAGACCAGCGGCGTGGGGGCCACCTTCGCTGAGAAGGAGTGGCTCTGGACGTCCACGAGCGAGATTGCGGTGTGGGATGAGCACGAACGCATTGGCTGGAACACGACCACGTTGAATTTCCCCGGACTGCTCTCCGGGCTGTACACCGAACTCCACATCGACGACCGGGGCGAATCCAGTCTGGTGAGCCTCACCGCCGGGTTCTCGTTTGGATTGCTCGGTTGGCTGCTCGTTGCCTACACCTACCCGCAGATGTTCGGAACCCTGTTCGTCGACCATCGGAGCGCGCTTCGCCGGCTGGAGCAGATCGTCACGACGGCCTGAGGCAGCGTGCCGGTGCCGTTGCTAACAGTGTCAGTACATGTTGTTAGAATTCTAACAAGTGACAAAAAGGCGGCGAACACATGTTGAACAACCCCTTTCGGCCGGGCTTCGGTTCGTGGCCTCCGTCGTTCGTCGGCCGCGAACACGTGGAGCTGCTCTTCGGCGAAGGCCTGTCGAATGGTCCGGGTAGCCGGTACCACAACTCGTTGGTCACCGGAGCACGCGGCCTCGGCAAGACCGTTCTTCTGGCAGCATTCCGCGACATCGCGGAAGCACGCGGATACCGCACGATCGCCGTCGACGCGAACGACGGCATGATCCGGCGGATCGTCCGAGATCTGCTGCTCCTCCAGGACGAGCTGGCCGAAACCGGACGGTGGAAGCTCAGCAAGGCGCAGCTTGGTGCCAGCGCCGGGGTGGCCCGGGCCCACATGGACTTCACCAGAACCGATGCCTCCTCGACGTTCGCCGACGATCCAGCGACTGCGCTGAAGCCACTGCTCGAACAGGTCACGGCCCACGTCGTCGAACGAGGAGGCGCCGGTCTACTCCTGACGGTCGACGAAATGCATGCCGCCAAGCCTGCAGAACTCGAACGGCTCGGCAACGACCTCCAGCACGTGCAGGAAGTCGCGTTTGCAGGCGCCGCCCTCCCAAGCATCGTCGATCAGATCTTTGGCGAACGGGGCGCAACCTTCTTCAGCAGAATTGCCCGGTTCGAGCTGGAGCCCCTCACCACGGCCGAATCCATGGAAGCGCTGTGCCCTCCGTTCGATGAGGCTGCCATCGCCTACGAGCGGGCGCAGATGACCCGCGCCGCCGACCGCACGCTCGGCTACCCGTACCTCGTGCAACTGCTCGGGTACGAGATCTGGCATCGGCTTGAGCCCGACAGCAGCATCGACGAACCCCTGATCGACGAGGCCCACGAGGCCGCCCACCAGCAATCGATCCTCGATGTACTCCAACCAACCTGGAGACAATTGTCGCCGTCGTCCAAGCGAGTGCTGCACATCGTCGCCGAGGATTCGCACGGACAGGCAACGGTCCGAGAGATCCGGGAACGACTCGACAAGTCGAGCTCCTGGGTCTCGGTTTACCGGTCCAGGCTCATCACGTCGGGCATCTTGCGTTCGGCCGGGCGAGGCGTCGTGGAACTCACCGGCGGCGAGCGGGCCGCCCAGTGGATCCGAGAGCAGATCGAAGACGACTGACCGATTGATCGGCGACCTCGGTCGCCCCGTCTTCGGCCGGCCCGGCGACGAGCTCGAGGATCTCTTCGGGTCGCTCGATGATTCGCTCTGCTCCGGCAGCGAGCAGCCGAGGCGCCAACGGTGGCCGGGCATGTGATCCGCCGATGAAGCCGGCGACGCGCATTCCAGCGGCAACGCCGGCCGTGACGCCGGGAACGCTGTCCTCAATGACGAGACACTGCCCAGGTTGCACGCCGACCACCGATGCAGCGTGCAGGTACAGGTCGGGCGCCGGCTTGGGATGTGCGACCATCTCCGAGGAGAACACCCAGCCGTCACGGAACGAACCGACCAACCCGGTGACGCCGAGCGAGATCTCCAGCCGTTCGACATCGCTGTTGGAGCCAACACAGATCTTCATGGATCGTTCGACGAGCCCGGTGAGGGTGCCGGCGATACCGGGAACGGGTTGAAGACGAGCCGGAAAGGCGGCCAGGACCGTTTCCTCGAAGTCCAGGACCGTTTGCGGGGGCGGCCCACCGAAGTCCTCGGTGAGTGACGTGACGATCTGTTCGTGGGACCTGCCAATGAAACGATCGCCGACATCTTCCACCGTGATTTCCACGCCCGCATCCCGAATGAGCTCCGCAATGATGGTGATCGAGAGCAACTCAGAATCCACCAGAACGCCATCGCAGTCGAAGATGACCAGCTCGATGTCCGCTGGCACAACGGGCGTTTCCCGCCCCTCGGCGAACGCAACGAGGGCCTTGTCGAAGCTGTCCACCGCCGTTCGACAGCGCTCCACCTCGACATCGGCGGCGCCACCAGCGTGCTTGGCCAGACCGTTGAGGAGCGAGCGAAGCACCGGAACCGTCGCCTGACCGACCGACCACATCCGGCGGCTGGGAGCGCCCTGCCGAAGTTCCAGGTCGACCTGGTCAAGGTCGCTCAGACTCGAGTGGGCGTTCACGACGAGCGTGGTGTCCATGTCGGCGCCCGAGCGCTCGACCGCGTCGAGCACTGCTCGAAGTTCGTAGCGCACCAGCTGCAGCGCACGATGCAGTGGGGTCACGCGGAGGGCCCAACGGCCGGGTTCTGGGTGAAGGTTTCCTCGGACATGCCCCACAAGAGTAGGCGTGGTTGACTTGGCAATCCATGGCCGCCCGCAAAGATCTCTGCCCAGTCCAGCTGCCCCACACGCTTGCCGATGATTGAGGACGAGCGACTTCAGCGGCTGCGCGAAACGATGGCCAGCGCCGACGTCCCCGCGGTATTGACCGCGGACCCAATCAATCTGTTCTACGCCACTGGCGCCCGCAACATGACGGTCTTCTCCATGATGGGTGCCGCCCGGTTCGCCTTCATCCCACTCGAGGGACCCGTGGTCGTGTGGGAGTTCGCTGGAGCCGAACACCTCACTGCGTCCTCCCCCATCATTTCCGAGACCCGGACCGCTCCGGGAATCACCGCAGTCAGCGGCCCCAGCCACCTCGTCGAGATCGCCACGTTCGCAGCGGAAGTTCACGATCTCATGGCGGGGACCGGCGAGACGCGGCTGGCGGTGGAACGGTTTGATCATCCGGCGACCGATGCGCTGAGGTCGACTGGGCTCACGCTCCTGTCGGCAACCGAGACATTCTGCGCCGCTCGGGCGGTGAAGACACCAGCGGAGATCGATGCGATGACCGACGCCATGGCGTCGATGATCGGTGCCGTCGAGTCGATGCGATCCACCCTTGCGCCCGGCCGGACCGAGGTTGAGGTGTGGGCGGAGCTCCATCGTTCGCTCATTGCCGACAACGGCGAGTACATCTCCACGCGCCTCGCCCAGGCGGGGCATCGGACCTTCCCCTACTTCAACGAGGCCGGCACAACAGTGGTTGGCAACGGTGACCTGTTCTGCATCGACACCGACGCAATCGGCCGCCACGGCTACGGCGTGGACTTCTCTCGAACGTTCGTGTGTGGAGACAGACCACCGTCCAACACCCAGCAGACCCTGCATGCACTCGCGCTTGAACAACTCCAGCACAATGCAGCGCTACTGGCGCCCGGACGAAGCTTCGAGTCGTTCGCGCAGAATGCATGGGAGGCTCCGCCCCGCTTTCGCGAACACGGCTATTTCTGCCTGGCGCACGGACTTGGCCTGAGCGGCGAGCACCCTTACGTCCCCCGTTCCAATGCCACATCAGCCTTTCCCCTACCAGGACACTTCGAGCCGGGCATGGTCATCTGCGTCGAGAGCTACATCGGCGATCCGGACAGCCGCCAGGGCGCAAAGGTCGAGGACCAGTT
Organism: uncultured Acidimicrobiales bacterium; assembly: GCA_964517125.1. Lineage (GTDB taxonomy): Bacteria > Actinomycetota > Acidimicrobiia > Acidimicrobiales > SHLQ01 > SHLQ01. The sequence goes on from CAZFBD010000002.1 coordinate 4,192, forward strand.
CCGAATCACGGAGACCGGATCGGTTCTCATGAGCACCATGGCGCACGGCCTCACCACAGGCTGACAGCGCACGACCGAGCTAGTGTCGGGCCATGAGCGACACACCTGCAGGCTGGACCTTCACCGACTCGACGCAAATGCCGTGGGCCCCCATGGGCGAGGGCATCACCATGAAGACCCTTGGCGTGGCCGACGGCCGAATGATCGCAAGCTTCCAGTTTCAACCCGGCTACGTGGGCGGCGTGCATGATCACACCGACGCGGAATTCACGTACATCCTCGAAGGCTCGCTCATCTCACAGGGTGTCCTGATGAAGGCAGGGCATGCCTACGCGGTCGAGGCCGGCACGACCCACGACGACTTTCGGACCGAGACCGGCTGCACGCTCGTGAGCGTCTTCCCAATTCCGGGTTCCTGATCAACCAGAGGAGCCGCCACGGCTCCAATGCGATGTGACGGCAGCGTCAACCGGCCGCAATGACCTGATCGGTCGTGTTGATGGCGCTGAATCGGTCGGCCAAGGCGGCGAGCGCCGCCTCGTGAACAAGCTCGGCACCGACTGGCTCACCGCCGGTTGCTGAGGGAAGCGCCCGGCTCGCTGTGGCGTCGGCCACGACCGTCGTCTCGTAGCCCAGGTCGAGGGCGGCACGTGCAGTGCTGCTCACGCACATGTGGGTCATGAAACCGCAGATGATGAGGTGCGGTCGGCCGATACCGGCCAGGTGGTTCTGAAGCCCAGTGTGGGTGAACGAGTTCGGCAGACCCTTCCCCAGGACGGTCTCGTCCTCCAGCGGTGCGACTGCGGGAAAGATCCGGCCACCTCGGGCCGGATCGAAAGCCCGACCCGGCGAGCCTTCGTGGGCGATGTGGATGACCTCGCCGCCAACCGTTCGGGCCCGTTCGAGCAGCAACGCACAGTTGGCGAGTGCCGGAAGAAGGCCAGGTAGTGTGAGCGCTCCCTCGGCCCCGTACTCGAGCTGTGCGTCGACGATGATGAGCACGGCGTCGTCCATGGGCCCGTACGCGGGCGGGAGTCCGGCCGCTGCTCGCAGGGTGAATGGCAGGTCCTCGGTGCTCATGCCCGAACCCTAACCCTGACGGCGTCACGCAGAAAGCTGATGCGCACCCTGCAGTCGCTCAGCGGGCGCTGAACCCGGCGTCGATCGGCAGAACGGCTCCGGTGACACCGGCCGCGGCTTCGGAACACAACCATCCGATTCCGGCGGCGATCTCGCTGGCGTCGAGGACGCGTTGATCGATCTGCTGATCGACGAGGCCCGCAGCGTCGGGAAGGTCGTACACACGACGGCTCGGTTCAAGAAGCGCCGTGTTCGTGGTGCCGGGCTCGACCACGTTTGCCGTGACGCCCGTGTTCGCCAACTCAGCAGCCAAGCTCTGCACGAGCGCGACCACGCCGGCTTTCGACGCGGCATACGTGGCGAGCCGAGGGGTTGCCCGCCCGGCGGTGGCTGATCCGACCGCGACAAAGCGCCCACGGCGCGGCGTGTCTGCGTTCAACAAGGCGGGAACTGCGGCGCGGGCCAGGTTTGCAACCCCACCGAGGTTCACGGCCAATTGCACATCGATCGCATCAGCTTCGGTTTTCCACACAGGCTCGCCACCCACGAGAACGCCAGCGGCTGCGATGGCGGCATGCAGCGGCTCGTTTCCGACGGCAGCACGAAGATCGGCCACGCTGCGAACATCTCCGATGACCGCTTCCCCGCCAGTGGTGGCGGCGAGGCCATGGAGCTCATCGGCGGTTGCGAGCGGGTACGACACGTCGGCGTCGTCGGAGCACCGGTCGAACAGCACCAGTTCCCAGCCGGCATCGGCGAGGTGCTGTGCCGTCGCCGCTCCAATTCCCCGAGCGGCTCCCGTGATCAGTGCGCGTGGCATGGCCGGACCCTAGCGTCGCAGGGCGTCACGGCTCCAGAATGGAGAAGCGCTGCGTGCCGTACGTGAGGTTGCCGCTGAGCGCCACACCGACCCCGAGTTGGTGGTAGCTCTCCCGCAGGATGTTCTGACGATGGCCGGAGCTGTTCATCCACTGGTCCATCATTTCGGCGGCGTGCTGGCGTGCTGTTGCCGTGGTGCGGGCTCCCAGCCAGTAGTTCTGCGCGATGTTCTCGCCAACATGCCAATCCAGGTTCGGGTCGTGCTGGAACGTGGAGCTCGTGGACAGGTGGCTGGACCACCCCCGGCTTCCGTTGTCGAGCGAGGTGTTCTCGGTGAGCGGCGCCACGCCAGCCTTGGAGCGTTCCACATTCACCAGCCGGATGATCTCGTCTTCCATGGCGGCAACCCATTGCGTGGCACCAATCGGCTGGTGCACATCGACCTGATCGTTCTCTTGTACCGCGGCAGCCTTGCCATTGATCGTCTCACAGGTCATCGAGGCGGCATCATCGATGCATCGGTCGGCGCCGCGACCTCCCACGATCTCATCCTCGCCGAACCCGCCCTTCAGCAGGTCGTTCCCTCCGCCGCCGAGCAGCATGTCCGGGCCGGTTCCACCAACCATCCGGTCGACGCCACCCTCGCCACGAATGAGGTCACGGCCGCGACCTCCGTAGATCACGTCTCGCCCACCGCCACCGCAGATGATGTCATTGCCGGCCAAGCCCCGGATGACATCTCGACCCGGCGTTCCAACGATCACATCGTCGCCGCTTGTTCCGGTGACGATGACCCGTCGCCCGTCATTTCGGGGCGTCGCCACGTGTGTGGCCCGATGCCCGTCACAGGTCACGACTGCTGCAGCTGCAGGGCTGGCGCTGGACAAGATGCTTGCCAGAAGAGCGGTCAGGATCAGCAGGAGACGGGGCTTCATACCCCAGTGGTGCGGCACGTTTGCACACAACCTTTAGCAAACCGCAACACAAACGACATCCAAAAGGGGCCGGTGGACTATCCAGCATCCGCCGCGTCCCCCCGATATCTCGGTCGACTACCTACTGCGGAATTGACGGCGATCATGACGACTGAGAACAACGGCGATCGGGCTTCCCTGCCCCAAGTGATGGGAGAGCTGTGCGACCCCTATCAGTCCCGCCCCATCTACCCGGGCGACAAGCGCAAAGAACACATCGACTGCCCCGGATGGTGGCCAGAACGTGGAACACCGCAGAGCAAGGGAATCGTGTGCAGTTGTGCCTGCCACGTCAACGATCCCGCCGGCCCCAAGACGGCCTGACCCAACCCGACCCGGGGACGCGCTCGTCGGACCGGCTCAGCCGTCGATGGCTCCCGGATACGGCGAGTCGCCCACGGCAGCCTGAAGCCGTTCGAGCTCAGCCCGGAGCTCCATGGTGATCTCGGCAGCCTCCGGGAGTCCATGGATGTTGTTGACCTCAACAGGATCCGCGACAAGGTCGAAGAGCTCCCACTCCAGCGGCTGCTTCGGATCCTGGGCTCCCGGCTGACCGAGCGGATCGTTGTAGTAACAGATCAGCTTGTGGGTTCGGGTTCGAACGCCGTAGTGCGCCGGCACGCCATGGCTCGCATCGTTGTGCATCCAGTACCGGTAGTACATCGACTCGGGCCAGTCTTCGGGGGTCTCTCCCGCAAGGACGCCCGCGAATGATCGGCCCTGCACGTGGCCAGGAACCTCGACCCCGAGCAGGTCCAGCAGCGTGGGTCCGAAATCGACGTTGACCACGATGTCGTCACTGACCGATCCTGCTTCGACGCCATTCGGATACCGGATCATCAGCGGCATCGACAGCGACTCTTCGTACATCAGGCGCTTGTCGAACCAGCCATGGTCTCCGAGGAAGAACCCCTGATCCGAGGTGTAGACCACCACCGTGTTGTCGGCCTCGCCCGACGCATCGAGCCAGTCGAGCATTCGCCCGACGTTGTCGTCGATGGATGCGACGACCCGGAGGTAGTCCTTGATGTACCGCTGGTAGCGCCAGTCGATCTCTTCGTCCAGCGTGAGCCCAGCGGGAACGGTCGCCTTCAGGTCCGTGATCGGGTCCAGATCCATCATGCGCATCCGCACCGCCTGCACCACGTCGGCTCGTCCGGCCAGATCATCACGAAACGTGTCGGGGAAGGGAATCTGCACGTCGTCGTACATCGTGAAGTGTTTGGCGTCCGGCTCCCAGGTCCGATGCGGTGCCTTGTGGTGGCAGAACATGGCGAACGGTCGGCCGGCGTCGCGGTTGTCCAGCCAGTCGATGCAGTCATCGGTAATGAGGTCCGTGACGTAGCCACCTCGTTCGTCGATGCCCTCCTCGTGATCAAGGAACACCGGATTGTGATAGTGGCCCTGGCCCGGCAGGAGCCTCCAAGTATCGAATCCTGCCGGATCGGCGTTTGGTCCATGGCCCAGGTGCCACTTGCCAAAGATCGATGTCTGCCAGCCCTGACGCTGCAATTCCTGCGGAAATGTCCACAGCGAATTGTCGAGAGGAGCGTCGAGGGTTGTCACGCCGTTGACGTGGTTGTAGGTACCCGTGAGGATGGCGGCACGACTCGGCGCACAGATGGAGTTGGTGCAGAAGGCGGCATCGAATCGCATGCCACCCGCGGCGATTCGGTCCAGGTGTGGCGTCTCATTGATTCGGCTCCCGTAGCAGGAGAGCGCGTGGGCCGCATGGTCGTCGCTCATGATGAACAGGAGGTTGGGCGCAGAGTTCATGCCCTGTTTCTAGCCCAACGGCCTGCGCCAATTAGGTTGGTGCGATGCGAGTCTTCGTCACCCACAATCCCGAGGACCGAGATGCGTACTTCGGTCGTTCACTTCCTCGATTGGAGTCGATCGCCGAGGTTGTGGTGAACCCCACCGATCACGACCTCTCCACACCCAACCTCGTGCAAGCCGCGGACGGCTGCCATATCGTCATCGCTCACCGCTCCACGCCTGGTGAACCCGAGCTGTTCGCCCAATCCCCGGAGCTCATTGCGATGTTCCGCTGCGCGATCGACGTCAGCACCATCGACATCGACTCGGCCTCGGCCAACGGCGTCCTCATCGCCAACGCCGACAAGAGCTTCATTGCATCCACCGCCGAGCTCGCGTTGGGCCTGCTCCTCGACGTCGCCCGCAACATCTCCGCCTCCGCCGTCGAGTATCGAGCCGAACGCGAACCCGGGCAGCGAAGCGGAATGCAGTTGGCTGGCTCCACTGCTGGAATCATCGGTCACGGAGCGATCGGCCAGCACCTGTCCCAGCTTCTCTCGGCGATCGGCATGCGCGTCCTCATTCACGATCCCGTCGCTCCAGCTGACCATCCCCTCGAGTCGGTTTCGCTGCCCGAGCTGTTGTCGACGAGCGATTTCGTGATTCCGCTGACTCCCGGAGGCGAAGAGAACCGCAACCTCATTGGAGCTCCCGAACTCGCCCTCATGCGACCTGGCACGTACCTCGTGAACGTCTCCAGAGGTGAGGTGCTCGACGAAGATGCGGTGCTTTCCGCCCTCGAGTCCGGTCACCTCGCCGGGCTTGGCATCGACGTGGGTCAGGCCGACGATCAGCGGCCGTCGATGCGTCTTGCCAAGCATCCCCATGTCGTGGCAACGCCTCACCTTGGTGGGCTCACGCCGGCCAATGCCGATGCCCAGGCCGCAAGCGCAGTTGATCAGGTCGAAGCAATCCTGAATGGCACCATGCCTCCCCGATCCCTCAACCCGGACTCGGCGAGTCGGCTCCAGGCATGGTGGAAACGTTGACCGGCGCCCTGCGCTTTCCGGGCGCCTGCGACACCCACGTGCACGTGTATTCGACGTCCTACCCGTCGGCGGCGTCGGCAACCATCTTCCCGCCAGATTCCACGGTCGACGAGCACCGTGCGCTGCAGGAGCGGCTTGGCCTCGAGCGGCTCGTTCTCGTCCAGCCAACCACGTACGGCCTCGACAACTCATGCCAGCTGGACGCCATGGTTGCCCTGGGCGACCGGACCCGTGGGGTCATGGTCGTCGACTCGTCGACCCCGGTGGAAGAACTCGACCGCCTTACGTCGCTCGACGTCGTGGGCGCACGGTTCCACATGCTTCCGGGCGGCGCCGTGCCCTGGACCGAGCTGGCCCCAACCGCAGATCGGATCGCCGAATTCGGTTGGCACATCCAGCTGCAGCTCGATGGCAACGAGCTCGCCGAGCGACTTCCCGCGCTCCAGCTTCCGGTGCCCCTGGTCATCGATCACATCGGGCGGTTCATGCCACCCGCCGCTTCGCTCACCGATCCCTCGGTGGTGGCGCTGCGATCGCTGCTGGAGCGGGGCGACACCTGGGTGAAGCTGTCGGCACCATACGAGTCCATCAATGCGAATCCTCCTGCGCATCCCGAGGTACTTCCGCTGGTCGATCTTCTGGTGCACGACTACCCCGAACGCCTCGTCTGGGCGAGCAACCACCCGCATCCGGCGCAGTCGCAACCGCTCACCGCCTCGCAGATCGAAGAGCTGGCGCTTCGCTGGATGCCCGACGAGGCCATCCGTCGCCGAATCCTCGTCGACAACGCCGCAACTCTGTACCGTTTCCCCATCACCGCCAAGGAGCAGCCATGACCGACCCGACCGCAGCCCCCGATGCCGAGTATGCGAGCTATCCGTCGCTCGTCGACCGAACCGTGTTCATCACCGGAGGCGCCGACGGAATCGGCAGTGGCATGGTGGAAGAGTTCGTCCGCCAGGGATCTCGGGTCGCGTTCGCCGACATCAACGCCGAGCGGGCCGAGGCCACCATCGAACGCTGCGCTGCCCTTGATCCCCGGCATCACCCGTTGTTCTTCGAGGTCGATCTTGTGCAGGTCGACGCGCTGCAGGCTGCGGTCGCCGCTGCCGCAGAAGAGATGGGTTCCATCTCGGTACTTGTCAACAATGCGGCCAGCGACGACCGGCACACCTGGCAGGACATGACCGCCGAGTACTGGGACGACCGGCTCAACACGAACCTTCGTCACTACTTCTTTGCGATTCAGGCGGTCGCTCCAGGCATGATCGAAGCGCAGAACGGTTCCATCATCAACATTGGCTCCAGCAGCTACATGATGCAGGAGGACTTCTTCCCCGGATACGCAATTGCGAAGTCCGGAGTTGAAGGAATCACCCGAACCCTGGCCCGCACGTTTGGTCCCGACAACGTTCGGGTGAACACCGTGCTCCCCGGATGGGTTGCGACCGAACGACAGCTGACCAAGTGGTGGAGCCCGGAAGGCGAAGAGGGAACGCTGCGGGATCAGGCCATCAAGCGGCGCATCTATCCCCGTGAATTCGCCCAAATGGTGCTGTTTCTGGCAGCCGACGATGGTGCAGCCTGCACCGCGCAGCAGTTCCTCATCGACGGCGGTCGCCGCTGACCGTGACCCTCGCACCACAATGGGGTCTGACCCCATTGTGAGGTGGTGCGCGCGCAGGGTGAGATGGCTTGCATGGTGTTGCGCTCGCTCGGTACGGTTCGGCCAGGGCGACGCCAGGTGTTGTGGCTTGGCGAAAGGTGGTCAGAATGCGGTCTCGCATGTGGATGGTTGCAGTTCTCGGGTTGATCTGCTCAACGATTGCGCTGGCGAGCGCTCCGGTCGGGGCGCAGGACCCGCCCACCTGCAACGGCAGGACCGCCACCATCTGGGGCGACGCCGGAAACAATCGCATTCGTGGAACCGACGGCCCCGACGTGATCTGGGGCGGGCCCGGCCGAGACCGGATCTGGGGTGGCGGCGGAGCCGACATCATCTGCGGCGGCGAAGGCTCCGACCTCATCAAGGGTGAGAAGGGGCGGGACATGCTCTTCGGGGACGAGGGCAAGGACCGCGTCGTCGGTGGCCAGGGAGCCGACACCATCGACGGCGGACGCGGCAACGATCGTGTCTCCGGCGGATTCGGCGACGACATCATCACGTCGGGCGGCGGCGATGACCTCGTCGTCGGTGGCGGCGGTGTCGACTCCTGCGACTTCGATCGAAACGATGCTTACGTCACCTGCGAAGAGGGCGATGTCGCCGGCCTTGCCGGCTTTGGCAACACGGTCTTCTCCGTCGATGTCCCCGACGATTTCATTGCAAACAGCTACACCGTCGATGGCATCACCACGAACGCCTACGTCCTCGACATGTATGTGGCCACCGGAAACAACGGCTTCAGAGAAATGAACATTTCCGTGCTCGACTCCTTCGGCAGGGTCATGTTCAGCAGCGACCCCGTCGCCGACGTCTACAGCGAACGGGTGTTGATTCTGGGTGACGACATTGCCACGATTTCCGTCGGTGGACTGATCGAAAACGACTTCTGGGACATTGCGTTCGTCACCCATCGGAACCTCCCCCGCTTCGACCCCGACCGGACCATCGTGCTCAGCAACGGCAGCGCAGTCTTCAAGTGGAACCCCGCAATCGCTCCCGGCTCCATGGGTGAGATCAACCTGAGTCCTCAGTTCGTGGGAACCAACGTCACGTTGTTCACCATGGCTCCGGGGCAGCCCGGTCAGGTTGAACTCGAAATTCTGGGATTGGAGGAGGATCGGGTACTCACCGGGGAAGCCGTCGCAGGCGCCACGCTCTATGCAATGCGGGCCTGGAAGACCGACTGGGACATCACGATCACCTCTCCCGGCTGACCGTGTCACACCCCTGCGCGAGAATGCCGCCATGGAGTCGACGTCGATCAGATTTGCTGCTGCGGCACGAGATCTTGGTCGCGCGGCCCGCCTGTGTGGGCTCGAAGCTCCCAGCTTCAAGTCGCCACCTCGGCTCGGCGGATACTCGCGAACCATTCGTCGCCAGGCACGCGGCGTCACGGTCGCCATCGCACTCCGTGAGCGCCCGTGGGCCGCGGTTCTTGCAGACATGATCGAAGGCGTCATCGTCTGCAACGGGCTGTCCGGTGAACGAGCCGACCAGATCCGCTCAGCATTGTGGCTTGCCGTCGACACCCCCATGGCCGAAGCGGCCTGACACTCACACCCCCGTTTGTGGCCCGACACTACTGTTGTGCCCTCCGGCCGCCGCCGGCTGCCCGCCACAAAGGACGACGATGCTCAACCTCCGCCTCGGCGCACCGCTGATTGCCGCGGTCCTGCTCACCACCGTGCTTGTACCAGCGTCTGTGGGGGCCCAGGCCCTCCCGACATGCGACGGCAAGGTCGCCACGATCGTGGGGACCGAAGGCAACGACCGAATCTCCGGCACGTCGGGCGACGACGTCATCGTTGGTCTCGGGGGTCGCGATCGGATCGCCGGTGGCGCCGGCAACGACACCATCTGCGGCGGCGACGGTATCGACATCATCAAGGGCATGCGGGGCCGCGACCGGATCTTTGGCGAAGCCGGCAACGACCGACTGTTTGGCAACGTCGGCCGAGACCACGTCGAGGGCGGCACCGGCCGGGACAAGGTGTTTGGCGGCGCCGGAGACGACCATGTCTCCGGTGGGCGCGGCGACGACAACGTCAGCGGAGGCGGCGCCACGGACTCGTGTGACCTGGATCGAAACGACCGCTACGGCCTTTGTGAAGCCGGCGATGTCCAGGGAGCAAACGGCTCGGCCAACGGTGCCATTGCTCTCCAGCTCAACGACGACTTTCTCGTGAACCAGGCGGCGTTCGGCAATGGGCTTCGCGAGTACTTCGTGATGGAGTTTGCGCTCGACGGCCCGGGAGTCGAGGACGCCCTCACGATCTCGGTCTACGACGACCAGGGCCAGCTGATCGAGTTCTACAACCAACGCGCCGATTCCTACGTGGGCGAGGTTGTTGTCAACCAACGCCCGGCGCGTGTCGAGGTCGACGCGAGCGGCGGATCCTGGGATGTTGTCTTCAAACAACGGGATCTCCTCGCACGAGTGGGCCGAGTCAGCGGCAGCGACCGAAGCCGGGTCTTCTTCCTCAAGACCCCCGTTGGATCCAACGCCGAAGCAGCGTTGCGACTGTCTCCGGAGACCTCGGGCAACGTCATCATGGAAGCCTGGAGGCCCGGACAACTGTCCGACCTGTTCGTCAACACCGTCTACCCCGACCCCAACGGATTCGACACCTGGTCCGGCCCTGTGCGCCAAGGTGTCACGCTCGTGGCCGTCGAGGTCGATTTCGGTCGCTGGTCCGTCGAAATCACAGACTGACCGCATAGAGTCGATTTCGTAAACCGACGAGGTCCGGCGTCTCCCACCGACGTCGGACCTCGACCGTTTTCGCGGCTACATTCGGCGGAACGTCCGACCTCGGAGGCCCCGATTGTCTGCTCACCACTACGATGCGCTCGCACAGACTGCAGCGAATCACGTCCCGCTCAGCCCACTGTCGTTCTTTCGCCGAACGGTCGATCTCCACCCCGAACGCGAAGCCGTGATCCATGGCGATCTCCGGTTCACCTGGGGACAGGTTGGTGAGCGGGCAACCCGGCTTGCGTCGGCGCTGCAGGCGCTCGGAATCGGCGTGGGTGACACGGTGAGTGTCGTCGCTGCCAACACCCCCGAGCTGTTCGAGGCGCACTTCGGCGTGCCGATGGCGGGCGGCGTGTTGAACGCCATCAACACCAGGCTCGATGTGGACACGATCGCCTACATTCTCGATCATTCCGAGGCCAAGGTCCTGATCACCGACACCGCGTTCTCGGCGTCGGTCGGGGCAGCGGTTGCATCACTCGATCGGGACCTCATCGTGATCGACATCGACGATCCGGCGGGGCCTGGTGGAGACCGGCTCGGCTCCCAGACCTATGAGGAGCTTCTCGAGACCGGCGACCCCGCATTCGCCTGGAGCCTTCCGCAGGACGAGTGGCAGGCGCATGCGCTGAACTACACATCGGGCAGCACCGGACTCCCGAAGGGCGTGGTCTACCACCACCGTGGGTCCTACCTCATGAGCATGGGCACGGTCGCTGGCTGGGGCCTGACCACCCACCCCCGGTATCTCTACACGGTGCCGATGTTTCACTGCAACGGCTGGGGCCATGCCTGGACGATGGCGCTGCTGGCCGGCACGGTGGTCTGCGCCCGAGACATCACCGCCAGTGCCATCTTCGATGCCATCGCCGACCACGGCGTCACCCACTTCGGCGGTGCGCCGGTGGTGCTGTCGATGCTTGTGAACGCTGCAGACGACGAACGGCGTGAATTCGACCACGTCGTGCACGCCATGACCGCTGGCGCTCCGCCACCTGCTGCCATTCTCAAAGCGATCGAGGCCATCGGTTTCGACGTCACGCAGGTGTACGGCCTGACCGAAACATACGGCCACGTTTCGCAGTGTGTCTGGCGCGACGAGTGGGACGAGCTCGATGTCGACGCTCGAGCCGACAAGAAGAGTTGGCAGGGTGTCACCATGCCAATGAATGAAGAACTGGCGGTCTTCGATACCGGCACCATGCAGATGGTGCCACGCGATGGCGAGACCCAGGGCGAGATCTTCGTCCGCGGAAACACGGTCATGAAGGGATACTTCAAGGATCAGGCCGAAACCGACAAGGCGTTCGACGGCGGTTGGTTCCACACTGGCGACGCCGCCGTATGGCGCGAGAACGGCTACATCCAGATCAAGGACCGACTCAAGGACGTCATCATCAGCGGTGGCGAGAACATCTCATCGGTCGAGGTGGAAAACACCCTCTACAAGCACCCGGCCGTCCTGGCTGCAGGCGTGGTTGCCAAAGCACACGAGAAGTGGGGTGAGGTTCCCGCAGCATTCGTCGAGCTGAAACCCGGACACGACAGTGTCACCGAGGAAGAGATCATCGCGTTCTGCCGTGAGCATCTTGCAGGCTTCAAGACCCCCAAGTCTGTCGTGTTCGGTGAGCTGCCCAAGACCTCCACCGGCAAGATCCAGAAGTTCATCCTCCGCGAGAACGCACGCGCCTGATTCGTGGCCGAGCTCTCCCCCGCTCAGCAGGATGTCCTGGACCAGCTCGGGGCCACTCCGGGCACCCGCCCCGACTTCGATGCAGAGCTCCGCTACGAGCTGCGCGGCGAGATCGAGAAGGGCATCGCCGACCATGTGCAGCTCCTCGGAGCCGACGACACGGTCTTCGCGAACAAGCACGCGCTGTCGGCGGTACATGGGTGCGAAACCAAGTACCTGGCCGAAATGGAGTTTCCCGGATGGTCGGTTCCGTTGGCGCGGGGCACGATCGTCCACAAGGCAATCGAGCTCTCGATCAACTGGCGCGGTGCCCCTGATCCTGCCGATCTTGTCGACGAGGCGCTCGGCACGCTCGAACACTCCGAACAACACATTGCCGGCTTCCTCCAGGAGCTGAGCGAGGCCGACCGTGCACAGCTGCGTAGCGACGTCGTGGGTCATGTCACCGCGTTCACCGAGTGTTGGCCGCCCTTGGAGAAGCGCTGGAGGCCGGTGACCGAGTCCAAGGTTCGTCTGGAACTCTTCGACGGCCAGGTCGTACTGCAGGGCAAGATCGATCTCACGCTGGGGCGGGCGAACGGGCTGCAGGCCGGCAAGGTGCTGGTGGATCTGAAGAGCGGGAAGCTTCGGGCCGCCCACCTCGACGACCTGCGGTACTACGCCCTCATCGAAACCGTCCGGATCGGGGTGCCGCCCAGGCGCTTGGCGTCGTACTACCTGGATCAGGGCAGGTTCCATCCCGAGGATGTCAACGAGGACCTGCTGTTCGCCGCAGCCGGCCGGGCCGTGAACGGCATCCGGCGGATGATCGAGCTTCAGGTCGAGAATCGAACACCCTCGCTGGTAGCTGGACCCCAGTGCCGATGGTGCAGCATCCGCGACACCTGCGAAACCGGACAGCGCCACCTCAACGAGTTCGACGACCCGCTCGAGGATCTTGCCTGACGCTCAGAACCAGATGGAGAACTCGGCGGCACGTTCACGCCACTCTTCGGAAGTGATCGCATAACGCAGGTGGTCTTCCCAGACGCCATTGATCTCCAGGTACCGCTCGGCGAGACCTTCCAGGCGGATGTTCAGCTTCTCGACAACGCGTCGGGATGGCCCGTTGCGGGGAATGATTGCGATCTGCAGCCGGTGCAGGCGAAGCTCCTCGAAGGAGAACCGCATGGCCACAGCGAGCGCCTCGGGCGTGTAGCCCTGCCCGGCCACTCGCTCGTCGATCCAGTAGCCCACGTAGGCGTTCTGGAACGGCCCACGTTGGAGGGCCGAAACATTCATCTCCCCAATGAGACGGTGCTCGATGAAGACACCGAACCCGAACCCGGTTCCGAGCTGACGTTCCCGTTGACGAGCCGCACATCGCGACGAGAACGCCGACCTCGAGTGCACGACGTCGGGCTGGCCGGAAATCCGCTGCGGTTCCCACCTGGTCAGCCACTCGTCGTTCGCCGTGCGGACTTCGCGCCACTGGGAGAAGTCTTCGACGACGAGTGGACGCAACGTGACACGCTTACCGGCGAGCGGGGTAGCGCCGGGCTCCGGCGAAGAGCGAATCATGTTCGTTGCGAGAGGATCAGCCCGTCGAGGATGTCGGATTCGGAGACGAGGACGTCTTCCGCATCGAAGTACCGGACGATTCGGGCGAGGATGCACATGCCGCCCACGATGGTATCGACTCGACCCGGCTCGAGCCCTGGATTGTGCATGCGGTCTGCCTTGGATTCGGTCACCAGCGTTCGGTAGACGTCCTCGATGGCTGCCCGATCCAGACGGAAGTGATGGATCTGGTCGCGGTCGTATTCGGCCAGGCCGATCTCGACCGCCGCGGCAGTGGAGACGGTTCCAGCGAGGCCCACCAGCTGGCGTGCGCCCAGGACGATCGGAACCTCGCGAAGCACGTCGTCGAGATGGGTCTCCGCAACAGACAGACAGGCCAACAGTTCCTCGGGAAGTGGCGGGTCGGACTCGATGTACTTCTCGCTGAAGCGAACGCTGCCCATATCGGTGGAGATCCCACCCTCCATGCGGCTGCTTCCGATGGCGAACTCGGTGGAGCCTCCACCGATGTCGAAGACGAGAAACGGGCCGTCAGCAGGGTCAAGCTCTGCGGTCGCTCCAAGGAAGGACAGTTCAGCCTCCTCGTGCCCCGAGATGAGTTCGGGAGTGACCGCCACTGTCCCCTCGGCCACCGCAAAGAACTCGTCCCGATTCGATGCGTCTCGTGCCGCGGAGGTCGCCGTCATGCGAACGCCGGCCAGCTCGTAGCGGTCCATGATCTCCCGGTACTCGGCGAGGGCAGAGCGGACCCGATCGATCCCTTCGGGCGAGAGCATGCCGGTGGCGTCGACGCCGCGGCCAAGGCCGGTGATGCGCATCTCTCGTTCGAAGGTCTGTTCGCCGTCGCCGACGATGAGGCGGGTGGAGTTCGTGCCGCAGTCGATTCCGGCATAGATCGGCAGGTCGCTCATGTTGGGGTTTCCTCGGGTGCTGGAGCTGGCCAGTTCGGATGGTCGACTTCGTGCAGGTGATCGGCGACCCACTGGCCCACAGGATCGTCGCCGCCCGCCAACCACCAGCCGTAGTGGGCGTGCAGGCACTTGACGCCGATGCGTGTGCCGCCGACACCGCCGGTCGGACGATGTTCTGGCTGGACACCGGCAGCGGCGAGCTCGGCGTCGCGCTCCGCCCGGTACCGATCGTGGGCCTCGGCAATCACGTCGAGTCCCAGATCCGCTTCGGCTCGACGGACTCCCTTCAACGACTCCAGTCGCCCGACCAACATCGACTCGTGCGCTCCGCACAGCCAATAGAGCGTTGGCATGGGTCGACCGTCGTCGAGCACCGGATGGTTGCGCAGAACGATTGGGCCGCCATCACGTCCACGGACTGCCACGGTGAACTGTCCCTGGGGACGCCGGCCGAGGAGCTCGGTCACGGCCTCGATGTCGTCAAGATGGCCTTGCATGTCCTGCAGTCCTTGGGTGGTGTCGATGTCGGTGGCGTCGCCGGGCACGGGTACGGCCGTCACCAGTTCAGGATGGGCCCGAAGCAGGACTCTTGCACCTTCGTCCCCTTCGGTCGGCAAGCGGTCCCAGACGTCGGAACGGATTCGCACCGGCGGGCGACGATCTCCGTCGAAGGATGCAACGGCGATTGGAGCATCGACGGCTGCCACGAGGCTCCAGGCGGTGGCGCCGACCAAGGGCTGATCGCCGACGCCGACGATCACGGCCTCGTGTCCTGCGGATCGAGCATGGGCCACGGCTGCCTGAAGCGACGACGCCTGGCCACTCGCCCAATCGGGGTTCTCCACGATGGTCACGGTGGTCGGGAGGAGATCGGCGAAGTCGTCGTCGCCAACAACCACAAGCATGTCGTCGACGGGAGCGGCGGCGGCTGCCTCCAGCGCATGGAGCAGCACGGCACGTCCGTCGAGCTCGGCCCGCAGTTTGTGGGTCGGTCCATGGAACCGACTTCCGGCACCGGCAGCCAGAATCACGGCGGCGATGGTCATCGCGTCACCAACTGCGGCTGCCTCATCCCGGCACGCCCGGCACTAGAGTCGCCTCGTGGAGCAACCTGACCTCGAGTTCAACCCACCGGCATTTCATGCGATCGTGCTCATGGCCGACGCGGTGCAGGTCTCCGATGGCAAGTTGTTCATCCTTGGCGGCGGCCTCGGAATCATCGGACCGAATCCGCAGCACATCTCGGTGGCGGTTCGCATTGCGGTGCCGTGGGATCAGGCCAACGTGAAACACAACTGGCGGCTCGACCTCGTCGACGAGGACGGCCATGCCGTCGCGATCAACAACAAGCCGGTCACGCTCGCTGGCCAGTTCGAGGCGGGTCGTCCTGCGGGGATGGCCCCCGGTACGCCGTTGTGGGTTCCGCTGGGCATCAACTTCGGTGCAGTGCCTCTGCCCAAGGGGCGGCGCTACACGTGGCAGCTCTCCATCAACGATGCGACCGCCGAGACCTGGAACGCGACGTTCTCGGTGCGGAAGGGCTGATTCCTCAGCGGTGGATTGGACCATGGGTGTCCCGCAGCGCCGGAACCTCGCGTCCCGTTCGTAGCGCAATGATCTCGGCCACGATGGAGATTGCGGTTTCCTCGGGTGTGCGACCGCCGAGATCGAGGCCGATCGGAGAACGAAGGCGGGAGAACCCGTCGGGGGTCACACCGGCATCGACAAGCCGCGATGTGCGGTCGTCGTGGGTTCGCCGTGAACCCATGACCCCGATGTACCCGACGCCGGTTTCGAGCGCCGAGGTGATTGCCGGAACATCGAACTTGGCATCGTGGGTGAGCACAGCGACGGCGTCGCGGGGTCCGAGGGATTCGCCGATCTCAGCCAGAAGCCGATCGGGCCAGTCGACCACGACAGCGTCGGCCATGGGGAACCGCTGGTGGGTGGCGAAGACGGGCCGGGCATCGCAGACCGTGACCCGGTAGCCAAGGAACTTTGCGACCTTGGCCAGCGCTGCGGTGAAGTCGACTGCGCCGAAGATCACCATCTGGGGTGGCGGGGCGAAGCTCTCGATGAAGACGGCGACCGTATCCTCGCGTGCCTGCCCCTCGGCTCCGTACCGCCGGATTCCGGTGCGTCCCGAGGCGAGCTCGCCGAGGACGTCGCGTTCGACGACGCGGTCGAGGTTCTCGTCACCCAGGCTGCCGCTGGAGCCGGCTGTGGGGCTCACCAGGAGCTTGGCGCCAACGTGTGGCCCCTCGATGACGGTGGCGAGCGCGATTGGCTCCTCGGCTCGGATGGCGTTCTTGAGCCCTGCGAACAGTGGCGTCTCGTCGGTCACCGATTACCAGTCCAGCGGTTCGAGGAAGAGGTGGATCGTGCCGCCGCACGTCAGGCCGACGGCGAAGGCTTCGTCGTCGGAGTAGCCGAACGTGACCATTCGGCGATCGCCGGTCTCGATGATCTCGAGCGCCTCGACCACGACGGCGCTCTCGACGCACCCGCCGGATACGGATCCGGCGACCTGGCCGTCCTCATTGACCGCCATTGCAGCGCCCGGAAGCCGGGGCCCTGAGCCATCCAGATCGACAACTCGAGCCACGGCGATTGCCTTGCCCTGTCGTTGCCACCGATCCACGTCGTTCAGGAGCTCCTTCATGTCTGCACGTTACCGATCATCCAAGGTGCCTGGCACCTCAACCCCACAACGGTGCCAGGCACCTTGGGCACTTTTGGGTCTGGGCGGGGCGAGTTCATTGAAAACAGGGGCTTTACATTTTGTAAAGGAGCCTGGCACCTTTGGTGGTCAGGCACCGATGGAGTCGGCGAGGGACTGGAGCGAATTGAGCGAGTGGCCTTCGAGGAAGGTGTCGATGTGGGGCATGGCTGCGGCCATTCCGCGAGCGATTGGTTCGTAGCCGGGGCTCGCCTTCAGCGGGTTCACCCAGATGACTGAGTGGGCCGTGCGCTGCAGACGTTCCATTTCGAGCGACATTTCTTCGGGGTCGCCGCGATCCCAACCGTCGCTCAGCACCACAACGATGGATCCGCGGGCCATACCCCGTACGCCCCACTCGTCGTTGAATACACCGATCGAGGCTCCGAGGCGGGTTCCCCCGCTCCAATCGGCCACCGAGCCTGCGGCCGTCGCGATCGCCTCATCGACGTCGTGGGATCCGAGCTGTCGCGTGAGCCGTGTGAGCCGCGTACCGAGTCCGAAGACCTCGACCCGCCCCCGACCGACCACGGCAGCGTGCGCAAACCGGATGAGCACTCTGGCGTACGGCTCCATGGACCCACTCACGTCGAGGAGCAGCACCAGCCTGCGGGTGCGCTCTCCGGTGGTCGTGGTGGCGAGTGACAGCGGCTCTCCGGCCGTTCTCATGGCCGCACGGACAGTCTGACGCAGATCGTTGCGGTCGCCGCGGCCAGCGGGAACCCGTCGCCGCGAGGAGCGCTGCGCGGGCCGCAGCCGCATCTGGGCCATCACCTTCTGCGCTTCGAGCAGCTCGGCCTTGGTGAATTCCGCGAAATCCTTCTCACCAAGGACCTCGGCCGAGGAGTAGCGCAGCGCAATCACATCATCGTCGCCCACGCCGTCCTCACCGTCGCCGTCGCCATCGTCGTCATCGGCGGCTAGCGAGGCCGATTCTGCTTCGTCCTCAAAGCGGACCTTGAACCCCGTGCCGTTCTGGTGAAAGAACGCCAAGAACATGGCGTTGTACATCGCCAGGTCTTCGGGGCGGGTCATGAGCGTTGCGCGGCCCGCCCAGTACACGTCGGCCCCTCTGTCCAGACCCACGGCCTCGAGCGCCTGTCGGTACCGCAGCGAACAGCTGACGGGCACCTGCAGGCCGCCGCTTCGGAGGCAATGGACGAATCCGACCGCGATCCGGTCGGTGTCGGGCTGGATCGACAGACCTTCGGGGTCTGCCGTCGGCGTGGTCACGCGTTCAGAGCGATCTCGATGACGCTTTCGAGTCCGGCACGGCGAGCCCGTTCCTGGTCCTCGCGGTACTTGAGCAGGGTGCCCAACGTGGAATCGACTGCGTCTTCGGTCAGGGTCGATTCGGACAGCAGGTGGAGTGCGTTCGCCCAGTCGAGTGTCTCGGCGATGCCCGGTGGTTTGTACATTCCCATGTCACGGAACTGTCCCGTCGCGGACGCAACCTGACGAGCCAGTGCGGCGTCGACCAGTGGAGCCTTCGTGGTGATGATTGCGACCTCTCGTTCGAAGTCGGGGTGCTCAACCCAGTGATAGAGGGCTCGGCGCTTCAGCGCATCATGAACGTCGCGGGTCCGGTTCGAGGTGATGATGACCAGCGGGGGCTGGTCCGTGCTGAACGTGCCGAGTTCCGGAATCGTCACCGAGTAGTCGGACAGCGCTTCGAGAAGGAAGGCCTCGAACTCGTCGTCGGCACGATCCACTTCATCGATCAGCAGTACCGGGGGGATCGCCGCCTGATGGTCGATGGCCGACAGCAGCGGTCGCCGAATCAGGAACCGATCGGTGAACAGTTCATCTTCAAGATCGTCGGTGTCGGCTGATGCCGCCGCACCGGTTGCCTCGGCGGTACGCAGATGCAGCAACTGCCGGGTGTAGTTCCATTCGTAGAGCGCCTGCGATGCATCGATGCCCTCGTAGCACTGGAGCCGAATGAGCTCGGCTCCCGTGGCGGCGCTGATGACCTTGGCGACCTCGGTCTTGCCCACGCCAGCCTCTCCTTCGAGGAGCAGCGGACGCCGCAGGTGCGTGGCCAGAAAGATCGAGGTGGCGAGTCCTCGATCGGACAGATAATTGTGGGCGCCGAGTTGGTCCAGAACAGCGTCGACCGAGTCGAGCTGCGGGTACGTCGAAGTCATGGGACAACGATACGGCACGAGCCTGCATCAGCCCTGGTTGATCCGCAGATCCTGACGCACATTGGCCACGGATCCCGGCACTGGAGGTAGTCCGAGCAGGTCGAGCGCGAGGTTCGCAACGTCGTGGCCCCGGATGGGCTGGACGGCATCGAGGCCGATCTGCGAGGTACCCGGCTCCTGACGGCTGGCGCTGTTCAGCGCATAGAGGTCGGTTCCCGCCGCCACACCGGGAGCCCAGACAATGAAGGGAATCGTGTAGTTCTCGGCGAGCGATTCGTCCTGATGAAGCGATTGCCCCAGCGGCCCACCGTGGTCGGAGACGACGATGATTGCCGTCGACGCCGCCCACTCCGAGTTCCCATCGATTGCGTTGACGAGTCGCCCGAAGACCCGATCGGCTTCGGCGACACCCTCGCGGTATGCGGCAGATCCCCAGGTGTCGGAGTGGCCGAATTCGTCGGGGCTGCGGACGTGGAAGAACGTGTACGCCAGCTTCGAGGTGCGGGAGAGCTCGGCCACGAACGGGTCAACGGCGTCCTCGGGGTCGTCACGAAGGAAGAAATCGAGCTTGTCTCGGCCATCGTTCGTTCCGGTCGTGTCCACGGCGCCGTTCTGACCGTTCCAGTTCCGGTCGACCATGTCGAACTTGGACTTTCCGGCGTAGACCGCGGTTCGAAGCCCATTGTCGTGCACCACGTCGAACACCGACGCCACGTACTCCCCCGCCTCGGTGTGCACGGTGCGACCCATGTCCTCGTTGTACGTGATGCCATGGCCGCTGCCACCGAAGACCGGGCGGCCGGTGAGCTGGGACGTGTGGTTGGGAAGGGTCTTGGTGAACGCTGGATCGGTCCGGGCGTTCATGGTGTGGGTACTGCGCTCCAGGAACGCGGTGAGGTTGGGCATGAGCTGCTGGGTGATGTGATCGGGCCGGAGCCCATCGATGCTGATGTGGAGCACCCGGCTGACCGTGGGGTTGCTGACCGAAACAACCAGCGCTTCGCAATTGTTCAGCGTCTCGCCGGCCAGGCAGGTATCGGTACTCTTGCCGCCGTTGAGCCGGTCGTTTCCGGTGCCGCCCTTCAGGACGTCACGTCCGGATCCACCGAGGACGGTGTCATCGCCGCCTTGGGCGACCAGGCGGTCTCGGCCCGGCCCACCTTCGATGCGGTCGTCGCCGGGGCCACCCCACACACGGTCGCGTCCGGAACCGGCGCAGATGATGTCGTCGCCGCCGTTGCCGTAGATGCGGTCGGACCCGCCCAGAGCCACGATGACGTCGGGACCGTCGGTGCCCACCAGCGAGTCACGACCCTCGGTGCCCACCAGCGTCGCTGTCTGACCCGCGCAGGTGATGGTCTGGGAGAACGCAGGCGTCGCAACGGCCATGAGCACGGCGAACATCGCGAGCGTCAACATGACACCCGTGCTCCGCCGAGAAGTTGCTTTCACCACGTCACCTCGCGGCCCACGATGCATCGTCGTCAGATGCGGCGGGCGCCCTCTGGGCGAGAGTACCGCGCACCGACGATCTTGCAATGTCGGCCGGGATGATCAGCCCCCGGCTGGCGGAAGGACCGCGTAGACCTCTTCGTTCGGGCGAACGAGGTCGTATTCGCCACGCGCAACGCGCTCGATTTCCTCGTCACTCTCGAGCCGATCGACGCGTTCCTGCAGTTCGGCATTCTCGGCTTCGAGAAGACGGAGTTCCTGGGTGCTCCGGTCCAGCTCCTGTCGCTGCTCCACGTACCGTCCGGTCGGGAAGACACCAAAGACGAATACCGCGAAGATGATCGCCGCAAGCCCCAGCCGCGCCAGGAACCGGGTGATTGGACGGAGCCACCGCATGGCGGTTCGTTCGACTCGCCGTTGTGACCGTGCTGGCGAGGGTCGTTGCTCGCCACGCCGGACTCGACGAGCGCGCTCACCCGAGGGACGCCCCTTGCGGACGGCGTCATGGGCGCGCTGCGGCCGTTGTCGTGGAGTCGCCGATCGTGGGCGAGGTCCGGGTTTCGGTTGCGGGCGGGCGGTGGGTCGACTCATGCGCCAGCGAGTGCGCCTCGGCCCGGGTAGACGGCGGCTTCGCCGAGATCCTGCTCGATTCGCAGAAGCTGGTTGTACTTGGCGACACGGTCGGAGCGGGCGGGTGCTCCGGTCTTGATCTGTCCGCAGTTCACGGCGACCGCAAGATCGGCGATTGTGGCGTCCTCGGTTTCGCCGGAGCGGTGCGACATGACCGATGTGTAGCCGGAGCGGGTGGCCAGGCCAACGGCTTCGAGCGTTTCGGTGAGTGAGCCGATCTGGTTCACCTTGACGAGGATGGAGTTTGCGACGTTGGTGTCGATGCCGCGTTGCAGACGCTCGGAGTTGGTCACGAACAGGTCGTCGCCCACCAGCTGCACCCGATCACCAATGGACTCCGTGAGCGTGGCCCAGCCGTCCCAGTCCTCCTCGTCGAGCCCGTCTTCGATGGACACGATCGGGTAGCGGTCGGCAAGATCGCTGAGGTAGCCGGCCATCTCATCGGAGCTGAGCGTGCGGCCTTCGCCGGCCAGCACGTAGTTGCCGTCCTTGTAGAACTCCGAGGACGCCACATCCATCGTGAGCGCCATGTCCTCGCCCGGCGTGAGGCCAGCCTTCTCGATGGCTTCCATGAGCAGTGTGAGGGCTTCCTCGTTGGAGCCCAGGTTGGGGGCGAAGCCGCCCTCGTCCCCGATTGCCGTGGAGAGGCCGCGTTCGTGGAGCACACCCTTGAGCGTGTGGTAGGTCTCGATGCCCCAACGGAGACCTTCGGAGAACGACGCCGCCCCAACCGGCATGATCATGAATTCCTGGAGGTCGATGTTGTTGTCGGCGTGTTCGCCGCCGTTGAGCACGTTCATCATGGGAACCGGCAGCATGTGGGCGTGTGGCCCACCGATGTAGCGGTACAGGGGCAGTCCGACCTCGGCGGCAGCGGCATGCGCAGCAGCGAGAGAGACGCCCAGGATGGCGTTGGCTCCGAGACGACCCTTGTTGGAGGTGCCGTCGAGGTCATTCATGGCCATGTCGATGGCTCGCTGCCCGGTGACGTCCATACCGGTCACCGCGTCGGCGATCTCGGTGTTCACGAAGCCAACAGCGGTGAGCACTCCCTTGCCCAGGTAGCGGTCGCCGCCGTCGCGGAGCTCGACCGCCTCGAACTGGCCGGTGGAGGCGCCGCTCGGCACGAGGGCGCGGCCGACGGCGCCAGAGCTGGTGGCAACCTCGACCTCGACGGTCGGGTTGCCCCGGGAATCGATGACTTCACGGCCCAGAACTGCATTGATGGTTGTCACTTTTGGGGACTCCTCAGAGATGAATGCCGGACAGCACACGTGAAAGGGCGCCCGTGGTTCGAAGGTGAACCGGCGCCCATGACAACGCTACACCTCACGTCGAGCGCAGTTGCCGACCCTTCCCCATCACTCTCCGATGTCTGACAGGGAGGCCATCGCCCGCAGCGATGGCCTCAGGAGAGCGCCCGCTTCGCTTCTTCCCAGAGCTCGGTGAGGGTTCGCTGGTCGGCCGTGTCGAGGGCAACACCCCGAGCCTCGGCCGTGGCCTCAACGATCCGGAAACGCTCGGCGAAGCGACCAGTGGCACCCCGGAGCGCAGCTTCGGGATCGACCCCCTGCATCCGGGCGACCTGGACCGCAGCGAACAGCAGGTCCCCGATTTCGTGTTCCGACGGATCCTCAGTGACCTCGGCCAGCTCCTCGGCCACATCGTCGAGGGCCCAGTTCAGGTCCGGACCGCTGAATCCGGTGGACGCCGCCCGTTTCTGGTTCTTGAGCGCATGCACCAGCGCAGGAAGGGCGGACGGGATGCCGTCGAGAACGCTGTCGCGTTGCTTTTCGACCTTCTTGGCGAGCTCCCAATTTGCGACCGTCTCGGCGGCATCGGCATCGCCAAAGACGTGCGGGTGACGGGCGTGCAGCTTGTCGTGGATGCCACGAGCAACGTCGGCCACGGTGAAGCGTCCTTCTTCGGCGGCGAGGCGCGAGTGGAAGAAGACCTGGAACAGCAGGTCGCCGAGCTCCTCTTCGAGGTCGACGTAGTGCTCGTCGGGGTCGGCGGTCACGCCATCGATTGCTTCGAGTACTTCGTAGGCCTCTTCGAGCAGGTAGCCGCGGAGCGAGGCGTGTGTCTGTGCCCGATCCCAGGGGCATTCGTCCCGCAGCCTGCGGACGAGTTCGTCGAATTCCACGAACGCCGCAGCCACCGGCTCGGCCAGCTTGGGGATCCAGAGGGACGTCAGATGGTCGGGCTGGAGGGACGCGGCCAGATCGGCCCAATCCACCTCCTGAACCTGCGCCTCTGCGGTTCCGAGTCCCTTCAGAATGGTGACGGTTTCGGGAGCGACGTCGTCGACGGCCAACAGGACGTCATCGAGCACGTCGGCGGAGTGGACCTGTGTGACCAGGAGCGGGCCAAGGCGACCGGCCGCGTCGGCAGAGAACCGGTGGGCATCGACGATCGTGACCGCAGCAGCCATGGGATCGATTCCGAGTGCGACCCAGGCAAGGTCTGCGAAACTCAGCGCAGGACGGACGTCGACGTCGACCCGGGTGTCGTTGCGCAACAACTCCACGGTGTGCTCGGCAACCACGGGTGAACCGGGAACGGCGTACACGACGTGCCCGTGCTCGTTCGCTGCCGATACAAGCGACTCGGCGATCGCCGTGTACACCTGAGCGAACGTGCCGTGCGTTTCATAGGCGTCGTCGAACGAACCGGCGATTCGAAGTCCTTCGGCGGCTGGATGGCGAGTGGTACGGACGAAGACGGGTGCAGGGCCAGCCAGAAGATCGCGGGTCTCGGCCGTGATCAGTTCGGGACCGGCAGGGCCGAGTCCGACGATGGTGAGTCGGCCCACCCGACCGCTCAGCGTCCGGCGAGGATCGGCGGCAGAATCTCGGCCGCCTCGCTGTCCCAGACGCCAACCCTGCTCGACACCTCGACGTCGTCGATCTCGGCGATCAGGGCCCGTCCGGCAGCCGAGTAGTTGTCGGGGAAGCCGTAGGCGTCCTGCGCTCCGAAGGCCCATTCGCTGCGCGACAGCACGACGACCAGGTTGTCGTCGGCGTTGAGGCCGTCGCTGGTTTCGGCGAGCGAGTTCCGCCATTCGCTCAGCTGTCCGTCGGAGGGCACGACGCCCTCTTCGGCCAGCTGGTCGGCAATCGCCGTGCCGATGACGATGTTTCGGAAGAACCCGCGCACGGCATCGGAACTGAGGGCGGTCAGTGGAGTGCCATCGCCTTGCGCCGATGCGAAGTCGACGAGTTCCTGCTGGGTCACGGATACGTCGTCGCCGACCTGCAGGAGCTCGTCGGAGCCCCCAGCGCAGGCGGACAATGTGCAGAGCGCCGCAATCGCAGCAAGGAGGAGTCGGGAACGTCGGATCACGGGATTCATGATGGCACTTTCTCGGGTTCAGGGTCTTCCACCGGGGCAAGATCTTCGAGCGCCATCACGACCTGTTGCGCGATGTTGCCCTTCTTCATCCCGAGTTGCAGGAAGCCGCCGTCGGCCTCCTTGTACAACGAATGTTTGTAGATCCGGTCGAGCCGAATCTGTTTGGAGGTTGCCAGCGCAAGCGGAGACATCCGGACCAGGTGATCGGGTCCGCCGAATCCGGGACCTTTGGCAACGGTCAATTCGGTGATGCCGGTGCGGATACACGCCGCCCTGACGAGCGCAACGTCCAGAAGGTTCTCGGCAGGGTCAGGAACAGGTCCGTACCGATCAACCCACTCCGCACGGACGTCTTCGACCTCGGCAGCCGTCCGGAGGGTCGCGAGTCGCCTGTAGGCCTCGAGCCGCTGGTCTTCGGTGAACATGTAGCTGTCCGGCAGGAACGCCTTGATCGGCAGCTCCACCTTGAGTTCTTCTGCTTCTTCGACCGACTCGCCCTTGAGCTCCGAAACGGCCTCGGTCACCATCTGGCAGTACAGGTCATAGCCGACGGCAGCGATGTGGCCGGACTGTCCGTTGCCCAACAGGTTTCCGGCGCCGCGGATCTCCAGATCTCGCATGGCGATCTTGAACCCCGACCCCAGGTCGGTGGCCTCGCCAATCGTCTTCAGACGTTCGTATGCCTGTTCCGAGAGCGTCTTGTCTGGCGGCACCATGAGGTAGGCGTATGCCCGTTGCCCGGAACGGCCAACGCGGCCACGCAACTGGTGCATCTGCCCAAGCCCCAACAGATCGGCACGATCAACCACAAGGGTGTTCACCGACGGCATGTCGATGCCGCTCTCGATGATCGTGGTGCAGACCAGAACGTCGTATTCGCCCTCCCAGAAGTCGAGCACCACACCTTCGAGCGATCCTTCATCCATCTGCCCGTGTGCGACTGCGACCCGGGCCTCGGGGACGAGCTCACGGATCTTTGCTGCGGTGTGGTCGATGTCGAGCACGCGGTTGTGCACGAAGAAGACCTGCCCCTCTCGCAACAGCTCACGACGGATCGCCTCGGCGATGGCACGGTCGTTCTGTTCGCCGACGTAGGTGAGAATCGGCTGCCGTTCCGACGGCGCGGTCTGCAGCAGGGTCATGTCGCGGATTCCCGTGAGGCTCATCTCGAGGGTTCGGGGAATGGGCGTTGCGGTGAGCGTGAGCACGTCGACGTTGGTGCGCAGCGACTTGATGGCTTCCTTGTGCTTCACCCCGAAGCGCTGCTCCTCGTCGACGATGAGCAGGCCGAGGTCCTTGAACTGCAGTTCCTGGCTGAGCATGCGGTGGGTTCCGACAAGCACATCGACCGAGCCATCGTTGACGGCCTGGATGACCTTCTTCGCCTGGGCATTTGTGAGGAACCGACTGAGCACCTCGACTCGCACAGGAAAGCTGGCGAAGCGTTCGGAGAACGTCTGGTGGTGCTGTTGTGCGAGGAGCGTGGTCGGCACAAGCACAGCGACCTGCTTGTTGTCCTGGACGGCCTTGAAGGCAGCCCGGACCGCAATCTCGGTCTTGCCGAACCCGACATCGCCGACGACAAGCCGATCCATTGGATACGGGAGCTCCATGTCGCCCTTGACGTCGGTGATGGCCACCAGCTGATCGGGGGTTTCCTGGAACGGGAAGGAGTCTTCGAGCTCAGCCTGGAATGGCGTGTCCTGTGGGAATGCATGGCCTTCGGCGGTCACCCGCTTCTGGTAGAGGACCACGAGCTCCTGGGCGATCTCGTTGACCTCGGAACGGATGCGTGACTTGGTCTTGGACCATTCACTTCCGCCCATCTTCGACAGCGACGGGCTGTCGCCACCCGTGTAGTGGCGCACGATGCCGATCTGATCGGTGGGGACATACAGCTTGTCGTCGCCGCGATATTCGAGGAGTAGGTAGTCGCGCTCCACTCCCCCGATGGCCCGGGTGACCATGCCCGAGAATCTGGCGACACCGTGTTGGTGATGCACCACGTAGTCGCCCGGCGACAGATCGTCGAACGTGTCCTGGGATGCGGCCTTCTGTTTGGCTCGGGCCCGACGGTGCGTGCGCCGACGTCCGGTGAGGTCGGACTCGGACATGACCGCGACCTTCGCGTCCGAGAAGACTGCGCCACGTTCGAGCGGTGCCACGACGATGCCCGATTCGCCGGCGGAAAGTGTGTCGAGAACGGGCAGGTGCACGCCTGCGGTCTCGGCAAGGAGGACGGCCAGGCGAGGTGCCGTTCCCGTGCCGTCTGCTCCGACAACCACCTGGAAGCCCTCGGCGATGAGGCGCTGCAGTTGACCCACAAGCGGAGGTGGGTCGCCGAGCGCTGACTCCCAGCCGCTTGCCGCCATCGTGGCGACGTCGGGCCCTTCGGGGGCCAGGGTCATTGTCCAGACCGGTGCGCTCGTGCCGAGCAACATGCGGTCGAACGGCACGTGCAGTCGGGGGAAGACGTCGGCGCTGTCCTCGCCTTCGGAGGCGGCGCCCCACGTTCGGGCGAGCGTCGCTGCAAGATCGGCCTCTTCGGCGAGGATGTCGCCAGCCCGATCGCGGAGCCTGCGGGGCTCGACAAGAACGATGAGCGCCTCGTCGTCGAGGTGGTCGGCAAGCACCTGGTCGGATTCGGCCAGCCAGGGCAGCCATGACTCCATGCCGTCGAAGAATTCGCCGTCGGCCAGGCGCTCCCACTGCTCACGTCCCCAGGGCTCCGAAGCCACCAGTTGGCGGGCACGCTCGGAGATCGACTCGGACGCCACGACCTCGCGAGCTGCATGGATGACAACTTCGGACCGGCTGATTGTTGACCGTTGGTCCGTGACGCTGAACTCGGTCAACCGGTCGACCTCGTCGCCCCAGAGATCGATGCGAACCGGGCTCGAGTCGGTGCTTGGGAAGACATCAACGATGGACCCACGGACGGCGAAGTGGCCGCGGTGCTCGACCTGTGGTTCACGCCGGTATCCGGCGTTGACGAGCTGCAGGGACAGGTCGCCCACATCGATCTGGTCACCGACGCCAATGACGATGGGTTCCAGTTCATCGGTGTTGGGACCAAGCCGTTGCACCAGCGCTCGCGCCGATGCAACAACGACCCGCGGCGTGGTGTCGGGGTCGCGAAGCCGCCAGAGCACCTCGAGACGCCGACCCATGGTTTCGACGTTGGGGCTGACCCGTTCGAACGGAAGGGTCTCCCACGCGGGAAACAACGACACGTCGTCATCGCCAAGGTAGGTGGCGAGGTCGCTCCGGAGCCGTTCAGCTTCGGTCGAGGTCGGAACCGCAACCACCACTGGTCGCCGCTCGGACTGTGCTGCGATGCTCGCCAGGGTAAGTGGGCGGGCAGCCTCGGCCACGGCAAGCACGGCACTCTGCCGCCCCATGACCGAGATGATGGCCGGGTCGTCGCTGAGCGCCCCGGCGAGTCCGGCAAGCGGTGCCTGGAGTTGTTCGGTCACTGGTTGAGCCCGTTCATGGTTGCCGACACCCCGTCGGTCACGATGCGTTCCACGGCGTCGGCTGCCTGCTCGATCGCGATGTCGAGCTCCACCCGGTCGGCCTTGCCGGGGCGCCGAAGCACATGATCCGAAACAGACTGTCGGCCGGGAGGACGGCCAATGCCGATCCGAAGGCGAACGAAGTCGGCGGTGTGGATGTGCTGTTTGATGGACTTCAGGCCGTTGTGCCCGGCCAGTCCACCGCCTTCCTTCAGCTTGAGGCGGCCGACATCGAGATCGAGCTCGTCGTGGACCACGATGAGCCGAGTCATGTCGTCGATCCCGTGACGCTTCACCAGATCGCGGACCGAACGACCCGAATCGTTCATGAAGGTCTGCGGGAAGGCCACGACAACCCGGGCGTCGCCCATGCGCAGCTCGGCGACGAGGGCGGCCTGTTTGGTGGCCTTGAGCCGGTCACTGCGGCGCTCAGCGAGCACCTCGACGACCTCGGCACCCACATTGTGTCGGGTGCCGGCATAGTCCTCGCCCGGGTTCCCCAGACCGACCACAAGAAGATCGGCCGGGGTTCCCGTGCGAGCGTTGTTCTTTCGGCTGAACACGACGCGGCGCTCAGCTGATCCGGGTGAGCGACGACTCAGGAGTCGTCGTCGGAGCCTTCGGCATCGGCGGCTGGAGCTTCGCCCTCTTCGCCCTCGGCAGCTTCCGCTGCTTCTTCCTCGCGCATGGCCTCGAGGGTGGAGCGGGTGACGAGTGCCGACGCAACCGCGTCTTCAGGATCGAGATCGGTGGTGACACCTTCAGGAAGAGCAACCTCGCCGACCTTGATGGACTCGCCGACCTCGAGCTCGCTGATGTCGACGGTGATCTCGGTGGGGATCGCGTTGGGCTTGGAGTTCACCGACATGGAGAACATTGCCTGATCGACCATGCCCGACACCTGGGTGACGTTGCGGGCTTCACCGATGAGAATGAGCGGCACGTCCACGGTGACCATGGCGTTGGCGTCGATTCGGATGAAGTCGACGTGGGTGACGTCGCGGCGCACCGGGTGGCGCTGGATTTCCTTGATGATCGACAGCTGTGTTTCTCCGTCGATGTTGAGCTGAATCAGGGCGTTCACACCGGCGTCGGTGGTGAGTGCCTTGCGAAGAGCGGTCCATTCGACCGAGATCGAGACCGGTTCCTCGCCCAGGCCGTACACAACGGCTGGGACCTGGCCGGCTGCACGCAGGCGCCGGCTGGATCGGGTTCCGGTCTCGCGACCGAGGTTTGCAGTGAGAAGTAGCTCGTCCATGACGCCATCCTTCATCCAAGAGTTGAGTTGTTGACCTGTTGAGGATACCGGGAGCATCGAGGAATTTCGCGTGTCGACCCGACGTTGAACGGGAGCATGAATGACTCCATCCGTCTCGGTCGAATCCAGGGCATTCCGGTTGGTCTGCACTGGAGCATCTTCGTGTTCGCCGCCGTCGTGGCCACCAACCTCGCCAGCTTCTTCTTCCCCACCTTCGCCCCCGGCCTCTCGGCCCCGGTGTACCTGCTGGCGGGCGCCGCAGCCGCGGTGCTGTTGTCTCTGTCCATCCTTGCGCACGAGTTCGGCCATGCCCTCGTGGCCCGTCGACATGGTGTCGGAACGAGCGGCATCACGCTGTGGATGTTGGGCGGAGTGGCCCGCCTCACCGATCAACCGAGGACTCCCAGGCACAGTTTCAACATTGCGGTTGCCGGCCCGATCGTGAGCGTTGCGATTGCGGCTGCTGCTGGGCTGAGCGCGATTGGAGCCTTCGCTGTGAGCCTTCCGGCCATCATCGTGGCCACGCTCGGCTACCTCGGGGTCATCAACCTGGGGCTTGCTGTCTTCAACATGTTGCCAGCACTTCCGCTCGATGGCGGCCGGGCGCTACAGGCCTGGAAGTGGCATCGCAATGGCGACCGGGAGGTTGCCACGGTGGAAGCGGCGGTCATCGGTCGACGTGCCGGATTCGCGTTGAGCGCAATCGGCCTTGTGCAGCTGTTCTCGGGCGCCGGCAACGGATTGTTCACGATTGGTCTGGGCCTGTTCGTGGCGATGCAGGCCAACGGCGAACGCCGCAGGGCCGAACATGCAATCGCCATGCGCAATCGGCCGGCTCCCGCGTTCGACCCGATGACCATCCTTCGCACCATCATGCAAGGGCCGGCGCCTGCGGGCGCTCAGCCAGCTCGGCCGCCCGCTCCCGCCGACCTCATCGTGATCGACCCCGACGACGTCCGTCGAACCCGATAGCGGGCCGTCCCGACGGCTGAAGCTCCGATTGGCTCAGGCCTGGTTGTAGCCGCCGAAGATCTCCGAGACGGTCGTGTCGCGGAACACGGCATCGATCGCCTTGGCGATGATCCCGGCAACGGAGAGCACAACGATCTTGTCGAACTGCTTCTCCGGAGGCAGCGGCAGCGTGTTCGTGACAACGACCTGCTCGATGGACGAGTTCTTGAGCCGGTCCACGGCAGGGCCCGAAAGCAGCGGATGTGTCGTGGCCGCAATGACCGACCGAGCGCCGCGCTCGGTGAGTTGCTCGGCCGCAGCCACGATCGTGCCGCCGGTATCGATCATGTCGTCGATGAGCACGCAGACCTTGCCGTCGACCTCGCCCACGACGTCCTTGGCTTCGACGACGTTCTTGTGCTCGACGCTCCGACGCTTGTGGACGATGGCGAGCGAGGCACCCAGCTGATTGGCGTACCGTTCGGCGACCTTCACGCGACCGGCATCGGGAGAGACCACCACGAGGTCTTCGCCACTGATGGAGCGAAGGTGGTCGACCAGCACGGGCATGGCGGTGAGGTGATCGACCGGCCCGTCGAAGAAGCCCTGAATCTGACCCGAGTGCAGATCGACGCTGATGATGCGATCGGCACCGGCAACCTTGAACATGTTTGCGACCATCTTGGCCGTGATGGGTTCGCGGCCAGATGACTTTCGGTCCTGGCGGCCGTATCCGTAGAAGGGTGCAATCGCCGTGATGCGCTTGGCGGAGGCCCGCTTTGCGGCGTCGACCATGACGAGGTGTTCCATGATGGCGTCGTTGACGCTCGCTCCGTCCCAGGCGGTGTGCGTGTTCATGATGAACACATCGCTGCCTCGGACAGACTCGTTGAAGCGGCAGTGAATCTCGCCGTTGGCGAATTCGGCCACGTTGGCCTCCCCGAGGCCAAGGTCCAACTCGGCGGCCACCTCGTTGGCGAGCGCCTGTGTGGCTCGGCCGGCATAGATCGCCAGCTTCTTCTTCGTTACCTGCTCCATGCGGCCCTCACCAGCTTCCACCGGCGGCATTCGTGCGCACCGTGGCCCGTCTTCGACTATACGGTTTCACCCATCGGCGGGCTACCAAGCACGCTGAAGGGTTCCAGCTTCGAGTGTGCAGGAATCTCGGTGTTCCGCACCACCACATGGGCCGCCCGGACGCCAGCACCAATGGATGCGTCGACGATCTGACTGTTCGGCCCAAGGACCGTGCCATCGCCAACTTCGGTCGACCCCTGCAACACGGTTCCCGGAAGAACCTGTACACCCTGGCCAAGGGTGACCGCTGCATCGATCGACACCTGGCGGGGATCGGGAATGGAAACGCCGCGCTCGACCCAATTGTCGACGATGCGATCCCGCAGCTTCATCTCGATGGGGGCACGTGCGGCGTGCGAGGAGATCTGCCAGACGGGTTCGTCGCGCGGCACGTCGTGCACATGGTGCCCGGCCGAACGCAGGGCCTCGACGGCATCGACCACGAGCGGTTGACTCCGCCAGCCCCTGGGGGTGACCCGGCGGAGCGCTGGGGCAAGGAGCGACGCTCGAACAACGGCGATGGCGGCGGTGTCGTCGGACCAGCTCTTGCGTTGTTCGTGGGTCGACGTGACGTTGCCGACCTCGTCGATCGTCACCGTCGGCTCGCTGTCGGGTGTGCTGACGGAACCACCTGAGGAACCGAGCAGCGTCGCCGATGCCCCGCTGCTCACGTGGTCGGCGATGAGTGCCCGCAGCTCTCGGGCGTCGATCTGTGGAGCCGTCCCGGACAGCAACAACAGATGGCTGTTGTCGCTGAGGACGAGTTCTCCCCCCAGACGTTCGATGGCAAGGGCGATCGTGTCGACGCCATCGAGGCCGTCGGGGGTGACGATGTCGATCAGTGCGTTGTCGGTCCGCCGGGCGAGCTCGGTTCGGACGCCGATGCCGGGTTCGTCGCCGACCAGTGCGATGCGACGAACCGATGCCCCGATTGCTGCGTCGACAACCCAGCCGAGCACGGACCGGCCCGCGATGGGCGCCAGCGGATCGGTGGGTGTTCGAGTCTGCTTGGCGGTGCGGGTCGGAGTTGGTCCGAGCACCAGGGCAGCAACCTGGGTGCGATCCATCTCTCCATTGTTATCGCTTCCGGGCAAGCCACGTGAAGCCAAGCGGATTGAGCTGGCCGGGCAGGGATCGAACCTGCGACCTCCTGGACCAAAACCAGGCGTTCTGCCAATTGAACTACCGGCCAAGGTGTTCGTTCGTCAGCGTAGCGCCCACAGCTGTACGGCATGCGGGCGGACGCGCAACCGGCCCGCTTGCGCGGGCCGGAAATCGACTCGATTGTGCTGTGACGAGGCCTAGCGGCCGCGCTGCCGCTGCGCTCGCGTGCGCTTCAACATCTTGCGATGCTTCTTCTTGCGCATGCGCTTCCGGCGTTTCTTGACAAGAGATCCCATAACGGCGGTCACGATACCGCCTCGGTGGCCGCTCGCAACAGCTCGCCCGGAACTTCGGAACGAAACCGGTGACAGAGGTGCGCGGTGCTACAGCGACAGATCGGCCGGCCGGGTGCGCACAACCCGTCCCGCCTTCGGGAACGCACCCTCCACAAACCACGAGCTTCCGCTCCCGGCCAGCATGGGTGTCTGACCGGTGCTGTTTCCGAGCGCATCTCGAGCAACGGCAAGCTCTGGGGCAACGGCGAGCGCTGCCGCTTCAAGATCGTTGGGGCCGTCTGCTGTCGGTCCGCCGAGGTCGTCCCACTGGCGATACACGGCCGGGGTGGAGCAGTGGATGGCCGGTGTGACGAGGGTGAAGGTTCGGTCGACGAACGGAAGCGGCTCCACGACCTCACCCATGCCGCGGACCTGCGCCCGACCGCCAAGCAGGCAGAAGGCCACGTCGGCGCCGATCGAGGCCGCGCCAACAACGTCGTGGTAGCCGGCCCAGCGCAGCACGGCCGCCGCATCCGAAGAGCCGCCGCCGAGACCGGCCCCGGCTGGAATGTGTTTGGTCAGCTGCACTCCGGCGGAACGTCCCGCCAGCCGAAGCGCCCGGCTCACCAGGTTGTCGTGCGGGTCCAGATCGACAGGCGGAATGGTGCTTTCCGACGTGAGAACGACGCCGTCGCCGTTCGGGTCGATCCGCAGATGGTCGAAGAAGTCGAGTGTCACCATCTCGGCGTCGATCAGATGCAGGCCGTCGGGCCGGACACCGGTCACTCGCAGCGAGACCGTGAGCTTGGCGGGGGCAAGGAGTTCGACGCTCATGGGGCAGCATCCACCTGATTGGCCAGCGATGCCCATGCGGACAGATCCAGCTCCTCGGCCCGTTGCGTGGGGTCCACGCCAGCTGCGGTGATCTGGTCTTCGGTCAAGAGCGGTTTGAGGACCCGCCGGAGCATCTTCCGACGCTGCCCAAAGCCTGCTTTGACCACCGTGGACAACGTTCGTTGATCGACCTGCACCGGCGGCTCGGCATGGCGGACGATCCGGACGAGGGCTGAATCGACTTTCGGCTTGGGCACAAAGACCGTCGGGGGCACGTGTGCGGGAATCGTGGCCACCCCGTGCAGCGCAACCAGGACCGACGGGATGCCGTAGGTGCGGGACCCAACCGTTGCGGCGAGGCGCTCTGCAACCTCGGTCTGCACGAGCACCAGAAGGGCTTCCACCCGAGGGACGTTCTCGAGAATGTCGATGATCAGCGTTGTGCCGATGTTGTACGGAAGGTTTGCCACCACGTGGACGGGTCCGCTGACATCGGCCAGCAGCGCATCCCAATCGACGGTCTGCGCATCGGCTTCGATGATCCGGGCCGAATCCCCGACCACGTCCGTGGCGACAGCGGCCATGCCCGGGTCGACCTCGATCGCCACGACCTCGGCGCCGGTCTCCACCAGCGCCAGCGTCAGCGATCCAAGCCCGGGTCCGATCTCGACCACGAAGTCACCCGGCCCGACCCCAGCGAGTTCCGCAATCCGACGAACGGTGTTTGGATCGGCCACGAAGTTCTGGCCGAGCTCGCGACGTGCCGCCAGCCCGTGTTCTTCCAAGAGGCGATGCACCGTGGGACGGCTGTGGGTCACCGGATTCTCAGAGGAGATTCTTGCCGCAGATTGGCCACTGGTCCCATCCTCGCATGGCGTAGAGGGTGTAGGCCATCACGTCCTGCCAGCCGGGAGGCGCATCGATCGGGTCGATACCGACCAGGAACGGGTAGTGAATCCCCGAGACCCAGTCCCACGTCTGCTGACTGAACTGGTACGCGCCCCGGTACAGACCCGACGGGCTGATGGCGGCATAGTTGTGCGTGGACTCGCAGCGTCGCAAGGCATCCCACTGTGCAGCCGTGGGCCCACCCTCGGGGGGTGGAACACGTCCGTTCACCTGTGCGGGCGCTGCCGGGATCACCGGTTCAGTCGACTCCGGCTCGGGTTCGGGCTCTGGCTCGGGATCTGGTTCAGGCGCCGGCTCGGGTTCGGGTGCTGGCTCAGGATCTGGTTCGGGTTCCGGCTCAGCGTCGGGGTCGGGCTCGGCATCGGGGTCGGGCTCCGGGTCGGGTGCAGGTTCCGCTCCGGGCTCTTCACCCGCGTCCGGATCGACGGGATCCTCGGGTTCGGGCTCCGGTGCCGGTTCGGGCTCGACCTCTGGTTCGGGTCCCGGGACCGTCGTTGGCGGGTAGACGACGTCGACATCGGGCAGGAGCGCCAGGTTGGTGTCCGACGGCGCATCAGCAACGAACGGCGCTGCCAGACCCTGCTCGACTGCGACGACACGGGCCGCCGCCCATTGCGACGACAGCGAAGCGAGGGATGCGACGTTGGGCCGGGCCACGGTTGGCTTGGCCACAACATCGGCACCGGGAGCCGCCGTCGCAGGAATGTCTTCGACGGTTGCAGCTTCAAGGTTCAGTTCGGAGGT
Organism: uncultured Acidimicrobiales bacterium; assembly: GCA_964517125.1. Classification (GTDB taxonomy): domain Bacteria; phylum Actinomycetota; class Acidimicrobiia; order Acidimicrobiales; family SHLQ01; genus SHLQ01. The sequence continues at coordinate 39,426 of CAZFBD010000002.1, forward strand.
GACGTCGGGGTCCTCGATCGATTCGACGATGCCTTCGGCAGTCGACGGCGAATCGATCACCAGAAACGGGATCGCCAGAACAGCAACAAGACCGGCAAGGGCAACTCGCCATCGCTCATTGACTCTGCTTCGTTTCAGAACCCGATTCCCCTTACTGGCGAACATGGACAGGCGCACAGAAAGGACGGACCCCTACGCGCGACCAGCAACGCTAGGAAGGTCTTCGATCCATTGCAACTTCATTCGGATCCCCGACCGCGCTACGCGCGATTCTGAAACGGGCTCAATCGAGCCCGTAGAAGTCCCGTGCGGTCGCCGACGTCGCCTCTGCAACCGTTTCGACCGGCATGTCGAGCAGACCGGCGACGGCTTCTCCGACGTGCACGACATTCGCTGGCCGGTTGGGCTTGCCTCGGTGCGGAACCGGAGCCAGGTACGGACTGTCGGTCTCGACCATGAGCCGCTCCAGCGGCGTCTGCCGTACGGCCTCCTGCAGGTCGGTGGCGTTCTTGAAGGTGACGATGCCGCTCACCGAAATGACGATGCCACGCTCGACTCCGGCGGCAGCTTCCTCGGGGCCTCCGGTGAAACAGTGAAAGACGGTTCGGCGGGGAACCCCACAGCCGTCGAGCACCTCGAACGTGTCATCCCAGGCCTCGCGGGTGTGGATGACAAGCGGCAGGTCGTGCGCATGGGCCAGTGCGATCTGTTCCTCGAACGCCACCCGCTGCACGTCCCTGGGTGAATGGTCGTAGTGATAGTCGAGACCGGCTTCGCCAATGGCCACCACCTTGGGAGCCGTGAGCAGCTCCTCCAGACCCGCAGTGCCCTCGGTGGCGTCGTGGGGGTGTACGCCTACCGTGGCGTGCACGCCGTCGTGGCGGGCAGCGACGGCGATGGCTTCGCGCGACCGTTCGGTTGTGACACCCACGGTGACCATCTGCTGCACACCAGCGGCACGGGCAGCTTCGACCCACTCGTCGCCGTCCGTGCCTGCAGGGATGTGACAGTGATTGTCGATCCAGCTGACCATGGTCAGCCCTTGAGCCGCGGGTAGAGGGGATCCCCGGCCTGCAGGGTGAGACCTCCCGGATACTGTCCCCATACGCCGGCGTCGGGCAGACGTTGGTCTTCGACGCGGCCAGGAAGCCCGATGCGTTCCCACGCCTTCTGGGCCCCAACGGGCAAGGCGGGGTCGGCAAGAATGCAGGCGATGCGAAGGACCTCCAGCGCATCACCCATCACCTGGTCCACGGCCGCTCCCTCGTCCATCTTCCATGGTTCGTGTTCGGCCAGGTACTCGTTCGTCTCGCGGATGAGGCGCCAACTCACGTCGAGGGCAATCGGCGGCTGGGACCGGGCCCAGGCAGCGGTCGCTTCCTCGATGGCGCGGGCGGCCAGGGGCGCAAGCGTGGAGTCTGGGTTGGGTGCGGGCGACGTTTCGCCACACTTCTTGCCCGTCACCGTGATGACCCGCTGCAACAGGTTGCCGAACTGGTTGGCGAGGTCGTTGTTGTACCGGCTGATCATGGCCTCGTAGCTGAAGTCGCCATCGGGGCCGAACGCGGGGTCACGCAGGAAGTGGTAGCGGAAGCCATCGACGCCAAACCCGACATAGCCGGCCTCGGCGTCGCCCTCGACGAGCTGCTTGGGCGACACACTGTTCAGCTTCGACTTGCTCATCTTCTCGCCGCCGATGAGCAGCCAACCATGCACCACGTACTTCGGCAGATCCGTGATGCCCGCTGCAAGGAGCATGGCGGGCCAGAAGACGCAGTGAAAGCGGATGATGTCCTTGCCAAGCACATGCGTGACCGATGGCCACCATTTCTCGAAGCTCTCGTCGTCGGAGCCGAAGCCGGCTGCCGTGGCGTAGTTGATGAGCGCGTCGTACCAGACGTAGAAGACGTGCCCGTCGTCCCAGGGCACCGGAATACCCCAGTCGAGCGAAGACCGGGAGATGGATACGTCGCGGAGTTCCTGCCGAAGCAGCCCCAGGACCTCGTTGCGATAGCCGTCGGGTTGCACAACGCCTGGGGTGTTCTCGAAGTACTCCAGCAACTGATCAGCAAACGCACTCAGCTTGAAGAAGTAGTTCTCTTCGCGCATCTGCTCGGCGGGACGGTCGTGCACCTTGCAGTTGCCGTCATTGAGTTCGTCCTCGGTGTAGTACGCCTCACATCCAACGCAGTACAGGCCCTCATAGACATCCGAGTAGATCCAGCCGTTGTCGTACACACGCTGCATGAGCGTCTGCACCGCATGGTGGTGGCGGTCCTCGGTCGTGCGAATGAAATCGTCGTTGCTGATGCCGAGGAGCTCCCATGCGTCAGAAAACCGAACGCTGGTGTTGTCGGCCTGTTCCTGTGGAGAGATGCCGTTTTCCTCGGCGGCCCGTGCAATCTTCAACCCGTGCTCGTCGGTACCGGTGAGCATCAGCGTGTCGTCGCCAAGAAGCCGATGCCACCGAGCAAGCGCGTCGGTGACGACCGTGGTGTACGCGTGGCCAATGTGCGGCACGTCGTTCACGTAGTAAATGGGCGTGGTGATGAAGAAATTGCTCACGCCTCGATACTACGGCGGACGGTTGCGGAGCCACGCCCACCGACGTGGCTGGCCGGCCACCGCAGTGGGCGTCAAGCTGCCCGCACCTGCTCCGCTCAGGCCTCTGCTCAGGCGGAAACGACTTCACGCAGTTGCGGCCATTCCCGGTCTGCGGGAACACCGACCTCGCGCTGGTTCTGCAGATCGTCGATGCGACGAAGCTTCTTCTGCATCACGTTGGATCGGGTTCCCTGGAGCTGACCGAACGAATTCTGCACCGTGTCGAGGTGCTTGCCGACCTTGTCGATCTGCTCGCTGAACTTGCCCCACTCGGTCGAGAACTGGGCAAGGCAATCCATGATCTCCTCGCCACGGCGCTCCAGCATGAAGTTGTCCATCGCCTGGCGAATGACCGCAAGCACGGCAAACAACGTGCTCGGTCCGCAGAGGACAACCTTGGCCGCAAGCGCCGTGTCGATGATGCCGGGATCGTTCTCGTGCACGAACGAGTAGACGCTCTCATTTGGCATGAACAACAGCACGTAGTCGACCGAATCTGAGCCGTCGGCATAGTTTCGGGCAGCGAGCTCAGAGATCTTGGCCTTTGCGTCGCGACGGAACTGTGTGCGGTAGTCGTCGGCGCGTGGATCGTTGACCTCGTGTGCCTCGAGGTGGCGCAGGTAGTTGTCGACCGGGAACTTGACGTCCATGTGGAGCACCATGTTCTTCGGCATCATGAAGGTGATGTCGGGAATCCCCCCGGACGCAATCGCCTGCTGCTTGCGGAAGTTGACGCCTTCCTGGAACCCGGCGGCCCGGAGGACATCCTCGGCCATGCGCTCACCCCACTGACCGCGTGCCTTGGGCGATGCCAGGGCTTCACGGAGGCCACCCGTCGTCTGTTGCAGCTGCGTGGTGGCCCGCGCCGCCTCTTCGAGGCCCTTGAGCACCGCACCCTGCTGCCCTGCCGTGTGCCGCTGCAGGTCGGTCACCATTTTCTGCATGCGCCGCATCTCGGCGTTCATTTCGGCGGTCTGCTTCTCGAACGTGGTGGTGGATGCGGAGATCTGATCGGTTCCCTGACGCATGCGAGCGTCGAGCTGTTCGGTGCCCTGACGCATGCGTGCATCGAGCTTGGCATCGGCGACCTCGGCCGCACGAGCCACCGCGGCCTGAACCGTGGCTTCGCGGTCCCGTTCAAGGGTTTCGGCGGTGGCGCCACGTTCGGCCAGGGCGGCAGCAACCGCAGCACCAACGGCGGTCTGCTGGTCCTGCACCTGCCGTTGCGTGACGTGTCGGAGGACAACGAGCAGAACCACGAGGCCACCGACGAGACCAATGGCGAGGGACAGAGCAAGAAGCAGAAAGTTCATGGTCGTCACCGTACGTAGGGGGTGTGACACGCAACCTGGTCCCTGTACTGACCGGCGACTTCGGCTTCGGCGAACATTGGCAAAGGCTTTCCCTTGATGTCGCCCATGGGACATACTGAGCGTGTGGTGAGCGGGAGCCTCGAAGCACTCCAATCCGGTGGCGCCGGACTTGGACTTCAACTCGACGACACTCGCGTCGTCGAACATGTTGCTGGCTGGTCGGAGTTGTACACCCGACTCGAAACCGATCTGCACCACGTGCTCGACGGGCTCGACGCCACCATCGAACACATTGGGTCCACTGCGGTTCAAGGGCTCTGGGCCAAACCCATCCTCGACGTCGGCATCGGCCTTGCCGACGACGCCGACATGGACGAAACCGTGTCCCGACTTGGCTCTTTCGGGATCACCTTCAACCGGGATCTCGGGGACTTCGGCGGGCTGTTCCTCAGCGCCGAGGACTCCGAGAGCGCCGTGGTCCTCCATGTGCACGTGGTTCGCCGAACCGACGCGCAATGGGGCCGGTACCTCGCCTTCCGAGATGCGCTACGAACCGACCCGGACCTGGCGGCCGAGTACAGCAGGGTCAAACGGGAGCTGGCCCGAAACCACCCCGCCGACCGTCCCTCCTACCTTCACGGAAAGTCCACGTGGGTTCTTCGAACCCTTGGTCTGGTCGACGTCCATACGCCCCTGTCCTGAGGCGGCATCGGAAAATTCTCCGAGACCGACGCAATTCCCGCCCGCAGTCCAGCGAGAATCTCCCCATGGATTCCCGCGCTGCCACTGGTGTCGTCTTCTTCACCTCCGCTCTCGTGCTCGTCATCGAGATCGTCGCCGGGCGGCTCATGGCCCCCTATGTCGGAGTCTCGCTCGAGGCGTTCACGGGCATCATCGGCACGGTCCTCGCCGGAATTGCGTTGGGTTCCGCTCTGGGCGGGTGGCTGGCCGACCGTCGCGACCCCCGCACGCTCATCGGGCAGGCGTTGATTTTTGGTGGGGCGCTCACGTTCCTGTCGGTACCAATCGTGGCCACGGTCGGTCCCGGAATGAGCAGCACGGCGGTCAACATCGTCACCCTCACCGCCTGTGCTTTCTTCCTTCCGACCGCGTTCCTCAGCAGCATCAGTCCCATGGTCACCAAGCTTCGACTGTCGTCGCTCGAGGAAACCGGAAGTGTGGTCGGCAACCTGTCGGCGGCAGGAACAGTCGGTGCACTCATCGGCACATTCGGCTCCGGGTTCGTACTGCTTGGGCTCCTCCCAATCCGCACGATCATCTTCGGTATCGGTATCCTCCTCGTCGTTGCCGGTGTGCTGACCCTGTGGCGACTCACTGGCACCCGACCCGACGGGTTCGAGTCCAGTCTCGTTGCCATCGCTGCGTTCATGAGCCTGGCCATTGGCACACCCTGCGACTACGAGACCGACTACGCCTGCGCCCGCGTGCTTCCCGATGAGGATCGGGCCGGCGGCCGAAGCCTCATCCTCGACAGTGTTCGCCACGCCCACGTGGACCTCGACGATCCCACCCACCTCGAGATTCGGTACGCCAAGCTGCTGGGTGCCGTCATCGACAGCCTTCCCGCCGGCCCCATCGATTCGCTGCACATCGGCGGCGGCGGGTTTTCACTGCCCCGCTACGTGAGTGCAACCCGCCCCGACTCCACCAACGTGGTCCTCGAGATCGATCCCGGCCTGGTCCAGATCGCCGAAGACGAGCTTGGATTGGCCGACGCCCGCAACCTCGACATCCGCATCGGCGATGCCCGGCTGGAGCTCGCCGACCTCGCGACCGATGGCTTCGATGTCCTGGTCGGCGATGCCTTCGGCGGAGACGTTGTTCCCTGGCACCTGACCACGTCCGAGATCGTTGCGGAATACGACCGGTTGTTGCGCTCCGACGGTGTGTACGTGATGAACCTGATCGATGGTGATGAGAGCAGGTTCGCCCGGGCACAGATGACCACGTTGGCCGAGCACTTCGACCACGTGGCGGTACTGCTCCCGGCCGAAGACGACCTGCCGACCGTTCCGTTCAATCAGATCATCGTCGCCTCAGACGTTCCATTCGCCACCTTCGTGATCCCCGATGGGGCCGGACGCCTTGTGGAGGGTGCGTCGGCGATCGAGTACATCGGTGATGCGCAGGTCCTCACCGACAACTTTGCGCCAGCGGAACAGCTCAAGCAGTAGCCCGAGGACTCGGCTACAGGGTCAGCGATCCTCTGCTGACATTCGACCCCGTGTTGCCCTTCGGGTCCGTGACTTTCACGACCACATACCACTCCCCCGTTCCCACGAGATTCGCTGGCACGGTCCATGGGAACCGGTTCTTCTTGCCGTTGATGGACGCCATGGATCCGACCTGCTGGCCGCCGGTTCCGTCGCTGTTGCGGGAGATCCAGATCTCGGCCGACGATCCGCGGTCCCAGGTGCGGTCCCGGAACTCGACCGTGTAGCGGCCATCGGTGGGCTTGTCGTCCTCGGCGAGCTTGATCCAGTCCACGAAGAACCTGCGGCTGCCGCTGTCTTCGTGCGGATCGAACCGGAAGAGTTCGATGTCCTGTCCGGCCCAGGCCAGCGGGTCGTCCTCTTCGAGGAGTTCGTTCGAGGTGAAGTCGTTGAGGTCGATACTGATGGTGTTCCAGCCTGGTGAGACCACGATGTCCTCGGTGATGCGAACATCCCCGTTGGTGGTCCGCCAGATCAGACGGGCGTTCATGCCGCCACCCGGCGCCGCCGAGAGCGAGAAGCCGCCTTCGAAGAACACTCGGGCCGTGAACCGGTGGTATTTGTCGGCGTCGATCGGTTGCCCTTCGACGATCGGCAGCCGGAAGCCGCTGTCGCTCAACACCGGCGACGCGTTCACACCCACGAGCTGCCCGTCCTGGATGGACCAGGTCATGTTGCGGGCCAGCCCAACGTCGGATGCGCTGCTGTAGTCCCAGGCGTCACCTCGGACCACCGTGTCGTAGCTGGCTCCACCGATGGCATCGGGCTGGATGACGGCAGGCACGGGCTTGTCGTTGATCTTGATCTTTCGGGGCACCGACCGGCCGGCCGGAGACTCGGTGTAGAGGAAGTAGGTGCCAGCCGGGTAGCCGTCGGTCTGGAATCGCAGTGCGCCGCGGCCGATCGTGCCGACGACACCCCAGTTACCGTTGTCGGTGGTGTTGTTGGTCGGGTCCTTGTCGCGGTCCCAGATGAGCTGGGCATCTCGTCGTGAGTCCTTGCTCTTGACGCGAATACCGGAGGTCGTTGGTTCGTACAGTCGGATCCAGTCGATCTCGATGTCTGCAGCCTTTGCCGACGGCAGAAGGATGAGGCCACGGATGTCGCCGTTCCATTCGACCGGACCCTTGGCCGGGTCGTTCTCAAGCGCAATGTTGTAGGTGCGCCAACCTTCGGTTGCCAGGAATCCAACGCCTCCCTTGCATTCCACCACGGTCTTGCCACAGTCGTACCAGGTGACCTCTCCGGCAGCCTGCGTCTGGCCTGTGAGCCGCATCCGGAAGGAAATGTGGGTGAAGCGATCGGCATCGATCGGGAAGAGCGCGCCGTCTCGGCCGATGGGAATGCTGTCCCAGCTCTGTAGCAGACGCAGGTTTGCCAACGGTTCCCCAGTGGCCTTCCACTTGCCGCCCTCGACCCGAACGTTCGAGAACCCAATGGTGTTCAACCCGTCGATGTTGGGAAGATCGCTCGCCTCGGTGAAGTCCCACCCGTTGGTGAACGCTTCGGTCGCGAAATCGGGAGCCTCATTGATGGAACGGGCGCTGAGCCGCGGCCGATTGATCTGTTGAGCCGATGCGGGCGCAATGGAAATGAGGCTTGCGAGCAGCGCAAGCGTCGTGACAACACACAGCCGAGTTTTCATTGACAGTCCTACGGCGCACGGAGGAGAAATCTTTACCTCGTCGACGCCTGGTTCGAGCCCACGCAGGCCCAAGGTAGCCCACGGTCTGCGTCCACCTGCATCGGGTCAGCCGTCGATCACGGGGCCGGAGACCCGATCTTCCCAGTGGCGCGAGAATTGCAACGTGGTGCTCGTACCGGGATTCGTGGCGGGGCCGTCGCCGCGCCGCATCGTGATCGAGCCGCCCAGTTCGGTTGTCACGAAGATGTTGACGAGCGTCAGGCCGAGGCCCCGTGCCTCTGCGAAGTTGAAGTCCTCCGGTGGGCCCACGCCGTTGTCGGACACCGTGACGAGCAGCTCGCTTCCGCTGCTCTCGAACGTGACCGTGACGACGCGCCCTTCCTCGGGATCGATGTGCAGGGGAAACGCATGATCAACGACGTTCTGCAGCAGCTCGGTCAGCACGACGGCGAGCGGCATGGAACGGATGAGCGGAAGCCGGCCAGCGTCACCCTCCAGATTGAAGCGAATGGGCTTGTCCGGCGACTGCAACCCCTCTTCGATCAGTCGGATGAGGGGCTTCGCCACATCCAGGAACGGTGCATCGTCCCCCGACGCATCGTCGCTGTTGTCGTTGGCAAGGGTCTCATGGACAATGGCGATTGCAGCGACGCGCCGGACCGATTCCTCCAGAGCGTACTTGCCATCTTCTGATGTCACCCGGCGAGCCTGCAGCCGCAGCAGGCTCGAGATCGTCTGCAGGTTGTTCTTCACCCGATGGTGAATCTCGCGGATGGTGGCGTCCTTGCTGAGCAGCAGGCGGTCCCGGCGCTTCAGCTCCGACACGTCGCGGACAAGGATGAACGAACCATCCACCTCGCCGTTGGAGACGAGCGGCACACACCTCGACGTCACGGTGACACCGTCGCCCCGCTCGAGTTCCTGGGTCACTGCGGTCTCGAGCGCATAGGACGTTCGAATGAACGAATCGTCCAGGCCGATCTCCGAGAGCCGGCGCCCCACGGCGTTGCGATGGATGCCCAACCGATGCAGCGCCGACACCCCATTTGGCGACTGGAAGGTCACGCGTCGGTCAGGGTCGAGCACCAGCACACCGTCGCCCACCCGCGGCGCCCCATACTGTGGCTCGTCGGCACCGATGAAGGGAAATCGGCCGTCGCAGATCATCTGCGTCAGGCGTTCCGCGAGCGATACGTAGGTGCGTTCCAGCTGCAACAGATCCCGATTGCGGATGCGCCGTTCCCGGAGCACCACACCAAGCCGTCGGCCATCGAGCTGGAACGGCGATGCCATGATTTCGGCCTGTCCATCGGGAAAGTGCGGACCGAGCTCCACGCTGCCGCTGCAGATGCTGCCGGTCTCCCACGCCGCGGCGACAAGGTGACGGTTGGCGGGCGTGTGTCGATCGCCGATCGGATCGTGGCTGTACAGCGTGGGGGCCGTCGACGGGCGGACGTTGGCGAGGACCACGAAGGACTCGTCGCCGTCCGCGGTAACCGGGGCCAGAAGGAGAACGTCTGCCAGGGCGAGGTCTGCCAGGAGACCCCACGTACGAAACAGACGCTTCATGTGTTCAATTGCGTCCGGGTCGAAACCCGCCACATTGCGAGCGAGGTCGATCGGCGATGCCATGCGTGGATCCTAGGTCTGGTTCGCCTCGACGATCACCACAGGAGCTCACCCAGCGCTGCCAGACCCGCAGCCGTGCTGGGAGAGTGCACGGTTCGGGGGATCGTGAGCGTCGAGAACTGGTTCAGTTGGTCCACGGCGCGGCGTTGGTCGTCGGCGACCGCGCACCGTTCCAGGACGTACTCGGCGCCCGGCCGGAGGAGTTTCGTTGCGCTTGCCGAGAACTGGCTTCGATCCTTGCCGACGACCCGCTGCGCCGAGTCGGCAACCGTCGGGTCCCAGAACTCGGACGGTTCCACGCCATTGATCACAACGCCGTCCAGCCCCAGGCCTCGTTCGTCGAGTTCGGCGACCAGCGCCGACACCCGTTCGATCGATGCAGTCGCCGGAGCACTCACGGCCACCAACGCCGCGTCGTCGCCGGCGAGTTCGGCTGCCACAGCCGAGGTCCGCTCCACCATGCCCGGCACCACGGCCTGCATGAGCGTGAAGAACTCCACGATGTCCGAAAAGAACTGGCTGCCAAGCAGCCGATCGGCCAGCGAACCGAAGGTTCGAGTCGCCGCCGCGCCAACGATGGATCCGGCCTCACCGCCGGTCAGCCAGTTGAGCAGCGAGCTTGTGAAGAACTCTTCGACCCGTTGGGGAGCATCGAAGAAGTCCAACGCATTCTGAGACGGCGGGGTGTCGACGATGATGAGCCGATACCGGTCGGAGGCAATGGCGTCGTCGAGCCAGCTGAGAGCGGCGTAGTCGTTGCCGTGGACGAAGGTGTCGGCGATCCGCCGATACACCGGGTTCGCCAGGATGCGGGCTGCCAACTCGGGCGTGGGTGCCTCTCGGGTGACAAGCGCATCCCAGGCCCGCCCGGGATCGAGCATGGCTGCTGAGAGATGTCCGTCGCCGGGGTGCTCGACGCGAACCGCGTCGTTGCCGTCGATCTGCATGCCAAGCGCCGCAGCCAACCGTCGGGCCGGGTCGATCGTGAGCACGAGGACCTCGCCGTCGAGGCGGTTGGCGGCCGCCATTGCGAGGGCCGCGGAAACCGTGGTCTTGCCCACGCCGCCGGCACCGGTCACGACGATGAGTGAACGGCCCTCGGCCAGCTGGCCCAATCCAAGTGGCTTGGTCACAGGGACAGCTCGTCGGCGATTGCCTCGCGTATGTGTGGTTGCAGGCCGGATTCAGACCCGAACTCGGGCAGATGAAGGACCTCGGTCCCCTCCGGCAGGGCCGACCTGAGCCGGAGATCGACCGCCGAGGCAACGTCGGCCCGATCCAACCCGATCTGCACCGCGTCGAGGAGGGTTCGGGCAGCTTTGGGAAGCCGTTTCGGTGGAGCATCCAGCAGCACGTCGAGCTGCTCGCGTGTGCTGCGTGCATACAGCTGCGGGCGGGTGCGGTTGACCACAACGGCTGCAAGGCGGGCCGGAGTCTCCGCGTGCAGCCGGTCGACGAATTCGAGCGTCTCCGACACCGGGACTTCCTCGGCCAGGGTCACGTTCACGATTCCGGTGATTGTGGTGTCGGCCAGAAGGTCGATCATCCAGCCGGTCTCATCGGCGATGCGTCCCACTGGCGCAAGCTCGGCGACGTTGCTGGCCGCCGCAAGTTCGCCAAGAAGATGCCCACTCGACGCCGCGTCGACGACCACCATTCCCCAGTCACCACTTCGGGCTTCGTGGGCGTACTTGCCCACGAGCAGCAGTTCGGCCACGCCGGGGGCAGCGTCAGCAACGAACGAGAACGCACCCGCCACAGGGCCCGCCACAACACCGAGCGGACCCAGTTGCAGCTTGACGAATTCGGAGAGCGAAGCCTGCGAATCAATCTGCAGGACGCTCAGGTTTGGTCGGACCTCGACGGCCTCGGCGGTGGGGTCGATGCCGAACATGCCCGCGGCGCCCGGGCTGCCATCTGCAGAGATGAGCAGCGTGCGGGAACCACGGAATGCAGCAAGTTCGGCGATTGACGCGGCAACCGTCGACTTGCCGGTGCCACCCTTTCCGCCGACGATCAGCAGACGGCGATCAAACAACCCCATCTGCGATCAGCGCCCGTCAGCCGAAGCCGATGGGGCGAGTGCTCTCGCCACTGCCGATTTCGACATAGGCGATCTTGTCGGCGGGAATGGCAACCTGATTGCCCTTCTTGTCTTCGAGCCAGAGCACGGCGTCGGTGCCCGACACGGCAGCTTCGACCTGGGCCTTGATGGCTGCAGCATCCATGCTGTCGGCCAGCTCCATTGCGATTTCCTTGGCGGTGTAGGTGACACCAATTCGAATGTCCACGGTTCCTCCGTTTGGGGGCGAGAGTTGTTGACCCGGTCGGGTCAGTTGAGCAGATTGAGCTTCGAGGTGTAGCGACGCTTGGGCGCAAGTTCCACATCGATACGTTCGGCCATCTTGGCGAAGACCTGACTGGCTTCGCTGTCCGGAGCCATGGCGACGATCGGCTTGCCCGAGTCTGAACCTTCGCGCAGCGCTGGAACCAGCGGCACCTGTCCGACCAGCGGCACCTCGAGACGGTCGGCGAGCTCCTGGCCGCCACCGGCGCCAAACAGGTAGTACTGCTTGCCGTCGTCGCCGGTGAACCAGCTCATGTTCTCGATGACACCGTGCACGCTCAGGTTGACCTTTTCGCCCATGAACGCTGCCCGCTGGGCCACACGCTGGGCCGCCGGCTGGGGTGTGGTCACCACGTACATTTCGCTGCGCGGAAGGAACTGCGCCAACGACAGCGAAATGTCGCCGGTGCCGGGCGGCAGGTCGATCAGCAGGTAGTCGGGTTCGTTCCAGTAGACGTCGGTCAGGAACTGTTCAAGCGCCTTGTGCAGCATGGGGCCACGCCAGATGACCGGCTGGTCCTCCTCGGCGAAGAAGCCCATGGAGATTGCGTGAACGCCGTGGGTCTCCGGCGGGATGAGCATGTCGTCGATCACCGTGGGCGGTGTCTGAATGCCGAGCATGCGTGGAATGGAGAAGCCCCACACGTCGGCATCGATGAGTGCCACCTTCTTGCCACGGTTGGCGAGCGAGATTGCCAGGTTGGTGGTGACGGAGGACTTGCCCACGCCGCCCTTGCCAGACGCGATGAGCAGGACTCGAGTGCGGCTGTCGGCGTCGGCAAACGGGATGTCGCGCCCCTCGGCGTGGCCGTGCGCGGGGTTGTTGCCGGCGGTGCCGGCCGGGTCGCCCTGCAGCATGTGCCGGACGGCGGCCCGCTCTTCGTCGGTCATCACCGTGAAGTCGATGGAGGGATGGGCCACACCCATGTCGGAGAGTGCTCCGGTGACGCGGTTGGTGATCTCGTTCCGGAGGGGGCAGCCGGCGATCGTGAGCGCAATCTGCACCTCGACCGCATCGCCGTTGATGCTGATGGTCTTGACCATTCCCAGGTCGACGATGCTGCGATGGAGTTCGGGGTCCTCGACCGGGCGAAGTGCCTCGATGACCTGTTCTTCGGTGACGCTCATACTGCGGAGATGTCCTTTGGGCGGTGTGCTCTCAGGCTACCGAGGAGCCGTGAAGATCAGGAGGTCGTTCGGCAATGGATCGGCAGCGGTCAGAACCAGCCCTGCACGGTGTCGTCGCCGCCACTGAACCACCACCAGGCTGCGAGTCCGGCGGCCGCCATGAGCATCACGGAAACGATGATGGTGTTTCGTGGGATCGGACCCTCTTCTTCCAGTCCCGGCACCTTCTTGCGAAGGTAACGCAGCGCCCGATCGGCCCAGACGAAGTCCCGGCTCAAGATGACCAGGCCGGCGGCCATGGCGATGGCACCCGGGCCGGGAAGCACCATCATTGCGACTCCGGCAAGAAGCAGTACGAACCCGAGACCCATACGGGTCAGCCGAATCAGGGCATGACGCCATGCCTGTGCATTCGTCTCTTCGGCGTGGCCGACCTCGAGCTCGGCCCGAATGGCTGCATCGCGAAAGTCGGTGTCCCCGTCGCCATCAACATCAGCAGGATCCACGTTCGTCAGCGGCGGAAGTTCGTCGGTCACACCATCAACCCTATTCGCCACCACCCAACCGTTCGCACAACCGCACCAAACACCGTTCGCGCAACCCAGCCCCCGCAACAAAAACCGCAACACGCGCGCAAACCCCCACACCAGGGGCCTGGCCCCTCCTGTGAGGATAGTGCTACTGAGGGTGAGGTTCGCAACGATATAGTGCCAGCAAGCGTTGAATTCTCAAGGGTTTGACCACCAGAGGCGAGTACGTGACCACACCAGGAGCCTGGCCCCAGGTGTGGTGTTGTGACCGCGGAGTGTGGTTTCTGGAAGGTGTTGGCCTGGTTCTAGAATCTGGGGATGGCTGAGAAACCGAATCCGTTGGCTGTTGGTACCGAAGCGCCGGACTTCACGTCCACCACGTTTGATGGCGCGACCGTGTCGTTGTCGGCGTTGCGGGGCCAGAAGGTGGCGCTGTACTTCTACCCGAAGGACGCCACGCCCGGATGCACGAAGCAGGCGTGCAACCTGCGGGACAACCGCGAGCTGCTCGCCGAGCACGACATCGCCGTCATCGGTGTCTCTCCAGACGACGACGCGAGCCATGAGCGTTTTGCCGGGAAGCAGGACTTGAACTTCCCGCTCATCGCCGACCCCGACCACACGATCATCGAGGCCTATGGCGTGTGGGGTGAGAAGAAGCTCTACGGCAAGACCTTCATGGGGCTGCAGCGGGCCACCTTCCTCATCGATGAGGAGGGCGTGATCCAGCACGTGTTCAAGCGACCCAAGGTCGCCGACCACGCGCAGGAGATCATCAGCAAGCTCTGACCGCTACTCGACCAGGTCGTTCCCGACATCGATGACCACGCCCCATCGGCGCTGCACCTCGACCACGACCACAGCGAACACAACGCTCAGGAGGGCGACGACGGAGCGCCGGTTGGTCAACCGAAACACGGCCGCGAGGCCAAGCGCAGCTGCGGGCACAAGCGCCCCCGCACCGAAGCCGAACGCACCGGCGATGTAGACGCCCGGCGACCAGAGTCGATGCACCTCGAGATTCGTCACCTGATCCAGAAGATCGATGGTCGGTGAGCCTCCGAAGGGAACCAGCAGCTCCTCGACCCTGACAATGGAGCGAACCAGCCCGGCAAGGAGCCAGACCGACACGCCGAAGGACAACCAACCGGCCGCCGCCCGGCCCATCACGGAGCCCTCACGAGCACCTTGCATACGACGTGACGTGCCGGCCAACAGCAGAACCGAGCTGGCGAAGAGCGCCTCGTTCAGCCAGTCGAATTGAACAATCGGATCCTTCTCTGCGCGAACGATCACGGCGCTGTCTGTCCGTTCGATGCTCCAGTACTCCCGATCCGACGGTCCGGTCTGCGGACCATCGCTTCGGTGGCGCCAATAGCCATCGCCACGTTCACTGAAACCGAACTCCGGTCGAAGGAGTTGCTCATCACTGAGTTCCTGCAACCGGTCGACGCTGCGCGATGACGACCCTTCCAGCACGACCTCCACCAGGGTCCAGTCTTCGAAGGGGTTCTCGATGATGTTGCGCTCCACCCGAACGTTCACGTCTTCGGAGCCGACCTCCACCGGCACGGTGACGAGATACGCGACCGATTGGGCATGGGCGTCCCGACCGATGACCGCCAGCAGCGGAAGCATCAACCCCGCCGCGACAAGCCCGAAGGTCAACCAACGCCGACTGCCGGTGGGCCAGATCACCGGGCCGAAACGTTCACCAACCAGCACCGCCCGGATCAGCGACCGCGAGACCCAGACGGCTCCGACAGCACCGACGGTCACAAACGCCAGCACCGTCCACGAGTTCACGCCAACCTCGGCCCCCGACGAGTTCAGGTGGGTCACACCATCGAACCGAACAAAGAGACGCCAGAGTCCTCGTGTTGACCCTTCCGTCGCAACCGTTCGGTGCCAGGTGAAGCCATCGGCCACGATCTGGTTGATCAAGCTCACCGGAAACATCCACAACCACGCCCACCCCATCGCTCCGACGACGAACGACGCCGATCGCCACACGGATCGACCCGGCTTCAGACGCGTGGCCTGATGGGCGACCGCCAGCAGGACGACAAGGCAGTAGATGCTGATCCGCACCACGCGCATCATGCTCAGCAGCAGACTCGTTCCCGTCTGTGCCGCGAGCGGGTCGTAGGAGACCATGAGCACCAACCCGAGCCCGATTCCCAGACCGACTGCTCCGATGAGACCGGTCGCGCTGGCCAGCACGAGCCGAGCCCATCGCTGCGAGGGCACGTCGACCCGCAGGTGACCAGGTGCTCGCAGCCAGGCCCGCACACCGATGGCGAGCGGCCCACCAAACGCCAGCAGCCAGGCCAGCCAGGTTTGGGATCGTGGCCGCTCTCCCGCCTCAGCGGCGACCTCCGCCGTTGTGGGCCAGACCGAGGTTCCGGCCTCCGCTGCTGCTTGTGCCGGCGCCGCCGTGTCGGGAACTGTGTCGAGGTCGGAACCCTTCAACCCACCGAACGCAGCGATGGTCACGAGGATGAGGAACCCGAGCATGGCGACCCGGAACGCTGCGCTTCGTCGGCGCGCCCGCACCACGACCGTCCGCTCGATCCGCGCCCAATCGGCGTCTGTCGTCGCCGGCACGATGGGGTTGGCGGGCGGTGTGATCGCCTCCGCCAGGGTGGTGTCCAGCGACGTCATACCTCGCTCCTTTCTGCGAGCCGCTCCGTGTCCAGCACGGACGCAAGCATCTGCTTTGCCCGGTGCAGGTGTGTCTTCACGGATCCCGACGAGACGCCGAGAGCCTCGGCGATCTGGTCGACGGTCAGGTCGTCATAGAACCGAAGGACGATGGCCTGCCGTTGACGCATCGGTAGCGCCAAGACCGCCGCCCGCACGTGCTCAGAATCCTCAGATAGTGCGTCGTCGGGCAACGGGTCAGTGGAATCCCGTTCACCCTTCAGGTGTCGCCGTTCCAGCACGAGGCGCCGGACCCGGGATCGGCAATGGTTGACCACCGCCGCGCGCAGGTAGGAGCCCAGCTGCTCGGAATCGCGCAGCGTCGGAGGGTTCTCCACAACCCGAACGAACACATCGTGCACGACTTCCTCGGCCAGTCCGCGGCCGTCCACCAGCCACGCGGCGAGGCCGACAAGACGAGCGTGGTCGCGCCGATACGCGTGCTCAAGATCGAAGGCGGTCGCCGTGTACACACCTTGGAGACGTCCAGCCACGCCAAAACGTTGACACAGCCGCCAAAGAAATCATGCAGTCGGGGTGGGCAGTCCGTCGACGTATCGAATCGTGTTGGCCCGGCGGGCCGGGACGCGATCCCCCGGTGTGATGATGCCGGTGAGGTTGCAGGGGTCGCAGCCGTTGACCTCGATCACGACCTGGGCGCGTTCGGTTCGCTTCACGCGGCCGAGGTGATCGGCGGCCTCCGGCAGCGCATACTGCTCGCCACCAAAGCCGGACACGAAGCGTCCGCCCCGGATCAGACCCCGGGCCTCCAGACGGCGAAGTGCCCACAGCACCTCTCGCCAGGGAAGTGCAAGCTGTTCCCGGGCGACGAGCCCGTGGAAGACCACGCCCCAGCGGGCCAGCAACTGTTCGGCGATCGCCTCAGCCAGCTCGTCGGCGTGTGCGTCCAGCAAGTGCTCGGCGAACACCGTCCATCGGCCCTCTCCCCCGGCCCGCGCGGCCGAGCCCCGGCGAAGCCCTCGACTCCGCCGTTGCTCGGTGACCTTGCGATCTCGGGCGTCGAACAACGACCGAACGGCGTGGAAGCTGTCGGCGTGGATGAGTCCGCGAGCCACCAGGTCCCACAGCCCCTGCTCCACGTCGGCGGGCAGGCGGCCGGTCGCCTCGCCGAGTTCATGATGGAACCGGGCACCCCGAGTGGTGAGCTCCTCGTACAGTTCGGCCGCGGCGCCCGCCTCGGGCGGGGCGGGACGCTCCGGCCCGCGGATCGCTGCGACGAGCCAATCCAGATCGTTGCGAAGCGCCAGCGTGATCGGTGTGGCCTTCGTGGCGACCTGCCGTTGGGGATTTGGGGCCCGGCCCTCGCCGGAGGCGCAGCCCGCCATGCGACCCCACGTGATGTCTCCGGCCAGGCTCCGCCGATCCAGCAGATCCGGCGAATGCGAACGCAGACGACCAGCAAGCAGGTGTGGCTCCCACGCTGCCGCCGCAGCATGCCAACCCTGGAGCTGGGCGACGACGTTGGTGAGCCCGTCGACTCCGTGCAGCTGGCTGCCGGGCGCCAGGTGCTGCCATTCGAAGAGGAAGCGCATGAAGTCCTGGGCCGTGGCGGGATCCACCCGAGCGCGCTTGTTTTTCTGGCTGTACACGTGCATACGGGCCAGAAGCCGTTTGGAACACCATTGTTCGCCCGTCAGGTGTTCACCCGCCCCAATGGCACCATCCTCGGGCAGCCAGCTGCCGCGAATGGCGACTCCTTCGTTCTCCAACCCGACCAACACGAAGTCGATGCTGGAGCGGGGCTGGTTGAGTTGCCGGGCCAGCTGCTCGGCCGACGTGACCGCCACAATCTCCAGGCGCCCTCGAACAGCGGTCTCCACGTCGTCGACGATCTCTCGCCACGGCAGCACACCCCACCAGCCGTCTCGCTCGTCCACACGCCCATCTGCCCGCAGCGCATCGAAGTCGCTTCGCCAGGCATCGACAGGCCGGGTGACGACCAACGATTCGAGCAGCTCGTGCAACTCGTCCGGCGTCCGAGGATCGGGGATCACCTGCCCCGCCACCTCGGCGATGGCCTCGGGCGAGACTTTGCCGATCTCGGTGAGATCCACCGGCAGACCGCGGCGCAACGGCACGGCCCGAGTTCGGCGATCGATGGCCTCGGCGTCGTCGAGGAACGTGAAGGCCTTGCCGACGAGCAACTCATGACACAGCGGAGACGGCTCGGTGGAGTCGACGCACACGACCTCGATGTCGTCGGACTCCAGGCGTTCGACCATCGCCCGCAGCCCGTCGACGTCCATGGCTTCCCGCAGCGTGTCGTTCATGGTCTGACGGACGATGACGTGGTCCGGAAGCTCAACCGGGCCGGACACGTTCTCCTGGCACGCGGCCGCCAGGGGGAACAGCGCCGCCATCATGTCGTCGGCTTCCATCCGCTGGATCGGCGGCGGGTTCTTGCGGCCGCCCTTCCACCGGAGCACCAGCAGCGATCGGTTCAGGTTCCACCTCCACCGGCTCAAAAACATCGGCGATGGCGGGACGAGCACCGCGTTGGTGAGCGTCTGCTCGACCGTGGTGGACTTCAGGAAGTGCCGCACGTCGGCCAGCGGAAAGCTGTGCTGTGGCCCGAGCGAGAGGACGACCGCGTCGTCGGACGCGGCCGCCTGCAGTTCGAAGTCGAAGTTTTTGCAGAACTTCTTTCGCAGCGACAGCCCGAACGCCCGGTTGAGGCGGGCACCGTTGGGGCTGTGCACGACGAGCTGCATTCCGCCGCTCTCGTCGAAGAACCGTTCGATGATGAGCTTGTCCCGGGTGGGCAGCGTGCCGAGGATCGCCAGGGATGCGGCCAGGTAGCGGATGACCTGTTCGGCCGCATCGGCGTCGACCTGGGCAGCCCCCATGAGCCATCGGCGAGCGGCATCCGGATCGCCGGCTCGGAGCCGTTGCTCCACCTCGCGCCGGATGTGGCAGACCTCTTCGGACAGCTCAACCGTGCGGCCGGGCGCCTCCCCGAACCAGACCGGGATGGTCGGCGGAAGCCCTTCAGCGTCGACCACCCGAACGACGCCGGGTTCGATACGGCGGATGCGCCAACTGTGGGTGCCGAGCGTGAAGATGTCGCCCGGCATGGACTCGGTGGCCCAGTCCTCGTTGACGGAACCGATGAACGTCTCGTCCGGGTCGAGCAGAACCCGGTAGTCGCCGAGCTCGGGAATGGCCCCGCCGCTCGTGGCCGCCGCCATGCGGGCGCCCTTGCGACCCCGGACCAGCCCGTTGACCTCGTCGTGGTGAATCCAGTGTGAGCGGACACCCCGGCCGGTTCGTACGCCTTCGGCCGCCAGCTCGAGGCACTGATCGAAGTCGCCACGGGGAAGGTTCCGGTACGGGGCTGCACGGGTGACGAGCGCGAACAGGTCATCGACTTCCCACTCGTCGGCCGCCACCTCGGCCACCAGCTGCTGGATCAGGATGTCGAGCGGAGCATCGGGAGGCAGGAGCGCATCGAGCCGACCGCTGTGGACAGCGGTGAGGAGACCACAACACTCGGCCAGATCGTCGCGGGTCTGCGGATAGAGACGCCCCTTGGGCACCCCGTACCGGTTGTGGTTGGCGCGGCCAACGCGCTGGAGGAACGTGGCGATGTTGCGGG
The DNA here is from genome assembly GCA_964517125.1 of uncultured Acidimicrobiales bacterium. Taxonomy (GTDB): domain Bacteria; phylum Actinomycetota; class Acidimicrobiia; order Acidimicrobiales; family SHLQ01; genus SHLQ01. Next base: position 59,175 of record CAZFBD010000002.1, read on the forward strand.
GTGAGCCGAGCTGGCAGACCAGATCGACCGGGCCAACGTCGATACCGAGCTCCAAGGACGCCGTGGCCACCAGCGCCTTGAGGTCACCGGCCCGAAGGCGACGCTCGACCATGAGCCGCCGATCCTTGGAGAGGCTGCCGTGGTGAGCGACCACATTTGCTTCGGCGTCCTCGTCGGTCTCGGCCAGACGCTCCCCCAACTCGTGTGAGATGCGCTCGGCCATACGGCGGGTGTTCACGAAGATGAGCGTGGTGGTGTGCGCCCGAACCTGATCGGCGATGCGATCCAGGATCTCGCCCATCTGTTCGGCGGGCGCAATGGCCTCCATCTCCGAGGGCGGCAGCTCCAGCGCGAGGTCGAGTTCGCGCACGTGGCCAACGTTGACGATCCGACACTCGGCCTCGCCGGTGGCGTCCTCCCGGTTGCCAACGAGAAGGTTGGCCACCGTGGAGATGGGCTTCTGCGTGGCCGACAGCCCGATGCGCACCAGGGGTCGTGTGGGTGCGGGCTGCAGTGCCGGGTCCGACAGCTGCTCGCGGGTGCGGAGCACGTCGGGCCGCTCCACAACAGCGGACTCGCAAAGATGCGTGAGCCGTTCGAGGGTGAGGGCAAGGTGCGAGCCCCGCTTGTCTCGGGCCAGCGCGTGGATCTCGTCGACGATGACGGTTTCCAGCGTGCTCACGGCCGCCCGACCCTTGGCCGAGGTGCACAACAGATAGAGCGACTCCGGAGTCGTGACGATGATGGCCGGCGGCTTGCGCACCATGGCCGCCCGCTCCGAGGTGCTCGTGTCCCCCGAGCGAACCCCGACCCGAATGGTGGGGGCCGTCATGCCCAGCTCCTTTGCCGTCGCCGCGATCTCCTGCAGCGGCCGCTCGAGGTTCTCGGCAATGTCCACCGCCAGCGCTTTCAGCGGCGACACATACATGACCCGGGCAATGCCGTCGACGGTCTCTCCTCGCTCGTGGGCTCGATACAGCCGATCGATCGGGACAAGGAACGCCGACAAGGTCTTGCCCGACCCGGTGGGCGCAGCCACCAACGTGTCCTCACGGTTCGCGATGTGTGGCCACGCTGCCTGCTGCGGCGGCGTGGGACCGTCGGGAAACCGCCGCGTGAACCACGTGCGAACAGCCGGATGAAAGCCGTGGAGGGACGGGTGATCAAACAGGCTTGGGGCATCGGACGGAGACGATGCAACCTGCGAATGAGCGTCAAGAATGGCCACGAAAGCACAGTACGGATGGGGTCTGACAAAAAGTTCCGCTCAAGTTCGGATCTTGTGGTCCGACTGATGGCTCGTGAGTGATGCAACGATTCTTCAGCTTGATCCGGAACGTACCCGTGGGAAGGCCGTCGACGGCCTTGGTGGTGGCGTTGAGACGACGCGCCAGTACCTTTCCGAGGACTTTCCCGGCGGATCACAGCGCACGGTGGAACGGTGGCTGAAGTCCCTCATCGGCCGCACGGACGTGCAGCGCGTGTGGTTCAAGCCAATCGGATCGAAGACAACCATCTGGCAGCATGTGGGCCCGCTGACGGAGATGCCCGATATCGGCCACCTGTTCGAGGCCAACGACAAATTGGCTCCAGAACTCGCTACTGCAGCCTGACCAGACCAATACACTTCAGCGGACCATGACCCTGTTCTTCATCCGTCACGCTTCAGCTGGAACCCGGGGCACGGACCACGATGATCTCTCCCGACCGCTCGATGCCGTGGGGCGAGATCAGGCCGACAGCATCGCCGAACGATTCGAATCGGCAGGCATCACCCGTGTCCTCACCAGCCGCGCCATTCGCTGCAGCCAGACCGTGGCGCCCCTGGCCCACGCGCTTTCGCTCGAGGTCGAAGACGAGCCGGCGTTGCTCGAAGGGCAAAGCGCTCGCAATGCCGTCGACCTGTGCCGGAACCTGGCACGCGATGGCGTGTCGGCCGCCCTGTGCAGCCACGGCGACATCATTCCCGATGCCATCCAGACACTCGCCCGCGAGGGCATGGTCATCTCCGGGCAACGCGGCTGGGCCAAGGGCAGCACCTGGCAGCTCGACGTACGCGGAGGCGACATCGTTCAGGCCACGTTCCTCGGCCCGTTCTAGACCGGGCCGTCAGCCCAGACGCTCCGACAAGGTGTCGAGGGTGTCGGCATCTGCAGCGGCCTTGTCCTCCCGATAGCCCTTGACCCGGGCGAACCGCAGCGCCAGGCCTCCCGGATAGGTCGTCGAGCGTTGCACCCCATCGATCGCGATCTCCACGACGAGTTCAGGTCGGGCGAACACTGTGATGCCCTCGCGGCTGACCTCCCGAGCGAGGATCGCCTCGGTCTGCCAGGCGAGCACGGCGTCGGTCAGCCCTTTGAAGGTCTTGCCCACCATGACGAAGTCTTCGCCGTTGCGCGCACCGAGGTGCAGGTTCGAGAGTCGCCCGGTTCGTCGACCATGTCCCCACTCGGCGCCGAGGACCACGAGATCGTAGGTGTGGACCGGTTTCACTTTGCGCCAGGTCTTTCCTCGTCGCCCGGCCGCATACGGTGACGAGAGATCCTTCACCATGACGCCTTCGAGCCCATTGGCAAGGACGCGTGTGTTGAACGCTTCGGCCTGTTCGGGGTCATCGGTGATGATGCCTTCCACCAACGAATCGCCCACGACGTCCGCCAGCTGCGTCAGCCGATCACGCAACGGAACATCGATCAGATCGGTTCCGTCCCGATGCAGGATGTCGAAGAACTGGACAGACAGATCGACCCGGCCCGACGCTCCTCCTGAACTGAACGTGGAAGCAGTGTCCTGGAACATCTCGGGGCTGTCCTCCCGCATGCCCACCACTTCGCCGTCCAGAACCACGGACTCGACCGGCAGCTCACGGACCCGATCGACCACCGCCGGCAGCCGCTCCGTGACGTCGTTCAGGTTGCGGGTGAACAGACGCACGTCGGTTCCGGATCGATGCGCCTGGATTCGGATGCCGTCGAGCTTTGCCTGAACACTCACCTCGCCGTCCAGCTCCCCCATCGCTTCGGCAGCCGAAGCCGAGGTGGCAGCCAGCATGGGCTGGACTCCCCGAAGCAGACGCAGCCCAACGTCCTCCAGACCGGCGCGGCCACTGGCCTGGGCGATCTGCGCCGTTTCGCCGAGATCGCCAGACAACATGGCGGCCCGGCGGACGACCGCAGCGGGCACGGCATTCGCCTTGGCGATTCCGTCGATCATGACACCTTCCAGCGACCCCAGTCGGAGTCCCCCGACCAGCACGGAGCGAACGAACGAGCTCTCGCCTGCAGTCATTCGACCGAGGAGCGGGGCAAGCACATGTTCCCGCCGCTGCCGCGAGCCTTCGCCCCCGATTGCCGCGACCTCGGTCAGCGCTGCGTCCACCTCGCGAACGAGTACGGAAGGCTCGGCCGCCGGTTCGATCTCGAGCCCATCGAGGAAGACCCACCCAACGCCGATTCGGCCCTGCTGCGGCTCTCCGGTGAGGAAACCGACAACGACTGCAAGCTCGGCTGCCGAGCACCTCCGGAGCAGATCCGCCAACAGCTCTCCCTTGGCCTTGCGCGAACTCGTCGCAGCCACCTGATCGGCAACGGTCACCAGATCGGTCAACGGCAGGTCCATCGGCCGATTCTGACATGGGGCCGTCACTAAAGGAACCCGTCCAGACTCCGAATGGAGGGTGTGCTGCAAGGGTTTTCCTCGCGCACTCGCGCCCTCCAGGGCCGGGCGACTGCGACATCGGCGACGACGCTCTCCTCTCTCGCGCTCGTGCGAGCCAGCCTGTCGATCGTCACGATCGCCGGATATGGGGTCCGACTGCGGGACTCGGGCAGCGCCGGAACCATCCCATCGCTTGCCTTTGTGGTGCTCGGCGTCGTTGGACTCGTCTCCGCTGTACAGGCCATCAGACGAGCACGAAGCGAGCCGGATGCACCGATGCCGGCGTCCTGGGGCATGGTCATCTTGGATTCCGCCATCGCCATTGCGGTGCTGGGAGCCGTCGAGGCATCCACGACCCCGCTCAGCTGGCTTGCGCTGCTGTTCCCTGTGGTCGAAGCCGCATTGTTCTTCTCGATCGTTCCGGCCGCCATTGTCTGGGCTGGCCTGAGCATGGCGTTCCTTGCGCTTCGGGTGACGGTCCAAGCCGACGATCAGGCGACCGGTGAAGCGCTCTCGCTTGCGTTGCAACAGCTCGTTGCCGTCTTCGTCATCAGCGGACCAGCCGCCCTGCTCTCCGATCGCAGCCAGGCCCGGGTCGCCCAGCTGGACCGTGCGCGCCGAGACGCCGACCTGATCGCCGACGAACTTCGGCGGGTCAGCTGGGCATCGAACGAGATGTCGCAGTCGAAGGACCCGAACGAGATTCTGCAGATGGCTGTGTCGGCCGCGCTCTCGATGGGCTTTGAGCAAGCCGACGTTGTCGAGCAACGGGGGCTGAAGGATTGGGCGGTGACGCATGCGTCGTCGGTCGGCCCGCTGGAAGTGCCAGCTCCGAACCTCTTGACCGATGCGACGCTCGAGTCTCCCGCAATGGTCAGCGGCGAGAATTCTGCAGCCTGGCAGTTTCTCCACACCAATCAACTCCACTCGGGAATCGGCCAGCGCATCACGGGCGAAGAACGTGACCCGCAGATCGTGTTGCGGGTGTGGTCTCGCAAGACGGTCCACGGAACCGGTTCGGAACGGGCGCTGACGTTGCTCGGCTCCCAGACCCGTGAGCTCCATCGTGTCGCACTGTTGTTGCGGGATGCCCGGCAACATGCCGCACAGCTGGAGCACGAAATTCGCCACGATGGACTGACCGGTCTGGCCAACAGGTCGTGGGTGCTCGAGAACCTCGGTCAGCGACTTGGCCGCGGCGAACGCACCGCCGTCTACTTCATCGATCTCGACGGCTTCAAGGAGATCAACGACACGCTCGGCCATCAAGCTGGTGACGACGCCCTTCGGGTGGTCGCTCAACGGCTCGAAGCTGCGACTTCAGACACGACTCTTGTGGGGCGCATGGGCGGCGATGAGTTCATCCTCGTCGTCAAGGCCGATGACCAACGCGATCTCGAGGCGCTCGCCAACGAGGGACTCGACATCGTTGCCCGCATTTCCGCGCCCATGATTGCCGCCGGCCAGGAAGCCCGACTCGGAGCAAGTGTGGGCCTCGCTGTGCAGACGTCCCACGGGCTCGACGCCGACCAGCTCGTCACTCGCGCCGATACCGCCATGTACACGGCGAAGCGTGCCGGAGGCGGCGTCCACGTTGCGTCCACCCGGCTCGGCGGGGAGATGGCCGCATGAGCACGAAGAGTCGCGAGAGCGCCTTTCGCATCTCGTTCGTCGGGGGCAGCACACTCCTCGTTCTTGCAATGGCAGTGTTCGCCGTTGCCGTCCAGGCGCGTGCGGTGTCCGGCGGAGCGGAACGGTCGATCCAGATGACGGAGAATCTCCGAATCGTCTCCGTCGCCCGCGCCGAGATCTCCATCGCGTCGCGGCTCGCAGCTGCCGACGACCAAGAAGACACCGTCGAGGCCTCCACGCAGAACGCACTCGACACACTCATTCTCGCCGACACTGCCATCGACCAGGCCGCCTACCCGGACCTTGGCGAACGGTTCGATGCCTTCGAGGCTGCGGTCGCAACCCAGTCCGAGTTGTTGCGGTCGGGCACCTCGATGTCGAACGAGGCCGTCGACGCGGAGCTCGCAACCGGTCAGGCATTCGACTCGTTGGTGGAAGCGATCCGCGCGGAGCAGGCAGGTGCGATCGACGCGCTCGATGCCGACAACGACCTCATGAACCTGATCGGCTCGGTCGCCACGTTCATGGTGGCCTTCGTCGTCCCGTCCGCTGCCCTCTATGTGTTCGAATCCCTCCGGAACACGCCTCGCCGGTTGCGCGAATTGGAGCTCGAGGTGGACTCTGTACGCAATCGAACGACCGCCGGGGCCATTGCCCTCCAGGTCGAAACCGAGACACTTCGTGCGAACAGCTTCGGCGAACCATCGGATGACACCGAGGCCAACATCCGCCGCTCGTTGCTGCGACTCGACCACCTGGCCAGCGCGAACGGCGCCCTCCATCGTTGGCGAAGCGAACCGGTTGACGTTCTGGCCATTGCCCACGAGGTACGGGTCTCGGTTGGAACTCGCAACATCATCATCGATGCATCGTCGCGGGCTCCCCTTGCCCAAGGCGACTCGGTCGAGGTTGCGCTCATCCTGAACGAGCTTGCGCGCAACGCGCTCCAACACGGCAGCAGCCCGGTCTCGCTTTCCATCCACGCGGATGGTGATGCCGTCCGGGCTGTGGTCGCAGACGCTGGGCCGGGTCTTCCCGACGTCGTGCATGCCGCGATCTTCGAAGAGCGCGACCACGCCCTGCGCAACAACATGGCCAGCGGTCGGTTCGGATACGGCCTGTACGCTGCCCGTCTTGCTGCTGAGAGCATGGGGGCAACGTTGTTGCACGAGCGGACCGAAAACCAGACACTGCTCACACTGCGACTCCCCCTGTCTGAGGCGACGCAGGGCCCCGTGGTGTCCGAGGGCCGACGGGCTGCCTGACCATCCACGCTGTCGCTCAGTGGGTCCGGTGGCCCCAGCGACCCGTGCCATTCGAACTACGTACACGAGCCCCGGATTTGCCGATGGTCTGATGTGTGCTTCCTCGCTGCGGAACGTGGGGCCTCCGATCGGCGAAGTTCTGACTGCGGAAGGCAACGACGGTGACCGGGAACCGTCGCGATCTCTTTTGGGAGCATCGACGTGCGTTCGCAGCGATTCTTGCGACCGCGCTCGGTCTGTCGCTGCTGCTGTCGGGCTCGGTCAACGCCGCGCCCTCGGGACCAGCCGCATTCTGGTCGTTCGAGAACGGCACCGGCACCACGGTCAGTGACAGCTCGGCCAACGGCTTGGACGGCAGCCTCGTCGGTGGGGCCTGGACCGGTTCGGGAGCGATTGGCGGAGCGATCGACTTCACGGGTACCGCGCACGAGCGAATCACCGTGTCCGACCCAGCGAACGACCTGGACATCGGCCTCGATGAGGAACTCAGCCTGAGCGTGTGGTTCCAGAGCTCGGGCACACCTGCAGTATCCGATTTCTGGACACTGGCACGCCGACGCAACACCGGAGGGGCACCTGAGGGCTACGCGATGTTCCTGAGCGGCGGGGGTCCCCCGACGATCACCTTCGACCTCTGGTACGGCGCTTCCAGCAGTGGAATCACCATCGGTTCGCCAGACCTCACCGACGGTGGATGGCACCACGCCGTTGGCGTGATCGACGCTACGGGTATGGAGCTGTGGCTCGACGGGGTCCTGGTGGGATCCGCTCCGAAGACCTCATGGACGAGTTCGACCGCTGAGCCGTTCGTGATCGGGACCAACGCCGACGCAGACGATTCCATGTTCGACTTCGAGGGTTCCCTCGATGAGGTCGCCGTGTACTCCCGGGCATTGACTTCGGCCGAGATCGCCGATCTTTTCGACGACCGTGCAACGGCGCCACTCGTCGTGAACTCCACTGCCCTGGACGGCGATGCGTCGCCGGGCAACGGCAGCTGCGATACCGGCGGCACCAACTCGGAAGGCGCAACCGAGTGCACCCTGCGTGCGGCCATGGAAGAAGCCAACGCCGGATCACACAGCGAAATCGAGTTCTCCATTCCGACGAGCGACCCCGGCTACAACGGCACATGGTGGACGGTCAGCCCAACCATCGCCGGCGGCCTTCTCCCCTCGATCACCGGTATCACGCGAATCGATGCCACCACCCAACCCGGCTACACCTCCACACCACTCATCGCGCTCGACGGCGCCGACCGGGCACTGGAGGCCGGGATCGAAGATGGCCTGACCGCACAGACAGCCACGACCATCAGTGGCCTGTCGATTGCCAACTGGTCCGGGGATGGTGTTGTCGTCACAGCCGACGATGTCACGCTGGACCGGTCGTGGATCGGCGTTCTTCCTGACAGCGCCGCCGCAGGAAACGACGCAACTGGCGTCGACGCCTTTGGTGGCGCCTCAAGGTTGACCGTGTCAAACAGCGTGGTATCCGCAAGCTCGTTCAACGGCATACAAGCCGCTGGAGCAGATCTCGTCGTCGTCGGCAACCTCATCGGCGTCGGCCCAGACGGTGTCACCCCGATGGGCAACGGGCGCAACGGCATTCGCCTGTACTCGAATGCCGTGGACGCAATCATCGGCAGGCCGGGCGAGGGCAACGTCATCGGCGACAACGGGGTTGTTGGTGTGGAGCTCGACGGCGACCCGGTCTCGGCGACCATCCAAAGCAACCACATCGGCACTGACGCCACCGCAACCGTCGACCTCGGCCACGGCGAGTCCGCCGTGCTCTTTCAAGAGACATCGGTCGACTCAACCGTCGGCTTTTCTGGCCTGGCTGCTGATCCGGCCGAGGCCAACGTCATGATGTTCAACGGCGGACCCACGCCGTACGCCTCAGTGAACGTTCGCGACTCCGTGACCGGCATGGTCAGCATTCGCGGCAACTCAATCACCCGCAACGACGGCCTTGGCATCGACCTTGGCGAGGGCAGCGCTGTAAGCCCCAACGACGTGAACGATGCCGACGGTGGAGCGAACGACACCATCAACTTTCCCGTGATCACGGCAATCACACCGTCGACGCCCGGGATGCTCACCGTCGACTTCCTCTTCGATTCCGGAGTTGGCACCTACCACTACGACTTCTACTCGAGCCCCGCCGGACCAGATGCGAGCGGCTTCGGTGAGGGAGGCGTGTGGTTGGACGTCCTGGTGGCTGGAAAGTCCTCGACCGGAAGCGAAGCCTTCAGCCACGACATTCCCGGCAACGTCGGCGACGTCATCACCATGACGGCGACGCAGTCCAACGTCACGTTTCGAACGTCGGAGTTCAGCCAGTTTGGGGTGGCTGCGAGCACGACCGCCACGGTCAACTCCACCGGTACCGCGTCGGATCAGACACCGGGCGATGGCCTCTGCAACACCGGTTCGGTGAACAGTGAAGGGCTGATGGAGTGCACGCTGTCTGCGGCTATCCAGGAAGCGAACGCAGCAGGTGCCGTGGACACGGTGGAATTCGACATTCCGACCAGCGACGGAGGCTACGACGGCATCAACGGCTGGTGGACGATCAACGACAATCCCACCACCATCACCACGCCGCTCACGATCGACGGAACCACTCAAGCCGGGACGACGGTCAACACCGCTGCCGCACCCGCTCCGCTGAACAGCCAACCGACGATCCTCATCGACGGCACCGGGTTCTCTGGCGAGCTGCTCAACTTCGCGTCGGGCGCCGACAACTCCACTGTGATGGGGCTGGCCATCGGCGGAATCACAACCAATTCGGGTGATTCCGCCATCCAGTTCGGCGCTGTTTCCAACATGACCGTCGTTGGTAACCACATTGGGGTGATGCCCGACGGGCTCACACCCATACCCAGTTCGGAAGGACTCGCCTTCTACCTCACGGCATCCAACGGTCAGGTGGGCGGCACCACCGCCGCCGATCGAAACCTGTTTGCCACCAACGACACCGACCTGGCCATGGGCTTCGACGCAGGTCTGATCGTGATTGAAGGAAACGAATTTGGCTACGACGTCAACGGTGACGTACTCAGCACGTTCTCGACATCGGCGGCCATCGACCTTCGAAGCAACAATCAGGCCACCATCGGTGGAACCACCGTGGCACAGGGCAACCGAATCGCCGGAAGCACCGGGGGCGTCCTCGTCAGCGGCACGTCACGGGCGACCGTGCTCGGCAACGAAATGACGGGTCTCAATCGCCCCTCCATCGACCTGGGCGCCAACGATGGCACGCCGAATGATCCCGGCGACGGCGATACGGGACCCAACGATCTTCTGAACACGCCGGACAACGTTGCTGCCACGGAAGCAGCCGGCACGATCAGCGTCGATTTCGACCTCGATGTCCCCGCTGGCGACTATCGGGTGGAGTTCTTCACCAATCCCGGCCAGGCGCACCCAATGACCTTGCCGTGGACCGGGTCGTTCGCCTCCGCCGTCACGGTGACGCATCTCGGCGCCGGGTCCCAGGCGTTCTCGCACACGTTCGCCGGCACGGCCGGCTCGGTCGTCACCGCAACCGCAACCGAGGACCTTGGGGGCGGCTCCTACGGCGTCACGAGTGAACCTGGGGACTCCGCAATCGCCTTCGGGAGCACGGCCGTCGTGAACTCCAGTGGTGACAGCGCCGACTCCACCCCCGGCGACGGCCTCTGCGACACCGGCGCCCTCAACAGCGAAGGTGCCACGGAATGCACGCTGCGCGCTGCAATCGCCGAGGCGAACGCCAACGCAAGCCTGTCCGACATCACCTTCGACATTCCGACCTCGGACGCGGGCCACGACGCACCCAACAATCTGTGGACAATCAGCCCGACCACCGGGCTCGGCGCACTCTCCAACGACATCACGATCGACGGAAGCACCCAGCCGGGCTGGGTCGATGACCCGGTCATCGTCCTCAGCGGCGACGTGGGCCCCGCCGGGCACACGGGCCTGACCATCACGGGCGACGGAGCGACCGTCCGATCGCTGTCGATCGTCTCATTCACCAACAACGGCATCGCCGTGTTGGGTGACGACACGCTCCTCGCGGCGAACTGGATCGGCGTGGATCCGACGGGAACGATCGGATCGAACGCAAACGGCGTCCTGCTCTCCGGGGCGAACGACACGATCATCGGCGGATCGACCGCTGACGCCAACGTGATCGCAGGCAACCGGTCGAACGGTGTGATGGCGCAGGCAGCGAGCGACGGCACCATCATCCGCGACAACAGCATCGGCACCGACAGCTCCGGCGCCATCGACCTCGGCAACGACGGCGACGGCGTCCTGGTGAACACGACCGGCACCACTCGACTACAGAACAATGACATCGCGTTCAATGACGGGGACGGACTGGCCACGGCGGCGGCCTCGACCGGCGACGTGTACATCGTCTTCAACACCTTCCGCTCGAATGGCGGACTCGGCATCGACCTCGACGACGACGGTGTGACCCCGAACGACGTCAACGACTCCGACACCGGCGTGAACGGTCTGTTGAACTTCCCGGTGATCACCGGCTTCAACGAGGTCGGGGCCAACACCGAAATCACGTACGAACTCGATGCGCCAGCGGGCGGCTACGTCGTCATCTTCGGCCGGAACCCGTCGGGCACCGACCCCTCCGGAAACGGCGAGTTCGAGGACGGGTTCGGCAACGCCAACATCATCCATCCCGGTGGCGGAACCGTCTCATTCACCACAACGGGCTACAGCTCGCTGAATCCCGGCGATACGGTCACGGCGCACGTGTACGGCCAGTCCGTGAACATCGGATCCGAGCTGAGCGCACCACTCGTGTACGCCCAGAAGGTGGGATTGGTGAACTCCACGAGCGACGTCGCCGATCTGAGCCCCGGCGATGGGCTCTGTGACACCGGCGCACTGAACTCCGAAGGCGACCCCGAGTGCACACTTCGGGCCGCCATCGCCGAAGCCAACGCCAGCGCCGACATGACCACAATTGAGTTCGACATTCCCACAAGCGACGCTGGACATGACGCAATCAACGGCTGGTGGACCATCCAACAGCTCACCGACTTCCCCGACATCACGGACTCCGTGACGATCGATGGCACGACCCAGGCCGGGTCAACGGTCAACACCACCGCCGCGGGCGCAACCATGGACAGTCGACTCCGGGTGATGATCGACGGCTCAGCCACTGCCGGGCTCGAAGGCCTGCGGTTCGTGGCTGGCTCGGATGGATCGGCGCTTCGGGGTCTGTCCATCACCGGCCACACGAAGACCGGCGGCTCCGGCGTGGAAATCGAGAGCTCGAACGTGGTCATCGCAGGAAACCACTTCGGTATGGCACCCGATGGCGTGACCATCGCGAACACCGATGAAGCGATCAGCATCTTCGGAAGTGCCAACGACATCAGCGTTGGTGGAACGGCTCCAGCCGACCGCAACATGTTCGGTGGTTCCAACGGTTGGACCATCGCCATCGGAGCCTCCGCCACCGACGTACGCGTTGAGGGCAACGATTTCGGCTACGACGCCACCGGGTCGACGCAAGCCAACACCTCGGCGGGCGGCGTGCGCCTGAGCAACAACTCACAAGCAACCGTGGGCGGCGTCGCTCCGGCACAGACGAACCGCTTCGTCGGTTACGCCACCGCCATCTCGGTCCGGGACAACGCCCAGGCGACGGCGCTCGGCAACTCCATTCTCACCGGGACCGGCGTTGGCATCGATCTGGTTGGCGACGGCGCCACCGCGAACGATCCCGGCGATGCGGACAGCGGCGTGAATGATCTGCTCAATCACCCGGACATCACCAACGTGACTCACGCTGCCGGTTCGGTCACCGTCACGTGGAACCTGGACGTTCCTGCTGGCGATCACCGCATCGAGTGGTTCCGCAACCCAAGCGGAACAGAGTCCGGGGCCTTGCGACAGGGATTCTCGCTGGCCCACACCCAGACGGTCACCAGTACGGGAGTCGCCCAGACCGGCCTCACCACCACCTTCGTCGCCGATGTCGATGACGACATCTCGGCAACCACAACAATCGATACCGGTGGCGGCACGTTCACCGCGACGTCGGAGTTCTCCGCAGCGATGGAAACCAACGCAGCTCCGACCGTCGTCGACCCGGCCGACCAGACCGACGCAGAGAACGACAGCATCTCGCTCACCATCGGCGCAACCGACCCCGACAGCGATGCGCTCGCATGGGTTGCCAGTGGACTTCCGCCCGGCCTCACAATCGGCGCAGGTTCGGGAGAGATCAGCGGAACGCTCACCTTCACCAGCAGCGGCGTCTACTCCGTGACAGCCACGGCAACCGACCCCGACGGGGAGTCGGACAGCACCACCTTCAACTGGACCGTGAACAACACGAACCGTGTTCCCCTCGTCACCGATCCTGGGGATCAGAACGATGCCGAGAACGACATCATTTCACTCACGATCGCCGGCTCGGATCCCGACGGCACCCCCCTCACCTGGGGCGCGACGGGCCTGCCAAACGGCTTGTCGATCGCACCGGGAACCGGAGAGGTCAGCGGAACGCTCTCCTACACGAGTTCAGGCACGAGCCCCGTCACCGTGACCGCAACCGATGGAACCGACACCACACAGGTGCAGTTCGACTGGATCGTGGCCAACACGAACCGAGACCCCGTCGTCACCGACCCGCCCACGCAGACGAACGCTGAAGGCAACACTGTCAGCTTCACCGTTGGAGGCACCGATCCCGACGGGCAGTCCTTGTTCTGGACCGCCACCTCGCTCCCTCCAACGCTCACGATCAACTCCGCCACCGGCGAAATCTCGGGGACACTGACCTTCACCTCGGCGGGCACATACTCGGTCACGGTCACCGCACGAGACCCCGAGAACGCCACCGACAGCACCACCTTCACCTGGCAGGTCAACAACACGAACCTGGGCGTCACCGTGAACAGTCCCGGAGATCAGACCAACGCGGAGACCGATGTCGTCAGTCTGTTCATTAACGGCTCAGACGGGGACAACGACCCGCTGATCTGGACCGAGACCGGACTACCCGACGGACTCAGCATCGTTGCTGGCACGGGGGAGATCGCGGGCACGGTCAGCTACGACGCTGCTGGCGGCCACACCGTGACCGTGACGGCAACCGACCCCGGCGGAGCTTCGGACTCGACCACATTCAACTGGACGATCGACAACACGAACCGGGCACCCGTCGTGACCAACCCCGGGCCGCAGGCAGACGCGGAGAACGACACCATCTCCCGCTTCGTCGTGGCCAACGACCCCGACGGAGACACGCTCACCTGGACAGCCACCGGCCTTCCGAACGGGCTCGTGATCGATTCGGCGACCGGCGAAGTGACCGGCGTGCCAACCTATGAGTCCGAGGGGACCCAAACCGTGTCGGTCACGGTCGCCGACGCGGAGTCCGGCACGATCGCATCGTTCGACTGGACCATCACCAACACGAATCGGGCTCCCATCGTCGGCGGCCAACCCGACATCGTGTCAGCCGAAGATGACGTCATCCTGCTCACGAACTCGGCGTCCGACCCCGACGGTCAGACCGTCACCTGGGCTGCGAGTGGTCTGCCCGATGGCCTGACGATCGACGCCGCAAATGGTGATATCACGGGAACGATTTCCTTTGATGCTGCCGGGCCGCACACTGTGGTCGTCACAGCGACCGATCCCGAGGCAGCGAGCGCAGACACGACGTTCCAGTGGACGGTCGACAACACGAACCGCGCACCGATCGTCACCAATCCCCCAGACCAGACCAACGCCGAAGGCAACGTCGTCAGCTTCAGCGTCGGCGGCACCGACCCCGACGGACAGACGATCGCCTGGTCCTCAACCGGACTCCCCACGGGGTTGACCATCGATCCAGCCACGGGTCTCATCAGCGGAACCATTCCGTTCACCGCGGCAGGCACGTGGACTCCTTCGGTCACAGCGACAGACCTGGAAGCCGCGGCCACATCGAGTTCGTTCATCTGGACCGTCACCAACACGAATCTCGGCGTCATCGTCAACAGTCCGGGTGATCAGCAGGACGCAGAGTTCGCCACCGTGTCGCTGTTCATCAACGGATCCGATGGAGACAACGAGCCGCTCACCTGGTCGGCCACCGGACTGCCCGACGGACTTTCGATCGACACCGCAACCGGAGAGATCTCGGGCACGTTGTCCGGGACGGCCGCCGGTGTTTCAACGGTGCAGGTGACTGCCTCCGAGCCCAGCGGGCTCTCCGACAGCACCACCTTCGAGTGGACCGTCGATCAGGTGAACCAGGCGCCCACGCTCACGAACCCCGGCCCACAGTCGGGCACGGACGGCACGGCGACCAGCCTGAATCTGACAGCATCCGATCCCGATGGCGATGCGCTCAGTTGGTCGGCGATCGCGCTACCTCCTGGCCTGACGATCAACGGGACGACCGGACGAATCTCCGGAACCCCGAACACAACCGGCAGCTTCACCGTCCGAGTCACCGTCTCCGACGGGATCGACGAATCCACGCGAGCATTCGTGTGGACGATCACAGCGGCAGCGATCACGCCGCCAGCAACCACCACGACCACCGCACAGCCGGCTCCCACGACGACCGCAGCGGTCGCACCGCAGACGACGGCTCCACCTGCCCCCACGACGACCCGTCCGACCCAGCCGACCAGCTTCCCGTCCACCACCGTCCCGATCGAGGTGCCCGACGGGCTGGCCTTCCGCCCGGTGGAGGCACGCGACGACACCATCGTCATTCGTAGCCAGGAACTCGAGATCCTGGCAGTCCTGTCCAACGACTTCCTCAACCCGGGCACCCAGATCGTGGCTCTCGACCAGCCCGAAGCTGGCGAGGTTCGCCTGCTGAACGATGGGTCGATCGTGTTCGACCCACCGCCCGGGTTCGCTGGCGAACTCACCTTCGGGTACACAATCGAGGACGAGTCAGGGACGACCTCCTCAGCCATCGTCCGCCTTGTCATCGCCGTTGCCCTTGAACAGACCGTCGGCTCCGCAACAGTCCCCGTCAGCGAAGGCCTTGACGACGTCGTGGGCGCATTCTTCACCCGCATCGGTTCACTCATCGGCGGCGTGCTGTCGATCAAGCTCTCACGGCTCGACTCGAGCATGCTCTTCGTCGCCGCCATCGTGTTCCTGGTCCTCCGCGCCTTTGCGCTCCGGCGTCGGGAATCCCTGGTCCGGATCAACGGCGTGTCGAAGGGCGAGGGAATTCCCATTTCCGATGATGCCGGAGACGTCTTCACCTTCCGGCACGATGCAACGATGTGGATTCGTGGCCGGTCTGGTCGTCGCTCGAACGGCGACCGTCAAGTGAAGGTCGAATCGCCAAACGGCGACGGTTGGGTGGACGCCGACACGATCACCGACACCGGCTACTGATTCAGCTTCCGAGGAGCTCCCGAAGGCCGAACTCGTTGATGAGGCCCTCCATGTCCGAGGGGAACACGCCCAACTCTTCGTATGCCTGCAGCTCAACTGCGGCTTCGTCGAGACGGTCGAGTCGGCGGAAAACGAAGGCGCGGAACACTCGGGCATCGGGGTAGTCGGGGTCGGAGGCCACGGAGGCGTCGAGCCAGCGCTCGGCATCGCCGAACAGTTCTTCGGCACCCGACTCGGCGGTGAGCGCGAGCGTCCATCCCCGCCACGCCAGCGCCGGCGCGTGGTCCTCGTCGGCCTCGAGAATGCCATCGAAGATGGCAAGTGCCGTCGCCGGGTCGGCCAGCTGCACG
Organism: uncultured Acidimicrobiales bacterium; assembly: GCA_964517125.1. Lineage (GTDB taxonomy): Bacteria > Actinomycetota > Acidimicrobiia > Acidimicrobiales > SHLQ01 > SHLQ01. The sequence goes on from CAZFBD010000002.1 coordinate 75,474, forward strand.
AAAGTCTCGCCGGCCACCTGCGCCTGCGCCAGACTGATGCCCTCGGCGGCGAAGTCGATGGGTTCACCCGACTCGATCAGCGGCAGGATCGTTGCCAGTGCAATTCGTTCGCGCAGCTGCCGTTGCGTCACCAGCTGCTGAGCCACGGGCGACGGGTTCGATGCGTCGAACAGCGCAAGCTCGTCGGCCGCATCGGTGAAGTCTTCGCGGTCGAGCGCCGCCACGGCCCGGAAGACCCGAACGTCGGAGAACTCCGGGTCGAACTCGATCGCCGTGTCGAAGTCGACTGCCGCGGCGTCCTTGTCGCCGAGCTGGTATCTCAGCCAGCCGCGGTAGGTCAATGCCTCGACGTTCGTTGGCTGGATCTCCAGCACTTCGGAGTACAGCTCGATCGCACGATCGGGGTCGCCAGAGGTGAACGCGGCTCCGGCGTCTGCCAACAAACTGACGGTGCTCAGACGAATCTCACCACTGATCTCATCACCTGCGCCGCGGGCTCCGGAGAAGGTGGTCATGGCGAACGCTGCCAGGCCGGCCACGGCAACCACGGCACCGACCCAGAGAATCGTGCGGCCGATTGGCCGACGCTCTCGGCTGCGGCGGCGCACCTGACCGTTCTCGAGCGCCCGGCTCAGTTGGGCGGCTCGGGCGGTGTGGTCGTCTCGGAGCGTGGCGTAGTCGTCGGTCTCCAGGTCGCCGGCAGCATGTTCGGCGTCGAGGTCGTCGAGGGAGACAAGGAGATGATCGAGTTCCTCGCTCAGGCGTTCCCGCTCGCTGCGGGTGAGCACCTCATCCATCGGAGCGTTCTTGGCGCAAGCGGGCGACGAGGTCCTCGTCGGCCTGGCTGGCCTCGTGGGTCTCGGCGTTGCGCCACTTCATGAACACCGCGGTAAGGCCAGCGAACCCGAACACCATGGCGAACACCGGGAGGACCCAAACGAGCCCAACGATGCCACTGGCCCGTGGTCGCAGGTCGATGGATTCGTCGTAGCTGGCGATGAGGAAGTCGGTGATCTCCTCATCGGTCTCGCCGGCATCGACCTGGCGACGGATCTCCAGGCGGATCTCCTGCGCCACGACAGCGTTGGATTCGGCGACCGACTGGCCGTCGCAGGTTGGGCAGGCGAAGTCTTCGGACAGCGCACGCACCCGGTCCTCGTTGGTACGCGGTGGCCCATCGACCTGCGTGGACAACACGAGCGCGGAAAGCGCTGCTGCCACCACGACGAGCCAGGCAATTCGACGACCGCTGGTCATGAGCTCAACCCGGCAAGTCGGGCAATCTCGGCGTCGAGACCCAGGGCATCGACCCCGCCAATGAACTTCGACACGATCACGCCGGCCGGGTTCACGATGAATGTCTCGGGCACCGCAGCCACGCCATAGCCGATCGCGTAGCGGCCGGTGTCCGACGCCAGGACCGGCCAGTCGCCGCCGTTCTCCTCGAAGAACTCGGCCACGTTCGCGCGGCTGTCGCTGAACGCAACGCTCACGACAACGGCATCACCAATCTGCTCATGGCGCTCGCTGAACTGGATGAGTTCCGGGTGTTCCTCGATGCAGGGAATGCACGTGGTCTGGAAGAAGTTCACGACCACCCATTTCCCACGTTCGTCGGCCAGCGAGAAGGTGCTGCCGTCCAGGGTCTCGCCCTCGATCTGCGGCGCAGCCTGGTTGAGCAACGAGCTGCGCGGCACACCGCTGTCGCCTTCAGAGGTGGCAAGCACGGCGATGAACAGCCCCAGCACCAGGGCAACCGGGATCGAGACCCAGAACGCCAACCGGTTCGGCCCGGAACTGACCTCGAGCGGCTGGCCTTCGTCGTTGGTCATGCAACGACCTCGGGTTCCTTGGTGGGCAGCGCCGACGTGGGTGCGGTGGGCCGTCGTCGGGACCCGGGGACCAGGGCAAGAGCCGTACCAACGGCCATGAGGATTCCGCCGATCCAGAGCCATTGCACCAACGGCTGCACGGTGACCCGAACAACGACCGGCTCGCCGGGTTCGGTCGGAATGACCGACAGCTGCACATCGTCGATCAGCGAGCCGCGGGTGTCGGGCGAGCCAATGGTGCGGCCAGCGAAGGGGAAAACGGTGAGCGCGGGGGTCTCGACCCGTCCGTCGACCTCGATGAGGAGCTGGTTCTCGATTCGGCCATCTTCGAAGAGGATCTCTTCGGCACCCCGGTAGATGAACTCATGTCCGGACAGCTGCGCCGAGTCACCGATTTCGGCGAATCGGAACTCGGCCTGCCGCAGGTAGCTGTTGCTCCCGGCGAACGCCACGGCGATGAGGATCACCCCAATGTGCACGATCATGCCGCCGTTGGTGCGGCCGACGAACCCGCGCCACCCCTGCCGGCGAGTTGCGAGGACCAGTTGGCGGGCAGCCGAGCCGGCAGCAAATCCGGCGAGGCCAAACGCCAGGACCGGAGCCCAGCCAGCAGCGCCGACAAGCAGGGAAGCAACCATGGCCACAACACCCACGATGGCGGGAACGAAGAGTCGGTCGCTCAGCACTTCGCCGCTGGCCTTCCGCCATGGCAGCACGGGCGCCATGGCCATGAGGAACAGCAGGACGAAACCAATGGGCATGGTCATGCGGTCAAAGAACGGGTTCCCGACGGCAATGCGGTCGCCATTGAGCGCCTCGATGATGAGCGGCCACACCGTGCCGAGTAGCACGACGAACGCAAACGCCACGAAGACCACGTTGTTCGCGAGGAAGGCGCCTTCACGAGACACCGGCGAGTCGATTCGGCCGACGGAGCGAAGGGCGTCACCACGGAAGCCAATGAGGCCCACGGTGACCAGAACGATGACTCCGAAGAACGCCAGCAGGACCGGGCCGATACCCGATTCGCTGAAGGCGTGGACCGACGCGATGACGCCGGAGCGTGTCAGGAAGGTGCCGAGGATCGTGAGGGAGAAGGTGGCGCAGATGAGCGACAGGTTCCACACCCGCAGCATCCCGCGCCGTTCCTGCACCATGACCGAGTGGATGAACGCGGTTCCGGTGAGCCACGGAAGGAACGAGGCGTTCTCCACCGGGTCCCAGGCCCAGTAACCGCCCCAGCCAAGTGTTTCGTAGCTCCACCAGGCTCCGAGCACGATGCCAAAGGTGAGGAAGCCCCAGGCGAACACGGTCCAGCGTCGGGTCTCGATGAGCCAGCCTTCGCCGAGGCGACCGGTCACCAGCGCAGCGATGGCGAAGGCGAACGGCACCGTGAAGCCGACGTACCCCAGGTAGAGCATCGGCGGGTGGAAGGCCATGAACGCGTTGTTCTGGAGCAGCGGGTTCAGACCCGGACCGTTGTCGGGAGGGTCGGCGAGCTGCACGAAGGGGTCGGCGGGCCCGAGCATGAGCCCGAAGAAGAACAGCGTCACGATGAACATCGTGAAGAGCGCCCAACCGACCATCGGATCGTCGAGCCGGTTGCGGAACTTGACCGCAACCACGAGCAGGTAGCCGGCCAGGATGAGCGCCCACAGAAGGATGGAGCCTTCGAGCGCTCCCCAGAGCGTGGCGATCTTGAACAGCAGTGGCGTGCCGATTCGGCCGTGCTCGGCCACGTACCTGACGCTGAAGTCATCGGTGAGCAGTGCGACTTCCATGATCAGGAATGCGAGCACCGCAGCGCCGACCACCAGGTACACGTGGACCGACGCCATTCGCATGAGGTCGGGCCGCCCCTTCACGAGGCTCCAGAGCACGGTCAGGGCGCCGAGGAGTGCCCCGGCGAACCCGAGCGCAATGGCGAGGTCGCCAATTGTTGCGTTCATCAGGACTCGGGGGCGTCCAGGGCATCGGTGCCGCAGGACGCGGCCTGTTCGATGCGGTCTGTTCGGTAGTCGTTGTCGTGTTTCACGAGCATCTCATCGCTCTCGAAGAGCCAACCGTCTCCGGCACTGCCGTCCCAAGAGGTGTCGATGGCTGCGGAAACATCGGAGGTCGGGTTCTGCCACCGCCCCTCGAGCACCACAGGCACACCCATTTGGAAGCTCTCCGCCACGTTGCCCCGGTGAACGACGTCGACGGCGATACCGTCGCAGGCCACGCTGAACAGTACGACCGAGGCACCGTTGAGTTCCTGGTCATCCTCCACGAGCGCGATTGGGGAACCGAGCAGCCGGAATCGGCGTTCTCCCAGCTCGTCCCGGTCGGCGACAGCATCGTTGGCTTCGTTCAGTGACAGCGTCGCTCCGCTCAGTCCCTGGAAGAGCACGAAGCCGACCACGACAAAGACGGCCACCAGCACGAGGCTGGGCCCGAGCTTGCGGCCACGCGGGATGTCGTCGATCTTGCGCGGCGTGAGGTCGAGTGCGTCGTCTCCGGCGTCAGGGGATTCAGGATCGATGTGCACCATCAGGACTCTCCGATGCGATCTGCTTCACGAGTGGACATCCACCGTTGCTTCTCCACGGGCACGCGCTTCGCGAGCCGGTTGCCGCGCTGAACCAGGGTGAAGGTGTAGAGACCAATGATGAGGAAGGCACTTCCCCATCCGGCGATGAGGTATCCGACATGGGTCATGAGTGTTCTCCTGTTCCGGTATCGACGGCCGCACTGACGACCTCGGTCTGTTGGGCTTCGGCTCGCCGTTGCTCCAGGGCATCGGCCAGGCCGAATCGTTCGTTCTGACGTTCGAGCCATCCGACGCGGAATCCCTTGATGAGGAGCCAGGCGTAGCCGGCGATGCCGAACAGAATTGCGTACATGAACGTGAACAGCGTGAGGTCTTCGATCGCTGCATCGGTGATCGTGGACTGTTGGTGAAGTGTCTGGCTGGCCCACCACTCGACCGACTGGTTCACGATGACAGCGTTGATGATGAGCAACACACCCACGATTGCGGCCCGCTTCGCCCGTGATTCTGCGGTGCCTTCCAGGCGGCGGACGGCAAGGTAGCCGAGCGAGAGCATGAACAGGACGAGCATGGTCATGAGGCGGACGTCGTCCCACCGCCAGTAGGTGTTCCAGATTGGGCGACCCCAGATGGAGCCGGTGATCAGCGTGAGGCCGGCCGTCACGGCACCGATCTCGGCGGAAGCACCAGCGACGATGTCCCACCAGACGGAGCGGCGAACGAGGACCATGCCCGAGCCGAGGGCGGTGACGGCGAAGGCGAGGTAGGAGACGATGGCCACGGGCACGTGGACGTAGATGAGCCGAACGGCGTCGAACTGGCCAATCTCGTCACCGGACGCCGCGTCGATGCGGACATCGGGGTCGGTGGCGACGAAGGCGAGCCACAGCAGAACGGCAAGCGCCACCAGAAGACTCCAGCCGAGGATTCGGGTGGTTCGGGAGCCGGTGGCATGTTCCGGCATGAGGTTCGGCGTTTGGACTGTGGACATCATCCCTCTTCCATGAGTGCGCCGTGGCCGACCGACCCCAGCGCCAGATACAGCAGTGCGAAACCGACGAGCGAAAGCAGCCAGGACCAACCGTCGGTGGCGACAGATCCCATTGCGTCCCCGAACGCGCGTGATGCGCTGATGACAACCGGAGCAAGGACGGGCAACAACAGGATTGGCAAGATGGTCTCCCGGGCACGCTGACCAGACAGCAGCGCGCCATAGAGCGTACCTGCGGCGCCCACGCCGATGACCGCCGCAACCGTGGTCAACAACAGCAGCGCCACATCGTCCACGGGAGCGGCGTAGAGAATCAGAACGCCGCCGAGCAACACGAGTGCAAGGAGCAGCAGCTGGGCGATGAGCGCCAGCGCTTTTCCAAGGAACACCGACGCCGGATGCAGCCCCGACATGAGCAGGCCTTCGTCGGCGCCGTCACCATCCTCGAGCGAGACCGACCGGTGTACTGCAAGCAGCGCAGAAAGCACCACGGCGACCCAATAGAGGCCTGGGGTGAATGTGGCGAGCGTGGCGCTGTCGGCATCGAGGGCGAACCCGAACAGAACCAGCACAAGCAGAGCGAAGGGCACGACCTGGTTCAGGGCAACCCGTGAGCGCATCTCCACCCGGAGGTCCTTTCCGGCGACGAGCATGATGTCAGCCAGCATGGGCTTCCTCCATGACGAGGCCGCCGGCGATCGTGACCTGTCGGTCGACCACGGGGCGGACGCGGTCCAGTTCATGGGAGGCCACCAGCACGGTGGCTCCCGCGGCGGTCGCATCGCGGATCAGATCGTCGACGACGTCGCGTCCAGCCTGGTCGAGGCCGGCGTGTGGCTCGTCGAGGAGCCACAGTTCGGGACGTCGCGCCGCTGCGACGGCGAGTGCCGTACGTCGCCGTTGGCCGGCCGAGAGCTGTCGGGTCGGTACGTCCATGAGCCGGGCATCGATGCGCATGCGTTCCACGGCGCTGTCGAGCTCACCATCGGTGGCCCCAACCGCCCGCGCCCAGAAGCGCAGGTTCTCCTGAACCGTGAGGTCGTCATAGAGCATGGTCTTGTGGCCGACGAGTCCGACGCGGCGGCGGATCGCTCGGCGTTCCGTGTGCAGATCGTGCCCGAGAATCTGCCCTTCGCCGGTGTCGGCCCGGTGCAGGCCGGCGCACAGACGAAGCAGCGTGGACTTTCCCGCACCGTTTGGCCCCTGCAGCAGGACGGACTCGCCCGGGTTCACGTCGAGGGTCGCGCCAGCAAGTGCTGGGAACGGTCCAAGCAGGACCACGACGTTGCGAATGGACACCACCGACACGTGGATCGACGCTAGCGGGACCCGACCCCGTCGCCCCGTTCAAACACCGGATCGACACGGGATTCCGGGGCTTTCTTAGCCGGTTCTCACGTGCCCTTACCTGATTCTTTCTGGCGACCTCTCCCTGTGGCGCGCACGGGACCGATACGTTCACCATCATGGCTTCCCGGATCCTTGGCTCAGTCGGCCGGTTCTTCATCACGTCGGGCATCGTCGTTCTGCTCTTCGTCGGATACCAGCTCTGGGGCACCGGTCTGCAGGAAGCCGCGGCACAGGGCAGTCTGGACTCCGAGTTCGATGAGCTGTTGGGCGACCTCGAGGACCCTGGCACCGCAGCGGCACCGGCCACGACCACAACAACCACGGTTGCCCCCTCGACGTCGGCGGTGTCGGCCACGAGCACCACGACCGTGCCGCCTTCCACGACAACGACCACCAGCAACACCATCCCGGTGTTCGAAGACGACCTCGCCGAAGCGCTCTACCGCGACGGAGGCGAGGCGATTGCCCGGATCATCGCTCCATCCATCGACATCCGAAAGGTCGTCGTCGAGGGGGTGAAGGTCGAGGACCTTCGCAACGGCCCCGGTCACTATCGGGCCACCGTTCTCCCGGGCCAGGCCGGCAACTCCGGGATCGCCGGCCACCGGACCACCTACGGGGCTCCGTTCAACCGAATCGACGAACTCGTCCCCGGCGACGAGATCAATGTGCGCACGGTGCAGGGTTTCTTCACCTATCGGGTCATTCCCGCCGGAGAGGCCTTCGCCGCCGACCGACTTCCACCCAATGTCGACTTCCGTGTTCCCGAGGGCGACGAGGATCTGGGGCACATCATTGTTGGCCCGGAAGCAACGTGGGTGCTTGGCGACTTCGGCGACAACCGCCTCACGCTCACGGCATGCCATCCGAAGTACTCGGCGAGGCAGCGAATCATCGTCGCCGCTGTCCTCGTGGGCGAACCCGTTGACGCTCCCCCGCCACCAGCCGAGTACCTGCATGCCGACGACACGCTCGCCACCGAGAACACGGTTGCCGTCGAAGAAGCCACGGGGATCGATGCCGACGGGAACATCGTCGACACGAGCCTCAGCGGCGAGGACATCCCTGCTGGCTCCGAACAGGAACCGACCTCGGCGGAGGATGGCCGAGCTGCCTTCGTCGACGAGGTGTCGCTCGACGAGGGACTGAATGGCGATGCCGATGCACTCGTTCCAGCGTTGTTGTGGGGAGCTGCTGCCATTGCCGTCTACCTCGCGTTCAAGGAGCTGGCTCGACGCTGGAAGCTGTGGCCGTCCATTGCCCTCGGGATTCTGCCGGTGGTCGTACTCATGGGCCTGAGCTTCGAAAAGATCGACCGGTATCTGCCCGCCGGTTGAGAAGTCGTGGCACCGACTTCACCTTCGGCCCTGCACTCGCTACCGTCAGACCTCATGAGGGCGAGTTCCGTGTTCTGGCTGCGACGAATCCTGGTCGTCTTCACCGTGTTGGGTGCGCTCACGGCGTGCAGCTCGGATTCGGGCGACTCCGAGAGTTCCAGCAACGACGGTGCCGACCCCACCGACGGCACCACCGAGGATGAGACCGATGAGTCAGCGATTCCCGAGTGGTCCGGCGACCCCTTGAACCCGTTCGACCTTCGGTCCGGGCAGTGCTTCAACGAGGTGAGCTGGATCGACGAGGTCCAGGAGCGGCGGATCAACATCACCGCCGCAATCGACTGTGCGCAGCCCCACGACAAAGAGGTCTACTTCGAGGCCGAGTTCCCGGCGCCGAACGGCGCTCCGTTCCCCGGCGACGTGAAGATGGGCGAGTGGAGCACCGAGGTCTGTTACGACGCCTTCTCCGACTTCGTTGGCGAGGAGTACGAACTCTCCAAGTACGGGATCGACTATCTGCAACCCACGAAGGACACCTTTGAACATCCGGTCGGTCGACATCGTCGGGTCACCTGCTTCCTGTACGACACGGGCGGAGAACAGCTCACTTCGACCGCTCGTGGGTCGGCGGTCTGACGCCCGCGTGAGGCAGGGATTTTCGCGACTTCCGTCACCGTGAAACCCAGTGTTCGCGCGCTTCGCGCGAATGCTCCCCACACTGCGCGCGAACCTTGAGTAAGTTGTTCGACGTGCTGCTCGCTTTCCTTTCTCTCCTGACCGGTTCGCTTCTCGGCCGCATCCGCGGCGGCCAACTGAGCGGAATCGTCGACGCTCGCATCAAGGCCAAGGGACTCCTCGTGGCCGGAATCGGCGCGACGCTCGTTCTGAACGTGCTCACGCCGAGCATTCCCATGTTCTGGCTCGTGGTCGCCATGCTCTCCTTCCTCGGCTTCGCGGCCGCCAACCTGACCCTCACGGGCATGATCGTGTTGACCATCGGCATGGTCCTCAACCTGCTGCCGGTGCTTGCAAACGGTGCGGTTCCCGTCTCCGAATTGGCGCTGCAATCGGTCAATGTGGTCGACGCCTCCGGAGCCGCAATCATCGATGGTCCGCGGGAATCGACCGCCACCGCGACCCGACTTGCCTTCCTCGGCGACGTCATTCCGGTCCCAATCGTGAACCGCGTCGTCTCCCTCGGCGATCTCATCATCCTCGTTGCGCTCGCAGACCTGGTGATGAACCTGTTCCTCCGCCGTCGGGACCGCGACCCCGACGACCTTGGCGTCACCTATGCAGCACCAACCACCGACGAGGTCATCGACCTGACCGACGATGACGATGTCGACCACGAGGGACCCCGCCACGCCGCGCCCGGTGGGCGGGTTCGTTCGCACAGCCCCCGGCATCGCCGGCCGGCGCATGCGAAACCCTCGGCCGACGACGAGATCGACCTGCGTCCCCCTCCCCTGCCGACTGAGAACCCGGCATCGGCCGGCGTCGAGACCGAAGGTCGGCTCCAGGCTGATGAACCAGCCCCCCAGACCGAGTTCCCGGCAACGGACGAATCCGACGAGGTCATCGACCTCACGGACCGTCGGCCCATCATCGACCTCACCACGTCGCCGTCCGATGAGCAGCTCGCCGAGTTCCTGCGCCGCCGTGAAGCAGCCGATGTTCGTGCCACCACGCTGGCCCCACCCTCGCCGGGCCACCGCCGCAATCGCATCCGGTCGCGCCGACGCCATCACCGAGAACTTGCCCAAACCGACAGCTGATCGGGCAGGCTGGGTGCGTGTCTGACGCGAACGAACCCGAAGCCGACCCGATTCTTGAGCAGCGTGCCCGAATCCGGGTGCACGCGAACAAGGCGAGCCGCGTCGGATACCTCTGCTACGGCGTCGCCACGGTTCTGTTCTTCGTCGGCCTGTTCACGAGCTTCTCCGGAACCCTGGTCACGGCGATCGTCGGTCTTCTGATCGTCGGCAGCATCGTCCTCGCCGTCGCAATTCAGGTGTCGTACGCCATTCGTGGTGCCGAGCGATGGGAAGAAGACGGACACGCTCAGCGACGCCGTCGTTGAGGCAGCCGCCTCTCTCGGCGTTCGTTCAGCGCGATACGGTTCTCTCGTGGCAACAAATCGACAAACCACTCGACTCGGCGCGGAAGAACGCCGTCAGCAGCTGCTGTCGGCTGGGCTGACGACCTTCGGGCGCAAAGGCTTTGTGGCAACCTCGATGAACGATGTCGCCCTCGAAGCAGGCGTCACGAAGCCGGTTCTGTACCAGCACTTCGATTCAAAGCACTTCCTGTACCTCGAGTTGCTCAACACGGTCGGCCAGACCCTGGTTGGGCACATGACCACCGCTGCAGCCACCGCAGGCTCGCCTCGTGAGCAGGTGGAGCGAACCTTCGCTGCGTACTTTCATTTCTTTGCCGACGAACCCGGACACTTCACCGTGCTCTACGGCGAAGGCGTGCGGTCCGACCCGTCGTTCACCTCGGAGCTCATCGCTGTCGAAGACGCTGCGGCTGCGCTGACCGCTGACTACATCGAGATCGAGGGCCTCACCCGAGAGGATCGCCTGCTGTTGGCCCGAGCCATCGGCGGCATGCTCGAATCGTCGGTCCGTCGTTGGATCCAGGAGGGCGAACGTCGGGACCCCGACGAGGCTGCAGCGCTCATTGCCGAACTTGCCTGGCGTGGACTCCGAGGAGTGAAGCCAAACCGTTGAGCCGTCTGGTCACTCGCAGACGGCATCCGTTCGGTACCTTCGGGGTCTGATGAGTACGACCCTCGTACGCAACGTGCGCCGAATCGACCCGATCGACCACCTCGACGACATCGTCGACGTGTGCATCATCGACGGCGTCGTCGCACGGGTCGGCCCAGCTGGTTCGTGGGTAGATTGGGATCTGGCCGAGGCCGTCGACACGATCGATGGCACCGACTGCATCCTGTCGCCCGGCCTCGTCGACCTGCACTGCCACGTGTTCGGCGCTGCAGGCGTGGCCGATCCGGATTCCATCGGCGTGCGGGCAGCCGTACCGGTGGTGGTCGATGCCGGAGGCGCCGGAGCCGCCACCATCGACGACTTCGTTGCGACCAAGATCGCTGCCGCGAAGACGCGGGTCCTCAGTTTCATGGCGGTCGAGGCCGGCGGCATCACCGAGCCGGCTCCCGCCCACAACACCCGGCGTTCCATTCCGGAGATGCAGACCGCATCCCTCGACGATTTCCTGGCGGCCTTCCAGCGCCACGAGCGTCGCATCGTCGGTCTGAAAGTGTGGGGTACTGCGACCGGCGGTGTGCCATGGATTGGTCACGCCACCACACTGAGCGAGCTCATCGGCCGTCCACTCATGGTGCACATCGGCGAAGTCGAGCCGAGCCCTCTCACCAACATCACCGGCGACGTCCTCGACCACCTGCAGGGCGGCGACATCGTCACCCACTGCTTCACCGGCCTCGATGGGGCCATTGTCGATGCCGATGGGACCGTCAGCCCCGAAGCCAGCGCTGGCAGGGAACGCGGCGTGCTCTTTGATGCCGCGCCCGGGGATGTGAACATGTCGTTCGACCGGGCCCTCGCAGCCATGGAACGGGGGTTCCTCCCCGACGTCATCTCCTCGGACCTCCACCGGTATTCGGTACCGGGCACGGTCTCGCTTCTTCATGTCATGGGATCGTTCCTTGCACTCGGAATGAGCCTGCGAGCCACCATCGAACGCGCAAGCCTTCGCCCCGCCGAGATCGCGAACACCTCCGTTGGACGGCCCATCGTTGGGCAACCGGCCACGCTCTCGTTGTTTCGCTCGATCCCGGCCCGGACCATCTACGCCGACGGAACCGGTGGCCGCATCGTCGGGGAAGAACTCCTCGAGCCGGTTGGGTGTTTCATCGATGGTGACTGGCACAAGGCCGACGGCACCGCTGCCAACGCAGCTCACAATCTCTGCCTCGACGGCAGCGAGCCGGCCAAGGGTTTCCACCCGGGGCAGCTCACCTTCCTGCACGCTCTGCACGCCGAGCTGACCTCGCACACCGCCCGGGACAACCGTTGGCGGGGCCTTGAGCTGCATCAGCTCGTGCACCGCGAACGGGTGCGTTCCGGAATCAGCATCTCCGATGGTCTCGACGCCCTCTACGGCGGAATCGTCGGCGGCCATCTCGGGCCCCCTGCAGGCTGGATGCTCGCAGAGATGGGTCGGGACGAGACGCTACGACGCCTCTCGTCCATCGTGGCCTGACCCACGCACAGGCCCCAGCCAGAACAGTGCAAGGATCGAACCGATCAGGCCGCCGGTGCTGGACAGGAACAAGTCCCCCACCGTGTCCTCGTACGTGAGCGACAGCCCGCCTGCGCCGCCAAACCCGTCCTCAGAGACGGCCCACTCCATGATCTCCCACCAGACGATGGCGATCGCTCCAAACCCGTAGCCGAGCAGGATCGCATCGGAGCGATGGAAGACATTGCGGAAGCGGAACGCGTGGTACGCCCCAACAAGGAAGACCCAGTTCAGCAGATGCAGGACATCGTCGGTGACGAGATATCGATCGTAGAAACCGAACAGATTTCCGAGCGTGTCCACCAGGAATGGAAGCGACAGGAGCGCATCGGCCGTGTGGGGATACGGCTCCCATCCTCGGACCTTGGCAATGATCGGCACAAGGATTGCGGGTGCCAGAAAGAGCGGCGCACGAAACCCGATCGCCTTGCCTTCGACCACCTCCGGAGGGATGAAGATCGCAACCGCAAAGGACGCGAACAACGCCACTTTCACAACGAGGTTGGCCGCCGCCACCCATTGCTTGCGGTCAAGACCCAGGACACCCGTTGGCTCATGCACCGCGCCAGCCTAATTTCTCCCGGACTTGCGCCCGGCGATCTACTCCAGGCCCGCAACGTTCTGCGTTTTTCGCCCGAATTCGACAGGTGAGTCGGGCGGCTCATTTTCCCGGACCCACCTAAGGGTGGGTTTGCTGACGCCGTTACTTCTACCAGGGCGTCACAAAGCCGGAGTCGCAATGGCACGAGTCAAACACAAGGTCGTCGGGTCAGGGGTCTTCTTCTCCCCTGCACTGAACGCCGACGCCCCCTACGAACTCCTCGACGTCATCGAGGGTCGCACGGTGACGTCGAAAGCCGTTCGCTGTGTGCAGTCCCAGCAGATCTTCGACATCGACACGCTCTCCCGGCCAACAAATGCGCAAATGATCGATCAGGTCTCGGCCGCATTTCGTGAGGTCGGCGCCTGGCTTGTCGCAAATGCTCCAAACAACCCGGCACGTCATCGTGGCGCACTGCGAATGATTCGGCGCACCATCCGCGACAACTACCTCAGTGACGACCTGCAGCGCGACGTTGCCTGGATCGCTCAGGCAGACCTCGGAGCACGAATCGCCTTCCTGAACGGAAGCCTCAACGCCGAAGGCAAGGAAGAGATGGTGGTGTTCGCCGCCACGATCGGATCCACCGGTGGCGATCTGTCGCCCACCGATGCCGAGTTCATCGAACGGTTGGGCACGGGCCTCGGCCTTCCGGTCGATCGGGTCTACGAACTGGTGATCAGCTCGGTGACCTCGAGCGCCGCCTGACCCACGGCCGACCAACACTGGACGAACGTTCAACACGTCCGTAGGGTGCTCGGATGAGCACCGGAACATCGCTGCAGGAGCGGAGCGTTCCCAACCTCACACACCTTCAGGGCAGCCTTCTCGTGCTGCTGTCCGGCGTGTTGTTCAGCTTCGGCGGGCTCTTTTTCCGGAGCACGAGCACGGCAACTGCCTGGGAGTATCTGATCTTTCGCGGTCTGGGCATGCTCTCGATCACCACGGTGATCTTCTTCGTGCAGAACCGTCACCGGCTGCGGGTCGTGCGATCGCGCTTCCAGCCAGTCCACGTCTTCATTGGCATTCTTCTGGCTGGCATGAACATCCTGTTCATCGTCGCACTCGAGTTCGCTTCGGTTGCCTTCGTGCTCTTCCTGCAACCGGCAGCACCGATTGCCGCCGCATATTTCAGTTGGGTGCTCGCACGCGAGCCCATGTCCCGTGCGGCCATGGTCGCAGCAGCCATTGCCATCGTCGGTGTGACCGTGATGGTCTCGGGTTCGTTGCTCGACGACTTCAGCCTCGCTGGCCTCATCGCTCTGGGGATTCCCCTGATGCTCGGGTACTACACGACGGTCGTACGCAGCTCCACCCACATCGACCCGTCGGTTCCGTTGATCACGGCCGGCGCGACCCTGCTCGTGGTGTGCTCGAGCGTTGCGCTGTTGGCCGGAGGCATCGACATCTCCTCCAGGGACGCTGCCGTGAGCTTCGTCGCAGGGAGCCTGCTGCTTGGAGCGCCCCTCGCTGTCTTCAACACCGCCCAGCGGGTCGTCCCGCCCACAGAAACCACGCTGTTGTTGTTGATCGAAGTGATTCTTGCGCCGGTTTGGGTCTGGGTGTTCGTCGCCGAAGAGCCCGAGGCGCTCACCCTCGTCGGCGGCAGCATCATCCTCGCGGCCGTCATCTGGCTCACGTCGCAACGAAGCCCACGGATGGGACGTTCGTTCAGCAGCCGCGGCTGATCCATACTGGCGACATGCCGCTTCTCGCCGAGCTCCAGGCTCGCCTCCCCGACGACTGCATCCAGACCGACGCCGACGTGATCGACGCCTACAGCCGCGATCGTGCCGTGTTCGAACAGGGCGGCACTGCAGCAATCCTGGTGATGCCGCGATCCACCGCCGACGTGGTTGCTGCGGTCGAAGCGGCCAATGCGGCGAACGTGCCGATCGTTCCCCGGGGCGCTGGCACCGGGCTCACAGGTGCCGCCAACGCCTCGGACGGATGCGTGATTTTGTCGCTGCATCGGATGAATGCGGTCCTCGATATCGACACCACGAACCGGTCGTGCCGTGTGCAGCCGGGCGTGATCAATGCTGACCTCAAGCGAGAGGTTGCGGCACACGGGTTGTTCTATCCGCCCGACCCAGCGTCGGTCGACATGTCGAGCATTGGCGGCAACGTGGCCACCAACGCTGGCGGTCTCTGCTGCGTGAAGTACGGCGTGACTCGGGACTACGTGATGGGACTCGAGGTCGTGCTGGCCACCGGCGAGGTTATGCGCACGGGGCGTACGACGATCAAGTCGACCACCGGCCTGGACCTCACCGGTCTGTTCGTCGGCTCCGAGGGCATTCTGGGGATCATCACCGAGATCACCCTCAAGCTCGTGCCAGCGCCTTCCGCCCCCGCCACGGCGGTCGCATATTTCGATGAACTCGCCCATGCGGGGTCCGCGATCGTTGAGGTCTTCACCGCTGGCCACGAGCCGTCGCTCATGGAGATCATCGATCAGGCATCGCTCCGGCAGGTGGAGGCCGTGTATCCCATGGAACTCGATGTTGACGCCGCCTGCCTGCTCCTGATGCAGACCTCTGGCGAGGATTCCGGCTCGGACATCGCAGACATCGCCGACATCTGCCAGGACCACGGTGCCACCGACGTGCATCATGTCGACGACCCGCACGAGGGCGACATGTTGATCGAGGTCCGACGCAAGGTGTGGCCGGCATTCGAGCATCTGGGCAAGGCGCTTCTACCTGAAGACGTGGCTGTACCCCGTGACCGCTTGCCCGAGCTGCTTGCCGGGATCACGAACATCGCCGAGCAGCACCAGGTGCTCCTGCCGGTGATTGGCCATGCAGGCGATGGGAACATGCATCCGCTTCTTGTGTTCGACGGCACCGACGCCGATGAGGTGGCGCGGGTCCGGTTGGCCTTTGCCGACATTGTCCATCTGGCACTTTCGCTCGGCGGGACGATCGCCGGCGAGCATGGCGTGGGCACCCTGAAGCGCGAATTCATCGAGGACGAGTTGAGCCCGCTGCAGCTTCGTGTCCAGCGCAGCGTGCGGGAGTTGTTGGACCCCGACGGTCGGTTCAACCCGGGCAAGGCGCTTTGAGTGGAATCTGTCGCCGCGACGCGCTGTTGTTGACCACATGGCAACACTTGGAATGCGACATGCGGTGCTGTGGGTCTCCGACCCCCAGGCGTCAGCAAGGTTTTATGAGGAGGCCCTCGGGCTGGTCACGGCGAACGAAATTTCTGGCGGAGTCTTCCTGACCTCGCCGGACTCCAAAACCGATCACGACCTCGGGCTCTTCCAGGCATCAGAGAACGTGGGAGGCGCACGGAACACCGGGCTGTATCACATCTCCTGGGAGGTTCGAACGCTGCAGGATCTCGCCGATTCGAAGGCGCGTCTCCGCGAGATGGGTGCGTTGGTTGGCGAGAACGACCACGGCGTCAGTCGCAGTCTCTACTGCAAGGATCCCGACGGCATCGAGTTCGAGATCATGTGGGAGGTCCCCTTGGACCTGATCGAGCCCGGAGCACCAGAGAACATCCCCCTGGACCTCGAGGCCGACATCGCCCGCTGGGGAACCACCCCAAGCCGCGGCGCCACCCCCTAAACACCAAACCCTTCTCCCCCACCCAACGTGACCACTCCACCACATCTGGGGCCAGGCCCCTCATGTGGTTGGACGCCCGCACTCCGCGACGTCCGATACTCCAAATCGTTGATTCTTCAACATTCAATACAGAACCACGAGATTCGTCGTTCCAAGAAACTCACGTTAGGTGGCTGGCGCGCTACAGATGAGGACAGGCCCCTGGTGTGGTGGTTTGGCCGCGGAACGTGCTGCTTGGTGGATTGACGCGGATGTAACTCAGGTGAGTTAACGTTTGGTATGGCCATTGACTTCACGCTTGATCCGGAAATCGAAGAGCTTCGCATGCGCGTACGGGCGTTCATCTCCGACGTTGTCGCTCCTGAGGAGGCGACGATCGAGGAGCTGAAGGAGACCGATCGAAAGGCCTACGTCGGCGCGTTGATCGCGCTGCGGAAGAAGGCCCACGCTGAAGGCCTGTGGATGCCACACATGCCTCCCGAATGGGGCGGCATGGGTCTTGGCCATGTGGGGAACGCCATGGTTCAGGCCGAAGCCGCAAAGAGCTACTACGGCCCCTGGGTGATCAACGCGCAGGCACCCGACGAAGGCAACATGCACACGATCGAACATTGGGGAACCGATGAGCAAAAGGAGAAGTACCTGAAGCCGCTCTGTGCCGGCACCGTGAGCTCGTGCTTTGCCATGACGGAGCCAGAGGTCGCCGGTTCCGACCCCACCCTCATCCAGACAACGGCGTATCAGGACGGCGAGGAGTGGGTAATCAACGGCCACAAGTGGTTCATCTCCAACGCTCGGCGTTCGGCGTTCGCCATTCTCGTCTGCCGGACCGAGGACGACCCCGAACTCCCCCAGGCAGCCAACAGTGCGTTCATCATCGACATCCCCCAGGAGGGCTGGATCGAGAAGCGTCAGATCGAGACCATGCACGGCAGCTCGGGTCACAGCGAGATCATCATCGAGGACCTCCGGGTCCACGAGAGTCAGATGCTCGGCGGGCGTGGCCAGGGCCACCTTCTCGGGCAGTTTCGCCTTGGACCGGCACGTCTCGCGCATTGCATGCGGTGGATTGCTCAGGCCGAAACAGCACTGGACATGATGGTGGAACGGTCACTGAACCGCTTCAGCCACGGATCGATCCTGGCCGAGAAGCAGGGTGTGCAGTGGATGATCGCCGACTCGACGATGGAGCTGTACCAATCGAAGCTCATGGTCCTGCACGCTGCGTCAAAGATCGATGCCGGTCAGGACTTCAAGAGTGAGGTGTCCATGGCCAAGCACTTCGTGGCGAACAGCCTGAACCGCATCATCGATCGATCCATTCAGGTCCATGGTGCGCTCGGGTACTCCACCGATACACCGCTCGCCCACATGTATCAGCACGCCCGCTGGGCCCGGTTCGCGGATGGCGCCGACGAGATTCACCAGATGCGGATCGCCCAACGGACGATCGCTGCGTGGACCGACGAGGGAAGCACCCGTCGCTCCACCGGAGATCTTCCAATCTGACCATGAACTCGACCATCGCTCGCCCTACCAGTGACGCACTGCTCGACGCAGCCGAGGAGCTGTGGTCCAGAGACGGGTTGGGCCGGGTCTCGCTGCGAGAGATCGGGCGCCAGGCCGGCCAACGAAACACTCGGGCGGTGCAATACCACTTCGGAAACGAGGATGGCCTGCTCGATGCCGTCCTGGCTCGTCACAATCGGGTCGTCGATGGCCGCCGGTCGCCGATGCTCACTGATCTCGACGCCAATGGTGGGACGTTGCGCGATCATGCAGCGGCGCTGGTGCGTCCGCTCGGCCAACAGCTGTCCACGGCGTCAGGGCGTCGCCACCTTGCGATCTCGGCCGAGCTGTTGAACCGCGGAAGTGGTGCCGATGTACGCAGGGTTGGTGGAGCGCAACCCGGCGAGGGTTCCCTCACTGTCTGGCGTCGTCTCGTCGAGCCGCTGTTGCATCCCGACGCCATTCGTCTGCACTGCCGGTTCAACGCGGTGCAGTTCACGCACACCGAGCTGGCCAGGCAGGGCCGCCGCTCCGTCCGTTCCACCGACCACCGGGTGATCGTCGAGCGCACAACGGATCTTGCCGCTGCCCTGCTGGGCGCACCAATCTCTCGCTCCACGGCCGACGCTCTGACGCGCTGAACACATCGCGCCTACGCTTCGCCCATGCGGATATCGGTTCTTGGTGGAGGTTCCTGGGGTACTACGGTGGCCAACCTGTGTGCCCACAACGCGTCGACCACGCTCTGGGCACGCCGTTCCGAGGTGGTCGACGGGATCAACACGAGCAGGGAGAACCCGCGCTATCTCCCGGGATTCGAGCTGCATCAGGATCTGCAGGCGACCGACGACCTGGACGAGGCGATTGCGTCAGCCGATGTGCTCGTCCTCGGGGTTGCATCGGCCGGGTTCCCCGACACGCTGAAATCAGTCGATGCATCGGTTCGCCCGGGCACGCCGATCGTTTCGCTTGCCAAGGGGCTGGATCGTGCGAGCGCTCGCCGGATGACGCAGCTCGTCGCCGACGAGCTGCCGGGACATCCCGTTGGGGTACTGAGCGGCCCCAACCTGGCCAAGGAGGTGTTATCCGGCCACGCCGCGGCGACCGTCCTTGCCTTCGAGGACATCGACGTCGCCCGTGAGCTCCAAGGACTGTTCGCGACCGACCTGTTCCGCGTCTACACCAACCCCGACGTCGTGGGATGTGAGCTCGGCGGCGCGCTGAAGAATGTCATCGCGGTCGCAGCCGGCATGGCGGCAGGTCTGGGCACCGGAGACAACACGATGGCTGCGGTGATCACCCGTGGCCTGGCCGAGCTGACTCGCCTCGGCATGGCCATGGGCGGCGACGCTCAGACATTTGCCGGACTCGCCGGTATGGGCGACCTCGTGGCCACATGCATGAGTCCGCAGAGCAGGAACCGCAGCGTCGGCGTGGAGCTGGGCAAGGGCCGGGCGCTCGACGACATCATCGCCAGCCTCGGCCAGGTCGCCGAAGGTGTGAAGTCGGCACCCATCGTTGCTGCTCTGGGGCGAGAGCACGGCGTCGAACTCCCCATCTGTGAAGAGGTCCGCGCTGTTGTCGAAGACGGCCGGTCGGCCGAGGACGCCTATCGGGGGCTCTTGCGTAGGCCCCAACAGGGTGAAGTCACCCGGCGACCCATCGACTGATCAGTTGAGCTTGCGGCGGATCCGTTTGCCGATGACGTTGGCGGGAAGATCGTCGACCACCCAAACCGACTTGGGAACCTTGTACCGGGCAAGCTCATCACGCACGTGGTCGGTGAGGTCGTCCTCGTCGACGGTGTCGCCGTTGTTGGCAACCACATAGGCCACCACTCGCTCACCCGTTCGGTCGTCGGCTTCACCAATGACCAGCGCTCCGGAAACTGCAGGGTGCGATTCGAGGCAGAGTTCGACTTCGACCGGGCTGATCTTGAAGCCCGAAACCGAAATCATGTCCTTGCTCCGGCCAACGAGGTACACGCGGTCGTCGTAGACCGCAATGTCGCCGGTGCGGTACCAGCCGTCGTCGGTGAAGAGGTCTGCATTCAGTTCGTCGGCGCCCCAATACCCACCGAAGACACAATCGCCCCGGACCCAGATCTCGCCTGGATCACCGGGCTCGGCGTCGACGAGGCCGTCTTCATCGATGATGCGCAGCTCGACGTGGTCGAGTGGAGTCCCGACCGACCCGGGGCGGGACCGTGCGTTGGGTTCGAAGGTGATCGTGCCGGCGGTTTCGGTCAGGCCATACCCTTGCGCCAGCTCGATGCCGAGCTGGTCATGCACCTTGCCGGTGACATCGGGGGTGAGGGTGGCCGCACCACATCGGGCCAGCTTCACGTTTGCGAGTGCCGCCGGTGAGGCTCCGGGGGCATCGGCAAGGTCGGCCCACATGGCGGGGACGAGGACGAGCGTGTCGATTGCGTGTTCGTCGATGAGACCGAGGGCCTGTTCGGCATTCCAGTGCGACTGCAGCACCGTGGTACCGCGGTTCCTGAGGGTGGACAGCACGGCAACGTTGAGTCCGAGGATGTGGACCATCGGCAGCGCAGCGAGGCTGACGGCGCCTTCGTTCAGTTGCATGTCATCACTTGCCACGACGGCGTCCTGGGTGGCACGAAGGTTCCGGTGTGTCAGCACGGCGGGCCGGGGCAGGCCCGACACGCCGCTGGTGAAGATCAGAAGCGCCGGGTCTTCGTCCTCGACGGCAGCGATGGGAATGGGGTCGGCGTCGACCGAAGCGATATCGCCTGCGACTCCTGAGGGTGTCGCCACCAACTTGGTGCCGAAGCCTGCTGCGGCGAGATCGTTGGCGACGCCGATGGATTGCCGGGAGGCACCGCAAAGCAACGCGTCGGGGTTCACGGCCTCGAGGTACTGGGTGAGCTGCGGGACGGGATCCTGGTGGTTCAACAGCACCACAGTGCAGCCCGCATGCCAGGCACCCAGCAGACCAACGATGAACGAGGGCTCGTTGCCGGCGAGCAGACAGATTCGGTCGCCGCTTCCGAGACCGGCGGCAACGAGACCACCGGCGGTTCGGGCGACCTGGGCCTGCAGTTCGGCGTAGGTGACGCGGGTCGATCCGTCGATGATGGCGACCCGATCGGCGGGTGCATCGTCAAGGAGGTGCGCAAGGTTGGTGGTCACGTGTCTCCAACACTGATCAGCGGGTCGACGGGCTCGTCGCCGTAGGTGTCCTTGTAGTCCTGTTCCGACAGCTCCGAGATCTCGTACATCAGCTCGTCGGTGATGGTGCGCAGGACTCGTCGGTTGTTCTGTCCCTTGCTGCGCCGCACGACATTGATGGGACGCCCGAAGCGGACGGTGCACGACAGACCGAAGTCGGGCTTCCACGAATCGACCGGCTGGATTTTGTCGGTACCGATGAGCCCAATGGGGACGATGGGAGCCCCGCTGCGGAGGGCCAGGCGGACGGCGCCGGTGCGCCCCCGATGCAGGAATCCGTCGCGGGTTCGGGTGCCCTCGGGATAGATCAGAAATGCTTCGCCCATGCGCAACCATCCGGCCACGTTGTTGAGCGTCGTGTTCGTGGAGTCGCCCCCGGACCGGTCGATGGGCACCATGCCCATTGCCGGGAACAGGTAGCGAGTCTTCCAGTCGTCCATGTACTCGCCCTTCCCCACAGCGAGGGTGCGCCGCGGGGCGAGAGCCATGACGAACATGGAATCGATGAAGGACAGGTGATTCGGGGTGAGGAGCACCGGGCCGTCGGTCGGGACGTTCTCGCGACCCTCGATCGTGAAGTCCCAGAGCTTGCGCACCCCTGCGCTGATCGGGGTGCGAAGCGGGTCCTGGAGCCAGCCGGGTTGTCGTCCGTCGTGGATGATCTCGATGTCATCCTCGCCTGGATCGTCGTTGGTGTCGTCAGACATCTGTGCTGCCACTGCGGTCACCGTCGGCCCCTCCCTCCGCCATCGAGAGATACGCCATCTTGAGTAGATCGCGCAACTCCGTCGTCTCCTGGACGGCCGCTGAATCGATGACCAAGCCAAAGTGCATCGTGCCGTCGTAGCTCATTGCTGTGAGATTGAATGCGGTGCCGCCCGTGGGGCCCACCGGGTACATGCGAAGGATCTTTCCTCCGGCGACATAGATGGAGAAGGGGGCGCCGCGAAGGTTCGATGTTCCCCAATCCATCCGGGCGGACCGGGACCGGCCGGTTCGGCTGAGGACGGCTGAAGGGAGCCCGTTGGCCAAGGCCGCGGCGAACTCCATCGAATCTGACATGGCGGCGGCATCGCCTCGTTTGTCTTCCATTGCCTGGAGCACGAGGTCGAACTGGGTGGTGTCATCGGACGCCGTACCAACGGTGAATGGCACCGGAGCGAAGGCGTTTCCTCCGGCCTTGTCGTCGGCCCGGGTGCTCATGATGAAGCTCAGGTTGAAACTCGGGGGTTTGAGACTGCGAGCGCCGTGATAGTCCCGCGCTGCGATGACGGATCCGGCCACGAACGCATCGTTGATGGAGCCACCCTGTGCGGCTGCCGCTCGCTGCATCGTCTCCAATGGCAGATCGAAGACCTCCACGGTTCGCTCGGCCGACCGCTGAGCCCAGAGCGGAGACGCGGGTGCGCCCAGATCGGACCCAACCATCTGACTGATCAAGGAGCTGGATCGCTCCGTGACGGCCTTGATTGCTGATCGGGCTCGGGCTCGGTCGGCACCCCAAAGCGCAACCTCGGCTGCTGCGGTCCGGGCCAGCGAGAACTGCTCGCGCAGAAGATGGTCGACGTCGTCGAGCGAGTCGACGAGCCGACCCTTTGAGGGCGCTGCCGCCGGAGCTTCGGCGACATCGGCACCGGTGGGTGCAGGGTCGCGTTCGAGGTCCAGGTACATCTCGGCCAGACGCAAAGCTCCAATACCGTCGCTGACGGAGTGGTGCAGCTTCATGATGATGGCGCCCTTCACCGCATCCTTGCGGCGGCTACCCGACCCCTTGACGGCGACGAAGGTCCACAGCGGCTTGTCGGTTGCGAAGGGTTCGGTGAACACGCTGGCGGTGAGATCCAGGAGTTCGCGCTCGCCGCCGGGAGCGGGCAGCGTCTCGAAACGAACATGGTTGGCGATGTCGAAGCTGTCGTCGATGATCCATCGGGGTGGAGCGATGCCCATCCCTTCCTCGACCCGTTCCCGAAGCCGCAGCAAGGTTCGGGAGGCCTGCTCCATGGATTCGGTAAAGCGCTCGAAGTCGGGGGCGGTATCGAGCACGAAGAGCGATCCCATGGCCGAGGACAGGACGGGGTCGCGTTCGGCGGCCCACATCATGGCTTCGAGTTCGGTCATGCGAGACCCGGCGTGCAGCTCCCGCTCGGTTGCGCTCATGGCGCCTTCCCGGCCGGATAGGTGCGGGCGAGGTCGGCTTCGGTTGGTTCGCGCTGCTCTCGTGCTTCGGCGGGAAGCAATTCGCTGATGGCGGTCATGATCCGAACGGTGTCGGTGGTTGCCTTCCGCCGCTTGAGCTCTACGGCAGGTCCGACTGTGACCGAGACCCTCGGTCGAAGTCGGGGATCGAAGATCGGGGCCTTCTTGTTCCGTGGCCAGACCACTTCGGTTCCCCACAGCCCGACGGGGATGACTTGGGTCTTGGAATCGATTGCGAGCTGAGCCGCTCCCGGGCGCCCCTTCAGAACCGGGTCGAAGAAGTCGGGGCCGCGCGGAATGGTGCCCTGCGGGGCAATGGCGACCATCTCGCCGGCGACGAGCGCCTCGTTTGCGTTACGCAGCGGGGTCGTCGACCCCGTGCCCCGATCGACCGGGATGCCGCCGCTGAGCCGGGCGATTGTCCCGAGCACCGGCGTGTCGAACATTTCGCGCTTCGCAAGGAACCGGCACGGACGGCCAGTGCGAGCGATCAGGATCTGCATGGCGAATGTATCGAAGTAGCTGCGATGGTTGAACGCAAGGATTGCGCTGCCATCGGTCGGGATGTGTTCGACTCCCGAGATGTCCCAGTCGATTGCCGGAAGCAGTTCGGTGCGAGCCAGTGGGCGCAGCAGATCCTGCAGCTCCCGACCGAGCACCTTGAGAACGCCGGGTGGTGCGTCGAAGTGCCGGATCTCCCATCCGTGCAAGGCAGCAACAGCTGCAAGCTTGGCGTCGGGGTTGACGGCAACGGCGGTGCCAACCACGTCGAGCATGGGGGCGTCGAAGTAGCTGTCGCTGTAGGCCGATGACTCGTCGAGATCCACATTGTTCGCTTCGGCCCACGCCACGACAGCGTCCCGCTTCTCCGTGCCCCACACGAATGGTCCGTCGGTGACGCCGACGAACTTGCCGTCCTCATGGGCCCACTTCGTGGCGATCACGTCGTCGAAACCGAGTTCGTCGGCCAGCGCTCCGATCAGGACGGTGGGCGTGGTGGTGGCGAGCACGAGCTTCACGCCGGATGCACGAAGCTCGTCCAGCAGAAGGGTTGCGTAGCGCGGCACGGCGTCGGACATCTCGAGCGCAGCGTTTTCGGCCGCACGTTGGACTGCGCCGACCGGCCAGCCCTTCGCAGTTCGCACGAACTGACGGGTGGCCGCCATGCTCAGCCGGGTCTCTCCGAACTGTTCGTACAGCATCGCGAACAGCTCGGCGCCCGGAATCTTGTGGGCAGAACCGACACCTTCGGCTTCGAGGTGTTTCGCGAGCGTGCCGCCGGATCCTTTGGGCAGCAGCGTGCGATCAAGATCGAAGAACGCTGCACCTGTCATGAATCAATAACAGCACACTTGTGAGGATGGGCAAACCCCACCGGCGAACGATTCAGGTTCACTCGACGATCGTGATGGCGTACTCGGGGCAGTTGTCGGCCGCGAGCCGCGCTCGTTCTTCGTGTTCTGCGGGGACCTCGGCTTCGACGGGTTCTTCCGACGGCCCGGTGAGTTGCAGGATGGCGTAACCCTCGTCGTCGACGTCGAACAGCTCGGGGGCGAGCGAGTAGCAGCGGTTGTGTCCTTGGCAGGCCGTGCGGTCGTACGTGATCTTCATTTCAGTTCCCCTGATGTCTCGTTGCTCGATCCTGCCATCTGCGGACGTTGCCGTGCTGGATGAACGCTCAGGGCACCCCAGCCGATTGCAGGAACCCGATGGTACGTTCCGCAGCGAGCGCTGCCGATTCCGGGTGGTGGGACGCACGGACATCGCAGTTGAAACCGTGATCGGCTTCCTCGTACACGTGCACGACCACATCGGGATGGCGCTCTGCCACGGCGTTCACTCCGTCGAGCGGAATGCCCTTGTCGAGCGCTCCGAAATGCAGCATGGTTGCCACCTGCGGTGCGTGATCGATGAAGTCCGGAATCTGCCCGCCGTAGTAGCCAACCGCGGCGGCGATGGGCAGCCGGTTGGCTGCCAGCCAGGCGATGGACCCGCCGTAGCAGTAGCCGATGACGGCGACCGGCCCGGTTCCGGCCACGCGAGCGACGGCAGCTGCGACGTCGAGCATGGAATCGTCCCATTCCAATTCCTGACGGTGAGCCCGTCCGGCGGCAACCCCATCTGCCGTGTACTCGAGCTCGATGCCGCGTTCCACCCGGTCGAAGAGCGCTGGAGCGATGGCCCGGTAGCCGAGCGAGGCGTAGTGGTCGACGACAGATCGAATGTGGGGGTTGACACCGAAGATCTCCTGGATGATCACGACCGACCCGGTCGCCCCACCGGGGTGCACTTCATGGGCAGCGAGAGTGTGACCGTCGGATGCGGTGAGTTGCGTCATCGAGACAACGTACCCGAGCGATGAATCAGAAGAAGTCGGTGAGCGTTGGAGCAGGAGCAGCGAAGAGTCGATCGAGGCGGTGCACATCGCCGGGAGTCGCCCCGCCCAGACGTCCTCGTGCCTGCAGACTTGCCGCCGACCGGAACCCCGTGAACATCGCCGACAGATCGTTGATGGTGATGCCGACGGTTCCCTCTCCCCCAGACTCGACGTGCACTTCGTCCCCGTCGCACGAAACCACGATTCGACCGTTGTTTCGCTGCAGGTGCGGGTCGGAGACATCCAAGTGCAGCGGCGAGCCGATGCTCCCGCCACCGCGGGCCACGAGCGCGGCCTGCACGTCGAGCAGGCGTGCCATCCACAGCTCCTGCGCCTCGACGCGACAGAGCTCCGGCCGGTCGAGGAGCGCAGCAAGATCGTGGGCGTCGAGCACCGTGTGCACCAGACCGGCGATGGTGCCGTGACCGGTCAGGCTTGCACCGATCGCCACGAGCCCGTCGGGTTCACCGAAGGCATCGAGGAGCTCGAAGTCGTACTCCGAGGCTCGTTCCGTGCTGCCGTCGGTGTTCTGCACGGCGGCTGCGGCGATGGGAACCCCTGCTCGTCGAGCGACCAGGAGGCGGGTGTGTCGCTCGGGTTTTGCGACGGCCTGATGCATGCGGGCCCAGTACCAGTCGTCGCGAATGAGCCAACCGTTCGAACGGGCTGCGTGGCTCTCGTGGAGACCGTGGAGCTCACCGTATGCGTCGGCCGATTCCTCGGTCACGGAGACGCCATCGGGAGCGACCCGAGACAGTTCGCGAAGCGGAAAGCTGCGTTTGGTCCAGGTCCCGGCCGACTCGTACCCCACCGACCGGTACAGGCGTGAGGTGGAAGCGAAGAGGGTGGCCAGCACGATGCCACGATCAAGCATCAGCTCGAACAGATCCTGCATCATCTGGCGAGCCAGTCCGCGGCCGTTCATGTGCGGGGCCACGGCCACGCCGGTGACACCGCCCATGGGAAGCGTGTGTCCGTTCAGGACCTGACCGAAGTGGGCGTATGCAGCCGTGGCCACGACCGTCCCATCCGCTCGCGCCACCCGGATCTGATCGTGAGGGATGCGGGGCCGGTCGGGGTCGGGTGTGACCGGCCCGCCGAATGCTGAGGATCGGAGTCGGAACCCGTCGATCCATTCCTCCGGCTTCATCTGGTCGTGAATGATCTTCATCCACGCAGTCTGGTTCACCGGCACCGGTTTCGCAGCGGCGCGTCCACGTGGTCAAATGCGGTGGTGACCGCACGAAAGCGCCCCGGCCGGATTCGCCGTGACACGCGGCCCGATGCGGGCTGGGCCGTCGACACTGGTGCGTTCCGCAGGTTCAGCCAGGTCAACGATGTGTTCAACCGTTCGTGGTGGGACGACGCCGTTCACTCCAGCGAAACGGAGCGGTTCTTCGAGTCGTATCGCAAGCCACTGGTGGATTGGAAGAAGGCCCGCGGGTTCCGGCGCAAGGACTATGCACTGCGAAACGCTGCGTGGCACGGCGCCGACATCTTCGCCGAGCTCAAGGAAGCCGACGACCGCCGGGAAGGGTTTCTGGATCCATTGTCGGTGCTCCGCGAGGCGTCGGACGAGAAGCTCGATCTTGGGACACCTGCTGAAGAGGCCGAGGAACTGAAGCAGGTGGCGCTCACCCTCGGCGCTGATCTTTGCGGAATCGCCGAGGCCGACGAGCGGTGGCTCTACACCGAGGCATATTCGCGTGAAGCGAATGGAGCGAAGCCGAACCCGATGGATCCGGCCCTGAACCGGGTCGTCGTGATCGGACAGGCCATGGACCCGACCCTGATCGCCACCGCCCCAGCGGCGCTCGCCGGAGCAGCCACCGGGCTGGGTTACAGCCAGGATGTCATCGTGCTGCTGGCGATCTCGCAGTACATCCGGAACCTCGGCTACCAGGCGATTCCGACGTTGAACGACACCGCGCTCGCCATCCCCTACGCCATCAAGGCCGGGCTCGGCGAGTACGGCCGCCATGGGCTGGTCATCACCCCTGAGCATGGTTCGAACGTTCGGTTCGGCAAGATCTTCACCGACCTGCCGGTCGATATCGATGTACCGATTCGGTTCGGTGTCGAGGAGATGTGCAACGTGTGCCGGGCGTGTAGCACCGCATGCCCATCGTCGGCGATACCCGATGGCGTTCCATCGGCCGAGCTTCACAACGTGAGCAACATCGAAGGCATCACCAAGTGGTCGGTCGATGGCGAGGCCTGCTTCGGCTACTGGGCCAAGATCAACAGCGATTGCTCGGTCTGCATTCGGGTCTGTCCGTACACCCGGGATCTCACGACTCGCGCTGGCCAAGCATGGCTGCGGTTGTCGGGAACTCGGCTGCGTCGGCTGGCGCTGTGGTGGGATGTGCGGTCGGGACGCGGCAAACGGGTGAGCTCGGCACAGTGGTGGTCGGGGCCGCAGACCGATGGTGTGGCGGTGGAGCTGACCCGCAAGTAGACGTCAGCCACCAGCGACGGCGGCAACACCCACGAGCACACAGGCCAGACCAATCAGTTGTCGTGTCGTCACCCGATCGGCAAAGGCCAGGTAGCCAACGAGCACGATGACCGCCGGGTAGGTCGACGTGACGATGACGGCCTTGGCCGGGTCGAACGTCTTGGCCACGATGAAGAAGACCGTGCCTCCGCCAGCCAACAGACCACCGATGACCGCTGTCAACCGAAGGCCTGCAGGCGGGAGCACGGAAACGTTGCGGTACCTGGCGAACGCGAGCGTCACCAGTGCGGCGACGAGTCGTTCTCCGACCGCCGGCCAGGTTCCGGCAGCGTCCGATGCGTTGAGCACCAGGATGAGGGCGACGGCATAGCCGGTGCCACAGATGGTGCCGAAGAGCAGCCCAGTTCCCACGTTCTCCACGTGCGGTTCCTCCCGCTCCGTCTGCACCGCTCCGCCTCGGGCGGAGAGTCCGCGTAATGAGATCAGGATCAGCCCCAGGAACGCGAGCCCTGCTCCTACCACGGCGAGCGAGCCGGCCGACGCACCGGTCGCGATCGTGTAGCCAAACGGGATGATCGACGAGAGCGCACCAACGACAGGCGCGACGACCGTGGCGGTCGAACGTGTGACGCCCACGTAGTAGGCGGCAAGCGCGACGGCCATGGCCACACCCGATGCACAACCGATGAGCACGTCGCGCCACGCAAACGCACTCTCCACGAACAACAACGAGGTCAGGGCCGTCACGAGAGCGAACGCCTGGAGCGTGAACGCCACCGTGGGGACACTCGCCTGAATGGCCACACGACGATTGAACAGATCGGACAGACCGATCGACAGCGCGGCGATGGCGCCAAAGAGCACGCTCATCTGGCCGTGTTCCCATCCCCGAAAATCATCGGCGCAGCGTACTGGACGAACGTCCAGTTGACGAAGCCCGCTACCGTGGCGCCATGTCCGAGCTTCCGATCCTCGACGTCTCTGCGTTCCGCTCGAATCCCGCTGCCGACGACGCAGCGAACTTCGTCACCGAACTTCGGGACGCCTGCCATGGTCCAGGCTTCGCCTACGTCGTCGGCCACGGAATCGATCCAGAGCTCGAGCGCAACCTCTGGTCCGAGAGTCGCGCATTCTTCGAACTCGACGAAGCGGAACGACGGAGCCTGGCCATCGAGAATTCGGCTGCGTTCCGCGGGTACACGATCCTTGGCGACGAACGGACGCAGGGAATCTCTGACTGGAGAGACCAGCTCGACCTCGGTGCCGAGCAACTGGCACCCGCCGCCGATGCACTTCCTGCCTGGCTACGGCTCCGAGGGCCCAACCAGTGGCCGCCAAGCCAGCCGACGATGAAACCGGCCGTGCTCGCATGGATGGCAGCGATGGACGTGCTGAGTCTGACAATGCTGCGAGCACTTGCGGTCGGTTTGGGGCAGCCAATGCACCACTTCGACGCCGGGTTCATCCCCGAATCAGATGTGCATCTGAAGATCATCCGGTATCCGGCCCAGCAAGCCGGTTCGGACACCGGACAAGGGGTGGGGCTCCACCACGATTCGGGGTTGTTGAGCTTCATCCTGCAAGACGACGTTGGCGGGCTCCAGGTGCAGCTCGAAGACGGCATGGTCGACGCCCACCCCATGCCGGGCGCCTACATCATGAACCTTGGCGAGATGTTCCAGTCCGCAACGTCCGGGTACCTGCGTGCCACACCCCACCGCGTGCAGAGCCCACCTCCCGGAACCACACGCCACTCGATTGCCTACTTCGTGAACCCCCGCTTCGAGACGGTGTTCGAGCCACTCCAGTTGCCGTCAGATCTTGCAGCCAAAGCACCTGGCAACGCCGATCACGGCATAGTCGACGACCGGGTGCATCCGCTGTTCGGCGACAACAACCTGAAGATCCGTCTGCGGGCGCACCCCGACGTTGCCGCCCGTCACTACGCCGACGTGATCGATCCCACGTTGTAGAGTCGGCCCATGGCCGACACACAACGAGATGCTCAGATCATTCCGTTTCCCACTGCTCCGGACCGGCGAGACGATGAGGTCGCAGCACCCACGGTTCGCCACGCGATCGGCGAGGTCCTCCGCGAGGAACGCACCGAACAGGAGCGGACGTTGGCCGACGTCGCCGACGACGCCGCGGTCTCCCTGCAGTACTTGAGCGAGATCGAACGGGGACGCAAAGAGGTCTCGTCGGATCTGCTGTCCTCGGTCTGTGACGCCTTGGAGATCGAGGTTGCCGAGGTACTCGAGCGCGCCGCCCAACACCTACGCATCTGGTCGCAGGGCGGACCCTTCATGTCGCTGCTGGCGGCCTGACTCCACCAACACGTCGTCGATCACGCCGTACGCCACGGCAGCATCGCTGCGAAGAACCAGCGCCCGGTCGGTGTCGGCCCGGACCTCGTCGGCCGACTTGCCGAGGTGTTTGGCGAGCAGCATCTCCGCTTCGCTTCGGATCTGTGCGAGCTCGGCGGCCTCGAGCGCAAGATCGCTGAGCGATCCGCGTCGGCCCTCGGACACCGGCTGATGCAGCAGCACGCGGGCGTGAGGCAACGCCGCACGCTTCCCCGGCGTGCCTGCAGCAAGCAGCATCGCAGCGGTCGACGCTGCCTGTCCCACACAAAGGGTTGAGACGTCGCAGGGAACGAAGCGCATCGTGTCGTAGATGGCGAGTGTGGCGCTGAACGAGCCACCGGGCGAGTTGATGTAGATGGAAATGTCCCGCTCGGGAGCATCGGCCGCAAGGTGCAGCAGCTGCGCCACGATCACATTCGCCACTCCGTCATCGATCGGAGTGCCAAGAAAGATGATGCGTTCGGACAGCAACCGACTGAAGATGTCGGAGACCCGTTCGCCCTTCTCTGTTCGTTCAACAACGGTGGGGATGGTGTAGCTGCTCATGCCGCACTCCCTTCGAGGGACCGGGACAGACCGATCTGTCGGGTCGGCGGCTTGGGAACGATGTCGTCGATGGACGTGACCACATGATCGATGAAGCCATAGTCGAGCGCCTCATGTGCATCGAACCATCGATCGCGTCCGACATCCCGGAGCACGTCGTCGATGCTGTTGCCGGTGTGGAGGGCAATGATCTTCCGGAGCCGGTCCAGGGTGTTCTCGAGGTTGATCGCCTGAATCTCCACATCGGAAGCCGACCCACCAAGGCCGGCTGAACCTTCGTGCATCAACACCTGGGCATGTGGGAGGGCGAACCGTTTTCCTGGTGCGCCAGCACACAGAATGATCTGCCCCATGCTCGCCGCCGAACCCAGGGCGACCGTTGCGACGTCGTTGGGGATGAGCTGCATCGTGTCGTACACCGCGAGGCCGGCCATGACGGAACCACCGGGCGAGTTGATGAAGAGGCAGATGTCGCTCTCGGGGTCTTCGGTCGCCAGCATGAGCAGCTGTCCGATCAGTCGATTGGCACTTTCGTCACTCACCTCCTCCCCCAGCAGCAGAATCCGTCGTTCGAGGAGTCGGTCCAGCGGGTTCACGGTTGCAGTCATGGGCGAATTCTGGCGGCACAGTGTCGGCATCGGAACCGTTTCTGCTGCAGGCAGAACTGGTCCACCATCACCCGCCATCGTTCGGTAGGGTTCGCCCATGACTGACATGACGTATCGACGGTTGGGACGAAGCGGGCTGAAGGTGAGCACACTGTCGTACGGCTCGTGGGTCACCTTCGGAGGTCAGCAGGGGCTGGACGCCGTCACCGACTCGATGGCGGCAGCGCACGACGCAGGCGTCAACTTCTTCGACAATGCCGAGGCGTACGCCGGTGGTGAATCAGAACGGCTCATGGGACAGGCGCTCCAACAGTTCGGCTGGGCCCGAGAGACCTATGTGGTGAGCACGAAGTTCTTCTGGGGCATCGTCGACGACGTGAACACCAAGTTCACGCTGAACCGCAAGTACCTCATGCAGGCCATGGACCGGTCCCTCGAGCGCTTTCAGCTGGACTTTGTCGACCTTGTCTATTGCCACCGGGCCGATCCCGACACGCCCATCGAGGAGACGGTGTTCGCCATGCACGACATCGTGAGCTCTGGGAAGGCGCTCTACTGGGGTACGTCAGAGTGGTCGGCCGACGAGATCCGTGCCGCCTACGAGATCGCCGAGCGCCATCATCTGCACAAGCCTGTGATGGAACAACCCGAGTACAACATGCTCAACCGCACCAAGGTCGAAACCGAGTTCGCCCGCCTGTACGAAGACATTGGTCTTGGCACAACCATCTGGAGCCCGCTGGCCGGCGGCCTTCTCACTGGCAAGTACCTCGATGGCATTCCCGAGGGCAGCCGCGCCACCCTGCAGAACCATGCTGGTCTGTCGCAGCGAGCACACGAAGAGGCCACCCTGGCCGTCATCCGCCGAGTAGTCGATGTCGCGGGCGAGTTGGACTGCACACCCGCGCAGTTGGCGCTGGCCTGGTGCGCGGCGAACCCCAACGTCTCCACGGTGATCACCGGTGCCAGCAGGCCCAGTCAGGTCGTCGAGAACATGGAGGCCATCGGCATCGTCGAGGCGCTCACGCCGGAACTGATGGCCCGCCTCAACGGCGAGAGCTGAACAGCGCCGCTCGAGCTGCTTGAGACGATTGTGGCAACGCACGTACCCTGAGCCCATGACAACAACGACCTTGGCGGACGCTGGCAAGACCGCACCGGTGGCGTTGCAACGCGTCCGCTTGGTGCTTGCGGCCGTGCCGCTCCTGGCAGTCGGCTTGCTGTACCTGTTCGCTTGGGACACCAGCCGCGCGTTCGGGGCATGGCCAACCTACGGAAACCCAGACCCGAAGGACGCAAACTCGCTGCTGCACCTATTTTCGGGAGTTGGGATTCTGTTGTCCATACCCAGTTTCCTTCTGCTCTGCCTGTTGGCACCGGCAGCTCATGGACGTCAGACGACGCGCCGGGACACGCTCACCTTGGTGGCAGGAGCAATTGGGTTGCTTCTGCTGTTCGTCACGCTCGCCGGAAACCTCGGCACCTGGTTCATGGACTGACGTCCGAGCCAGCCTGTGCCGCCCCGGCGACGGGGCTCAGCCGGTCGCTTCCTGAATGGTGCGCCACACTCGGAGCGGGGTGACCGGGATTTCGATGTGCGTCACGCCCAGGTGCGAAAGCGCATCAACAACGGCGTTCTGCACGGCTGGTGTGGAGCCGATGGTGCCGGACTCGCCGATGCCCTTGGCTCCGATGGGGTTCCGGTCCGTGGGTGTCTCCAAGGCGACCCGCTCGAAGCTCGGGAACTCCGTGGCAGCGGGGAAGGCGTAGTCCATGAAGTTGCCGGTCATCGGGTTGCCGTCCTCGTCGTACAGGAACGTCTCCATGAGTGCGTGGCTGATGCCGCTGCTGACACCGCCGTGCACCTGCCCCTCAACGATGGTCGGATTCACGATGACCCCGGCATCGTCACAGGAGATGTGGCGGATGGGCACGACCTGGCCGGTCGCTCGATCGACCTCGACAACAGAGAGGTGCGCTCCAAACGGGTATGTGGCTGCCGGCGGCTTGAAGTCGGTCTCGGCCACGAACGCAGCTCCTCCGGCGTCCTCTTCGGCCTTTGATGCAATCTGTGCCCAATCGATGGACTTGGCCGGGGTGCCTGCGACTGCGAAGGACCCGGAGGAAACGTCGAGCACGATGTCGTCCACGCTGGCTTCCAGAATCTGTGCCGCAATGTCCTTGGCAGCGTCGACGATGTTGACCGAGGCGTTGTGCACGGCGCTGCCACCCACCTGCAACGAGCGGGAACCACCGGTGCCGCCGCCACGCTTCACCTCGTCGGTGTCGCCGTGGCGGACGTCGATCTTGTCGAACGGAATGCCGGTCACATCCGCAGCCACCTGGGCGAACGCTGTGTGATGACCCTGCCCGTGCGCAGACGACCCCGTGAGCACGATGGCGGAACCGTCGGGTTGCACCTGCACGCTGCCGAACTCGCCCGCTCCCATCGGGTTGGCGATCTCGACGTAGACACACCAGCCGAGACCGAGCAGCTTGGCGTTGGGGTCGTTGCGGCGCCGTTCCTGTTCGGCCCGGAGCGAGCCATAGTCGGCTGCGTCGATGACCAGATCAACCGCGGTCTCGTAGTCGCCGGAGTCCATGTCGGCGCCAGTCGGCGTCTTCAGGGGGAAGGCGTCGGCGGCTAACAGGTTCCGGCGCCGGAGCTCGATCGGATCCAACCCGATCTCGGCGGCAAAAACGTCGATGATTCGCTCGAGCGCAATCGTGGCCTCAGGCCGACCGGCGCCGCGGTAGGCGCCGATGGGCGTTGTCGTGGTGACGACGGACTCGGCCGAGAAGGCAACCTTGGGGATGTCATAGTTTCCGGTGGCAACGATCCGGCTGAGGAACGGAAGGATGGCTCCTATGCCCGGATAGGCACCGGCATCTTGAATCATGTGGCATTCGTACGCCTGAATGTCGCCGTCACGCGTCCCACCAAGCCGCACCCGGTTCTCGACCGAGCGGGCATGAGCCAGGTTGAGCATGCTTTCGGAGCGGGTTTCGGCCCAACGCATCGGCCGGCCGAGCGCTCGGGCAAGTTCGGCGACGACAAGGTCTTCGACGTACTGACCGTTCTTGGCGCCGAACCCTCCCCCGACGTCCGGCGTGATCACATGGACCTGTTCAGTCTCGACGCCGAGGCCGCTGGCAAGCCCGTCGCGGGCGCCGTGCGGAAACTGGGTGCAGGACCAATACGTGAGGCGAGGTGTGCCGTCGACGTCGCCCCATTCACAAACGCCCGCTCGTGGCTCGATCGGAGCGCCGCTGAGCCGTGGGTTCATGAAGGTGAGATCCACGGTCACATCACAGTCGGCGAAGATGTCTTCCTCGATGCCCGATGGGAGCGCGAAGGTTGTGTTGGTACCCACCTCTGGATAGAGCAACGTCTCGTTGGCCAACGCATCTGCAAACTCGACCACCGCGTCGAGTGGCTCGTAGTCGACGAAGACCATCTCAGCAGCGTCCACGCCGGCCTCCACGCTCTCGGCGACGATGGCCACGATCGGCTCACCCACGTAGCGGACCTTGCCGGTCGCCAGCCATGTGCGGGTCATCTCCTGCTTCAGCATCGGGTTCGATGGCGGCCGGGCGGTGAGGCCCAGACTCTCGGCCGTGTGAACGGCAACGACACCCGGCATGCCTTCGGCGTCGCTCACGTCGATCTCGGTGAGCTCGGCGTGGGCCATGACCGAGCGCACGAAGGTCACATGAAGTGCGTCGGTCGGACCCACATCGGCGACGTACATACCGCCGACAGTGAGCAGGTCCGGATCTTCCTTGCGAACGACGCGGGTTCCGATCATGCTCACGGTGTTTCTCCTCTTCTGGCCAAAGCCGAAGTCAACTTCGACGCCACTCTAGAGCGCGTTGCCCACCCACGGCCCAGCCGTCATTGTGCGTTCCTCGGTCGGGAAGGCTCCGGCGCTCGACCATCGGACGGATCGCATCGTCAGCTTGCTGTTTGCCTGAAGACAGCTTGCGGTTGACCGCCGAAAGCGTGGTTGTCTTACAGTATTGCGAACGCCACAAGCGCAACCATCGGGGATCACGGGAGAGCGACGCGGCAGACCGAAAGAGAACAACCATGACCGAAGCAACCATCCCGAACAACGGCATTCACCACCTCGCCGTGGCGACCAAGGACATCAAAACCCAGATCGAGTTCTTCAACGACGTGCTCGGGTGCGAGCTCGTGGCCCTGTATTGGATGCACGGCGTCGAGGGTGCATGGCATGGCTTCATGAAGATGAGCGAGACCTGCTCAGTGGCCTTCGTCCAGACCCCGCAGATGGCAGATGTCGAGAGCACCCTCGGTGTGACCCACTCAGGAAACGGTGCCGGCCCATGCGCGCCTGGCACCATGCAGCACCTCGCCTTCAACGTCGACAGTCATGAAGACCTGCTCGCCGTGCGTGACCGGATTCGTTCCCGTGACATCACGGTCTTCGGCCCCATCGATCACGGCATGTGCCACTCGATCTACTTTGCGGGCCCCGAAGACCTCTCGCTCGAGTACGCGTACTCGGAGAAGCCGATCGACGGTCGGGCCTGGGTCGACCCCGAGGTTGTCGGCTTGGCTGGGATCTCCGAAGACGAACTCGAGCGCTACCGCAACCCGGTTGCCGATGCCCCCTCTGACACGGCTGTTCCCCAGCCGGCCTTTGACCCCAACCTTCCCTGGCAGCGCGGCTTCGGCGAAGAGGTGTACCAGCGGATCATCAGCATGCCCGACGACGTTCTCGCCGCCCGGATGGACTTCGCCGACC
Organism: uncultured Acidimicrobiales bacterium; assembly: GCA_964517125.1. GTDB lineage: Bacteria > Actinomycetota > Acidimicrobiia > Acidimicrobiales > SHLQ01 > SHLQ01. The sequence continues at coordinate 112,012 of CAZFBD010000002.1, forward strand.
CGCCAGTCCAGGTCGAAGACTGAGGCGAGCCCGCGGCCCTTGGCCCCTCAGCTGAGGATGGTTACTTGAGGATGGTGCCGTCGGGTCGACGGATTTCGATTGTTCCATCGGGCAGGCGGGAGACGGAGTAGCCGCGTTCTTTGTGGCGATTGTGTTTGCCGCAGGCCACGCCTGCATTGTTCGGATTGGTGAGACCACCGCCTCCGCGATCGCTGGTTTCGGTGTAGGGATGAAGATGGTCGATCTGGCTGTGGTGGACGCCGACGTGGCAGCCGGGCCAGTAGCACTCGCAGGAGTTGAGTTGGGCTGCGAGGCGGGCATAGCCGGTGAAGTTCCGACGGCGGCCGAGGTCGATGGTGACGCTGTCAGCGCCGATCACGTTGCGACGCAGGAAACCGAGCAGTGCATGTGCGACTGCGGTCCGGGGATGCAGCCGAGACCCAGACAGCGTGTGGCACGCGAAGTCGTCCCGAGTTGGGTCGGCCGGAGCGACGTCTTCGCCGATGAGCTTCAGCGATTCACGCTCGAAGGTCTCGTCGTCGATCTGCACATCGGTCGTGATGACCGGGCCGCCCGCTTCGGCCAGCGCCCGAGCGGCGTACACGTGGACCTTGGCGAATGCGTCGGCTCGCCGTTGTGCTGCGGACCGAGGCATGTGCGTTGAGTTGGCCTTGTCGCCGTGGTGGTCGACAGCAAACTGCCAATCAATATCGAACTCGATCTTCTCGAACGCTTCGAAGACATCGTTCGAGATCGCCCCGTCATATGCGGAGGCTGAGCCCTTCCACTCCCACTCGCCTTCGTCGTTCTGATCCATGGTGTGGTTGCGGTTCCGCTCGTGGCGGGCGTCTCGTAGTTCGGCACCGTCTTCATCGGCCAGGCGTTCCCATTCGGACACGGTGAGGTCGAAGAACTCGTACGTGTCGTTCAGCGCGTGTTCGAGGAACCACCCGTCGGCATCGGCCATGAATCCACGGACCCGCGGGTTCGAGTGAACCTTGCCCAACTTTCGCACCATGCACGACGAGATCTCGCCACATCGGTACGCGTTCGCCACCAGCGGCAGTGCCTCAAGAACCTTCACGACCTTTTGCCGAGCCGCAGCCTCAGCCAGAGAGAGCTTACCGGTGTGCGCAATCATCGTTTTGGCGCCGCGATGACCGTCGATGGCATACACGCCCGTTCGGTCGATCGACTCGTGCACCCGGGCCTTCGCTGCATCGAGCTGACGGCCGAGACGCTCCATCGAGCTGATGAGCTCCAACGCCTCATGCGTGTCGGCAACGTCGACACCGTTGTGCAGCACCTTGGCCACACCCGCCTGCATCAGCACCATGCCGTCAAAGACCGGGCGTGGCAACAGCGAGTCATCAGCGATGCCCACCACGAAGTCTTCGATCAACGTCATGACACCAACCTAGTAAGGGGGTATGACACGCCGATTTCCGAAACGCCCGACGCCAGTGGCATGGTGGCGGGGGCAGAATTTGAACCTGCGACCTTCGGGTTATGAGCCCGACTGTCTCGGACGCAGAGCCCTACCGCTTGGCGTGTTTGCCGAACATGATTCCGGCTACTCGGCGGATCTGGATTTCCTCGGCGCCTTCGGTGATGCGGTATCGGCGGTGGTGCCGGTAGATGTGCTCGAAGGGCATGTGCCGGCTGTAGCCCATGCCGCCGCAGGTTTGCATGGCCTGATCAGCTGCGTTGCACACGAGCCGGTTCGCCCGGTAGTTACACATGCTGACCTGGTCGCTGATCTCCATGTGGCCGTACTTGTCCATCTGCCATGCGGTCTGCCGGATGAGCGCCCGGAGCATGGTGGCTTCGGTGTGCATTTCGGCGAGCGGAAACTGGATGGCCTGGTTCAGCCACAGCGGCTTGCCGAACGGCTTGCGTTCCTTCGCATACGCGACCGCAAGGTCAATGCAGTGCTGGGCGGCGCCCAAGCTTGATGCTGCCTGACGGATCCGGTTCTCGTGCACGAAGAGGTTGGCCAGTTCGAGACCGCGGCCGAGCTCACCAAGGATCGCGTCGTTGTGCACCCGCACATTGGTGAACTTCACGTCGGGGTGATCTGTGGGCATGTTGAACGTCCACCAATACGGGCCGATCTCCACCCCGTCGGAATCGGTCGGAACGATGAAGCAGGTGATGCCGTCGGCGTCGCCGTCCTCGCCGCTGGTGCGGGCGAAGACCATGTCGTGGGTGGCCGAGTGCATGCCGGTGTTCCAGCGCTTCGCGCCGTTGATGACCCACTCATCGCCGTCGGCGACCGCCGTGGTGTCGAGGTGGGTGGCGTCGCTGCCGTGGTTGGGCTCGGTGAGGCCGAACGCCACCCGGCGCTCCCCGGTGAGCGTGCCTTCGATGAACTCGGCCTTCTGGGCGTCGGTGCCCTTGGCGTCGAGCATCAACACAAACGGCTGGTTGCCGACGATCGACGACTCGTTCTGCAGATCGTTGTGCAACCCGAGGCCGCGTCGGGCGAGGTGTTCTCGGATCACGGCCATTTCGAGGTTCGTGCCGTTCTTGCCGCCGTACTTCTCGGGCAGCCCGAACCGGAAGTGGCCGGCTGCGTCGGCACGCCGTCGCATCTCTCTCAGCAGATCTTCCCATTCCTCACGGGGCAGACCTTCGTTGTCCCAATCGGTCCGGGCGTGCTCACGTCGATGGTCGAAGAAGCGCTCGTTGTCGTCCTGGGCCTGGAGCGGTTCGATCTCGGCGACGATGAACGCATCGAGCTCGTCGAGGTAGTCCTGCAGGCTGGATGGGATGTCGAAGTCCATGGGGTTATCGCTCCTGTGTTCGAAGAAGGGTCAGTAGGTCGTACTCAAGTTCGGCGACCCGTCGGCCGGACGCCGCATGCACGAGCGAATCGGATTCACCCGAGAGGAACGCTGCACCCTGGTGTGCGAGGCCTGTCGCCCACCAGGCGCTGCGAGCGGCGAGCCACCACCAGAAGGCATCCTCTCGCCACACGCCGCCTTCGGATTCATAGCCCTCACGCAACGCCTCGATGGACCCGAAGCCTCCACATGGAAGGTCGTCGTTGCCGAAGCGCCACATGCGCAGGCACATCCAGGCGAGGTCTTCCATGGGGTCGCCCACGTGGGCGAGCTCCCAATCGAGTACGGCGGTGAGTTGGCCGTCGTCGATGAGGATGTTGCCGTTTCGGAAGTCTGCGTGCACGAGCGCGAGGTCCTGGGGCGCTGATGGCGGGTTGCGGCGCAATTCGTTGATGCCCCACCGAATTGCCGGGTGATGGGTCGGGAGCACGGAGAGTGCCTCGTCTCGCAAGCGGCAGTAGTGGGCGTGGGGCGCGGCGGCGTCGAGGCGAACCAGGGAATGCGGCACTTCGTCGAGAGGGACATTGTGGATTCGGGCGAGCGCCGTACCGCACTGCACGGCAAGCGCCTCACCGGCCGCACGGTCTGGGAGCGACCGCAGGATGTGGCGCGGGATCGACAGCCCCCCGATGCGCGACGTCACGAGCACATCGGCTGGCTCGCCTCCCATGTGGTCGGTGACGGCGATGACCTCGGGAACCGGCACCCCGGCAGATGCCGCAAGTGTCAGGAGCTTCGCCTCGGCGGGCGCCAACGGTGTGTCGTCGACCATCGGCCTGATCTGGGCCACCGCCTGAACAACGTCGTCGCCCGAATGAATGTCGAGGAACACCGTGGATCGAGTGGCTCCCGCCGATGCCACACCGGTGACCGTCACCGTCGGGTCGACAAGCCCCGCTTCACGCAGCGCAGCCGTGAGCGGACCCACGAGATGGTCGTGGCCGCTCACTCCCCCGCCCCGGTTTCGGTGCGGTATCCAGGCTTGGCAATGTCCACCCGCCGGCAGACATCGGCAAACAGCAGGTCGGCCACGGACTTATCGAACTCCGCGTTGCGTTCGAGCAGTCGTTCGTCGAGCAACCGGGCGAGATCGTCGGTCGTGGCCTGTCCGACAAGCTCGGCGAGCGCGCGATCGATGTCGTGCCCGCCACCGCTGGCCACATCGCGACCGGCGATTCGGCACAGGTTGGCAGCGACACGCACGGCATGACGGGTGGCACCGTCGGTCTCGGGCAGGACCTGCTCGCTGAGCACGCGAGCGACCGCGTCAAGCAACTCGGCAGATGTTGGGGCGTCGTCCATGGTGCTACCGAGCGCTCAGCTGTTCCGACCCGCCATCGGAGCGTTCCAGAATTCGATACGAGGGAACCCGTTCAACGGAGTCAAACACTGCTTCTGTCATGTGGGCTCCGAGCCTAGAACAGCACCATCGTCGGCGAGCACTACTGTATGGCAACTCTGCGCACTGAGTCTCGGAAGACGACGACCCATGACCGACACAACGCAACCATCGCTGGAGCGAGCGGCGCCATGCTCAACAACCCCGTCCAACGATTCGCCCGCGACATCAACACCGCATCCAGCCATCGCATCTTCGAACGCGATGGCCGATACGCCGATCACACCCGCCACCTCCTCGGCCAGCCGATACAAAGCCTCCTGGTGTAGCCAATGAATGAACACGCGCCCGCGAATCACCCCGGAACCCCCAAGGGTTGTGAACGCATCGTCTACATGGTCGGATTCTCCGAGAACAAGACGTACAGCGACGTCTATGGAGGCGGGGGCGCACTCGTCGGTCTCGAGTGTCACCTGATCCGACCGATCGGCAAGCCGTCCAACAGGTTGATCGTCTTCATGCACCCGGTTGGTGGCGGCATGTTCCTCCCCATGGTTCGGGGCCTTGCCCGGGCCGGCCACCACGTCCTGTGGGCCAACTCGCGCTACCGCGGCGCCGACTTTGCGCTGATCATGGAGAAGGTCGCGTGTGACCTCGGCGAGGCAATCCACGATGCCAAGGAACGCCTCGGCTACGAACAGATCGTTCTTGCGGGCTGGTCGGGCGGCGGGTCGCTGTCGATGTGGTACCAGGCGCTTGCCGAGGCGGGTGTTGGCATCTCCGACACCGCCGCCGGTGACCCCTACGAGGTGAGCGCAGATCGGATGCCCGCCGCAGATGCCATCATGATGCTCGCTGCCCACGTGAGCCGGCATCAGATCTTCACTGAGTGGATCGACCCGTCCATCCACGACGAATCGCAGCCCCACGTGCGCGACCCCGAGCTCAACCTCTACGACCCGGCCAACCCCAACCAGCCTCCATATTCCACCGACTTCCTCGCCACCTATGCCGATGCCCAGATCGCAAGGAATCGGCGCATCACCGCCTGGGCGAAGGACAAGCTGGCAGACATCCGAGCCTCCGACACCCCGCACCAGGAGTTTGCGTTCACGGTGCACGGCACAATGGCCGACCCTCGCTGGCTCGACCCCACCGTCGAACCCAGCGAGCGTGAACCCGGCGTCTGTTACCTGGGCGACCCGAAGGTGGTGAACGACGGGCCCGTCGGCCTGGCCCGGTTCTGCACGCTCCGAAGTTGGATCAGCCAGTGGAGCTACGACGATGCCCGGTGTGATGCCGAGGCGTCAGGCGCAGCGATCTCCATCCCCGCGCTGGTGGTCGGAAACACCGCCGACGATGCCTGCACCCCGAGCCACACCCAGCGACTCTTCGACGGCGTTGGCCACGACAACAAGCGCCTGCATGTTGTGGAGGGAGCCACGCACTACTACACCGGTCCCGACGGGTTCAAGCACATGGGCGAGGCGATCGGTGCGATCGAGTCATTCATCGACGACAGCCTCGGCTCCGACTGATCGGCCCTCAAGCGCAACCCGTACAACCACAGGTCAGGAAGGAATCTCTTTCCAGGGGATTCCCTTGTCGACCCGAATGTCGCCGGGCAGACCGAGCACACGCTCGCCGAGGATGTTTCGCATGATGTCGCTCGTGCCGCCCTCGATCGTGTTGGCCTGAGACCGCAGGAACGCCTTCGAGTGTGTCGGCGCCACGCTCCGGTCCTCGTCTTCACGGGAGAGCGGGTAGCCGGGCTCGTGGAGCATTCCTTCCACCCCAATGAGATCCATGCAGCAGTTCCAGATCTTCTTGTTCAGGATCGCCCAGGCGCCCTTGCCGATGGATCCTTCGGGGCCGGGGTTTCCAATGGCCGCGGCTTCACGTGCGCGAATGGTGGTGAGGCGGCCGAGTTCGGCCTCGATCCACAGTTGCGTGATGCGCTCCTGCATGACTGCGGCACTTGTCGCGTCGAGCTCGTGCTTGCGCTTCTGCCACAACTCGATGAGGGTGCCAATCGTGCCTGAACCTCTTGGGGCTGTTCCACTGCCGATCGCAACCCGCTCGTTCATGAGCGTCGTGGTGGCCACCCGCCATCCGTCGCCTGCGGCTCCGAGCAGGTTCTCGTGTGGAATTCGGACGTCGGTGAAGAAGACCTCGTTGAATTCGGCCTCGCCGGTGATCTGGTACAGCGGTCGAATCTCGATGCCAGGTGTTTCCATGTCCACGATGAAGTACGACATGCCGGCGTGCTTGGGCACGTCCGGGTCGGTACGAACAAGCAGCATCCCGTAGCGCGAGAGGTGGGCGACGCTCGTCCAGACCTTCTGACCGTTCACGATCCACTCGTCGCCGTCGCGCTCGGCGCGCGTCATCAAGCCGGCAACATCGGAGCCGTGGGTCGGTTCGCTGAACATCTGGCACCACCAGTCCTCACCGGTGAACATTCTCTTGAGGTGCTTCTCGTGGTGCTCGTCACTGCCGTAGGTCAACACGGTCGGAAGCCCCATGCCGATACCGATGGTGTTGATGGCCAACGCAACAAAACGCCGACCGGCGTTGCGAATGGTCCGATCCACAACGGACTGCATGCCCGGCGCCACGCCAAGGCCGCCCTTGCCTTCGGGATAGTTCACGTACGCGAGACCTGCATCCCACAGCGCTCCACGGAACGCGACCTCGGTGGCATCGATACCGACCTCGTCGATCACCTGCTGGGTACGTGCTTCGATGCCAGCCTCGTCAACTTCGGCCATGGGGTCCTCCTGGGTCTCTTCGCAGTTTCATCGACCGTCGCTCTCCATGACAAGGTGCACTTTGGGGAGCCTCGACGGGATCAGGTCTGCTGACTGCGACCGCGGTCCTGAATCCCCTGTCGCTGTTCGGCGAACGCTGCCGGGTCGAACTTCTGGCGGGCCCAGTCCCTCGAGTAGGCGCCTTCCGCACGAAGCGCCGGTTCATCGTGTTCCTTCGCTGCGATTCGGTACGCCTCAGCGATGCCAGCGAGGTTCTCGGGAGCGATGGAGGCCATGTCGTTGCCGAGCGCAACGGCCCGGCCGACGAGCTCGCTGTGGGGAACCACCTCGTTGAGCAGCCCCCATTCCAGACCCTGAGCGGCATCGACATAGTTGCCGGTGAAGCTCATCTGCCGGGCACGTCGAATACCGATTGCCTGGGGCAGACCCACGGTCAGCCCCCAACCGGGCATCACTCCCACCCGGGCATGGGTGTCGGCGAAACGAGCGTGCTCGCTGCCAATGAGGAAGTCGCACCGCAGAGCGAGCTCGAGCCCGCCGGTCACGGCGACACCGTTGATCGCCCCGATCAGTGGCTTGTCGAGGGGCGGAAATGGCGAGTCGATAGCGTCTGCATCAACCGGCTCCGCATTGGCCGATGCGAGACCGTCGGTCGCGAGCGCCTTCAGGTCCAACCCGGCACAGAACGCCGGATCTGCCCCGGTGAGGACGATGGCGGCGCAGTCGCTGTCGTTGGCCTCGACCATCGCCGTGTAGATGCCACTGCGAAGCTCAGCGTTCAAGGCGTTGCGAACCTCGGGGCGGTTCAGCGTGATGATCGCCACCGCATCCCGTCGTTCGACCTGCACCACGTTGTTCGTCATTGGACACTCCCTCGTGAGCCATTCTGCCCGACCGTGGTGACCCAGTCAGCTCCCGGACCGCATCCGCTCGCCCACGTACGCGGGCACGCCGTGGGGCAGTTCGCGCTCGTGCAGGAGCGCATCGGCCCGACTCGTTTGCAGACGATCGTCGATGAGCCGCTTGACGATCCGGTTCGTTCCCCGGGAGTTCGCAAGGATCTCGCAGCCAGTGCGCCTTCCGGTGCTTTCATAGGCAGCGGTCGAGGCTAGAACAGACCAGACGGGAGGAGAAACAATGTCTGTAGCTGGAATCAATGTCGAAGCGGTCACCGCCTGGTTGGAGCAGCACGTCCCCGGGGCAGCCGGCCCCTTCGACTTCAGCCAGATCGCGGGTGGAGCGTCCAACCTCACCTACCGGGCGACCGACAGCACCGGCCGTGCGCTCGTGCTGCGACGACCGCCCATGGGCCACGTGCTCGCAAGCGCCCACGACATGGGTCGCGAACATCGGATCATCGACGCACTGTGGCCAACCGACGTCCCGGTGCCGCAGCCGTACGGGTTGTGTACCGACGAGGCCGTCAACGGCGCCGACTTCTACGTGATGGACTTCGTCCCTGGCACGATCGTGTTCGACCTTGCCGACGGCAATGCGGTCGAGCCTTCGCTGCGTCCGCTCATGACCGACTCGCTGGTCGACACGATGGCGGTGCTCCATGCGGTGAACCCCGACGACGTCGGGTTGGGCGAGCTCGGAAAGAAGGCCGACTACTGCGCTCGACAGCTTCGTCGCTGGAAGCGTCAGATCGATGAAGGCTCGGACCGGGACCTCCCGTTGGTCCACGAGCTCCACGATCGCATGGTGGCGACCATGCCTGAACAGCAGGGAGCCGGCATCGTCCACGGCGACTACCGGCTCGACAACTGCATGATGGCCGATGACGGCACCGTCGCAGCGGTACTCGATTGGGAGCTCTGCACGCTGGGCGATGTGCTGGCCGATCTTGGCGGAATGGTCATGTGGTGGGGCGCAGATGATGCAGCAGTCGGCCGGCTTGCCGATGTTCCAACGCAAGCAGAAGGCTTCCGCGACGCCAACTATGTCGTTGATCGTTATGGCAAGACCTCGGACCGGGACCTCTCGGACCTGCCCTGGTACGTCGCCTTCCAATACTGGCGCCTCTCCTGCATCAGCGAGGGCGTGCGTTTCCGCTACGCGGCAGGCGTCATGGGCGACGCCGACGGAAACGTCGACCTGTACGCAACGTCGATCGACTTCATGCTCGAACGGTGTAAGGCCATCCTCGACGCTGGCTCCCTCAGCTGACATGGTCGACCTGTCGGGCAAGGTGTTCATCGTCACCGGAGGCAACGGAGGCATCGGTCTGGCGATGGCCGAAGGAATCGTCATGGCCGGCGGCTCGGTCGTGGTCTGGGGCCGAAACGAGGACAAGAACGCCGCGGCTGTCGAGACGCTCACGGCGCTGGGTGGTTCCGCGACAGCCCACGTGTGTGACGTCGCCAGCGAGAAACAGGTGATCGAGGTCATGCAGCGCTCTGTCGCCGACTTCGGCCGACTCGATGGCCTCTTCGCCAATGCTGGGGTCGGCGGCACCGGCACCCCCTTCCTCGAGACGACGCTCGAGGATTGGCGCTCGGTCATGGCGGTCAACCTCGATGGGGTCTTCCTGCAGATGCGCGAGGCCGGCAAGGTTCTTGTGGAGCAGGGAGAAGGCGGAAGCCTGGTCGCAGTTTCCTCCACCTCGGCAATTCATGGCGCTGCCGGAAACGAGGCCTACGGCACCGCCAAGACTGCGCTCAATGGATTGGTCCGAGCACTCGCCGTCGGCTTCGCCCGCCATCAGATCCGAGTGAACTCGTTGCTGCCCGGATGGACACTCACCGATCTCTCATCAGGCGGCTACGAGAACGATAAGTTCCGCGACGCGACAACCCGAAGGACGCCCGTGCGCCGCTGGGCCGACCCGTCGGAGTTCCGAGAGGTCGGAGCATTTCTGGCCGACCCCTCGCAGACGTTCCACACCGGTCAGGAAGTCTGCGTCGATGGCGGCTACACCATCTTCTAGATGATCCGACTCTGGCCGTCGCCCCAGTAGCGGTCACGGAGCTGACGCTTGTACAACTTGCCGGTCGGGAGACGTGGAAGCTCGGCTTCGTAGTCGATGGATCTGGGCATCTTCTGCCGCGAGAGGCGTTCCTCACAGAACTGCAGCAGGTCGGCGGTGAGCGCATCGTCGCCGTCGACACCGGGCATCGGCTGCACGATCGCCTTCACCTCTTCACCCAGGTCGACATTGGGGACGCCGAACACGGCGGCGTCAGCGACCATCGGGTGGGTGATGAGGACGTCCTCGGTTTCCTGCGGGTAGATGTTCACGCCACCCGAGATGATCATGAAGGTCTTGCGATCCGTCAGGTACAGAAAGTTGTCGGAGTCGAGGTAGCCCATGTCGCCGACAGTTGTCATCTCTCCATCGGGCGACATCGACTCGGCAGTCTTCTCGTCGTCGTTGAAGTAGGAGAACGGGGTGGCCGTCTTGAACCAGATCGTGCCCGGCTCGCCGAGAGGAAGCGGGTTCATGTCCTCATCGAGGATGTGGAGGTCGCCCAGCATGACCTTGCCCACGGTGCCACGGTGCGCCAACCATTCTTCGGAGTTGCAGGCGGTGAAGCCAAGGCCCTCCGTGGCGCCGTAGTACTCGTGAATGATCGGCCCCCACCAGTCGATCATCTCCTCCTTCACCTGCACAGGGCACGGTGCGGCAGCGTGGATCGCGATCTCCAGAGAGGACAGGTCGAAACGTTCTCGATCTTCTGCGGGCATCTTGAGCATGCGGCTGAACATCGTCGGGACAAGCTGACTGTGGCTGACCTGGTACTCCTCGACCAGTCGCAGATAGTCCACCGGGTCGAACCGTTCCATGACAATGACGGTGCCACCGTTTCGAATCGTGAGGTTGACCGCCGCCTGAGGCGCCGAGTGATAGAGCGGCGCTGGCGAGAGGTACACCATGTCCTCGCGGTACTGCCACAAGCCATCCAGGAACGTGAACAGCGGCAGTGCTTGGGCTGGAGGCTGGACCGGCAACTCCCGAATGATCCCCTTGGGCCGGCCGGTGGTGCCTGACGAGTACAGCATTGGCTGCCCGAGCTGTTCATCCTCGATGGGTGTCGTTGGCATGTCGGCCACGGCTGCCGTGTAGCCGCGAGCGAGATCCGGGTCGAGCGAGAGCCCATCGCCCACGACGAGCACGAGCGAAACGTTCGGAGCCTGCTTGAGGGCCTCGGCCACGACGGCTTGCTTCTCCGCTGAGGTGATGAGCACCCGCGACTCGCTGTGATTGAGGATGTAGGCCAGCTCGTCGGCCTTCAGATACGAGTTGATGCACGTATAGAACAGACCGGTCCGTTCGCCTGCCGCGCATGACTCGATGTAGCGATCGTTGTTCTCCATGAAGATCGAGTAGTGATCGCCGTGCTGCAGCCCGTGGCCCCGCAACAGGTGCGCCAGCTGATTCGATCGCTCCTCAAACTCGCGGTAGCTGATCGCCTCGCCGGTTGAGCCCATGACGAAGGCAGCCCTGTCGGGATGGTCAGCAGCGTATTTTCCGGGGTACATGGTCGCCTCCCTGTGGCGGATTCTGATGTTCGGATATGACTATTCCGCGGTCCAGCGGCGTCGAACGGCGTGTGCTGCGGACTTCGGCTGGCGGTCTCGGGTGAACATGCCCTTCTTGTTTCCTCCCACTCGGAAGAAGCCGGCGCCGGTGGCGAAGTCGGCGAAGTTCCAGATGTGTTCGCCGACCACCTCGTCGAACTCGTCGAAGACGTCGTGCATGGCCTGCATGTAGTCCACCTGATACTCCTCGGACCATGGATCGGCAGGAAGCTGGTGGAGGCCCGGCATGGTGTCGGCGCCGTACTCGCTCATGATGATCGGCTTGTTGTCGGTGGCCCAGTTGGCGATCTCGTTGCGGGCATTCACCATTGCCGATTCCAGATCGCCGCTGTCGCGGTACCAACCCCAGTAGCGATTGAGCATGATGAGATCCACCATCGGCGAGACCCGGCACCGCCCGTGGGGTGCGAGGAGCACATTGGCGAAGCCGACCGGCCGCCCCTGAGGATCGGCGTCGCGGGCAGCCTGGACGAGTGGGCGGAAGTACTCCTCGGCCTCTTCGGTGTCGGACTCGGGTTCGTTGGCGATCGACCAGATGATCACGGACGGATGGTTCTTGTCCCGCTCGATGAGGTCGATGATGACCTGTTCGTGAGCGTCCCTGGTCTCGTCGTTCACTGTCTCGGGTGTGTACGTGGCCCGCCGCTTTCCACCCATGAGGCCACCGGCAATACCAAGGTTCAGCCCAACGGCGGGGGTCTCGTCAATCACCAGGATCCCCTCGCGATCGGCCAGGTCCATGACCTGTTCGCTGTAGGGATAGTGACCGGTGCGGAACGAGTTCGCACCGATCCACTTGAGGCATTCAAAGTCCCGAAGCCACTGCGCGTCGTTGTAGCCCTTGCCGATCGTCACGTGGTCTTCGTGCATACCGAAGCCCCGCAGATAGACGGCCTCGCCATTGATCAGGATCTGGGCACCCTCGATGACAACGGTTCGGATTCCCACGTTGAGCCGGTACTCGTCGGCGGTTGTGTCTCCGTCCAGCAAGCGCACCCGAAGCTCGTAGAGATGACCGCGGCCGACCTCCCACTTCTTGACGTCATCAACCGTGAGCTTGCCCGTCGCTCCCTCGGCCTCGGCGACGGTGCTCCCGTCCGCATCGTGAAGTGAGACTGCGACGTCTCCGTCGGCCTGCACGGCGTAATTGACGATGCCTGTTGCCCCATCGAGCTCGGTCACGACCGACACATCGTTGATCGCTGTCTGCGGCTGCGCCGTCAGCCAGACGGAACGGTGAATGCCGGCGTAGTTGAAGAAGTCGTGGAGGTACTTCTGCTGCCGTTCCCCGGCCTTGCTCTCGACGACTTCGCCGGGCGGCAGCGTCTGCCAGGTCAGGGTGTTGTCGACTCGAACCGTGATCCGGATCTGCTCCCCTGCCGTCACCAGTTCGGTGATGTCCGCTTCGAACGGCAGGTAGCCACCTTCGTGATGGCCGACCTCGGTGTCGTTGACGAAGACGGTTCCTGCGTGCGTGACGGACTCGAAATGGAGCGCAATGCGCTCGCCCGACCAGCCTCGGGGCACGTACACCTCGGTCTGATACCAAACCGGACCAACATGGTTCCGCGAAGCCAGGTCGGTGAAGATGTCGTTGTACGACGCTGGTACAGCCATCTCCCTCGCATCGGCGAGCGAACCCGTGTGCCAGCCCTCCGTCAGGCCGACATTCCCGGCGTCAAAGCCGAACGACCACCGCCCGTCCAGACGCTTTCGTTCACGCGTTGGCGAATCGATCGGACGCAACATGCTGACTCCCCTTTGCCCGTTGTACCGAGGAGATCTTGCATCCACGGCTCGTCAACGGCCCCGGGAGGATCGTACGCGAAGGAGTGAACCGACCTTCAGTTGGCCTGCAGCACCACCGTGTTGAGCGGACCACGCCGGGTCGATGCCTGCGCCGTTCGGCGCCGACCGCACAACCACACAGCAGAGTTCGAATCTGCTACGAGGTTCTGCAGCCACTGGGAGTCTTCTCGAACGGTCGACACAAGCACCTGATCACCCAGTCGTGCCGCCAGGAGCGGGACCTCGCGGGTCTTGCCAGACTTCCGCCCGGTCGCCTCGACCACGACGATGCCCAACCCCACCGGCAACGGCGACCCCAAACCAGCCTTGACCGCAGGCTTCACCACACGGTTCAACGCCCGAAAAGCCGCCTGCGTCACTGGGTTGGTCGATGTTCCGCTCATGCACCCGAGTGTACGAACACCAGCACACCCAAAGCGGACGATGTGACCAACAACAAAACAAGGTGACATCCGGGGTCGCGCCTCAACCATCACCTTGTGTCTTGCGCAGCGAGAACACCCCCATTCGGCGGGTGGGGGGGGAATGACGACCGATGCGAGCGTCAGCAAGGTGATAGGTGAGGCGCGACCCCAAATGTCATCTTCCGACCCCGATTGTCAACCACACCTCGTGGTCGGTGGGTCTGGTAGCGCTCAATGGCGGATCACTTCAACCACGCCCGTGTCGGTCACTCGGACGCTACAACCTGAGATGAAGTGGTCGAAGAGCGGTTGAAGATCGATGGTTGGTTTGAGCCAGTCCTGCAACAGCCAATACGTCAGCTCATAGTTGGCGGCGACGTAGTAGCACGCCTCCATGAGCTGGTCCATCCACTCACCCACCGGCCCGGAGGGATCGCTCTCCAAGCCCGGGGACCAGGTGCAGGCTTCGTCGAAGGCTTCGTGTAAGGCAGCGCCGACGTGTGCCTCGCGATGCGACGTGTCATCTTGGGCCTCAGGCCGGAGGGACTGCCGCGGTTGGGGGTGTCAACTTCTTTGAGAGGATTGACTCATGCCCAG
>CAZFBD010000003.1:0-26806 GCA_964517125.1 uncultured Acidimicrobiales bacterium
CGATGCGCCGACTGTCGAACCACGACCACACCAGGAACGCGGTCCCGGAGATGAGCACGTCGGCCGAGAAACCGCCGGCTGCGCCGTTGACGAAGAGGGCACGGATGAAGGCGCCGAGGTCCAGGCCCTCGTCGGCGATGAAGCCGCCGAAGAAGACCCACGGGACGACGGCTCCAACAATGGCGGCCAGCAGGTAGAGGGTGCGTTCGTTCATGCCCCCACCCTGACGACGACAGGTAGGGCAGACAATTACCTCTCAGGTAAGTGAGTGACCGTGCGGAACTGCGTATGGTCGGTTCACCAACGAAGGAGGACCAATGCCTGTTGCGTTTGGAACCGAGCTGAAGCACTGGCGTGGCGTGCGTCGGATGAGCCAGCTGGAACTCGCCAACCTCGCCGAGGTGTCGTCGCGTCACATCTCGTTCATCGAATCGGGACGGTCGGCACCCAGCCGGACGATGGTGCTGCATCTGGGCGAGGCATTGCAGATGCCACGCTCGGCCCGCAACCAACTGCTCGCGTCCGCCGGGTTCGCTCCCTCCTGGTCCTCGGCCGCCCCGGACGACGACACGCTGCGACCCATCCTCGACGCCGAACAGTGGATGCTCGAGCGCCACGACCCCTACCCGGGACTCGTACTGGATCAGCACTGGAACGTCGTCGATGCGAACTCGGCTGGCCGCATGATGCTGGCAGTTCTTGGGATCGAGATCGGCGCGAGCGCACTCGATGCATTCATCGACCCGCACGGCATCTCAACCCAGATCGAGAACTGGCCCGAGGTGGGCTGGTCGATCATCAGCCGCCTCCGCACCGAGTCGGCGTGGGTTGGCGGCGACGAGATCCTCGATGCCGCCATCGCCACGCTCGGGGCCGACGAACGTCTGGGGTCGCCGCCACAGGGCCCGCTCCCAGCGGTGATCTCCTCACGGGTGAAGGTGGGCGACCTGACGATGTCGCTGTTCTCCACGATTGCGCAGTTCGGATCGGTTGAGGACATCGCCCTCGCCGACCACCGCGTCGAGCTCTATTTCCCGGCCGACGACGCCACCCGGGACCTCCTCATCGCGATGCACGAATCCATGTGAGCTCACCGTCGACGGTTGCGAGCAACACCGCAGCCTCATCGCCGGTCACGAGGAGTTCGACCCGGTTGGGAGCGGCCACGTCGACCGAAGCCGATGACCACGTCTGACCATCGCTGATCGTGACGGTGTTGGCGCCCAGCGCGGAACTTCCCAGGAAGCTGATGGTCCCGGAACCCGACGAGACCGAGCCCACCGTGCCCGAACCAAGATCGTTGCGCTGCCAGATCTGGCCGCCATCTGCAGACGTCGCCGTGAATGCGGAACCCGCACCATCGCCGGCCAGCAGAATCGAGCCGTTCTGCACCGAGAGCCCCACGACCATGTCGTCGGCACCGATGCCGCTCATGACGGTGGACGACCACGTGGCGCCGTCGGCGGAACCGAACAACGACGGACCGTCGGCGTTGGTGCCCACCGCAACGAAGCCGGCATCGACCGCTGCCACGCCGGCGAGCGTGGTGGCATCGATCGTTCCACCAGCGACATAGGGGCCGCCCACTGGACCGGTCCACACGCGTGGTCCGGGTGCGACACCGACGACGATGACTCCCGCAGACCCGACGGCGACGTCGGTGGCGATGGCGTTTGTGCCGGGCAGTGCCGGCGCCAGTGACCACGAAGCGAGGTCGACCGAGGTGCCGACGAACGTGTTGTTGCGTTGCGCATCGACGTCGAACTGTGAGAAGAGGCCGACGTAGGTTCCCTCGTGTTCCCGGAGCGCCGTGGCGGTTGCTCCAGCCGGGACGCCGGTGAGGTCGACCTCGGTCCAGTTCAGACCGTCGGACGAGCTCAGACCGATCGCCGAAACACCAGCGGCACCGCCGAACCGTGTGGCCAGCCCCACGAAGCCCTCTTCTGAGGGAACGAGCAGGACACCCGAGCCGCCGGCAAAGTCGACGGCGGACGCCTGGGTCTCGATGGTGATGGTGTTGTCGCCAGCCTGCAGTTGCGCGGTCTCGACGGTTTCTTCGGCCGGTGCCGAGACGATGGACGGAGCCTCTTCGACGGGCTCGTCGTCAAGGACCTTCGCCGCCGGCTCGGCGACCACGGGGGCCTCGGCTGCGGGAGCGGCAGCGACGTCACCGGCTTCGTCGACGACCTGGGCACTCTCCCGTTCGGTGGCAGCTTCCGGAGCCGCTGCGATCACATCGGTTGCGTTGCCGTCAGGCAGCACGGCAACGAGAACGCCAGCTCCGATGAGCAGCGTGGCGCCGACTGCGGCCACGGTGCTGACCATGCGGTTGCGTTGGCGCCGCCCATCGACAGTGGTTTGCAGCTCGCCCACGTCGGGCCGTTCGACGACGGCGGTCGGTGCAGCCTGTTCCAGACCGGAACGCAGACGGTTTTCGAGAGACGATTCAGGGTTCATCGGGATCCTCCGAGGAGTCGATTCAGTTCGGTGAGCGCCCGGCTGGTGCGGCTCTTGACCGTGCCGGGAGAAACATCGAGGACATCGGCCACCGCATCGACTGACCAGTCGAGGTAGTAGCGAAGCACCAGTACGTTTCGTTGGTCGTCGGGCAGTTGCAGGAGTGCGTCTTGCAGCCCGGGGTCGGGCAGGACATCGGAGCTCAGTGGGGCGGTTCCGACCTTGTGGGCGTACCGACGATCGCGGGACTTCCGTCGAAAGCGCGAGATCGCCTGGTTGCGGGCGGTTCGGTACACCCACGCCTGGGGGTTCGGGAACTGCCCCACGGTGTGCCAGCGATGCAGCGCACGGGTGAACGCCTCGTCGACGGACTCGGCCGCCAGGCCCTCGTCGTTCAGTGACAGGCTGAGCGCACGGACGAGCTCGTCCCGGTGTCGCCGATAGACCGATTCGAACGAATCCGTCACGCCACGGACCCCGACCCTGGAGCGCGCAGACGACCGGACTCTCGGGAACTCCTGGTCCCGCACATCGAGCGCTTCAGCTGTCTCCACGCCTGTCCTACGCCCATCACAGGCGAAAGGTTCCCAGAAATTTTGCGGCGCCGTCCAGAACAGACGCTGTGCGGCCGTTCAGCCAACCGGTATGCGGATCAGTTTCGAGTCGGGCTGCCCGTTGGCACTCCACTCGTCGAGCGCCGCGATCTCGTCTTCGGTCGGCGCCCGATTCTCCTGCTCGAACGCAAACAGATCGTCCGGCGGCACCTGGAACGACTCGACCCGAATGAGGACTTCGTCGTCTCCGACCGCTTCGACCGCTGAGAAGCTGTTCGCGTCGCTCGACGGCACGTCGAGGATCTGCCACTGCTCGCCGTCGCGGCTGAACAGCAGCGCAAGTTCTGTGGCCACCTGGTCGATGTCGTCGAATTGGTCCAGGTCCATGGCCCCGATGAAGGCGTCCTGCGTGAGAGTGAACAGGTCGTCTCCGGTGTTGGGATCGACGAACACCAGCTCGCTGTTCTCTTGTCCCTGGAATCGGGCGAGCCCGTCGACGTCCTGCTCGTCTTCGAACAGCGGAGTCGAATCCTCCACATCGTGAATGACCTCGCCGTCGGGACCCCTGACAAGAAGCGGACCGGCGAGATCGACCTCGACCGTGTACCCATCGACCTCGACCACGACGGTTGGGAAGTCGTCTCCGAATACGTCGCCGATTCCCGAACCGGTGAGGAGGATGGCCACGCCAGCCGAACCCGACGCGGCAGAACCGGGCCATGCGTCGGACATTGCGTCTGGGACTGGGACCTCGGTCACCTCGGTGAGACCGGTTAACTGGTCGGTGGCAGTGATCGCGGCGGCACCTCGGACCTCCGCCGAAAACAGTCGATTGCCGAGCACCGCCGCGCCAAAGAGCTCGTTCGCCGGTGACGGCAGCAGGGTCCACTCGACGCCATCGGAGGACGACCGGATGGTCGGGCCGTTCTCGCCGAAGCCGCCCAGAAGGAACCCCTCGGAGGTGGCGAGCGCTGTTTCGCCGGCGAGGGACACGTTCGAGAGCTCGCGGCGGACCAGCGGTTCCGAACCCGTTGCCGACCAGGTGATCGTCCGCCCGGCGGCCGGATTCTCCACAGCGGTGGACTCTTCGAAGAGCTGCGCATGGGCCGGGTCATCGGTTTCGATGGTGACGACCGCCGACCCGTCACAACCACGGATCACGATTGGCTCGGCACCATCGACCACCGACACGCCACAACTCTCGTTCGCCTGCACCTCATCGATCAGCCCGAGCTCCAATGCGAGCCCAACCGGATCGATGAATTCGGGATACGACCCGGCGGTCACGAGCACGCCGGCCGGACCCAGCACTGCACCGTTCAGAGCAAGCTGGCCTTCGACCTCGGGGAGGTCGAGTTCGACGCTTGTCCATGCCACACCATCGGACGATCGGGCGAGGAACGCTCGCGTCTCGAACCCATCACCAAGATCGGCGACCGGCTGCAGGAGCACGGCGTAACTTCCGTCGAGATGTGCGAGGCGTCCGGTCACCACAAGTTGCTCATCGGGCAGGCCCGTGGCCGGCGTTTCGGTCCAGGCCAACCCGTCGGCCGAACGGATCGCCACCGGGCTGCCTGCGAGGCGAAGACCGACAAAGCCGTCCTCCACGCCAACAATGGCCTCGGTCGGACCCCCGAAACCAAGCACCTCGTCGAGGGTTGGTTCCTCCTCGGCCACGAGGGGCTCGGACACCCCCGTCGTGCCCGACTCGGCGAGATCGCGGTCTTCCGTGTCCTCGACGGCTTCGGTCAGCTCGCGTGCGGCTTCGGCCTCGGCAGCGCTCTCCGCCACATCGACGACGCTGCGGTCGGCGCGAAGAACCGAACCTGCTCCCAGTACGGCTCCGACGAGGGCAACCGCGCCCACCGCTGCTCCAGCCGCACGGACACGCGTACGACGTCGGCGGCCTGCCGCCATGATCAACGATGCGCCTGCTCCAGGAGGGGTGTCGTCGGAACCGGCGGTCTGCAGGTGCGAACGGAGTCGTTGTTCAAGATTCACGACACATCGTCCTTCTCTTCGGGCACGGCGTCGGCGTGCTCCAGCCGTCCGGCCAGGACGTCGAGCGCACGGGAGGTACGGCTCTTCACGGTTCCAGGGCTGACACCGAGCGCCGAAGCGGTGGACTCCACGTTCCAGTCCAACAGGAACCGCAGGGTCAGGACCGCGCGATGTTCCTTGCTGAGGGTGGCCAGCGCGTCGTGCAGGTCATGGTCGAACGTGTCGTGTTCGACCACATCCGACCGCGCAATGACCGGAGCAAAGGTGCGGTCCCGGCGAAGCCGACGAAAGCGGCTCGTGGCCCAGTTGTATGCCACCCGATACACCCAGCCCTCGGGTGCCGAGTAGCCGGAAATCTTGTCCCACCGCTGCACGGCCCGGGTCATTGCTTCGTCGACAGCCTCGGCGGCGAGCGCAGAATTGCTCAGCGTCACGGCGAGGGCACGCACCAACGGGGCGCGATGCAGAGCGTAGAAATCCGTGAATGCCTGTCCGACCCGAGCGGCCTCAGCCACGTGCGGTTCCGCCCGAACGGCATCCATCCCGGGAGGAGCCATGATCAACAGTGTGGTCTGCACAACGGCTTCACGTCTGGACACCCCATTCGGTTCCCCGAAATGGCAAATCGTGACACCTGTCATCCCTAGACTCCGAGCATGCCTGCACCGTTTCGTTTCAGCGCCTCGCTTGCCGCCACCTCGCCCGACGACCTCACCAGCGTGGCCCGCCGCGCCGAAGAACTCGGGTACAGCTCGGTCACGCTTTCGGACCACTTCACCGAACAGCCGGCGCCGCTCATCGGCCTGACCGCTGCAGCCGTCGCCACCACGTCACTCCGGGTGCTCCCACTCGTACTGGCGAACGACTTCCGCAACCCCGTCGTGCTTGCACAGGAGCTCGCCACACTCGATCGTCTGTCCGCTGGCCGCCTGGAGTTCGGCATTGGCGCCGGGTGGATGACCACCGACTATGAGCTGTCGGGTATCGAGCTGGACACGCCCGGGACCCGTATCGAACGGCTCGCCGAGTCCGTCGCCATCCTCCGTTCGCTTCTCGACACCGGGAGCGCAGAGCACGCCGGCGAGCACTACACCGTCAATGGCAACCGTCCGGGCCCAGCACCCACGCAGGTCCGAGTTCCCCTCCTCCTCGCTGGCGGCAAGCGGAAGATGCTCACGCTCGCGGGGCAGGAAGCCGACATCGTCGGCATCAACCCGGCGCTGACCGCCGGGGTCATCGACGAACGCGCCGGTCGCAACGCCACATTGGCCGAGACCGACAAGAAGCTGGCCTGGGTGCGCGATGGCGCCGGAGCCCGGTTCGACGACCTCGAACTGCAGACACGAATTCACCTGGCCATGGTCACCGACGACCGCGATGCCGTCGCCGCCGAGCTCGCTCCGCTACTCGGAATCAGTGCCGAGGAGGCCCTCGCCTCGCCGCATGCCCTCGTCGGATCGGCTCAGCAGTGCATCGATGAAGTCCAGCGCTGGCGAGACCGATGGGGCCTGAGTTATGTGTCCATCAACGCAGAAAACATGGAGGAATTCGCTCCCGTTGTCGAATTCCTCACCGGACGGTGAGTACCCGTCGCCCTCGTCATCCACGGTTCGTTGGTCGACGTCTTCGAACGGACGAAGGGGAACTCTGAGTTTCATGCGGCGGAGCTCCAGGGTGCTGGCGGCTGGTGCACGGCGGTGCACGACCATTCAACGGGCGCAGGTGAAACGACCTTGAGTGTTTCGGACCGGATGGGCCAAATGGCCCATCCACGATTCAGGTGTCGATCCGAGAGATGCAGTGGATCAGCGACTGGACCGTTGGTTCGTCGGCCACATGCACATCGAATCCGGCTGCCGTCGCGGTTGCTGCGGTGACCGAACCGATGCACACGGCCGCGCCGGGGATCAGGCCCACACGTTCGCTGAAGCGATCCACAGCAGACGGCGAGGCAAACACCACGACATGGGCACTCCGTGCCTCATCCACGGCCGACTGGTCAACGACCGGAATGTCGTTCGTGTAGGCGATCGCCACCTCGACCTCCCACCCCAGGTCCCGGAGCCCATCGGCGAGCGTGGTTCGGGCGTCTTCGGCCTGGGCGATGAGCACCCGGGAACCGTCGGGATCGGGAAAGGAGTCGACCATGCCCTGGGACGACGCGACGGAGGGAAGATGATCGGCGGTCCACCCCTGCGCCTCGAAGACGGCTGCGGTTCCGGAGGCGATCACGGCCAACCGGCACCGCGGGTGCGGAGGACCCGCACGCAAGACACGTTCGGCCCCGTTCGGAGAGGTCACCGCCAGCCAGTCCCCTTCCGAAAGCTGTGCAAGCGAGGCGGCAAGACCGCCCAGTCCCTGCGGCGGGTCTCGGAGCTCCAACAGCGGCAGCGCAATCGGGGTCCCACCATGGAGTGTGATGGCGTCGATCAGCGGCGCCGCCTGTGCAACGGCTCGGGTCACGACGATGCGTCGACCATCGAGCAGACGGGTCATCGGGTGAGGCGGGCCTGCAGCTGCGTGGCGGCGAGCCGTCCAAGATCGGGACCATCGTCACCGCTGAGGCGAACTCGTTCCACCACGTCACCGGCCTCGTTGGCGAGCACCGCCCGCAAATCGAAGCCCGTCGAATCCAGCACCGCGTGTGCTCCGGCGGGAAGGTCGCAGTCTCCACCGAGCTCGATGAGGAAGGAGCGCTCGGCATCGAGCAGCCTTCGGGCCTCGGCGTCCTGAATGTGGGTGAGCGCCTGGAGCGCCGCGGTGTCGTCGGCTCGCACCTCGATCGCCAACGCCCCCTGGCCCACCTGCGGAGTCATGACATCGAGGTCCAGACGTTCCACCACGGCGGGGCTCCGCTCCAGGCGGTCGAGGGCTGCCGCAGCCATGATGATGGCGTCGAGTTCGTCGAGCCGACCAAGTCTGGTGTCGATGTTTCCTCGGAGCTCAACGAAGGAGATGTCGGGCCGCGCCTGTTGGAGCTGTACCCGCCGCCGAACGGAACCCGTGCCAACCACGGCTCCGGGAGCGAGGTCGGTCAGCGTTGCGCCAACGAGGGCGTCGCGCACATCGGCGCGGGCTGGCACCGCTGCAATGGTGAGCCCCTCGGGCGTGAGCGCCGGCAGGTCCTTTGCCGAGTGCACGGCGAAGTCGGCGCGGCCATCGAGCACCGCTGCCTGTACTTCCTTCACGAAGACACCCTTGCCGCCCATGGCATGGATGGGGGTGGTCTGGTCGCGGTCACCGGAGGTGGACACCTGGACGAGCTCGACATCGTCCACCGCCCCTGCGGCAACCAGAAGGTCTCGGACGTGGTTGGCCTGCCAGAGCGCAAGCGCGCTTGCCCGGGTCGCTGCTCGCAGAATCATGGGGTCCAGCCTACGAGGGCCGACCGTTCAGTCGTCGAGCTCGACGTCGAACAGTTCGCGCATCGCTTCGGCGAGGCGTTCGCCGCGAGGTGTTCCAGCGGCTTCGCGCAATTCGGTCATGGGACCGTGGAGAAGCTTGTTCAGAATGGACTTCGTTGCTGCGTCGATCTGCGCCTGGCTCTGCTCGTCGGCTCCCAGCCGCGCGACCTCGGCGATGCGAAGGTCTTCGACCTTGCGCCGGAATGACGACACGAGCGGTTCGACCTGGCGACCGGCGACGGCAGCCTTGAACCGGGCAACTTCGTCGTCGATGACCGCCCGAACTGCAGCGATCTCGCCGCGACGCTCTGCACGACCGGCTTCGGCGAATGCCGAAAGGTCTTCCATGTCGAGGAGCGTGACGCCGTCGATGTCGGCGGCTGCGGGATCGACGTCGCGAGGTACGGCGATGTCGACGATGAGCAGCGGGCGACCGACACGCTCGGCCATGACGTCGGCCAGAGCATCGTGTTCGATCATGAGCGAGTTCGCACCGGTGCCGGTGAGGAGCACATCGATGTTGGCGATCGTGGTCGTCAGCTGATCGAGCGGGGCAACAACACCGCCGACACGTTCGGCCAGGCCGGCGGCGCGTTCGATGGTGCGATTGGAGATGACGATTTCGCGGGTGCCAGCGTCGCGGAGTGCAACAGTCATGCCCTCGCTCATTTCGCCGGCTCCGAGTACGCAGATGGAGCGTCCTTCGAGCGTGCCGAGGTTTTCGGTGGCCATGGCGACTGCAGCACGCGACACCGACGTGATGTTGCGGGCAATGCCGGTGTTCGCCCGGACCTTGCGCCCAGCGGTGCATGACGCGGTGAAGAGGTCCGTGAGCCCAACCCCGACGAAGTCGTGTTCCTGGGAGAGTTCGAAGGCGCGTCGGACCTGGCCGAGGATCTCGGACTCGCCGAGGACGGCGGAGTCCAGGCCGCAGGTGACGGCGAACAGGTGACGGGCAGCGTCATCGTCGTAGTGCGCATAGAGGTGCTCGGAGAACGCGTCGAGTGCAAGACCCGAGTGTCGGCCGAGCACTTCGCGAATATCGCCATAGGCCGGGTGGAAGCGTTCGGCCCGTGCGTAGATCTCGGTGCGGTTGCACGTGGAGACCACCACGGCTTCGGAAACATCGGGCGATGCCGTGAGGTCAGCGAGGACCTTCGGGATCGAATCGTCGTCGATGGACATCTGCTCGAGAACATCGAGCGGAACCGATCGGTGATTCAGGCCTATGACGACAACGGACATCGTTTCTCAGTCTCTCGGAAGATCGAGCGTTTGGCCACCCTAGGGCGACGCATTTTTGGCTCTTCTCAACAATGGCTTCCAACGGGAAACCTCGCCAAGCTCCACAGGCTTCCATTCCCGTGACAATCTTCACGCCTTCAGGGTGAGCTCACCGAGCAAAAATCGGCTCAGGCGGAGCGGTTGTCCTCGGCTGAACCTCGCTGCTGGTAGTAGCTGAGGATCTGGAGTTCGGTGGCAAGGTCGACCTTGCGAAGTGGAATGCCCGGCGGGACGGTGACGATGATGGGCGCAAAGTTCAGTATCGACCGGATTCCGGCGGCCACCATGAGGTCGGCGACGCTCTGTGCGACGTGTGCGGGGGTGGCGATGATGCCAACCGAGAGATCACGCTCGGCGACCAGGCTGGGCAGATCGTCGATGTGGTTGATGACGATGCCATCAAAGGACGTGCCGATCTTGCCGGGTGAGGAGTCGATGAAGGCGGTGATCGGGAAACCTCGGCTCTCGAATCCGCCGTATCGGGCCAGTGCCTGTCCCAGGTTGCCCATGCCAACAATGACCACGGGCGCGTCGACATCGAGACCGAGGACTTCGCCAACCTGACGCAGGAGGTATTCGACGTCGTAGCCAACGCCACGGATCCCGTAACTCCCGAGATGCGACAGGTCCTTGCGAACCTTGGCGGCATTCACCCCGGCCAGTTCGGCAAGGCGGGCCGAGCTGACGGTGGACTCACCAATACTGGCCAGTTGCACGAGCGATCGCCGATACAGCGGGAGCCTTGAGACCGTTGCATCGGGGATGTCCCGTTCGTGCATCACTTGGCCCACAGTACCGCTTGTGCACGCGTTCACGAAGGGATCCGAGCCGGATGACCCACCCACATGGCCCGCCGGCCCCACATGGTGATGGCGATTCCCTCATGTTCACTGTGTGTGGTTTCAATGCGTCAGAATGACCACTAAAGGTGGGTTGAATTCGTCACCGATACCTGATGAGCACGCCGAGCGGGTCGTGCGAACCAGCCGCTATCGGGAAGATCTCCATGCCAGAAACTCACAGCTCCCCCGCAGATCTGCGAACTCGGCCCTTCACGGCCATTCTTGCCGTGATCGCGCTGCTGGTGACCGTGCTTGCCAACGCCTCCTCGGTCAGCGCATCGGCCAGCGAGGAAGCCTCGTTCGTTGCGGGCGTCAATGCTGCTCGGGCAAACGTCGGCCTTCCCGCACTGCAGGTCGATTCGGAGCTGAAGAGTCTGTCGGCTGGCTGGGCCAACCAGATGAAGAACGGCGCATGCGGCGACGGAGTGCACATCTGCCACGCAAACCCGATCAGCGCCGGCCTCACCCAGGACTGGGCCAAGCTGGGCGAGAACGTGGGGACAGGCCCCGATGTCGACTCGGTCATGGCTGCGTTCATTGCGTCGCCAGGCCACTACGCCAACATCGTCGATCCCGAGTTCACCCACATCGGAGTCGCCGTGGTCCGAGACCCAGACAACCCGGCACGCCTCTACACGACCCACCGATTCATGAAGCTCCAGAACGCACCCGAACCGGAACCCGAACCGGAACCGACCTCGGAAGCCGAGGCCGAACCGGTGGAGGATTCAACACCGGCACCAGCGGTGGAACCCGAGGCCGAGCCGGAACCGACAGCCGACGCCCCCACAGCGGAGAGCAACGAAGAACAGCAGGCTCCGGACGAGGCCCAGACACCCACACCAATCGTGTCTCCGCCACCGGTGACCCTGGACCGGGCCCAAGCCGTGGTCCGGGCGCTCAGCAAGCTGGGCTGACCGCTACGAGGGTCCGCTTCCCATCACCACGAACTGCACAATTGCAGCACCGATGATGGCGAGCATCAACAAGATGATCGTGATGGTGATCTTGGGACGCATGACTACTCCGACCGGCCGAGGGTGACGGGCGTCGAGGTGCCCTGTGGACCGTCGAGTCGCTCGATCCGCAACTCGTCGTTCGGCGAGATGCCGAGCTTCGCCGCCGCCGAGCCACCGTTGACAGCGAGCGACACGAGGCCGCTGGAGTCCACCACCGCTCCCACTTCGCCTGAGGAGATCGCCCGATACGCCGAACGCATGGCGATGGTCTCGCGGTGGTCCCCGACAACCAAGGTGAACGGCAGGCCCCATTCGGCCAGATCGTCGGCGCCGATGTTCAGTTGCACGTTGCCGTACTGGTCGATCCAGAGGGCTTCCATGACAAGCGCCCCGTCCTCGACACCGATGATCGGCATGAGACCAGGCATGAGTGATGCCGGATCGATGGCGTTGCCGAACTCGGCCAGGTCCACGCCCATGGCCAGGTGCGCGGCCGCCGGGGCGAACACATCGCGGCCATCGAAGGTGGAGCCGATACGGGGTAGCTGGTAATCGGGGTTGGCGAGCTCGACGGCGCGAGATGCTCCGCCGACCATGGCAACCGCCGAGGCGAGCAGGCCGTTGTCGGGTCCGACGAGCACCGAGGCACCGTCGCCGACCTCGATGGCCACCGCCTTGCGATCGGTACCCACACCCGGATCGACCACACCGAGCACCACGCCGGGGCACAGGTACTCGACCGAGCGTGCGAGCGAAAGGGCACCGGCCCGCACGTCATGCGGTCGGATGCCATGAGCGAGGTCGACGATGCCAACCTCGGGAGCGATGGAACGGATCACCGAATGCACAACACCAACGAATTCGTCGGCGTGTCCGAAATCGCTGAGAAACGAGATGGTCGAATAGCGCGGCACGGGGCAAGGCTATCGGCAACCGAAAACGGAACGAGGACCGGGTGCCAGGCACCCGGTCCTCGGTTCAGAAGCGCCAGTGGGCCTACGCCCGGTCGACTCAACCAGCCTCGGTGTATCGATCACCCAGATACCGGTCGACGTCGTCGGGACGAAGCCGGTACGACCGGCCCACCCGAACAGCAGAGAGTTCCCCTGCCTTGATCAGTCGGTACACCGTCATGGTGGACACTCGCATCAGTTGTGCCACTTCTGCGACTGTCATGAAGTGTCGACGTTCGTCGAATTGACCCACGTTGGTTAGCCCCTTCTCCGCTTGCAGGAGGAGACCATATTCGGTCCTGAGCAGAACGCAAATGCGGAAACAGAAAAGCCATGGAGATCGCGCTGGCTGCGCGAAATAGCGCGCGGAGCGCCGCACATTTCGCCGTTCAGGACCCTCAGGTGGCGCCGAGTTCGCGCGAACGTTCGACCGCGGCGTGCACGACCCGACCGACGAGTCCGATCAGATCTGCCTCGGCAAACACGCCAAGCCCGGCCGCCGTCGTGCCTCCGGGCGACGTCACGTTCTCCCGTAGCACCCTGGGATCTTCCCCAGACTGGGCGAGCAGCGTGGCCGCACCGAGCAGTGTCTGTCGGGCGAGTGCGTCGGCCACAGCCGGTTCGAGCCCCTCGGCGATGCCGGCCGCGATGAGCCCTTCAGCGAGGTGGAACACGTAGGCGGGACCGGAGCCACTGAGACCCGTGACGGCATCGAGATCGGCTTCGGCCAGGCGGACGACGGTGCCGACCACGCCCAGAATCTCCTCGGCCCAGTCCAGATCCATATCGCCGGCATGTGTGCCGGCGGCGATCGCCGACGCCCCCTCGCCCACGAGTGACGGCGTGTTGGGCATGCACCGGACAACGGCAGCCGATGGAGCGGCGGCCTCGATCGTGGCGATGGTGACGCCGGCTGCGATGGACAGCATGCGACGGCACCCGGCTGCGGCGAGCTGTGCTGCGACCTCGGCCACGTACTGCGGCTTCACCGCAATGATGGCGTCGACGCCCTCACGCGGCCCCGTATCGAGCTGGAGCCCCGGATAGGCGACTTCGAGTTCATCGCGGCGATCGTGCGACAACTCCACGACGACAACCTCGTCGGCGCGTGCCCAGTCATTCGAGAGAACGCCACCAAGCAGCGCCTCCCCCATCTTTCCACCACCAACGATCTGCAATTTCATGGCCATGACCCTACCGGAAACATCGTTGTTGCTTTTCAATGCATTTCATGTATTCTGCAGTTATTGGATGTCGTCCGGTTCCGCATCGGGGAAGTTGCTGGGCCGGACGATGTCCGCCCTCCGCCACTCCGGCCCGACCTGCCGAGTCTCCGGGCGGCTGGATCTCTCAGTCGGCAAAGCGGGACGCGAATCCCACACGGAGCGCCGGCACGAAGCACAGTTCCACGGCGGCGTACACCGAACCGAGGACGCGGTCGAGCGCCTCGGACGTGACGTTGCGAAGGTCGAGCTGCCCCCGAAGGAAGATCGCTTCCTCTTCGCCGATGGAGAACGCAATGTCCCGGAAGCCGTCGTTGCGTCGCAGAAGCTGCGCGTAGAAGGTCGCGGGATTCTCCTCAGGCGCCGGCATCACATAGGTCTCGTAGGCCAGGGTTCGTTGCCCCAGGGTGAACCACACGGAGTACACGTCCTTGGCCTCGCCGTTCACCCGCACGAACCATCGGTCGATCTCGCTCTCCACGTCCTCGACCACGGCGGCGACCATGGGATGCTCCGGGAGGCCGGCCAGCCAGGAAGTCAGGCAGGTCTCGGCCGCGGTTGCCTCGGCGATTGTGGGTGGGGCGAAGTCGTCCATTCGCCAACTCTAGGTTTGCTCAGCAATCCACCGGAGACCGAGCTTCGACCAACTGCAGATACACACTTCGCAGACGGCCTGCCAGGCCCGACCACGGGTACCGGCCGGCGCCCACCGCTGCGGCAGCACCAAGCTCGGCGGCGTGCACGGGATCGCTGAGAATCTGGTCGATGCGCTTGGCGTAGGCGACCGGGTCCCGTTCCTCGAGCAGATAGCCGCTGACGCCATCGTCCACCAGGGTGCGCAGTCCGCCAACGGCAGCGGCAACAACCGGACGACCGCATGCTGCGGCTTCCAACGCAACCAGACCGAACGACTCCGACCTTGAGGGCATGACCACGACGTCGGCCGCCCGGTAGTAGGTGGACAGCGCGTAGTGAGGCTGTGGAGGAACGAACAACACGCGATCGGTCAGGCCCAGATCATCGATGAGCTGCTCGATTCTGCGGACCTCGCTGCTGCCCTCGATACCGCTGGCGCCACCAACGATCATCAGCCGGGCCGAGGGGTCCTGCAGCTCGGCCAGTGCACCTACCGCAATGTCCACGCCCTTCAGCGGCTGGATTCGTCCGACGAACAGCAACAACGGATCGTCGCTGAGACCGATCGCGTCCCGGGCGCCTGCTTTCGGACCCGGCCGGAACAGCGCTCGGTCGACGCCTGGCGCAATGATCTCGATGCGGTCCGGATCGGCCCCGTACAGCTCGATGAGCTGGCGGCGTTCCTCTGCCGCGTTCGCCACCAGGACGTCCGAGCAGCCAACGACGTACACCTCGGCGTCGACGCGGCGCTGCGGTTCGGCATCGCCCATTTCGGCCTTGACCCGAGCCAGCGTGTGGAAGGTGGTCACGAGCGGAAGCTGGAGCGGATGTTTCAGCTGGTGGCCGACCACCCCGGAGAGCCAGTAGTTGGCGTGAAGGACATCGACCGGATTCTCCCGAAGCCAGTCCCCGACCCACTCGGTGAATGCGTCGACGATGGACGGCAGATCCTCTTTGGCGAGGTCCACGGGGCCAGCCGGAACATGGATGACCCGAAAGCCCGGCTCGACCTCGACGATGGGTTCGAGCTCATCGCTCCACCGGCGGACGAACACGTCGCACCGGACGCCCGCCTGAGTGAGCGAGCTGACGAACTCGCGGATGTACACGTTCATACCACCGCTGTCACCAGAACCAGCCTGCGTCAGTGGCGAGGTGTGCAGCGAGATGATGCCCGCACGAAGGTTCACCCGAGCCGTCGCCTCGTGACCTCGAACAGCGCCACCGTGGCAGCAGCAGAGACGTTGAGCGAGGCGACCGTGCCCTGCATGGGGATCGAGACCAGTGCGTCGCAGCGTTCCCGGGTCAGCCGAGAAAGGCCGGGGCCCTCGGCTCCAAGCACCAGGCACAGCGGTTGGTCGGCAAGATCCAGGTTGAAGATGGAACGGGGGCCAGCTTCGTCCAGACCCACAACCCAGACATCACGGTCCTTCAGCGACGTGATGGCTGCCGGCACGCCGGCCACCGTGGCGATGGGAACGTGTTCCACCGCACCTGCCGCCGTCTTGGTGACCGTGGCGGTGATGCGAGCCGACCGGTGTCGGGGCAACACGATGCCGTGCGCACCAGCGGCGTCGGCCGACCGGAAGATGGCACCAAGGTTGTGCGGGTCGGTGACCCCATCGACCATGACGAGAAATGGCGTGTCGGTGTCGTCGAGCAACTCCTCGACATCGATGGTTGGCAGTGCATCGGCCTCGGCCAGAACACCCTGCGCAGACTCGGTGTCGGACAAGGCATCGAAGGCGCCCTTGCCGACTTCACGGACAGGCACTCGATGCTCGTCTGCGAGCTCGATGATGTCTTCGATGATGGGTGCGGAGTCCAGCCCAGCCGCGAGCACGACCTCGCGGGTGCGGCGGGTGCCGGCGAGCAGCAGCTCGCGAACGGCATGCCGACCTTCGACCCGCTCACCGCCAGGACCGCTGGTACGGCGCCCTTCGCCGGCGCTGCCAACACGTTCGGGCTGGGCGTTGCGGCGACCGCCGCCAGCGTCCTTGCGACGCGGACCGTTGGCGCCCTGACCCTGGCGCGGACGACCGCCGCGGGAACCGCGCTGGCGAGCCACTAGTTGCTCAGCCCAACGTTCCAGGTGCCCTGATCGGAAATGACCTGAACGAGTGAAACTCCGGACTTCGTGACCGATGCGTCGGAGAACGGTGGCGTGTCTGCCGAGAAGCGGACCTCGTTGATCATGAGGTCCCGACCTTCGGAGGGCGAGACACCAATGACGCTGAACTTGCCGCGTCCGGTCCACGTGGCGTCGGCGGTGACCAGACCGCCGACCGGGTTCTTCACGACCCAGACCTGATTGCCGCTTCCCGAACGGTTGGCGTTGCCGACGTCCACTCCCGAGCGGTTCACGAACATGATCGACCATGCTCCGCCGCCGCTGTCGACCTCGATTGCCGCCGGCCGATCGTTGAACAAGAAGACGCCCTTGTACTCATCGCCGACGTTTCCATAGCTGGCGATCTGCTCACCATCGCTGTTGAACGCATGGATGTTGAGCGCATCGAACGCGTTCACACCGTCGAGCTTGATCTGCGCCACGTAGAAGTCGTCGCAGCGGTCGATGAAGTCGAAACAGTGGCGGGTGACGATGTGGCCGTTCCGCAGATTTGGCGTGACGACGGCATCGCCGGTCCCAGTGCGGAGCCGGTAGTTGCCCGACTCGCATTCGACTGGGAGGTTGTCGGCGGTGTCGACCGTGCAGTTGTCGTCTCCGTCGCGTCCGTCGAGTCGGTCACGGTCGCTTCCGCCGATGAGCTCATCGTCGTCGAGCCCGCCGATGAGCCGGTCGAAGCCGTTGCCGCCATTGATGACGTCGGTTGAGCGACCGCCATCGATGCGATCGTTTCCGCCCTCGCCGAAGATCGTGTCGGGGCCGGTCTCGCCCCAGATCCGGTCGCGGCCTCGGCCACCACAGATGACATCGGCGCCGCGGCCACCACGAATGCGATCGTTGCCGCCAAGGCCGACGATGACATCGGCCCCGCGGGTTCCGCGGATGATGTCGTCGCCTTGGGTTCCCACGATCGTGGCCGGAAGGCCGTTGCACGTGGGCACCGCTTGTGCGCTCAGCGCGGCTGGCACGAGCACGACGGCGAACGTCGTGAGCACAACCAACGTGGAGAGGATGTTTCGAGTTTTCATTGCGGCCCTTCGGGTTACGCCATGGACAACCAAGAAACGGTAGCGAGCCACTCATCCCGGCGACAATGCGGCGCAACTTGTGTCACACCGTGCATTCTGTGCCGAATGTCTGGCCTCAGGCGTGATCGATTCGAAGCCGCTCCAGAAAGAAGTGCACGAAGAATCCCACCGAACCCGCCATCCACACGGTGCCCCAACCCACATCGCCACCAAGCGCCCAACCCACAAGGAAGGCGGTGAACTCGATGATCGTGCGGGCCAACCACACGGGCAGACCGCGGCGCTCCAACGCCGTCATGAGGCCATCGCGTGGTCCCGGCCCCAACCCCGCGC
The DNA here is from genome assembly GCA_964517125.1 of uncultured Acidimicrobiales bacterium. Lineage (GTDB taxonomy): Bacteria > Actinomycetota > Acidimicrobiia > Acidimicrobiales > SHLQ01 > SHLQ01. The sequence goes on from CAZFBD010000003.1 coordinate 17,803, forward strand.
CGATGTAGAGCCCGGAGCCCAGGCCGATGAGTGCCGGCGCGGCAAGCAAGGCCAGGACCCGAACGGGCAGCGACTCGAGATCGGGCATGGCCCACAGCGTCACGTCGATCACCACCCCGATCAGGGCGACGTTCATCAGGGTGCCGAGTCCCATGGGTTCTCCCATGAGGGGGAACACAAGGAGGACGACCAGGCCGGTGAGCACCGTGGCGGAGCCGATGGTCAGCGGAGTCCGCCCCGCCAGGCCACCGTGAAAGACCGTCCACGGGTTCACACCAAGTGACGCCTCCACTGACAAGCCGAGCGCAATCCCGAAACACAACAGCCCGATGAGCAGCTGTCGAACACGGCGGGGCTTGGGATCTCGAATCCGGTAGAGCTGGATGGGACCAAATCGCTGCGTGTCTTCCGCGGAGATCACGTGGTGCGTGCCACGAGCGCCACGGCCCAACACGCAATACCTTCGTTGCGACCCAGGCTGCCAATACCCTCGGGCCGTTTGCCCTTCACCGTCACCGGAGCGCCGGCAGCGTCCGACAGAAGTTCCTGCATACGTTCTCGCACCGGCGCGAGCTTGGGTGCGTCGAGCACGACTGAGCAGTCGGCGTTGAGCGGCGTCCACCCAGCTTTGCGAACGCCGACAAGGGCGGCCCGCAGGAGCTCGATGCTGTCGGCGCCCTTCAGCGCCGGGTCGGTATCGGGAAAGTGCGAACCGATGTCGCCCAGCCCGGCGGCACCAAGAAACGCGTCGGTGACGGCATGCGCGATGACGTCGGCATCGCTGTGCCCCGCCAGTCCAGGCCCCGGAAACGCCACGCCGCCAAGCATCATGGGACGGTCGGGGTCGGTCGAGAACGGATGGATGTCAAAGCCCTGGCCCACCCGAATTGCCGGTTGCTCGGTCACGTTTCGTCCTGTTCTGCCGCAGCGTTCAAGACCGCAGCTGCGGTGAGAAGGTCGACCGGATCGGTGATCTTGCGATTCGCCGTCTCTCCCTCGACCACGACGACGGTACCGCCACCCCGCTCAACCAGCGTTGCGTCATCTGTTGCATCCAGGTCCCCGGCGTGCGCCGACCGCAACGTGCTCGCCGGAAACCCCTGCGGTGTCTGTACGGCGAGGAGATCGTCGCGATCCACGACCCCGCCGTTGCGATGACGGATGGTGTCGGCGATGGCCACAGCGGGAACAACTGCGTCGGCACCTGCCCGAACCGCGGTGATCACCGACTCGAACAGTTCGGCGGTGGCCAACGGTCGGGCAGCATCGTGCACGAGAATGACCTCGCAGCCGCCTGGTGTGGCGCGCAGGCCGTTTCGGACGGACCCAGCACGGGTCGTTCCACCGGCCACAACGACCAGCTCGGCGTCGGTCGGCGTTGCAAGGTCGATGTCGTCGACGGCATCGTCCGGCACCACCACAACCACGCCAGCCGAACTCGCAGCGGCGGTGTTCACCGATCGTTGGAGAACGGAAATCCCGGCGAGGTCTGCGAATTGCTTGCGACTGCCGAAGCGCAATCCAGAGCCACCTGCCACAACGATGGACCACACCGTTTCCATGCAGATTTCTGACGAATCAGCGAGACCGTGGCTCATGTCACTATCATCGCCTATGTCATGGTTGATTCCTCACTCCTCTCGTCCGTAGATCTTTTCCGCGATGTCGCCCCGGAGCACATCGCCGAGCTCTCGACCTCGGCGACCGAACGGTCGCTCTGGAGGGGTGACGTGCTCTTCGGCGAAGGGCAGGAGCCCGACGCGCTCTACATCGTCACCAGCGGAAGAATCGCCATCGCCAACAAGTCCATCGACGGCCGCGAATCTGTCGTGGCGCTCATGGAAGATGGCGATCTGTTTGGCGAGATGGGGCTCTTCGACGGGCTCGGACGTTCGGCCGAGGCCCGGGCGCTCGAACCATCCAAGGTCGCCGAGATCCCCTACGAACCCGTTCGCCGCACGTACGAAGCCCATCCCGAACTGCTGTGGCGCGTCGTCGACATGTTGGCCCGGCGCCTTCGGTCCATGGATGAAGCGCTCGCCGACTCCGTCTTCCTCGACGTCACCGGCCGTACCGCCAAGCGCCTCCTGGAACTCGCCGGCGAGGCCGACGAGTTCACGCTGCCAATCACCCAGGAAGAACTCTCGGGCATGGTTGGTGCATCACGTGAACGTGTCAACAAGGCCATCAGCGCCTTCATTCGCCTCGGCTGGCTGAGCCAGACCGACCGGCGCTACACCATCACCAACCGCAAGCAGCTCGAAATCCGCTCTCGGTAGCAACACTCCATCGCCAGAACGCACGAACGCCCCGGCCGTTGGCCGGGGCGTTTCGCACTGGGGGGTTGGTTTTGTCAGTGCGAGATTGCGTCCAGCACGTTGAGTTTTCCTGCCCGCCGGGCAGGGAGGAACCCGGCGAGCAGACCGGCGGCCGAGGCCACCAGAACGAGAACCCCGATCGAAACCCAGGGGACAGCCAGGTTGCTCAGGACCTCGTCGGGGGTTGCGATCACGACCAGGATGCCGAAGACAATCCCGACCGCTGCGCCAAGCAGCGCACCCACACCAGACACGATTGCAGCTTCCCAACGGACCATGCGATGCATCTGACCTCGAGTCATGCCAACCGCCCGAAGCAGGCCCAGTTCCCGGGTCCGTTCGAAGATCGACAGGGCCATCGTGTTCACGATGCCGATGAAAGCGATCAGAATCGCCAGTCCCAGGAAACCGCTGAGCATCTGCAACAGAAAGTCCACCTGGCCGCTGATGCTCTCCCGGTAGTCGGCGGCCGATTGGGCATCGACCTGCGGGAAGCTGGAGGAGAGGTCGGCGAAGAACGCATCGGCGGCCTCGGGGGTGGAACCGCCGGCGATTGAGGCAGCAACCCAGTCGTAGCTGTCTTGTTCGCCAATCGTGTCCCACCGGTCGCTGGTGACCAGGGCGCCTTCGAAGATGTTGCCATCGGAGAACATGGCCACCAGTTCGAGATCGACCGTCGACCCGTCGGCGAGCTCCACCGGAGCGGAATCACCCAGGACGAGTCCGAGTTCCTCGGCCACGGTGTCACGCAAGGCCATCGTGTCGTCGGTGACGGCATCCCATGAACCCTCGACCAGGCCGAGATCCAGCAGGTTGTCCATGGACTCGAACGGCAGCGTGCCAATTTCGTGATCCACACCGGCGATATCGGTACCCCAGTACTTCATGCCGGCAACGTCGACCAGATCGTCGCTCGCTTGCATCTGCTCAAAGGCAGCAACCGGAACCAGACCGTTCGACACGGGGAAGGCTGCGTAGTCGGCCTGCACGGTCGTCTCCAGGAGTTCGTTCAGATCCGATTTCAGGGACTGCCCAACAACAAACGCCATCGACACGAGCGAGAGTCCGATCATGAGAGCGGCAGCCGTGGTGGCGGTACGCCGAGGGTTGCGTGCGGCGTTCTCCTTGGCCAGCACACCGGGACGCCGGTACACGGCTGCGATCGGTGCACCCAGCGTGCGGGAGATTGGGGCAGCGACCAACGGGCTCAGCAGCGTGATGCCGATGAACAAGGTCGCGGCGCCAATTCCGAGGAGCGCAAGGAGCAACGCCGTGCTGTCGAGGCCACCGAAGAGGGCAACGGCCGTGAGCGCAGCGCCAGCGAAGGACAACACACCACCAATGATCAGCGAGCGGCGGCCTTCACGGGGATCGCCGGAGTCGTGTCCGGAGATTGCGGTGACCGGAGCCGTCATGCCGGCGCGGCGAGCGGGAACCCATGCCGATGCCATGGTGACCCCAACACCCACGCCAATGCCGATGAGCGCCGTGGCAACCGAGATGGGCTTGTCGAAGTCGGGCAGCGTCGCACCGAGTGCGTTCAGCAGCGCTTCCATTCCGTACGCCAGGCCAAGGCCGATGAACAGGCCGATCGTCGAAGCCACGAGTCCGACCACGAAGGCCTCACCAAGAACGGCCCGCTGGACCTGCTTGGGAGTGGCACCAATTGCCCGGAGCAATCCGAGTTCCCGGACACGCTGACTCATGACGATGTTGAAGGTGTTGGCGATGATGAAGATCGACACGAACAGGGCCACGATGGCGAACGACCGCAGCACCCAGGCAAACACGTTGATGAAGGCGTTGAACTCGGCCCGCTGTTCGGCGTTGAGGTCGGCGGTGTCGAGTGCGATGTAGTCGGAACCAAGCTCGGCTTCCACGGCCGCCTGCACGTCGCCGACCGCAGCCGAGCCGTCGGTGGCGATGACGATGCTGTCGTAGCGGCCGACATCGTCGAACAACTCCTGCGCTGCGCCCAGTTCAAACGCCATCAGCGTTGCGCCGTTGGTCGTGTTGTCCTGACCGAATCGCAGGGTGCCGACCAGCTCGGCCGATGTCACGCCCTGGTCGTTGGGCACCACGATGTCGTAGGTGTCACCAACGATGAACCCGTGGGTCTCGGCCGCGGTCATGTCAATGACCCACTCGCCGGGTCCCGTTGGCGCTCGCCCGGTCTCGATGGTGCTCGGGTTCAGCTGCGCGTCCTCCACCCAGCTGAACGCGAACTGTGGGGGCCCGTCGAGGGTGATCGTTTCGCCGCTGGGTGTCACCGGTAGCACGGTGCTCTCCCAGGCTTCGACGACCGGTTCCGCAAGACGCACACCGTCAACGGCGTTGAGCCGGGTGATGTCGGCGGCGGTCAGGTCGACGTCGTTGTTGTTCGACCGGACCTCGATGTCGGTTCCCTGAACAATCTCGGCCGACAGGTCGCCGAACGATGCCCGCAGGCCGTCGCTCAGAATGTTCGCTGCGCTGATGAAGCCAACGCCAAGCACGATGGCCAGTGCCGTGAGCGCCAAGCGGACCTTGTTGGCAGCCACGTTCTTGATGGTGATGTTCCACATGATGTTCTCTCCCTTTTGGTTTCGCAGCTCAGCGCTGGGTTGCCCGACGCAAGGTGCTGAGGATGGTGTCGGTGTCGGGGTTCAGGACTTCGTCGACGATTCGACCGTCGGCAAGGAACAACGCCCGGTCGGCGTAGGACGCGGCGACAGGGTCGTGGGTGACCATCACGATGGTCTGGTTGTACTCGTTCACCGCTCGGCGCATGAACGACAGGATCTCCGCTCCGGTGGTGGAGTCCAGGTTTCCGGTCGGTTCGTCGGCGAAGACGACCTCGGGCCGAGACGCAAGTGCCCGGGCCACCGCCACACGCTGCTGCTGTCCGCCCGAAAGCTCATTGGGCTTGTGCTCCAGGCGGTCGCCCAGACCAACCGCCCGGATGACCTCGTCGAGCCAGCTCTCGTCGTGCTGATCCCGACCAAGATCCAGCGGAAGGGTGATGTTCTCGAGAGTGGTCAGCGTCGGCACCAGGTTGAATGCCTGGAAGACGAAACCGATCTTGGTGCGGCGGAGCAGGGTGAGTTCCCGCTCGCTCAGCTGAGAGAGATCGGTGCCGCCAACCATGACTCGCCCCGAGCTCAGCCGGTCCAGCCCAGCCAGCGTGTGCATGAGGGTGGACTTGCCGGAACCCGACGGGCCCATGATCGCGGTGAACTGGCCCTTGGTGAACGTGACGCTCACGTCGTCGAGGGCGGTGACCCGGGTATCCCCCGAGCCGTAGATCTTCGTGGCGTTCTCTGTGCGAGCCGCCAACTCGGTCAGTACTGGTGTGTCGATGACTGCCATCGTGCTCTCCCATTCGCTGCGTCCGCCGGGTGCGAATCGCTTGAAAACAGCCTGAAGGAGCATGCGGTCCGGGTCGTCAGCCCAAGGGATGTTTGCGGTCCTCCTCCCGTGGGTGGAGGACCCTCATCCTCACCTCAGGGTTTCCCCCGAGATGAGGATGAGGGGTGGAGGGACAACGGTGGAATTCGGGGTGCAGGCGAGAACGCTCAGTGGGAGGTTGCGAGCTCGTCATCGCGAAGGACCCGCAACTGCGGGCTGACGTCGGGGTCGTACTCCGGTGGCACGAAGCCCGACGGCGGGCCGTCGGGGGCCGCATCATGCCGAGGGATGAGCCCGGCGATGTCGAGTGCTTCGGCCAACGTTTCGGCGCGGATCGCCTGAATCCCCTTTGGCGCCTTGGGAGACGCTGCTGGAATGATGGCCTTCGTGAAGCCGACCCGAGCGGCTTCGGTGAGCCGGCGCTCGGTCTGCCCCGATTGGCGAAGTTCGCCAGCCAGGCCAATCTCACCGAACGCGACGAGGCCCGGTTCGAGCCACAGATTGGTGACCGACGACGCCAGGGCCATGGCAAGTCCGAGGTCGGCGGCAGGCTCGACCACCTTTGCGCCACCGACTGCCGAGGCGAAGACGTCGTGTTTGGAGAGGCCGATGCCGGCCCGTTTCTCCATGACCGCAAGGATCAACGACAGTCGCCCGCTGTCGACGCCGGTCGCCGAGCGGCGGGGGTTGCTCAACGGCGTGGCAGCCGCCAGCGCCTGAATCTCGACCAGGAGCGGACGGTGACCGTCGAGGGCGGGGACGACGATGGAGCCCGCCACTCGGGTGGCCCGATCGGCGAGGAACATCTCGCTCGGGTCGTCGACCGACCGCAAACCCTCGCCAACCATTTCGAACACGCCGAGTTCATCGGTTGCCCCGAACCGATGCTTGGCCGCACGCAGAAGACGCAGCGCATGGTGGCGGTCGCCCTCGAAGGCCAACACGGTGTCGACCACGTGCTCCAAAACCCGGGGACCGGCCAGGCCACCCTCTTTGGTGACGTGACCCACCAGCACCGTGGTCATCGACCGGCGCTTCGCTTCGGACACCAGGCGGTGGGCGCAGTGCCGAACCTGACCAACGGACCCGGGGGCCGACCGCAGGTCGGGGTCGTGCACGGTCTGGATGGAATCGACCACGACAAAGTCGGGCGACAGATCGTCGCAATGTTTGAGAACGGCGGACAGCGACGTTTCGGCCACGAGCCAAAGGTCGGGGACGACCGCCTTCAGGCGTTCGGCCCGAAGACGTACCTGCTCGCTCGACTCCTCGGCCGATACATAGAGGCACTTGCGGCCCGTACGGGCCACCTCGGCTGCGACCTGCAACAACAGCGTGGACTTTCCAATGCCCGGCTCGCCGCCCAGCAACGTGACCGAGCCGGTGACGAAGCCGCCGCCGAGCACGCGGTCCAGCTCACGAACACCGGTGGTGGTCGCCGCCCATTTTTCGGCGTGGATGTCGGTGATTCGCCGCGGCGTCTCGCCCACGACGACGGGGGCCGATGCCGTTCGTTCCACGAGCTCTTCTTCGTGGGTGTTCCATTCTTCGCAGTCGGGGCACTGCCCGATCCACTTGCCGGCGTTGTGTCCGCACCGGGTGCAGACGAAGGTTGTCTTGGTTCGAGCCATGCCCGAGAACCTAGGAAGCCAGTGTGACAGCGGAGTCGGTGGTCGAGAACAGCACGCGATATCGCTCGGAGACCGCGGCACGCTCCGCCGGCGTGCCAGCGTTGCGCAGTGCCCGTTGGTACACGGCCAGATGACGTTTGCGGCGATGGGCCGGCGAGGTTGCGGTGAGTCGTGGGTCGTTGACCATCATGGGGAATCGCTCCGGGATCTGGTGAGGGTCTACTCCGCCCGCTGCCAGGAGGGATCACCATATCGAACGATTGTTCGTACTGCAAACATTTGTTCGATCCATGCACCGAACCGCCACTGGATCACGACGCCGCCACGGGAACCCACCACTGCTGCTCCCCGGTGGTCGCATCGAGCGCCAGCACGGCCAGTCGAGTCGTCACCACCGCCACGTCGCCAGACACGGAAACGCTCCACGCACCGCTGCGCCCAACCGGTGTCTGCCACAGTGCATCGCCGGGGTCTGCGGGCGAAGTCCCGTCCGGGAATCGGCTGAGCGAACCCGACTCCCGGTCGTAGGCGAACAGGGCGCCCCCAGACACCGCCAGCGATCCGGCCTGCCGATTGGGCGAGAACCACACCGTCTCGCCCGTCGCTGGATCCACCGCGGCGGCGTCCGTCCAGCCATCGACCACCACATGCGAACCGACCGAGCCGATTGGCCATCCCACCCGATCGCCGGTCCTCAGGAACTCCTCCCCCGAGGCATCCACAACGACGAGGTCGCTCTGCGGTCCGGCCAGCACAGCAAGGGATCCCGCCGCTGCGATCCCATCGATTCCTGCCACCTGATCGTCGATGCCATCATCGAGCGGTCGGTCGACCAGAACCTTTCCCACGGCAGGATCGACCACGACCAGGCGCATACCGCCATCGACCAGCGGATCGTGGGTGGCGATGACCACACGTCCATCGATGATGGCCATGGGCTGACAGCCGGACGCGACCGTCCAGCGAATCTCACCGGTGGCTACGTCGATCGCCGACAGCAGCTCGCTGTCGCCACCGCTACACGCAAGCACCCCGTCCTCGACCGCAGCGGCAAAGCGGTGGCCGGGGCGTTCCCAAAGCTCGTCTCCTGTGGTCGCCGAGATCCCTACGAGTGTGTCTTGTCGCATCGCCACCAACCCATCGCCGGCTGCGTGGATCGCATCGAATGGGAGCGCCGTTTGCCAGAGGCTGTCACCTTCGGGAGAGAGGCCTTCGGCCGCAAGTGCCGATGGCGCCACCACGACGGCGTCGAGGATCGCGGCGGCAGGCAGCCGTCCCAACTCCTCGTTTTCGGCGCCTGCCAGGCAATCGTCTCGACCGCATCCCCGCAGCTCTCGGTCGCCCAGCGGATCGTCGAGCTCGACGATCCATCGCTCTTCGAGCCCGATGTCGTTGCACGCCTCCGGAGCGATCGGCTCCCAGAGACGAGCCCGAACATCGACCACTTCGGCGGTCACCTCGACCTGCCACTCCTCGAACCGGGGACAGCCACCAAACCGGGTGACCACGAGCAGCTGTTGGTCGTCGGGGGTCGCCCCGATGAGCGTCCACTCGTTGTCGCCCACACGTCCGACATCGCCCAGGCCACCGGCGCAGGCTGTGCATACACCGATCACGAGGGCCAGTACGAGACGTTGGAGAACCACCCTTGCCAAGCCGCAGTGCGTC
>CAZFBD010000003.1:26906-35961 GCA_964517125.1 uncultured Acidimicrobiales bacterium
GGTCATGGTGGTTCTACGTCGCCGGATGGGTCCTGGTTCCCGGACTTCGTTACTCGGGCCGCTCCAGCGAGGTCAGCGCATCGGCGGTTTTGTTGTACCACGGCCCCACATGCCGGCCGATGGCTCGCAGTTCCACCTGATCGATCCGATGGCCGTCGATGACCCGCTCGGCCACATGAAGCCGGTCAGAGGCCAGGATCACCAGCATCGCCGCGCCGGGCTGATCCCCCTGCGGACGACCGACGGGAATCATGTCGACGACTCGACACTCGAAGTTGGCCACGGCCTCGGCCACCCGCGGCGCCGCACAGGTGTCGGAGACGATGGGAGTCAGGCCAGCAGCCTCGAACTCGTCCACGTGGGCAGCGTAGGCGCCGGCCGAGACGTTCATGGCCTCGAACGTCTCCTCGGTGACGATGTTGATCGTGCAGATGCCGGTGGTCTGCATGTTGGTGAGCGAGTCCTTTCGGGCACCCAAACCTGGGCTCACGACGAACGTCGGCGGGTCGGCGGCCACCATGTTGAAAAACGAGTAGGGCGCCAGGTTGTGAACACCGTCGTCAGAGATGGTGCCCAGCCAGCCGATCGGCCGGGGCACGGTCAGACCGGAGCCGATCGCGTAGGCATCGCTCCCGGGAAGGTCATCGAAGTCGAGCTCGGACTTGGGTTCTTCAGCCACACCCCGACTCTACGTGCCCCACACCAACCAAGCCGCCCCCAAACCCAAACGCAGGGGTCAGACCCCTATCTCCAGTTAGGGGTCTGGGCGGGTTCAGCCGGTGACAGTCACAGATAAGTGATCGGGTTCCACCGGTCGGTCGAGCGATACGGGCAGATTGTCCGTTGTCACACACAAGAACCGACCCGAGACATGTACCGGGTGTTGGCGATCGCCGACCGCATCGGCTGACGCCTCGTCCGACCCCGGACGCGGCGAACGGGCCGGCAACTCGGCCGACCCGTTCAACGTCTGTGCGCGACAACCTGCTCAGTGGGAGAAGTCGAGGATGCCCTCGTCCTCCAGCTCTTCGCAGAAGGCGAGCCATTCTTCGTCGCTGAGCTCGTCATCGAAGTCAGCGTCATCGAAGTCTTCCCAGTCAGCGTCTTCGAAGTTCTCGAAATCGGCGTCCTCGAAATCAACGTTCTCGAAGTCAAGGTCCTCGTTGTACGCCTCGTACTCGGCGTCGAGTTCGGCCCAGTCAGCGTCGGTCCAGTCAGACGTGTCGACCTCGACCCACTCGCCGTCGATGAACTCCTCAACGATGAACTCGTCGTCATCGCCATAGTCCTCGTCGGCATAGTCGTCGGTGTCGAAGTCCTCGTCCGAGAAGTCGTCGTCGGAGAAGTCTTCGATGCCGAAGTCCTCGTCGTCGAAGTCCGCGTCGCTGAACTCGTCGTCGAGCGTGTCCTCGTCGGCTGCGTCAGCGGGAGCAGGTGCGTCCTGGGTCGGCGTTGCGACGCCGGTGTTCAGGAAGTCGACGTAGTTGGGCACCTCGGCATAGACGCCGGGGGTGTCTCCACCACATTCGTCGCCCCAGCTGACCACGCCAGCCAGCTTCGGGCCGTCGGCGGTCGCCACGACGAGCGGGCCGCCGCTGTCTCCGTAGCAGGAGTCGGTCCCGGTACCACCGGCGCAGACCTCGCCAGCAGCGTCGGTGCCGAGCTGGGTGTTGCAGGTTGCGTCGTCGACGAGCGGGACAGTGGTGGTGAGCAACTGATCCGGCGAATCGCCGTCGTTCTCACCAACGGCGCCCCATCCGGTCACCGTTGCGGTGTCCGCTGCGGCAATCTCTGCCCGGCTCGCGGTGGCGATGGGCTGCACGTTGGCGTCGAAGGTCAGTGGTTCGGCCAGCTTGATGACGGCGATATCGCCAACGCCGGTCTCGGCGTAGTCGGGATGCGACGTGATCGAAGCGACCCGGACGTCCTGTCCGCCGGCGTCATTCGAGTTGGCGACACCGGCACGAATCGTCGTGCCGGCTGCCGTTTCGCCTTCGACGCAGTGGGCGGCGGTGACGATTGTGGTGGCATCGAGAATCGAACCGCCGCAGTAGTAGCTGCCTTCGCTCTGCAGCGAGACCTGCCAAGGCGAGGAAGCTGCCGTGGTCGGTGTGCCGTTCACGATGGCGCCGGCGGAGCCGCCGCCGATCAGGAGCGTGGCGCCCATGACCGCGGCGCCGAGGCCGCCAGCAAGAACGCCGGCCACAAGGCCACGCTTCTTGGGCGCTGACTCAGCTGCGCTGGTGTCTTCGGCCGGGGTGTTTGGGTTGGTGTTCATGACATCTCCTTGGGGGTTGGGGTGATGTCATCACTGTCGTGCCGGTCGCTGTCACCAACCTGAAGGACCCTGAACACGACGTTCAGGTTCGTCGCAGAAGCCGGACGCGTCCGGGCCGGGCACGCCGATCAGCCGGCGGCTGGAAGGTCGAGAACGAAACGGGCACCACCGCGCTCGTTCTCGGTGGCAGCGAGCGAGCCGCCGTGTGCTGCGGCGATCTCACGGGCGAGCGCCAGGCCGAGGCCGCTTCCGCCGGCGTCTCGGGATCGGGCTTCGTCCAGCCGAACGAATCGTTCGAAGATACGTTCCCGGTCCTCGGCAGGAACGCCGGCGCCATCGTCGTCGACGACCACGATCGCCCGTCCGTTCTGCTCCGCGACCGAGACGACGACCATGGTCGTCGCGTGTCGGACAGCATTTGCCACCAGGTTGTTGACGACCCGCCGAAGGTGATCGGCATTGCCTCGGACCGAGGCTGCCGATACCTGACTCGTTCCGAGGGTGATCGACTCGGGAACCGCAAGCGACGACGCCTCGGCGAGCACCAGGTCATCGAGGTCGACGAGGCCCTGACCGACAGCCATCGACGAACCGTCCTCTGAGCGGGCGAGGATCAACAGGTCCTCAACCATTCGCTGCGTGCGGTCGAGCTCGCCACGTACGTGCGAGGCACTGCGTTCCCACTCCACGGTTTCGGGGTGCGCAAGATCCACATCGAGTTGGGCTCGCATACTGGCAAGCGGGCTGCGCAGCTCGTGCGCCGCGTCCGAAGCAAAGCGTCGCTGCCGACTCTGCGCTGACTCGAGCCGGGCCAACATCGAGTTCATCGTGCCCGCCAACCGGGAAATCTCATCTGGCCGCCCACTGCCCTCCACACGCCGACCGAGATCGCCGGCGGTGATCGAGTCCACCTCTGCACGCATGCGATCCACGGGACGTAGGGCACGCCCTGTCAGCAGATACACGAGCGCCGCAACCAGCAGCGACAGCAACGGTACGGCGATCAGGGCAATGGTCCGAACCTGGCTCACGGTGCGGTCCACGCCATCCAGTGTTCGGGCGACCACAACCAGTTCCGAGCCCTCGGTGACCTCTGTGAAAACGATGCGCAGATTGTCGGCACCCTCGGTCTGCGTGATCGACGAGACGCTTGCACTCCCGGGCGTGTCGATGACGATGGAGCCATCGGTTGTCGGGTCCCCGACGAGCAGGCCGACGAGTTCTCGGGCGTCTGGCTCGTCGTCGTTGTGGATGTCCAGGATCGGCCCATCTCCGGGGCGTTCGATGATGCCGACGAACGTCTCGGGATCTCCGGGAAAGCCTGCGTTGTCGAGCTCGTTGGTGACATCGATCTCGAACGCAATGTCCAATGCTCTGTTGCTGATGGTGCGATCGATCTCGTCCACGAGGCTCTGCCGAAGAACGAGCAGCAACGCGACAGCGCCCAGCGAAAGGGTCGCGAACATTGCAGCGAGCGCGATGAGGGTCACGCGCGCCCGGACCGTGGACAGCATCAGCGCTGATCGTCGATCAGCCGGTAACCGACGCCGCGAACGGTCTGCAGAGTCTGACGATCGAACGCCACATCGATCGCGTTGCGAATCCGCGAGACGTAAACCTCGACGATGTTGGGGTCACCCTCGAAGGCGTGGTCCCAGACGTTCTCCAAGATCTGTTCCTTCGACATCACCAGACCCTGCTGATGCATCAGGTACTCCAACACAGCGAACGCTTTGGGCGACAGTTCCACTTCGGTGTCGCCGCGGTGAACCCGGCGGGACTTGCGATCCAGGCCCAGGTCCCCGACGCGTAATTCGTCGGTCGTGGGCGCTCCGGCACCAGCCCGACGGATGAGGGCTCGCAGCCGTGAAAGGAGCACGGGGTAGCTGAACGGCTTTGTGACGTAGTCGTCGGCACCGGTGTCGAGCCCTTCCATCTCGTCGTACTCGCCGTCCTTGGCGGTGAGCATGAGAATCGGAACGTTGTTGCCGTCCTCACGAAGCGCCGAGCAGATGCGGTAGCCGTTCAGCCCGGGAAGCATGATGTCGAGCACGATGGCCACGTACGGGTTGCTACGGGCCAGATGGAGCCCATCGACCCCGTCGGCAGCCACGTCCACGGCGAAGCCATCGGCGGTCAGCCCCCGCTGCAACGCCTCGGCAATACCGGGCTCGTCTTCCACGACCAGAATCCGCATGCTCGAAGTATGCCCGGCGACGCTGAACGGAACCTGAATGCTCGCCGGGAGGTGAGCCTTGCGGACGGGTTTGTCCAAGTGGAAGTCTCGGGTGTCATGGCTTCGATGGCGTGACGGCGACGTGTGTGGCGCCATCGCGGCGGCCACCGCATCCTTGATCCCCGGGTCCGTCGCCCATCAGTTCGCTCAGATCGATGAACGGACACCGGACGTCGTGGAGATCGAGCATCCAAGCGGATCCATCGAGATCGCGCTCAGCACCCGCCTCGAAGCGGGCCGACTGACGTTGCAGTCGGCTGGCGCGGTGCGCACGGCGCGTGTGCTCTTCGCCGGAACGGTCTTTGTGCCCACATCGGTCTGGCCGCACTGATGTTCGGTTGGCCTGTCGGACAGGCGGAACCGGACAACCGTAGATCAGCGACAGGAACGGTTTTGCAGTCTCATGTCGAAGCGTTGCATGTCAGAGAGCCTGGTTCAGGTTCCCGCTTCGAAGGCCTTCGAGGTCCAGCGTGACGTACTGGTAGCCGGCCTGCTTGACCGCATCGACGACGGCTTCCCGATGCTCCAGGACCCGCGTGAGCGAGTCGACCGGCACCTCGATGCGTGCGATCTCCTCGTAGTGCCGAACACGAATCTCGGGGAAGCCCATTTGCTTGAGCGCGAACTCTGCACCCTCGACAGACTTCAACCGGGTGAGCGTGACCGTGGTGCCGTAGGGAATGCGACTCGCAAGGCATGCAGCGGCGGGCTTCTCTGCCGTTTGGAGACCCAACAGGCGCGATGCCGCGCGGACGTCGTGCTTGGTGAGGCCTGCGTCGACCATGGGGAATCGGGCGCCGCGGTCGGCGGCTGCCGTCTGGCCGGGACGATGGTCCCCGAGGTCGTCCATGTTCACGCCGAGAATCACCGTGGCGCCCAACTCATCGGCAATGGGCTGAACCGAGTCCATCAGCGCGTCCTTGCAATGGAAGCAGCGGTTGCCGTCGTTCAGCCGGTAGGCAGCATTTTCCATTTCGGAGGTGTTCACCTGCCGCCAGGACAGCCCCCAGTCGTCGGCGAGTTCGGCGCATTCGTCGTGTTCGGCCCCGGCGAGCGATGGCGACACAGCCGTGACCGCAACGGCGTTCTCGGCGCCAAGCGTGTCCTTGGCGACCCACGCCAGAAGCGCGGAGTCAACGCCGCCACTGAACGCAACCACAACACGTTCAAGCGCACGGAGTTCCGAGCGAAGGGCCTCGATCGACTGCATCCCTCCAGTCTGCTTCCAAACCGTCAGCAATGCTCATCCGCACCCAATGGTGCCTGGCACCCTGACCGTCGAAGGTGCCAGGCACCTCGGCCAGTTACCGCGAAAATACAGGATCCAACGCTCCCAACGCCCCAATGGTGCCTGGCACCTTGAAGCCAGAAGGAGCCTGGCACCTTTGATATATCAACGGTATATCAGGTGCTGAGGTGGGTCAGGCGGTTTGGGCTTGGAGGGCGAAGCGGCGGACGTGTGGAGCCACCAGGTGGGGGCATTCGACGATGATCGAATGGCGCATGTCGGGGAGGATCACGAGCTCGCTGTTGGGCAGCTGTTCGTGAATGAACTGGTTGAGCCGTGGATTGCAGCCCGGGTCGTTTTCTCCGGTCAGCACCAGACATGGCACCTCGACCTCGTGGAGCCACGGGGCCATCTCGGCTTCGGCGTACACGTCGAACACCGAGAGGAACACCTCGGGAGGCGTGGTCAGCACCTGATCGATGCGGTGCGCGATGACATCGGGATTCTGCTCGGCGAACGAGTCGGTGTACCAGCGACCAACGAGGGTTCCCAGCACCTCGTCGATGCCTTCGTCGCGCATCCGCTGGACCACGCCACGCACCCGTGAGCTGTCATCGTCGGTTCGACCGGCGGCCGTCGACAACAGCCCCACCGAGAGCACCCGATCGGGAAACCGTTGGGCATAGCGCGGCCCGATCTGTCCGCCGAGCGAATGACCGATGACGTGGATCTGTTCGTGACCGAGGCGCTCTCGCAACGCTTCGAGATCGTCGACCAACTGGTCGAGGGAGTACGGGACCGGCGGCACCGGGCTCGCTCCGTGGCCGCGCAGGTCGAAGGTGACACACGTGAACACGTCGGAGAGTGCGTCGACCAGTGGGGCCCACATGACCTTGCGTGAACCAATGCCGTGCACCATGTACATCGGTGGGCCGTGGCCCGTGACCTCGTACGCAACATCCACTGCGTCGGTCATCGGACGCCCTCGGCGGCGACCGCAGATTCCGGCCGATGGGCGCCCGGGAAGTGAGGCATCACATCGGCAGCGATGCGCTCCATCATGTCCAGCGTCTCTGCCTGCGATTGCCCGATGTTCGAACTGAAGATGAACTCATCGATCCCACGTTCGTGGTACTCGCCCAATCGTTCGACCATCTCATCGGCCGTGCAGATCATGATGTTGTTGTCGAGCTCCTCGATCGTTTGGGCCCGCTGCAACGGAGCGATACATCCGTTCTCGACGATGCCGGGGCCCGTGAACACGTTGTCGAACCGGCTGTAGTAGTCGTGGGCAAGTTCCAGCTTCTGACGAGCGTCGGCGGCATCGGTGGCGCAGTACACGATGCGGCTGAGCATGATTCGAAGGTGGTCACCCTCGGCCCCCATCTCGGCCTTCGCTTCCTTGTGCGCGTCGACTTGCATGCGGAACAGGTCGGGGTCACCGGCAAGCGGCGTCGTTTGAATGTTGAACCCCCGAAGCGTGGCCGACCGGATTCCGGCGTGGTTCATCGTGGCGATCATCATGCGCGGACGGGGCGACGTGTATGGCCTGGGCATGATCGTGATCGGATCGAAATCGTAGAACTCGCCGTGATGCTCGACCTCGAACTCCGTGAGCAACCGGAGCAGCACGTCGAGCGATTCATCGAACTTGGCCCGACTCTGGTCGAGCGGCGTGCCGAGACGCTCCATCTCGTAGCCGAAGGCACCTCGGCCGACGCCGAGCACCAGACGGCCTTTCGTCAGGATGTCCGCCATGGCGACTTCGCCGGCGAACACCCGCATGTCGTGCAATGGCAGAACTGCCACCGACGTCACCAGATCGATGTGTTCGGTTTCGCAGGCCAGCCGTACGGCGAACTGCAAGGGAGCCGGATTCAGCAGAATGTTGATGACGTGGTGCTCGGGGATGGACACGCTGTTGTAGCCAAGCCGCTCCGCCGTCTTCGCCTGCTCAATCATGTCGTCGTACAAGCGAGCGCCGCCATAGGCAGGGTCCGGATAGTACGAGGACACAAAGTGGTTGAAGTCCATCGGGTCAGTATGGATTCGGGACCTGCAAGGAGCAAGGAAAACTGCGGCGCCGATGAGTCCGTCGAGACAACGGCGCCACTGCTTTACTCGACGGCGTGGATCTTCTTGGCGCCAACATCCTTCTCGCCGGCGCGACCGGCGGACTCGGCACGGCCATCGGCCGCCAGCTCACCGATGCTGGAGCACGCCTCACCCTTGTGTCCCGAGACGCGGCCAGGCTCGACGCCTGCACGCTCGATGGGCGACGACAGGTGGCCGATCTCCGGAGTCCGGCAGGAGCCGAGGCGGCGGTCGCCGCAGCAACCCAGGACGATCAGCCGATCGACGTCGTGGTCAACGCTGTTGGTGTCGTTGCGTTCGGCGCGGTGAACGAACTCTCGTCCGATGCGCTCGAGGAACTGTTCCTGACCAACGTGTTTGCCACCGTGTTCCTTTCGCAGGCAGCGATCGGCCACATGGCGAAAGGCGGAGCGATGGTCAACATCTCCGGAGTCATTGCGGAGAAGAACCTGCCGGGCATGGCCGCCTACGGAGCATCAAAAGCGGCGATCCGGGCGTTCGGTGAAGGGTTCGGCCGCGAAGCCCGTCGGGCAAAGGTCCGGCTCATCGACGCTCGTCCACCGCATACCGAGACGGGATTGGCCGATCGGGCCATCGAGGGCAACGCGCCGAACTTTCCGGAAGGCCTCACCCCTCACGCCGTCGCGGCGACGATCGTGGCGGCGATCGCCGACGACACGGTGACCGACCTTCCGAGCAGCTCGTTCTCCTAGTCGCCGCCAAACGGCTGGAAGCCGCCAGCGACACGCCGCTCGATGATGACGGGATCGGGTGCGTGCTGTGTGTACAGCGCCAGGCCCTCCCGAGGCATTCGATCTGACGAGGTGAAGGCTCCGCCAACGACGATTCGTGCGTCGCCTGCGCCGGCGCCGGGAATCACGAGAACGGCGTCGACACCTCGGACGCTGTTGAGGTCCGGGTCCCAGGCAAGGACACGTCCGGAGGCTCCGTCGAGCGCATTGACCTTCTGAAGCGGCCGGTGTCCGTCGGGGTAGCGCTCCACGTCGGGATCATCGACGAATGCCGGATCGAATGCACCGATGCTCTCGTGGTGCCCGCCGATGATGAGGGTGTCCGAGGATCCGTCATAGTCACAGGCCTGAATGCCGCCATCGGTGGTCGCGCCCCATACGCCACCGTCGGGCGAGAGAGCCGATGCACCGGTCAGGGTGTCGAACTTGCCAACGTTGTGCTGGTTTGGCCTCGGCTGGTGGAGCGA
>CAZFBD010000003.1:36061-46675 GCA_964517125.1 uncultured Acidimicrobiales bacterium
TTGGCTGGTGCGGCCTGAAGGCCGACCTCCTCGACGGGTTCGTCAACCGGAACCGGGTTCTCGGCAGGCTCGTCGTCGATCGCCTCATCGGGGCTCGGTGCGGGTGCCTGGTCGGCGTCGTAGGGAATCCAGACGAGCCCTGGTTCCGGATTGGTGAGCCACCAGTCGCCACAGATGAAGACCGAACCTCGCCCGTCAGGGACCAGATCACGAATCTGCGCAGTGACATCGCCTCCGGCAAGGTTGTTGTCGCCAATGCTCGGAGCGAAGCCGCTGAGCACCGGTTCGGGGCCGGTCAGGTCAAAGGCGGCCACAGAATTGCGCACCTCGCCGACCGGCTCATCGTCGGGCCAAGGTGTTGCCGGTTGCGCCACGACCGTCTGCAGGTAGGTCCGCCAGTGACTCGTGGTGGGGTCGGCCTCGATCCGTTCGAACGAACCGCCGGCGAACAGCGTGTCTCCATCGATCGCCAGCGCCGATACCGACGCAAACAGGCTGCCGTCGGCCTGTGTTGCGGTTGGGATGACCATCGGCGTGAATGTGGGGTCGACCTGCGCCGTTTCGATGTCGAGACGAATGAGCCTGGACACGGGACGAAGCTCGCCGTCGACCGCCGCGGTGTGAATTCCGCCGGAAACGTAGAGGTGGTCGCCGTGCGTGACGATGGCGGAGACGCCACCGCGAACATCGGCACTCCACTCGAAATCGATCTCGCCTGTGAGTCGATCGACACGAAGGAGATTCACGACACCGCTGGACCGAAGGGGGAACGATTCGGGGACTTCGGCGGCTTCGTCGATGGTGAAACGGCCGCCCACGTAGAGGTGTTCGCCGTGCAGCGCCAGCGCACGGATGCGGTCGGTTCGCAGTGATCCGCTGTCGGTGACACCGAGCGAGTCGACGACGAGCGGCACGTCGAAGTCGGTGACGGTTCCGGTTGCGAGGTCGCAGGCGAACAATCCATCGCGGGCCACACCCTCGCCGAGAAGACCGGTTTCGAGATCACGATCGGTGGAGTCGTACGCGCGGTCGAACCTGCCACCCACGAAAAGCACGTCGACCTCGGCATCGTGCACCAGGGCACGCACCCACAACGACGACAGATTCGGCCGGCCGGTGTCGCCAACGTCGACGAATTCGCCGTCGGTCAGTACGCGGGACTCATCGGCAGGATCCACCAAACACATCGAGGCATCGGCAGACGGGGTCATCGGCAATCCGGCACGATCTGGTGAACAGGCGGCGGTCGTGCTCCAGGACACGGCCCGTTCCAGGAGATCGAGGCCCTCGGTCGAGAACAGGGTGCCCCGATTGCTGGGCAACCCGACACGACAGGCCGGGGCCACATCGGTGTCGTCGACGATGGGAAAGTCCAGCACGGTTCCGGGCTCGTAGACGAACACGGCTGCTCCCTCGGGACCGTCGGCGAGGACCAGAGGTCCGTCGGCCGGAGTCGATTCGGGCGTCCAGCCCTGACCAACCGCTGCCGACGCATCGTCGAGGAATGGGCTGAGCGTCTCGCCGAGCTCGTTGACCACTGGGTGATCGATGTCGCGGATCTCGATCGAGGAGACGTCCTGCAGCGGCGTGATGCCATCTTCGAACGGGGCGAGACCGAGCGCGGTCCATGACGACGCCTTCAGCGCCACCACCGGAACGGCAGCCTTCAACAGGAACGGCCGGAAGTTTGATGCGCTGGTGGAAGCCGCGAGCACGACTGCGTCGATGCCGTTCAGATCGGAGGCCTGGAACGAGGTATCGACGACCACCGACATCTGGAACCGTTCGCGAAGCCGATCGTGGGTCTGATGATCGGTGGCAGATCCGGTCAGGAGGTCGCCGTCGGTGCCCTTGGCGAGCTCTTCACCCACAACGAACAACACCGTGGACGACGGCAGCGCCACGAGCGGATGCCCTTGGAATGCCGCCGCGGGGCTGGCAAAGGGGAGCAGCGACGCAACGAGCAGCAAAACAGCCGCAGTGCATCGCCACCGAAGACCTCTGGCGCGCCGTACGTGAGAAGGGGGTGATGTCGTGCTCATGGAGAAGGTGTCTGTGGGGATCTGCTTCCTGGTGCCCGCGCTGCGTGACCCACCCCACGATCTTTGCAGATGGGAACCAGAAACCACCGGTCGCCGGAAGATTTACTCACCTTCCAGCGGGCGTGGGCTACCGGCCAAACATCGTGTGCAGACCGCAGTAGAAGACCGGCTCCGACGCCTCGGCGGCAGGCGCTATCGCCATGCTTGCCATGGCGAGACCGGCCATGATCGTGATCGCAACAGCTGCCGGTGCCAGACGTGAACGGGACCCCGGGGCGGGTGGTTCCGGTGCCGGACCCTCGTCAATGAACAGGTGCACCACGGCAGCGAACACACCCAACCCAACCGAGATCCACCAGACCACCAGGTATGAGCCCGTGGTATCGGCCAGGTAGCCGCCAAGCCAGGCGCCGATGAACGCGCCCATCTGATGGCCAAGAAAGACGATGCCGAAGAGAGCTCCGGCATTGGCCGTGCCGAACTGCTGGGCGACGATGCCCGACGTGAGCGGCACGGTGGTGAGCCAGAGCAGGCCAATTCCTGCGCCGAAGACAAGAGTGGATGTGGAGCTGGCGGGGACGAGCACGAAGGCGGCGATCACGATGGCACGCAGTCCGTATACGATCGCAAGCAGCTGGGTTTTGCTATGCCGTCCGCCGAGAACACCCGCTGCGTAGGAGCCGGCCATGTTGAAGAGCCCGATGAGAACCAGGGCCCAGGCAGCGACACTCCCCGCCTGTCCCAGGTCGCCCGTGTAGCTCTTCAGGTGGGTGGCGATGAACGTGACATGAAAGCCACACACGAAGAATGCAGCGTTCAACAAGAGGAACCCGCGGGAGTGCCGGGCCTTGCGAAGGTCGTGTGAAAGAGGTGTCTTCTCGGCAACCACACCGACGGCACGGTTCTGATCGGTGGCGTTTCCACGGAAGACTGGAGCGCACAGCAACATGATCGCCAGCAGTACGCCCAGGAACGCAGCAGCTGTTCGCCAACCCTCGGACTCGATCAGCCACTGGACGACCGGAATCATGACCACCTGACCTGCGGTCGTGAATGCGGTGGTCACTCCCATCGCCCACGAGACCCGGTCGGGAGGTACCAGGCGACTGACCGAGGCGAGGACCACCGAGAACGATGCGGCAGCCATGCCAACGCCGACCATGAAGCCGGTGGACGCGTGGATGGTCCAGGCGCTGGTGGACGCGCCCATGACGAACAGACCGGCCGAATAGGCAACCGCGCCGAATGCCAGTACACGGGCGCCACCGAACCGATCGGCCACCGCTCCGGCGATCGGTTGTCCGATTCCCCAGACGATCGCCTGAATGGCGATGGCGAGTCCGAACATGCCTCGGTCCGTATCGAGCGTTTCGATGACCGGATCCAG
Organism: uncultured Acidimicrobiales bacterium; assembly: GCA_964517125.1. Taxonomy (GTDB): domain Bacteria; phylum Actinomycetota; class Acidimicrobiia; order Acidimicrobiales; family SHLQ01; genus SHLQ01. Next base: position 39,491 of record CAZFBD010000003.1, read on the forward strand.
GAACAGACCGAACGTGGCACGAGCGCCACCGCTGATCGCCGCCAGGATCGTTCCTGCCAAGAGCAGGATCCACAGCGGCGGAATGCGAAGTTGTGACGTTGGGGGCTGCGCCTGCACGGGTCCGAATGTAGACGGACCAGCGGGCCGTGAGGTAGGCCGGATGCCGTCCGCTCAGCCGATTCGATACGGCAGCAACCGTTCGTACATGGGGGTGGCCTGTTCCAGGACCGGCGCGACTGCGGCAAGGAGTTCGGCGTTCTTCGGCACGTAGGGCTGCCAACCGGTGGATCGATGCACGCCGTCGTACCAATGCGGCGCCCATACGCCGTCCTCTGGCTTGGGTCCGGCTGGCCACGTCAACATGACTTCGTCGAAACCGATCCCCAGCCGAGCGCACAGCTCGCCGAGCACTGCAGCAGGGTCGGCCAGCAGGATCTTCGTATCGATGACGATCGGTTCCTCATCGGCCTCGAGCAGCGCGTCGAGGATCTCCATCATTTCGGGAAAACCGGTGTCGTCGATGGTGGCGTCCGGCAGCTGAACCTGCAACGAGGTGAGCATGTCGTGCGGTGACCGGGTCAACAACACGTTCTGAAACTGCGGCAGGAACGAGCGGTCCATCTGCACCAGGTGCTTTGCCATCTGCTTGAAGAAGACGATGGGGGTCGCATGCGGAGCGAGCATCAGGTCCCGAACAACCGCGTCGCCATCGTTGTCCTGCGCTGCCAGCACGTCGTCATCACCGGGATGCCGTCGGCCGGTCACACGCAGGTAGTGGGCGTAGATGGGCTCGTCGAACACGGTCGTGTCCGCACGCTGACGCCAGGAGTACATCATGGCTGTCGAGAGGTTTCGTGGGCTCGACCACATGTTGATTCGGAGCGTCATCGGTGGCCCAGCCTTTTCAGCCGTCGACGTCGGCTGCGATCGCCGCTCGGTACAAGCCAATGAGACGTTCGGTCATGGGACCGGTTCCGGTTCCGTCACCGATGACCCGGCCGTCGACCTCGCGTACCGGGGTCAGGCCGCCGAAGGTACCAGTCACGAACACCTCTTCGGCGGCGTACACGTCGGTGAGCGAGAAGTTCTTCTCGAAGGTGGGGATGCCGTCGGCACGAGCCGTCTCGATCACCAGCGCACGCGTGATCCCGGGCAAGTTGTAGAACCCGGTGCTGGTCCAGACCTCGCCCTTCTTCACGATGAAGAAGTTGGTGGCGTTGCACGTTGCGACCGCGCCGTTGACATCGAGCATCAGCGCCTCGTCGGCTCCCGCGCCAACCGCCTGGATGAGCGCGATGACCTCGTGCAGTTTGGAATGACAGTTCAGATTCTGGTCGAGGACATCGGGGCCGGGGCGCCGAACCGTTGCCGTGAACAGGGAGATTCCCTGCGAAGCGACCGACGGATCGGCTCGCTTGTGTTCGGCGATGATGACCATGTTCGGTCCACCGATCACGTTGGACGGGTGCTGCGACGGTGTCTTCTTGTCGCCCCGGGTGATCATGAGCCTGACGTGCACGTTGTCGTCCATCTCGTTGCGGTCGACGGTGGCCTGAAGCGCAGCCACGATGTCCTCGCGGGTTCCGATGTCCAGGTCGATCGCCTTGGCCCCGGCAAAGAGTCGGTCCAGGTGACGCTCGAGAAAGGCGAAGGTGCCGTGATGGAGGCGGATGCCTTCCCAGATCCCGTCGCCCACGAGGAACCCGCTGTCGAAGACGGAGATCTTCGCCTCGCTGCGGTGGAAGAACTCGCCGTTGATGTAGATCTGCACGTCGGCGTTGCGGTCGTCGGCAACGGCGGCATGGGTGCTCTTGGTCGTCATGGGCTCACCCTACGGCGCGTGGGCAGGACGGGACCACCGCAGCGCCGCCATGCCGGGGCGGTCCTCGTGCTCATCCGATCAGGTTTCCGAATCGGTGCAGGGTCCGGCTGATCGCCTGCTCCCGCACGAGGTGAAGCAGCTCCACTCGGCCGAATCGGGAGACTGGCGCCGTGGCAAAGTGCACGGCTGTATCCACGGCGTGTCGGTAGTCCGATTCGGTTGGCCGGTGGCCGACAACCCGCACACGCTCCACGCCGAGTTCGCCGACCCGCGCCGCAAACTCGCCGAGAGATTCGCTGTCGTCCGGATGAACAGGAGCGGTGCCGACGACGGTGAAGGAGCGCTCCACGAGCGTGCGGTCGCGTTCCGTCGCTCCGGCGCCGAACCACACGCCAACCTGTTCGAGAGGCCGGTATCGGAACACGTTCGCCTCGCAGAACAGGCCGGTCGGATCGTGGTCGATGTTGAAGTGATCGGCCCAGGCCGTGGCGTAGTCGTCGGCGCCCGGTTCGGTGTCGTTCCATACGCCCAGCTGCTGCACGTAGTTCGGTCCGCCCGCCTTTGCTCCCGGCCCGATCGACGACCGCTTCCATCCGCCGAAGGGTTGGCGTTGAACGATGGCGCCCGTGATGGGACGGTTCACGTAGCCGTTCCCGACCTCGATCTGGTTGGTCCAGGTCTCAACCTCGGTCGGGTCCAGGGTGTGGATCCCACCGGTGAGACCGAAGGCGCTGGAGTTGGCCAACTCGATCGCTGTCTGCAGCTCGTCGACATGCATGAGACCGAGCACCGGCCCGAAGCACTCGGTGCGATGGAACCATGACTCGGGAGCGACGCGGTCGCGTACCCCGGGGCTCCACAGATCACCATCGATCTGCCGGGGCTTCACGAGCCACTGCTCGCCCATGTCGAGCTGGCCGAGCGCTCGTGCAAGTCGTGGATTCGGTTCGCCAATGATCGGGCCCATGGTCGTCTCGATCTCTGCGGGCCATCCCAGTTCCAGGCTCTCGACCGCATCGATGAGTTGGCGACGGAACCGATCGGACTCCCCCACCCCGCCAACACAAATCGCCAGGCTCGCCGCCGAGCACTTCTGCCCGCTGTGGCCGAACGCCGACTGCACCAAGTCGGCGACAGCCAGGTCAATATCGGCATTCGGGGTGATGATCAGCGCGTTCTTTCCGGACGTCTCCGCGAACAGACGCAGCTCCGGCTTCCAGGAGCGGAAGAGGTCGGCGGTTTCCGATGCGCCGGTGAGAATCACAGCGTCGGCCTCGGTGACGAGCCGTTGGCCGACCTCGTCATCGGGTGTTCGCACGAACTGCAGAACCGACCTGTCGACCCCAGCGGCCCAGCAGGCCTCCGCGACGAGCTCTGCGCATCGAGGCGTTTCTGGTGCTGGCTTGAAGATTACCGAGTTGCCAGCGGCCAATGCGGAAAGGACACCACCGGCGGGGATCGCGACCGGAAAGTTCCATGGAGGAATCACGGCGACCACCCCGAAGGGAGCAAAGTGCTGCTCGGTCCGATCGAGTTCGCAGGCCCGGTCGCCGTACCAGCGGGCGAAGTCGATTGCTTCGACAACCTCTCCGTCGGCTTGGACGAACGTTTTGCGTCCCTCCCGGATCATCGCCGCCACCAGATCGCCTCGGCGGGCTGACAGTTCATCGCCAACCCGGTGGAGCAGCGCCTGGCGTTCCGATACCGCCGAGTCCTTCCACTCCTCGGCTGCGGTACGTGCTGTCGTGATCACCAGATCGATTTCCTCGATGGAATCGGTGAGGGGCGTGTGGACATCGGCGACTGGTCGACGGAGGACGTCGGCGATCCATCTCTGGTTGTCTGGGCTCGTTGGGTCGGTCTCGGGGTCGTTGAGAAATGGTTCGCCGATGTCGTAGGCAGCGGCGGTCGGTTGCATGCGGTTCTGGGTTCGACGCCGACCGGCCGGCAACGTGTCCGACAACTCGAGCGACTCGGTGAAGATGGCCGCTTGCTGAGCGAAGGCCTCCGAGCCGACCTCGAGGTCGAACAGGTGGCGGAGGAAGTTGTCGTCGGAAGCGTTTTCTTCCAGGCGACGGAACAGGTAGCTGATCGCAACATCGAAGTCCTGGGAACGGACCGCCGGTGTGTAGAGGAGGACCGGGTCGTGTTCGGCTGTCGCTTCGGCCACGGTCGCTGCCTGCGCCGGTGCCATTCCCTGCAGCATCTCGAATTGCACCCGATGGGCCACGCCACGCTGCTCGGCCAGAAGATGGGTCCACGCCACATCGAACAGGTTGTGGCTCGCAAGACCGAGCCGAATGCCCCGGACACGCTCTTCGTGCAGCAACCAGTCGACGCAGCGTTTGTAGTTGGCGTCGGCCTCGACCTTGCGTTCGTACGGCGCCTGTTCCCACCCATGCATGGCTGCGTCGACCTGCTCCATCGCCAGGTTCGCTCCCTTGACGAGTCGGACCTTGATGGTTCCGCCGCCTTCGGCGTGCCGCTCGTTCGCCCAATGAGTCAGCCGTTGCAGCGCCGGAAGCGCATCCGGTAGGTATGCCTGCAGGACGATGCCTGCGTCGAGATGGTGGCGCTCCGCTGCCCCGAGCACATCCATGAAGGCCTCGAGCGTGAGGTCGAGATCGTGGTACTCCTCCATGTCGACGTTGATGAACGTCGGCGGCTGCACGGAGGCGGCCTTGTCCAGAAGCTGAGCCAGCCGTTCATCCACTCGCCGAAGACTGTCGTCGTGTGCCCAGTGGTTGAGTTGCGACGCAACCGACGAAATCTTCGCCGACACGTAGTCGACGTCGGGCTGGTCGAGCAGCGCGAGCAACTCCTCCATTCGCCGCGTCGCCTCTCGTTCGCCCAGCACGGCCTCACCGAGCAGATTCACGTTGAGCGCCCAACCGCCCGAACGCTGCTTGGCCAGGTGGCGTTCGAGCCGGTCGGGTTCGGCAGGTGCAACCAGATGACCCACGATGCTCCGCATCCGCCGTCGGGCGAGTGGCATGACCACCGACGGGAGCAGAGGGCCGAGTCGCGACCCGGCGCGCAACATCGCCTTGTCCACCGTTGTCAAGAAGTTGGGAAGCGGCTCCCCAACCACGATCGACGCAAGCTGGTCGGCGGCAACACGGTCATCGTCCGGCCGAACCACGCGGTCGACGAATGCCATGACGAACCGAACCGAGTCGGGATCGGTGACAACACCCTCGAGCTGTTCCAGGGTTTCACGATCAGCCCTCGTTTCGAGCGCAGCGGCCCGCTTCAGCCAGATACCGACCAGCTCCACGGCCTGGTCAGCCAGTGCGGTGGACTGCGGGTCATCGACGACGGCGAAATCGGTCATGTCCCCATGGTGTGCGAAGCGATCGATCCCGTCTTGTACGATCCGGCGGACATGCAGAACGAATCGGACAACAGCGAATCTGCCGGGCTCTTTCCCTGCCAACGAGAGCTCCTCGCCCTGCTTGAATCGCTCGTGAATGTGCTGTTCTGCGCGAAGGATCTGGACGGCCGGTACACCGAAGCGAACTCGGCGTTCGTCCGTCGAACCGGGTCGAAGTCGAAGCGGGACGTGATCGGCACGACGGCACGCGACCACTTCCGAGCCGAACTCGCCGACCTCTACGAGGAGCAGGATCGCAACGTCATCGAAACCCGGTCGCCGATGCACGACCAGCTGGAATTGATTCGTCGGGTGAACGGCGACCTTGGCTGGTACCTGACGACCAAGGTTCCCGTCGGCGCCGACGATGACCCTTCGAGAATGGTTGGGCTGGTGTCGGTCAGCCGTGATCTGCAGACGCCATCGGAGGAGAGCCTGGTGCTCGAACAGCTCCAGGATGTCGTGGTGTATGTCCGAGAGCACGTGGGCGAGCCCATGCGGGTCGCAGACCTTGCCGCGGTCGCCGGGTGTTCCGAAGCGCAACTGGAACGACGGATGCGCAAGGTGCTGGGTGTCACCCCCACCCAACACATTCTTCGGGTTCGGGTCGAGGCCGCCACCCGTCTGCTCACCGAGACCGACAAACCCATCGCCACGATCGCCGGCATGTGTGGGTTCTACGATCAGCCCGACTTCACCCGGCGCTTTGCCCGGCTCACGAACAGCACCCCCGCGAAGTTCCGCGCCGCCGGCGGGTCCTTTGGTGTGTCCTCGTGAGGGAAGCCGACTAGCTGGCGAGCAGCAGGTCGATCTCCGCCTCGTCCGCACCGATTTCGCCGAGGACCGTGGTCAACGCTGAGCGGTTCCCGGTCGCTGCACCAGCACGCTCGACGAACGCCGGCAGCAGCGAGGGTTCGTGCGTGAGGATCGCAATGACGCACGACTCGATGTCTTCGGGGGCCGTCGACTCGGCAATCTGCAAGAACACGGCTGCACCCTCGTCGTCGGAGAACTCCGAAGCTGCCATCGCAGCAGCGGCGAGGCGAAGGCCGATTGCTTGCGACAGATCGCCGGCTGCCTGCAGGAGCGGACATGGCACGTCGACGCCGGAGCGTCGGACCATCCGAGCGCAGGTCCGGAGGCGCGCCGGCTCCACATGGTCATGGAGGTCGTCAAGGACACGACCGAGGCGCGGATCGGATGACCAGGTCAGCCACGCCTCCTCGATCAATTCCGCCCGAAGCGTGCCGTGGTCGCCGGGTTCCGAGAGTGTTGCCAATGCCTGGTCGAGGTCTGCCAGAGCGACCACACCAACGTTCTGCGAACGGGCTTCCTCCACGTGCCGGATGATCGCATCTGCGGCCCGTTCGCCATCGTCGCCCGAAGCTTCGCCGAAGAACCACCGAGACCATGTCGACCGAGCCTGCGCTCGCGACGGATTCGATGACGCTGCCACCGCGTCCCGGAGATCGCTCGGATGTTCACAGATGGCCACCGCCTCATCGATTCCGGTGAGAAGGTTCTGCTCGTCCAGCGTCCCGTTCGACACGAGCCCCACGACCGGCCGGTCGGCGAGGAGTGCTTCGGTCACGCCGCCGCTGCGTACATCGCCAATCACGACATCGGAGGCGATGACCAACGGCACCAGCGTGTCCAGATCGGGCACGACGGTGATCGAGTCGTGCAGAGCCCCCAGCCGAGATTGCTCGAACCGGAGGTTGTTGTGGTGTGGCTTGGTGATGACCCGGTGGTCGGTGGCCAGCTCTGCGAGTGCGGGAGCGAATGCATCGAGGCTCGAGTTCTGTGCCCACGTGGGCAACCATGCAATGACCGGATCGCCGTCGACGTCGATTCCCAGGAGCCGACGAGCATCGTCACGGCCCATCTGGGACCGTCGAGCTTCAGCCCACTTGGGAAATCCCACATTCTCGATCTTGGCGTGTGGCAACCGGGTACCGATCGCCTGCACGGAGAATGGCCCGTGGACGAG
>CAZFBD010000003.1:46775-79640 GCA_964517125.1 uncultured Acidimicrobiales bacterium
GGCTCCACCACGAACTGCACGTCCACGCCCCGATTGCGCAGACGCCACCACAACGACTCCCACAGCGCGACCTCGTGAGACGCGTAGACGTACAGGTCGACCGAAAGTGGGGCGTTCATCGGCGCACGAGGGGAGCATCGACATCGATCGTCGACGCCGGCGCCTTCTCCCAGGCACGAACCGCTGTCCGAGCGCGGCGCAGATCCTGGGGCGTGTCGACCTCGGCGGCTTCGATCACCGCGGCGCGGATTGGCAGACGTTCTTGGAGCGCCTCGAACACGAACCGATCTCCGTTACGGATGTGGGAGTCGTGAAGGTGAGCAAGCCCCGACCACTCGTATGGGGTTCGTTCCTCGCGACTGAAACCGGTCACGACAAGGTCGCCGTCGTCCCGCTCCGTCTGGACGAAGACACCATCCTCGGTTCCGGATGGACCCACGGCCAGAAGCGGATCGGTGGTCGAGCACGACCGAAGGAACGCCGCGAACGAGGCTGGTTCGATGACCAGATCGCCGTCGATCGCAAGGAACCAGCCGCTTCGTCGCTTCACAGCCATTCGCAGACTGTGAATCGTGTGCGTCCGGGCGAAGTCCGGGTTCCGAACGAAGATCACATCTGGCCGCAGCCGTGAAACATGCTCGATGACGTCGGCCTCCCGGAAGCCGACGATCACTCGAACCTCGGGAACGTCTCGGACGAGATCGAGCTGCCGCTCGATGAGCGTTCGCCCATCGATCTTCACCAGGCACTTCGGCGTTGCCGCACCCAACCGGGATCCGAGCCCGGCCGCCGCGATCACAGCGAGGTCAACAGCTTGCACAGCCCGTCTCCGTTCATTGCGACAAAATCTGACGCGTCCCGAGCTGCTTGCGCAGGCGGGTGCACCCCACCGAACGCCACGGCGACATCGGCGGCTTCGAACATGGGGACATCGTTCATGCCGTCGCCGATGGCGACGACCAGTGGATGCTCCGTGCGAAGTTCTTCAACGGCGTCGGCTTTGAAGAGGGCTCGGTCCACACCGATCAGCACATCGCCGACCGTGACCGCTGTGGACGAGAACGCTCGACAGCCCAACCGTTCCAGGATCGGCTCCACCCACACATCCAGATTGCCGGTTGCAACAGCACAGGACTCCGGTCGTGCGTGGATGAACTCCACGATGTCCTCGTTCAACGGGACATCGGCAGCGATGTCCCGGACACTCGAGATTGGGACGTCGGCCAGGAGCCGACACCGCAAACGAAACGAGGTCTCGAAGGGGATGTCGCCCTCGATCGTGGCCCGGGTGAGCGCCGTGATCTCGTCCTCGAGGTCGGTTCGTCGGGCAATGAGCGGCAGCAGCTCGGCATTGGTGATCGTGCCATCCAGATCGAAGCAAAAGACCGGCGAGTGCATCATTGCGCAGCACCCCGGGAGAACAGCGAGACGAACTGTCCGGTCTCCGACCGGTTCGCCAGATCTGGTGACAGCTCAAATCGTTGTGTTGCTGACCACCCGTTCCTGGTCAGCGTCGCCGCGAAGAGGTCGTCGTACTGGCCGACCGATCGGTAGATGGCGCTGTACTCGGCCGAGAGCTCGTCGGACCAGTGCGCCCGAAGCGTCAGCCGATCCGTGCGAGCCATGGGCTCGCGGACATAGATCTGTCCCTCGGGCGACGCCAGCTCGGCGAGCGTGTCGAGGAGCCGAGCACAGTCAGCCTCGTTCAGGTAAGCGAGCACGCCCGACACGATGACGAGATCGAACTCGTTGGCGTCGAAACCAGCGGTTCCCAACTCGGTGGCCGACATGGTGAAGGCCCGGGCCTGTCCGTCCGGATACCAGCGACCGAGGTCGGCGGTTGCCAACTCCACCAGGCCGGCACTGAAATCGAACCCGGTGTAGGAGCGGACCCGACCAGCCAGATGACCGCCCCAGCGGGCCACCCCACAACCCACGTCGAGCACGTTCGTCGTGCCGGCATCAAGCTGGAGAAGCGGAAGAATCTGTTCGGCTTCACGAGCATCACGTCGTTCAGCGAGGTCCGCCCGGGTGTCCTGGTACATCGTGATCGTCCGACGATCGAGCTCGGGCGCGCGTTGGGCCCGTTCGTCGAAGAAGGCCAGTGTTTCGCCGTAGTCCAGGGTCGCGACGTCGCCAACGATCCTCGTGCCCCGCCTGTTTTCCGCCATGGACTGAGGATCGACCAAAGCGGTGCGCAATTGAGTCCACGGCCGTGTCCCCCTTCGGGACTGTCAACGACGGACGCTGTCCCGGGTCGCTCACCTCGGGAGCAAAGCCGCCGACGGGCACACCATGGCGGCGAAGTGTTCAATCGTGATACCCACGTTCAACCGGAGCGCGACGATCCAGCGATGCCTGGACCATCTGGCAGCACAGGACGTGGGGCCCGAAACTCTCGAGGTCATCGTCGTCGACGACGGGTCGACCGACGACACCCGCACATGCCTGGCCCAACAGCCCGAGCGTTTTGCTTCGCTCACGGTCCTCGCACAGGAGAACGCGGGTCCGGGAGCAGCCAGAAACCTGGGGCTCGCCGCAGTGTCGGCGCCGATCGTGCTCTTCATCAACGACGACACCATGTTGGCGCCCGATGCCATCCGCCATCACCTGGCCACGCACCATGCGCATCCGCAATCCATGGTTCTCGGCAGCTTCATGTTCGTGGACTCGTTTCTGCAGACACCGCTTGGACAGCTGCTCACCGAGACGCCGCTGATGTTCTCCTACCCGCTGTTCGACGACGGCGACACCGTTTCGGCAGCTCTGGCAGCCACCTGCAACCTGAGCATCGATGCTGCATTCGCCCAACACATCGGTTTCGATTCCTGGTTCACCTTTGCCGCCGAGGATGTGGACTTCGCAATGCGGGCCGAAGCCGAGGGCTACACGCTTCGCTACTGCGAGTCGGCAGCATCGCGACATGAACACCACCTGACGATCGACGGGCTGAAACGCACCGTGTTGCTTCGTGGGCTGGGCTCGGCCCAACTGGCACTGAAGCACCAACGCCAAGGATCGTTGCTGTCCGACGTACGGGCTGCGCACGGTGGCCGAACGCAGCTGACACACTTCTTCGACGAATCTGCCATCATGCTGGCCGAAGCGTTGCAGGACGCCTCACCTTCGGCACTCCCCGATGCGGCCTACGCCTCGCTCGCGCAGCTGTTTCGGTTGGGCAATCTGCTCGGCTCGCTCGACGAACCGACGCTGGTGGCCGAAGCCCTCGAAGTTGCCTCAGCTCGCAACTGAGAGATCGTCGGCAACAGTTCTCGTCGGCGTGTCGTCGAGGCGTCTGTGCGCCTCGAGCAGTGATGGCAGTTCGCCTGAAGGCACGACGTCGACCTCGATCTCGATTCGGTCAACCATGTCGGGCGAAACACTCCGTGCGTGTTCGTACGCCGAGGCGACCGTGGGAACCCCAGAAGCGTCGGTCAACAGAATTCGCAGTCTCGCCCGACCGCGTTTCGCCAGTCCCAGCAGCTCCGAGGACAACACCGCGATTGGTTCCGCGGTGTCGGTTTCGTCATGAGGAAGGACGAGCACGAGATCAAAGGCATCCGGTGCAGTCTCTGCAGCCAGTTCCAGACCGGCCACATCCGTGTGCGCCACGATGGCCGCCACCTCCGGCACTGGGCCGGCCCATTCTGGGGCGAGCAGGTCTGCGGGAAGTGAGAATTCTTCAAGCGACGCACGAGCCTGACCCACACCGGCGGCAGCGGCCGTCTGCAGCAGGGGAAGCGCTTCGCCGGTTGCGCCTCGGTGCAACATGGCCATGCCGAGGCCCGCGAGTATCGACGGGTCATCGCTGCGGCGAAGGGCCTGGCGCCACTGCTCTTCGGCATCCTCGTGTGCGCCCGCGCTCCAGAACTCACCAGCCAGAAAGCCGTGCGCCCACGCGAACGAGCGATCGTCCCCGGCCAACGCCAGCTCGGGAACGAGCCGGTGGATTCCGTATCGGCTGGCCACGTCCGAGGCGCTCTTGCGACGCGCCTCTTTGATGATGTCGCGCCGACTGTTTGCCGTGGAGTGGCTCGCCTCGTGCAACCGGTAGCGGAGAAGCCGATCCGGGAGGCCATGGAAACGACATCCGTGAACGACGGCCTTGAACCAGAATTGGTGGTCGTGCATGTCTCCGACCTCCTGCATACCGACACGTCGAAGAATGGCCCGCCGGAACATCGTGGTTGGGTTCGCGATCGGGTTCCCGCCCAGAAACTGCCAGGGCCGTGGAGGCGGGGTGGGGTGGGCCGAGTGGTAGCGACGGAAGCTGCCCGGCAACACGCGGCTCTCAGCATCGATGAACACCGCATCATGGGTGCACACGTCCACGTCGGGATTGGCGTCGAGAACCGACACCTGTCGCTCGAGTTTCTCTGGGTGCCAGATGTCGTCGGCGTTCGCCATGACGATCAGGTCATGCTGCGCCAGCGCCATGCCGGTGTTCACCGTCTCGTGCAGCCGAGACCGGCCATGGGCAACCTGGTGATGCACACGGATCCGATGATCGGTGTCTGCCAGCCGGTGCAGCACTTCAGCAGTGCCGTCGGTGGACCCATCGTCGACGACACACAGCTCGAAGTCGGCGTGACTCTGCGAAAGAATCGCCTCCACGGCGACGCGCAGATACGGCAGGCCGTTGTGCACGTAAAGCACGACGCTCACCGCGCTGGGTGCCGTGTAGTTCGTTCCGCCTCCGCCAGGCATTTCTGCCCATCGGCGATCCCGTCCATGGCTTGAGCCGCTTCCCGTCGGACTCGTTTCGAAAGCGAACTGAAATAATCGGAACTCGGCGTCCGCCGATTGGAACCGATGTCCTCTCCTGAGCTGGGCGCTTGGCCCACAACCCTCGTCGTCGTTGCCCACGGACCGGCGGCGGCCACGCTGACGGCCGTCCGCAACGTTGCTGCCTGGGCAAACCACGCACACGTTGTTGTTGTTGCGGGAACGAAACCGGGGCTCACGGCGGTCGATCGCGTCGCTGACCGAGGGTTCGACACCCAGCCCGGGCATGGACCCGAGGCGCTGAACCAGGCACTGCGAGCATTCGATGGGACGGTCGCCGTTGTCCACGATGATGCAGCATTGAGCGCCGAGGCGTTGCAGACCCTGGTCGCCACGCATCGCTCAACCGGCAAGGTCGCGATTGCACCAACCGACGCCTCGTCCGCACAGCAGGAACTCGAGCAGGCCGTCATTCATTGTGCCGTTGGCAGCGCCGACCAGTTGCGAACGCTGGCCACGGCATCGGCGTTCGGACCGGGACTCACAACCGTTGGCGAGTTCGTCCAACCGGCGAAGGTCTCCGTCCCCCACTCTGCCGGATGCCAACAACGGCTCGTGGAAACGAACGAGATCGATGCTCCGCTTCTCGTGGCTGCGCTCATCGTTCGCGACGAGTCTGAGCATTTGGCCGCATGCCTGGAATCGCTGAACGGAATCGTGGATCGTATCGAGGTGGCCGACACCGGTTCCCTGGATGACACGGTCGACATCGCCCGAGCCCACGGCGCAGAGGTCATGGAGATTGGTTGGCGAGACGACTTTGCATGGGCCCGCAACCAGGTGCTGGAGCGCTGCACCGACGCCACGTACATGCTTTGGATCGATGCCGATGAACGCCTTGTTTGCGAGGACCCGACACAGTTGCGACGGGTCCTGGCCACCTATTCCTCGTTGTCCCCGGCGTACCGGCTGACCATCAACAACCACAACGACCAGGGTGTGGAAACACACAGCTTCCTGGCCCGAAGGATCGCCAACCCATCACTGGTTCGATTCGTTGGAGCACTCCACGAACAGGCCGTGCGCCTTGATGGTGACCCCCTCAGCGATGCGGTGCTCGCGAGCGTGTCGCTGACACATCTTGGCTATGAAGACTCGGTGATGGACGCCCGCCGAAAGGCAGAACGCAATCTGCACATTGCTCGTCAGGGCTTTGCGGACGAGCCCGGCGAAGCACAGGCCATTCACCTTGCCCGAGCACTGCGCGGCGCGTCGACCGACCCCGCGGAAACCCTGGATGAGCTCGACCAGCTGACTGGCCACGTGTCCGCCGACAATCCGGCGGGCCGGTCCTTGCTCCATGCCTTGCGCTCCGAGCTGCACCTCGAAGCTGCGCAGCTCTCGAACGCTGCAACCGAGGCGAAGCTGGCCCTGGACCTGGTCCCGGCCGACGCAACGGCTGGTGCGGTCTTGGCCGAAGCGCTCTATCGGACCGGCGAGTATGCAGAACTTCTGGAGACCGCAGCGGACTTCGCGGCGCAACCTTCTCGCCCACCGTTCATTCACGATGTCCTGGCCGCGAGGACCCGGGCTCGGCTGATCTTCGAGGCTGCTGTACACCAGGAGCGTTTCGACATGGCGATCGACCAGTTGGAACACCTCCCGGAAGAGCTCGATCCATGGCTCGTTCTGGCGTCAGCCATTCCCATCGTCCAATTTGCCGACCTTGCGGCGACCGCAGGAACGCTCGGCGACGAGCGACACCTGCGGGCACTCGTTGCGCTTCCGCAGCTCTCCGAAGCCATGCTGGACTCCGCCGCCGATGCCTTCGGCCGCTCGCAGCTGCCCGACGAAACCGCAGCCCTGGTCGACGAAGCTGCCGCAAACCTGCGAGCCGTGACGACGTCGCCCGCGCTCCTGGCCGCATGGGAGGAGAGCCGGGAAGTCGCCGATGCGATTGCGTTCGCCCGACCGTTGACGGCTGGGAACATGGACCTTGCCCTGGAGCTCGACGACATTGAGCAGCTCCCGCATCCGATCTCCGCAACCTTCGCCGTGGCCGCAGAGGCCGACCACCGACGGGGACGACGTGCCGAGGCTCGCGAGAACGCTGAACGGAGCTTGGCATTGTGGCCGGCAGCCGGCCGAGCCGTGGCCGTCATGGCAGAACTGGACCGCGCCGATGGACGGCCAGCCGACGCAATCGAGACCATCAAACGTGCGCAGGCTGACCCCGAGTATTCCTCGCTTCCGAGCACCGTTCGACGTACGATCGCCACCCAGGAAACACACGCACACCTGGAGCTCGGCGAGCTGGGTAAAGCGGCAAGCACGGCGGTCGACATCATCGAGCATGGCGGCACGATCGGCGTCTGGCACGAAATGCTTCAGCTCGCCGACACCGACATGGATCAGCTCACGCTCGTTCTCGGTCTGGCGCTGCTCACCGACGGAGCCGACTTCATCGATGCGCTACCCGCTGCGGTGGGTCCCCACCGGACTCCCGGACTCTGCGCCACCTACCTTGGTCTGGGCGGCACCAACCCCGACGCGGTGAGTGTTGGCCTTCTGGCCGCGGCGCTGACGGGCCAGGACGAACTCGGCGAACTCATCGCTGGACATGGGCATCTGCTGCCCGACGACGTGCGGGAGCGACTGGCCGATCATCTGTCAACCGAGGGTGCCAAGGCAGCAGCCCAGGCACTCCTGGCAAAGCCGACCACTCGTCTCTCGGCCTAGATTCCCGGCCGCAAGCTGAAATCGCTCAGTCTCAGGAACCGAAGACCAACTTCGCAGCAGCCACATCTTCGAGTGCGATACCTGCGGACTTGAACAGCGTGATTTCATCGTCATCCCGCCGACCAATCGACGCGCCCGACACCAGCTCGCGGAGATCGCCACGAATGTCGTCCATGCTCAGCAGGCCGGACGCAAGCGGCTGCGCGATGTCGCCGGCGAGAATGCCGTCGGTGCGGGTATCGACCCACACCGAAGCTCGGCGAATCACGTCGTCGTCGGTCTCGCGCATTGCCGGGGTGAACGAACCAATCAGGTCGACGTGTGTACCCGGCGACAGCAGCTCGCCCCGGACGATCGGGGTGGTGGAACCCGTGACGCAGGTGATGACATCGGCTGCGGCAACGCTCTCGTCCAGATCAGCGGCAACCGTTGCCGTGTAGCCAGCGTCCTTCAGCTCTTCAACGACCCGGATGGCCTTGAAGGTGCTCCGGCCCCAGATCTCGATCTGCTCGAAGTCGCGAACGGCGGCGTGCGCCTGTGCGGTCATCGGGGACAATGCACCCGTCCCGATCACGAGGAGGCGGCGGGCATCTGTTCGTGCCAGACGCTTGGCGGCGACCGCAGATGCCGCAGCGGTCCGTCGAGTCGTGAGTTCATTTCCGTCGCAGGCACCCAGGCAGGTGCCATTGGTGCCGTCGAACAGAAGAACGCCGGCGTTGATCGTGGGCAGCTCCAGAACGCCGTTGTCGGGGAAGAACGACACGACCTTGACGGCGATGACGTCGCCGACCACCCAGCCGGGCTTCACGAGCAGTGCGGCATCGCCGCCGAGCCCGTGCACCGTACGTTCGGGTGCGACGGCCTGTTCATCGACGACGATGTCCTCGATGGCCATGATGAGCTCGTCCCACGGCAGAGCGGCAGCGACCGCCTCGGGACCGAAGAACTTCACGTGCGCCTCCTTGTGCAGCTGGTTGGTCAGGCTTCGCCCAGATAGGACTTTCGCAGTTCCGGGTTGGCGAGCAGATTCTCAGCAGTGTCGTCGAGCACGACCTTGCCAGTCTGCAACACCCAGCCGCGGTCGGCGATCGAAAGCGCCATGTTCGCGTTCTGCTCCACCATGAAGATCGCAATGCCCTCCTGGTGGATCTGCTGAATGAGCTCGAAGTTCGTCTGCACAAGCATTGGGGCGAGACCCATCGATGGCTCATCCATCAGCAACACACGGGGACGGGACATGAGCGCTCGACCCATGGCAACCATCTGCTGTTCGCCACCGGACAGCGTGCCCGACTTCTGGTTGGCACGTTCCTTGACCCGTGGGAACATCGTGTAGATGCGCTCGAGGTCCTCGGCGATGCCGGCCTTGTCGTTGCGAAGGTACGCACCGAGCTGCAGGTTCTCCAGCACCGAGAGGCGCTTGAACAGCCGACGGTTCTCGGGAACCATCGTGATGCCACGCTCGACCCGGTAGCTCGTGGGCTTGTCGTTGACGACCTCGCCGTCGAGCACAACCTCACCCGTGGTGGGCGTGACCATGCCCAGCAGGGTCTTGAGTGTGGTGGACTTGCCGCTGGCGTTGCCGCCGAGCAGCGACACCATTTCGCCGGGATAGATGGCGAGGTTCACGTCCTTCAGAATGTGGACGGCGCCGTAGTGGGTGTTGATGTTGCGGAACTCGAGGATCGGAGTTCCCTTGTCGGTCGGCTCGCTCATGACTTCTGCTTCTCCAGGGGTCGTCCGAGGTACGCCTCGATGACTTCAGGGTCGTTCGACACTTCGTCGAAGCTGCCCTGCGCCAACGTCTCGCCGTGATCGAGGCAGACCACACGGTCGGACACGTCTCGCACCACATTCATGTCGTGCTCGATCATGACGATCGTGAAGCCCCACTCGCTGCGGAGCTTGCCAATGAGATCGGTGAGCTCTGCGGATTCCTTCGGGTTCATGCCAGCAACCGGCTCGTCGAGCAGCAGAAGCCGGGGCGAGGTGGCCATGGCTCGTGCGATCTCGAGGCGACGCCGGTTTGCGTAGGAGAGCACCGATGCGGGCTGCTCCAAGCGGTAACCGATGAGGCGGGTGCCGAAGAATCCGAGGACCTTCTCGGCATGGGCCCGAATCTCGGCCTCTTCCTTGCGGAACGACGGCGTGTTGAACAGCGCACCCCACACACCCTGTTTGGTGCGACAGTGCTGGCTGACCATGACGTTCTCGGCGATCGTCATGTTGGCGAAGAGCCGGACGTTCTGGAACGTTCGGCTGATGCCTCGCTGGGTGACCTGGTTGGGGTCAAGCCCGATGAGCGACTTGCCCTCGAAGAGGATGTCACCCGAGGTCGGCGTGACCATGCCGGAGATCATGTTGAAGAACGTGGTCTTGCCGGCACCGTTCGGGCCGATCACACCAACGATTTCTCCTTCGTCCACATGGAAGTTGAGATCCCGGAGAGCGTGCAGGCCACCAAAGGTGACGCTGAGGTTCTGAATGTCAAGAATGCGTTCGCTCATGCTGGCGCCACCTCCGTGGCGACTTCGTCGCCCTCGTCATCGGTATCGACCTCGCCCTTGAGCCATGCATCCTGGAGGAATTCGTCCTGGTGCAGCTCCCGGCTCCGTCGAACGTTGGGCACGAGCCCCTCTGGCCGTTTCAACATCATCCAGATGAGCAACGCTCCGTAGATAAGGAGCTTGTACTCGCTGAACTCCTGCAGGAGTCCCGGCTGCTTCGGGCCACCGAGGACACCGATCAGCACAAGCGATCCAACGATGACACCCATGATGTTCCCCATGCCGCCCACGATGACCACCACGAGGATGATGATGGAGACGAGGATCAGGAACGACGTGGGGAAGATCGAGCCCACCTTGGCCGAGAAGATTGCTCCCGAGAACGACGCCAGCACCGCGCCGACCACAAAGGCCATGAGCTTCATGTTCACGGTGTTGATTCCCATGGCTTCGGCCACGCTCTCGTCTTCACGGATGGCCATCCAGGCTCGGCCGAGACGGCTGTGCTCCAAGCGCCAGGACACGTAGATGGCGATGGCAGAAAACACCAGCACCAGATAGAAGACCGAGCGAGGGTCAATGCCGTTGACTGCGCCGAGCGGACCAAAGTCTGCCGACGGGATGTTCGTGATTCCCTGAGCGCCACCGAAGTAACCCTTGAGCCAATCCGACAGGAACAGGATTCGGATGATTTCGCCGAAGCCGAGCGTGACGATGG
Organism: uncultured Acidimicrobiales bacterium; assembly: GCA_964517125.1. Taxonomy (GTDB): domain Bacteria; phylum Actinomycetota; class Acidimicrobiia; order Acidimicrobiales; family SHLQ01; genus SHLQ01. The sequence continues at coordinate 57,465 of CAZFBD010000003.1, forward strand.
CCAGGTAATCGCCCCGCATCCTGATGACCGGCGCACCGATCAGCAGACCCGTCATTGCGGCGAACAAGACCACGAGAACAAGCGTGATCAACCAGCCGCCAGGTCCGTCAAGGATGGGAACCCAGCTGGGCCAGTTCTCGCCACGGCCCACCGAGGTGAGCACCGCTGTCGTGTACCCGCCCACAGCGAAGAACGCCACGTAGCCGAGGTCGAGGATGCCAGCGAGGCCGACCACGATGTTGAGACCGAGCGCCAGCAGCAGGAAGATACCAACGTTGGCGAGCAGCTCGTTGATGATCTTGCCAGTGAAGAACGGAAGGATGATCAGGAGCAGTGCGGTAACGAACATGAGGATCGCCGTCGACTGCGTCCGCTCGGCCACTGGACGATCGAAGTACTCCTTGCGGGCGGTCTTGAACCGACCACGGGTCACGAACGAGCCGAGCAGCGAAAGGCCGGCAGCAACGACACCGACAAGGATGATTCCCTGCAGGCGGAGACCACCGGTCTTCGCGTACGTGAAGTCGATCAGGCCGTCGAACACGGAGTCCACACGAGGTCGTCCTTCGCTCGGATCGCTTTCGAAGAAGTTCGAGATCCGGCCCGGGTCGGCCATTGTCTCGCCGACGCCGCCAAGCAGATCGTCGACGAGGAACTGGAAGATCGACAGCGCAAGAACCGCAAGGACTGCGGACAGCACGGCTTTGCGGGCAAAGTCGGGCATGACGCGCATCGCTGCGCCGAAAGCGCCAAGTCCGCCGGAGAGCAGCGGCCAGAGCCAAATGGCCAGCGACCAGCCACGGTTGAACGTGAGAAGGACGTAGAGGTCCTCGCTCCAGTTCACGAGCGGATCCCGGAGATCGAAGGCGTTCAGCAGAATGGTGAACACCCCGAGACCGAGGCCACCGACGGCACCGACCAGGAAGCCCGAGACCAGATCGCGAGTCCCGCGCTTGGATGCGACCATGCCTTCGAGGACGATCTCGTTGCCGACAGCCCAGCCCAAAAGCACCGGCCACATGAGCAGCGAGAGGTAGCCGAGCGAGAGGCCCTGACCATCGGGGTGGTTGACGTAGGTGTCGGGATTGATCCAGTAGAGGATCTGACGACCGTCGAGGCCCTCTGGCATACCGGCGAGCGAAATGAACACGAGGGCCAGCGCAAGAAGGCCTCCGAAGCGAAGTACGCGTTCGCCATCGACGTCGAAGGCGCTCTTGGCAACTTCGCCGAGTTCACCGATGCTGTCTGCGAGCTCGGTGGTGAGTACGTCGTTCGTGATGTCGCTCATGCCCGATCCTCCGAGGAGAGACGCTCGCCGAAGAGGCCGGTGGGCTTCACCAGCAGGACGAGGATGAGAAGGGTGAACACAACAGCGTCACGCAGCTGCGATGCGGCAGGGACGCCGAGTGGCTCGAGCAGCATGAGCGGAGCGAGGGCTTCGGCGCTGCCAAGTGACACGCCGCCGGCCATTGCACCGCCGAGGTTTCCGACACCGCCAACGACTGCAGCGGTGAACGCCTTGATGCCGGGGAGGAAGCCGGTTGTGGCGATCACGGATTTGAAGAGGATGCCCCAGAGGATTCCGGCGATGCCGGCCATCGCTCCGCCGACGGCGAAGGTGGTGACGATCGTCTTGTTGACGTCGATGCCCATGAGGGAGGCAATCTCCTTGTCCTCGGCGACCGCTCGCATGGCCTTTCCGGTCTTGGTTCGCTCGACGAAATACCAGAGTCCGGCCATCGACAGTGCGGCAACGAAGATGACGAGAAGCTTCTTGTTCTCGATGCTGATGAGGTACTCGGGGATTCCGGTTGCCGACTCGCCGGTCTGCCAGATGTTCACCCGCTGCTTGTCGAGCCAATCGGGGAACGGCGGGTAGCCCTTGGCGCCCGGTCCGAAGAGAAGGATGACGGCGTTCTGAATGAAGAATGACACGCCGATCGAGGTGATGAGCGGGATGAGTCGGGGGCTGCCTCGCAGCGGCCGATACGCCACTCGTTCCATCACGATTGCGGTGAGCGTGGCCACGATCGTGCTGATGACGATGGTCAGCAGGATTGCCGGGATGAAGATCCCACCTTCCCACCAGCCGGCCTCGTCGAACTTGTTGGCCATGATGAAGCCGGTGAAGGCACCGACCATGAAGACCTCGCCATGGGCGAAGTTGATGAACCCGAGTACGCCGTAGACCATGGAATAACCGAGGGCGATGAGGCCGTACATGGCACCCTGACTGATGCCGGTGACGAGCAGGCCCTGGTACTGGGCCCAGCTGAGGCGGTTGGCGGTTTCGCCACCGTGCCGCCAGCGAGCGAACCAGTTGTCGGGGTCGATCTGCTGGGCCACGAACGCAAGGAGGCCCACCACGATCAGGCCGATCAAGGCGATTCGCAGGAACAACAAGAACCAGTCGACGCCCGTCCGTTGGGCGCCCTTCACACGTACAGCAGTCGTCACTGACTACTCCCTCCGTCATTGCAGGATGGCGCGGCGGGTCTCTCCCGGAGCACCGAGCCGCCCAAGAGCTTGGGCGGGGTATTGCGTCTGAGCAAATCGGAACCGACAATTTCACAGTTCGAACATCGAGGCTCGTCCCTCGTGAGACGATGCTCGATCGGTACCGGTCACGTCTTGTAGGAAACCAGCCCGTGGCTGGGGACTTCCTACAAGGCCGAACAGCCCAAAAACGGGGGCGGCCCCACCCGAGCGGGTGAGGCCACCTCCACGTTTTGGAAGCCTGACGCCAGACGGCGTCGGGGCAGGTCCTACTGCGGGGCGTACTCGAAGACCACGTTGTTCTTCGAGTCCTCAATTGCACCGGAATCCTCGTGGAGGATGACGGTGATCTTCTGCGAACCGCAGTCGCCGAAGTCGTCGCAGCTCATGGTGCCGATGAGGCCCGAGTAGCCGCTGATGCCGTTGAGGTGCTCGCGCACGCCCTGGCGGTCGATGACGAGGTTGCCGTCAGCGTCGACGTGCGAAGCAGCGTCGATTGCGTCCATGAGCATGGCGGCGGCGTCGTAGCTGTGACCCCAGAACGGAGCAGCCGGGGCTTCACCGTTGTTGGCGTCGTACGTTGCAAGGAACTCCTCGGCGGAAACGCCGGTGCTCTCGTTGGTGTTGGTGCCGAAGCGCACGTCAGGACCGGAGAAGTGCATTCCCTCGGATTGGGCAAGACCCATGAAGCCGTCGTTCAGCAGACCGTCAGCGGCCAGGAGAACCGTGCTCTCCAGGCCGGCAACGCCGTTTGCCTGGTCGGCAACGAAGTCGCCTGCAGGCTGGAAGATCGGGAAGAACAGTGCTTCCGGAGCGCCGGCGGCGATCTCGGTGAGGACGGGCACCATGTCGGTGTCTTCCTTGGCAACGCCGGTCACGGTGGTGATGGTTCCGCCGAGCTCTTCAAACGAGTTGGCGAATGCGTTGGCGAGACCTTCGGTGTAGGGGTCGCCATCATGCACTGCGGCTGCGCTGGTCAGACCAAGCTCGCTGAAGACGAACTCGGCCATGGCTGCGCCCTGGAAGAGGTCGTTGTGTGCCGTGCGGTAGTAGCCCTCGTGGTAGTCGGGACCTGCGTTGCCCTGCTGGTCAGAGGTGAGTGCCGGCGAGGTGTTCGAGCCGGAGATCATGACCATGCCGGCTGCGCTGATGAGCGGAGCGGCGGCGGTTGCGGCGCCGGAGCACGAGGTTCCGATGATGCCGACGATCTGATCGTCAGCGACGATCTGCTGTGCGGCAGCCTGGCCACCGTCTGCGGAGCAGAGGTCGTCGAGACCCTGGCCGGAGGTGACGTCGAAGCCCTTGATGGCGCCGTAGTCGACAACAGCCTGCTCGACTGCACGCTGGTTGGGAACGCCGAGGAATGCCACGTCGCCCGAGATTGCGTTCAGCGAACGAATCTGGACTTCAGCGCCTGGCTCGACGACAACGGTTCCGAGCGAGCCGTCTCCGAGGGAGTCGTGCTCTTCTTCCATGGCGTCTTCTTCCATGGCGTCTTCGTCTTCCATGGCGTCTTCTTCCATGGCGTCTTCTTCTTCCATGACCTCGTCGACAGCCTCTTCAGCCTCGTCGACAACGTCTTCTGCGGCGTCGGTAGCCGTCTCCGCAGCATCTTCAATGGTGGATCCACATGCTGCCGCCACAAGAGTGAACGACAGGAACATGCCAAGGATCATGAAGAGTTTCTTCACTTTGGCCCCTCCAAGGGTTGTGTGACGGCACGCCAAATCAACATGCCGTTCTTTCAGCTCGCAAAGCTAGCACCGGTTTTTGGAAGCTGTCGGTCGCGCGGCGCTTTGGTACTTTTTGTTCATCGTTTGGCAACGCTGACAACTATCGGACAGGTTGTTCGTCCTGACGGGGCCATTCCCGTGACCGAAGGTGAGTGACATGCGAAACGTGGAAGTGGCTGTGATCGGCGGCGGGATCGCGGGAGCGACCGTGGCTTGCCATGTGGCCCCGGGCCGGTCCGTCGCCTTGCTCGAACAAGAGCAGGAGCTGGCCCATCACACCACGTCGCGTTCGGCCGCCATCTACATCGAGAACGAGGGCGGACCAGTCTTCCACCGGCTGTCCACGGCATCGCGACCGTTCTTCGAGGCCGAGCACGAGGAGCTCGACGCACCGTTGCTGACCCCCATGCCGGTCATGAAGGTCGGCACGCCGGAGAACCACGATGAGTTCACGGCCGAAGCAGCTGCGGCTTCGCAGGTCACCGACTCCATCCGAGTGGTGGAGGCCGACGAGCTCACCGACTTCTGTCCGGTACTTGCGCCGGGCGTGGCCACGATTGGCCTGCTGGAGCCCACGGCGGCGTCCATCGATGTCATGGGCCTCCACCAGCTGTACATCCGCCGTGCACGCGCCGCCGGCGCCGACGTCGTCCGTTCGGCTCGGGTGCAGGAGATTGTCGCCGACGGCGAAGGCTGGCTGCTCACCACCGCAGCGGGCCCGGTCCGGGCTGATGTCGTGGTGAATGCCGCCGGAGCGTGGGGCGACGGTGTGGCCGAGATGGCCGGTGTTGCGCCCGTGGGGCTGACACCCATGCGACGAACCGCGTTCACGACCCGGATCGACCATGACCCCACCGATTGGCCGTTCATCTACGCCGACATCTCCAGTCTGCACTGCTACTTCAAGCCCGAGGCCGGCAACCAGCTGTTGTGCTCGCTGTCCGACGAGACACCATCAGAACCGTGCGACGCCCGGCCCGAAGAGATCGACGTCGCGCTGGCCATCGAGCACATCAACGAGCTCACCACGTTGAACATTCGCTCGGTCGCCACCACCTGGGCCGGCCTCCGCACCTTCGCCCCCGACCGCAATCCGGTCTTTGGCTGGGACGATGCGGTTCCGAACTTTCTGTGGATGGTTGGTCAGGGCGGCTGCGGAATCGTGACGAGCCCCATCGCCGGACAGATCGCCGCGGCCCTCATCGATCGCCAGCCGCTGCCCGACCGGGTCCTGGAGCTTGGGCTGACGGAAGCGACTCTGGCGCCCCGCCGCTGAGTCAGTGAACCGGCCCGTACGGGTCGTAGGGGTCGAGGGGAATCGACTCCAGCTGCACCGTTGAGCCCACGCCGTGGACGTCGGCGAGTTCCAGGATCAGCCGCAGGGCGACATCGTCTTCGACCGCCCATCCTGTCGAGTCAAACACCGTGACCTGCGCCTTCTCCTTGGCCGTACTCGGTGCTTTCACGACCTCGTGGAGGTCCGGGCCGATGCGATCGCCGGCCACCTGCTGGCACTCACCCTCGGCAACACACTGCTCCCGGAAGTCGGGAACCACATGTGCAACGTCCAACAGTTCGTTGGGGAGTTCGAGCTTGCCGGGAAAGTCCGCGCCCACAGCGTTCACATGGAGCCAGGGCCTGGGGGTGAACGAGCCCACCACCGGACCGGCTCCGATGTCGGTCGACGTGCTCGTCACGAGCACGTCGACGTTGGCAGCCATGTCCTCCAACTCGTCCCCGGCACAGGGTTCGAAGGGCAGGCCGGTGAAGGCGATGCGCGCGGCGAAACTCTCCATGGCGTCGGATGACGGATCGAAGCCCACGACTCGCTCCACCACACGGACCCGCGAGATGGCGTGCACCTGGGTGACCGCCTGGGCCCCGAGGCCGATGACGCCGACGGTGAGCGGAGAGTCGACCGACATGAGGTCGGTGGCGAGCCCCGACGCTGCACCGGTACGCAGCGCGGTGAGCAGTGTGGAATCCGAGATCGCGAGCAGGTGACCGGTTTCGGTGTCCCACATGGATGACGTGGCGATCACCGACGGCAGGCTGCGCTGCGTCGGATTCGTCGGGTGGTAGCCGACCATCTTGATCACGACCGGCCCGCCGACCTCGTGGGTGGGCATCCACTCGATCAGCCCGAGCGCAGGCTTGTCGTATCGGAATCCGTCACGAGGGCGCGCATCGACAAGTTCGGGGTCGTGCGACGCGAACCGTTGGCGCAATGCGGCGATCATCTGATCCATGAGGGCGTCCCGGCCAACCGCCTCGACCAGTGCTGCGAGGTCGTCGGCGCCGAGGATTCGTGTCTGCATGCACACTGTTCGTCAGATCGGGGCAAACCAGATGCGCGTTCCATGATTGTGCGACTCGTGCAATGTCTGCCATCAATGGAATTCGTGGCTGATTGCATCCAAACGCTCGCTCACAGCGAAGAACCAAATGTGGGCACGTCCAGCGAACTTCTCCTTGAGGCCGAGCGTCTCTCATTCGGGGGCAGGCCATTCGACACCGGCCCTGACCGACTTGGGCAGCTCGTCGACTCCTCCCCGTTGCTTGGGGATCCCACCGCACTTCAGAACCGGTTCCATGAAGACGGCTACCTGTACATCCCGGGGTTCCACGACCCCGAGCTCGTCATGGAGGTCCGACGGGAACTGCTACTGAAGTTCGCCACGGTCGGAGAGGTCGACGACCGGTACCCGCTGCTCGACGGCATTGAGGGTGACCGGTCGGGCCTGGCCCACGTGAACATGCGCACGTTCACCGAATCACTTCGCACCGGGGCCCGATACGAGCAGATGATTCTGCACCCGCGACTCATCTCGGTCGTGGGCGACATCCTGGACGGCCCCATACGGCCGTACGACTTCCGCTGGCCCCGACTCGCCCGTCCGGGTGAGGGATGTGGCTACCACTGCGATGGTCCGTACATGAGCCGGGGCACCGATCGCCACCTGTCGGTGTGGACGCCCATTGCGCACATCGAGCCGCACGAGGGCGGGCTGATGATTCTGGAAGACAGTCATCAGAACCCGGAACTCCACGACGGCTACCTGAAGATGGATGCGGATCGCGACGGCCTCGTCTGGCTCGACGATGACCCGATCAAGGTGCAGGAACGCTACGGATCACGCTGGCTCACCGCCACCTTCGCTCCCGGCGACATTCTCATCTTCAGCATGAACACGTTGCACGGAGCCTTCGACAACAACTCCCCCGAACGACGCTGCCGCCTGTCCACCGACAGCCGCTACCTCGTCGACGGCGAGGTCCCCGACCCTCGCTGGAACGGAGACGACCTCGCGCCCCACGGCCCCGGCCGGGTCTTCTACCCCGGGCTCGGAAACTGGATGAACGAAGACTTCCAGGACGAATGGAAGTACGTCGACGAATTCGGCCGCCTCAAGCTCAACCCCTAACCCCGACACTTCGGAATCTGTGGACGCTGCTGGCCGCCGTCCGCACACCAAAGACCACAGATTCTGGAGATCTGGTTCTGTGGACGCTGCTGACCGCTATCCGCACACCAAAGACCACAGATTCACAGGTCTATGAAGCGCAGGGTGCCAAATGGGCACATCCTGCTGCATAGATTTCAGGAGATGGCGACCGGGGTGCTCTGCGGGTGGTGGCAGGCCAGGTGATGATCGGGGCCGTGCTGCGTGAATTCGGGGACCGTGGTCCGGCAGATCTCGGTTGCGTGCGGGCAGCGGGTGTGGAACCGGCAACCTTCCGGCGGATTCGATGGCGACGGGAGTTCACCCGAGAGCGAGCCGTCGTCCTCGATACCCGACCCCGGAACTGCAGCAAGCAGTGCCTGCGTGTACGGGTGGGCGGCGTTTCCGAAGATGCTGTCGGCGTCGCCGATTTCGGCCACGCGTCCCAGGTACATCACGACCACTCGATCGGAGATGTTGCGCACGACCGCCAGATCGTGGGAAATGAACAGCATCGTCAGGTGGTGTTCCTGCTTCAGATCCTCGAGCAGGTTCAGAATCTGTGCCTGCACCGAGACATCGAGCGCCGACACGGGCTCGTCCGAGATGAGCACCTTCGGGTCGAGCGCCAACGCACGGGCGATGCTGATGCGCTGACACTGCCCACCCGAGAACTGGAATGGTCGACGATCTCCGTACTGCGGGTCGATTCCCACCGATCGCATCAGCTCGGTGATGCGGTCTTCGCCCCACGTGTCACCGGTTCCCCAGACCTCCACGCCTTCCCTGATGATGTCGCGCACACCCCGCCGTGGGTTCAGCGACGACACCGGGTCCTGGAAGATCATCTGCAGGTCGCTGCGCGTGCGCCGAAGATCATGCTTCGACAGCGTGGTCAGTTCCTTGTCGCCGTAGCGCACCGAACCCGATGTGGGATCCGGCATCTGGACCACGGCCTTTGCGGTCGTGGACTTGCCACACCCCGACTCGCCGACGATGCCAAGTGTCTCCCCTGCCACGACGTCGAACGACACGTCGGAGACCGCCTGGACAACGGAGCCGCGCGCACCGGGAAACTCCATGACGAGGTTGTTGACCTCGATGATCGTCTCGGTGTCGCTGCGAAGATGCGCCGAACCAATGCCAACCATCAGCCGTCCGCTTTCTGTCCGAGTGGGTGCAGGCAGGCGTAGGAATGCGAGGTTCCGTCGATACGTGTTGGAACCGGCAGGGTGTTCGAACAGTCGTCCTGCGCATGGGTACACCGCGGCGCGAACGGACAGCCGGTCAGTTCCACACTCAGGTCCGGCGGGCTTCCCGGAATGGGGTCGAGGCGCTGACCGCGCGGCTTGGAGATGTCGGGAATCGACATCTGCAAGGCCCGGGCGTACGGGTGCTGCGTGTTCGCGAAGAGCTCTTCGGTCGCAGCAGATTCCATGAGCCGACCGCCGTACATCACCACGACATCATCGGTCCGGTCACGGACCACGCCAAGATCGTGGCTGATCAGAATCAGCGCCATGTTCAGGTCGGCGCGCAACGCATCGAGCAGGTTCAGGATGTCACGTTGAACGGTGACATCGAGCGCCGTGGTGGGCTCATCGGCGATGAGTAGCGCCGGATCGTTGGCCAACGCCATGGCGATGACCACCCGCTGACGCATACCGCCGGAGAGCTCGTGCGGGTACTGGCGCATACGGGATTGGGCATCGGGCAGGCGCACGAGCTCGAGGAGTTCCACGGCGCGGGTCTCGGCGTCGCGCTTCGACAACCCGCGGTGGAATCGCATGCCTTCGGTCATCTGAGCATCGATGCGTTTCACCGGATTCAGTGACGTCATGGGGTTCTGGAACACCATGGCCACGTCGACTCCGTAGAAGTGCTTCCGACGCGACGACGGCATGTTGAGCACGTCCTCACCATCGAATTCGGCACGGCCGCCAATCGTTGCCGACGACGGCAGCAGGTCCATGATCGCCTTCATGGTCACCGACTTGCCCGAGCCGCTCTCGCCCACGATGCCAAGCGACTTGCCCCGTTCGACCGCGAGGCTCACGTCGGACACGGCGTAGACGGGGCCCGATGGCGTGGCGAACGTGATGGACAGGTGCTCGAGTTCGAGCAACGGGGCGTTCACAGCGACAGGTCCTTCGCATCGAAGACTTCGCGCAAGCGGTCGCCCGCGTAGTTCAGGGCGAGCACGGTGACGGTGACGATGCCGATCGGGAACAGGGCGGCGTGCGGGCCGTCCTGCAGGAACTGTTTCTCGCTGGCTGATGCAAAGATCTGCTTCCCCCAGCTCAGGCCACCGTTGACCGAAACACCGAGGAAGGCGAGCGTGCCCTCGGCGACGATGGCAATTCCCATACCAAGGAGCGCCAGCGCCGACATCGGAATGACCACGTTCGGCACGATCTCGCGAAGCAGAATCCGCATGTCGGTCGCACCCAGAATTCGGCTTGCCGTGACGAAGTCGCGTTCGGCGAAGACCAGCGTTTGTGCTCGGGCCAGTCGGCCCACGGGGGCGATGGCAAGGACGCCCAAGCTGATGGAGATCCAGAGCAGGGTCCGTCCGAGCAGGGTGGTCACAAAGATCGCCAGCAGCAGCGCCGGGAATGACAGGAGCGTGGCGAAGAGGAACGACAGAATTCGGTCGAACCAACCTCGGAAATAGCCGGCGATGATGCCCGCCGTACCTCCGACGATGAAGCCGACAAAGATGGCGATGAATCCCACCAGCAGCGAGGTTCGGGCGCCCCAGATGGTGAGGGACAACACGTCTCGGCCGGTTGCATCGGCGCCGAACCACAAGCCCGACCGTGGTCCTTCGAACCGTCCGCCAACGCGTGTTGCGGTGGGTTCACCAATGGGCAGAACTGGCGCCAGCAAGGCGATGATCACGACGAAAAGCAGCCAGCCCACACTGACCACGAACCCCGGACCGAGCCGCCGGATCAGGCTCGGGCCCTTCGACACCGTGATGTCCTCGAGAGCGCCGTCAGCCATTGAAGTCCACCCGCGGATCCAGGAACGAATAGATCAGGTCCACGAGGACATTGACGGCAACGAAGGCCACAGAGACCACGACGACAACCGCCAACACGACGGGGAAGTCATCTCGGAAGATCGCCTCGACGACCTCGAAACCAATCCCGGGAATCTGGAACTGCCGCTCCACAACCAGCGACCCGCCGATGAGCGACGCCACCTGGATACCAAAGACCGTGAGCAACGAGAACAGCGACGGGCGCAGCGCGTGGCGGAACAGGATGAACCACTTCGGCAGGCCCTTGGCCCGAGCGACAGAAATGAAGTCCTCCTGGAGGGTCGAGATCAGGTCGGTCCGCAAGAGCCGCTGGTACGTGGCGATGAGCGGGATCGCCAGCGCAACTGCGGGCAGGAACAGTGAAGCCAGCCGTTGCCCGATGGTGTCGTCTTCGTATCTGGTCGGGAAAATCTGCCACTTGATCGCGAACAGCCAAAACAGTAGGACGGTCAGCGCAAACACCGGTATGCCAAGCATCGTGAACGACACCACGGTCGAAACCTTGTCTCCAAGCCGATACGCCCGCGACGCCGTCCACAGCGCCCAGGGCACCGAAACCACCACGGCGATGATCTGGGCGTACACCATCAGGAACGCCGTCACCGGAATCTTGTCAGCGAGGATGCTGCGCACGCTCACCTGGTTGGAGTAGCTCCGACCGAAGTCGCCGGTGAGCATGTCGCCCACCCAACGTCCGTACCGAACCGGGAACGGATCGTCCAGGTGAAACTGCGCTCGTGCCTCGGCCCGGACCTCTGCGAACTCCGGACCCGATTCCTCGAGAGCAATCGGGCCGAGGATGTTGAAGAGCGGATCGCCGAGGTAGTTCAGCGCCCCGAAGGCGACGAACGTGACCGCGAAGATCACCAAGACGAATTGCAGCAGACTTCGAAGTGCGAAGCGCATGTTCTGTGTCCCCGGCCCTGTGCCCGAATCAGTTCTGCAGGAAGACCTGGTCCAAACGGGGAACCCCTCGGGTCTGGCACGGCAGCGCCACACCTTCTGGCGTTACCGAGTCACACAGGCCGCCAACGTTGGCACCGGCGCCCAGAGTCCAGTTGCTGTGGGTTGCGAGCACGTACTGGTAGCTGTCACGCAGGTTGGCCTGCAGATCCTGCCAAATGGCGTAGCGCTCATCGAAGTCCTGCGTCTGACGCTGCGCAACGATGAGCGCATCGCGCTCCTCGTTGCAGTTGCGGGACCAGTTGATGGACAGTGCGCCAATCGTGGAGCACGTCAGGAACGCGGTGTCGACGTCGGGGTCAGAGAAGCCGTGGTACCGCCAGCTGGCGAACTGGTACTGACCGAAGATGACTTCCTGAATGTGGACGTCGTTCGGGATCGACTGGACCGTGATGTTGAACTGCTCCGACATCGCATCGCTCACCAGGTCGAAGATCTGATCGTTCGAGAGGTTCGTGTCGTACTGGTACTCGATGTTGACCTTGCCATCGGTGCAGGCGTCGGGAACCTCGGTGCAGTACTCGGCGATGAGCGGAGCCGCGAGCTCGGGCATGTCGTGTTCCTGCTGGATGCTCGGATCGTGCCACGGGCTCTCGCTCGAGAAGAGCGAATCGGCAAGCAGCGAAGCGCCCTGGTTCACGAACTCCTCGTAGTCCTGCTTGGGGAACAGGTGCGTGGCGGCCTTGCGCACTCGAATGTCGTCGAAGGGCGCCGTTGTGGCGTTCATTGCAAAGAAGAACTCCTCACCGGAGTTGTCTTCGACCCGAAGAATGTCCTCGCCGGCGTCACGCAGCGGAAGGATCATGAGTGCGGCCGTTCCGTGAACAACATCGAGGTCGCCCACGATGAGCTGATCGGCACGGGTTCCCGGCTGCGGAACCGGGAAGAACTCGACTGCGTCAAGGAAGACCTCGACATCGTCACGCCACCAGTTCTCGTTGCGGACAAGAACCGTGGAGGAGTCCTGACTACGCTCTTCGAGAACGAACGGACCAGCACCGATTGGGGTCTGGTCAAGTTCGGGGTTCTCCGCCGCGGCGTCGAGCCAAGCCGGCGAGCCGACCATGCCAAGCTGCTCGGCGAAGTACACCGGCAGGACAGCGTTCGGGCCGTTGGCGTTGATGCGGAAGGTGAGATCGTCAACCTTCTCGACCGCGTTCTCCGCGGCGAACGCTGGCTTGAAGACCAACGACGTGAGCGGATCGGCGAGGAACGCCTCGATCGTCTTGATGACGGCGTCGGCGTCGTACGGAAGCCCGTCGGAGAATTCGATTCCCTCGCGAAGCTTGACATCCCAGGAGCTGAAGTCGTCGTTGGGGGTCCAGCTCTCGGTCAGGTTGTTGTGCCACTGGCCTTCGGCGTCGACGACAACGAGCGTGTCGAAGATGGCGGTTGCGACCATGATCGGGCCGCGGTTCAGACCGGTGTTCGTGGGGTTGAGCGAACCGGCTTCGGTCTGCATGCCGAACCGGAGCGTGCCTCCGGCGACGATCTCGTCGACGTCTTCGGCCGTTTCGATCTCGGATCCATCGGCGGATTCATCGGCACCGATGTCCTCGGTGGTTTCCTCCTCGCCGCCGGAACCGGTCGTTGCCTCGTCGGACGAGCTGTCTGCCGGAGCAGCATCGGTCCCGCCGTCGCTGCCGCCGCAGGCAGACGCGATGATCGCCAACGCGGCGAACAGAGCGAGCAGTTTCCGAAAACGACCAGAAGCCATTGGATCTTCCCCTTCTTGGCGCTCAGGGTGGATCTGAGCAGCCCTATGGTCCATGAACATACCAGCCGGTAGCAAACCGACACCCTCACCCGACTGCTTTCACATGACGGGCGTCAGAGTCCGTGCGATCGGTCGTAGGCGCTGGGTGCAAAACGCGTCCATCCAGCCAGGTCTGAGGCCGGTTTGAAGACCTCCACCAGGAGCGGGTGACAGGCGGCGGAGTCGCTCGAATGGCTTTCGCTGGTGTCGCCGCCCGGGCACGCCGACAGACCCCCGAGCAGATCAATTTCGGCGAAGAATTCGATCGAATCGCCCGGGCGGACCGGGCTGGCCTTCATGAAGTACTGCTTGGTGTCGTTGGTGAAGCCCGTGCACATGAACACGTTGAGGACGTCGTGAACATGAAGCTCGGCTTCGACCACCGGCATGCCGGTATGGGCGGCCAGCGCACGACTGAGGTTCGAGTGGCAGCAGTAGTGGTAGTCGTCGTCGTTGAGTAGACGCTGCGTGTACGGATCACATCGGGTGCCGATCACGTCGTGAACTCCCCCGCCGTGCTCGTCGAAGCCGTACCAGCCCAGCGAATCGTGGGTGATCGTTGCGAGCGGGCGAAGCGTTGGGTGGGTACTCCACAGTCGGTCGCCTTCGGTGACGTGGGTGGCATGGAACTGTCGGGTCTTGCCGCTGTAGAAGCGTTCGGACAGGTCGTGCAGGTTCCACAGGTTCAGGTCCCCCACCTGCGGGCCCTCGACGCTCACGATTCGGAAGAAGTGGCCCGCTGGGACCGTGAAGGTCTCGGCGGAACGGGGCGCAACAAGGACCGAGTCCACGAGTTCTGCGTGGGCCCGGGCCTTCCGGTACCAGTCGCCGTCGTAGGGGGGAAGATGTTCGACGTCGTAGCAGACGATGGGCCGGACGGCTCGACGCTCCGCCGCGTCGGCTGGTTCTCCCTGCGTCATGTCAGCCGGCAGGGTTGCGGCCGATGGCACCCAGGTAGCGGTCGCCAACCGATGCATCGGCTGGCACGTCGACCGGCTGACCAATGCGGCCGCTCTCGATGAGCATTGGCTGCATCGCCAGGACTTGTTCGAGTGCGGCCGATGCGGCCTCCTCGTCGAGTGGGGCCTCGAGGTTGCCGGCCTGAGCCAGGTCCCAGGTGTGCCCCAGCAGGTCCCACTGCACGAACCCGATCGTGTCGTCGATCGTGGGGGTATCGAACCAGAACGGCCCGGCCTGCTGCAGGACGCCCGGCTGGTCGAGGGTCTCGGTGAGCTGCTGTCGGCAGGCGTTCCAGGTTGCGACCGGGTCCGACACATCGTCGGGAGCGGAGGGGGCGGCCATCTGGCCGGTACGAGCGAGTGCTTCGACACCGTTCATGACCGCACATTGGTGCTGCAACACGTCGCGTCCGCTCCAGCCCTCGCATCCGCTTGCCTGGTCCCAGGCATCGGCCGGCATCCGCCGGACCACGGCATCGAAGCCGTACAGCGCGCTCGTGAAGTTGCGAAGGTTCTTGCTCATTGGTTCCCCCAGAGGTTTTTCGACACCCTAATTCCCCCGAAAGGTGCCTGGCACCTTGCACGCAAATGGTGCCAGGCACCGTTCGTCAGGCGGCGACGTCGTCGGCTTTCGACAGCAACGACTCTTCGAAACCGGGGCGGCCAACGGCCAATGGCCGTTTCCGCATGGCCATCACACGTTCGACCTCGCCATTGAACGGGCCACCGACGAAGCCCTCGTACGCCTCCCGTCCACCGGTCAGGCGGAGGACCTCGCCGGTCTTGAGCCACGATGGACACTCCCGATCGCCGGTGAACACCGCAAGGCTCGACCACGGGTACCCCACCAGTTCGGCGACTCCGATATCGAGCGGATTGCGATGGATGTAGCGGGAGACGGCTGCCAGATACTGCTCGCTGTCAACCACTAGCGAGGTGTAACGAGAGCGGAACATTGGGCCGTCCCGGCCGTGCCGAGCGTTGAAGGTTCGAACATAGTTACTCGCCAGGTGATGTATCGCGAGGTCGAGGTTCGCCTCTGGGGTCCGCACCAGCAGATGGTAGTGATTGTTCATCAGGCAGTACGAGTGAATCTCGATGCCGAACTTCTCCACCGCCTCTGCAAGCAAAAGGAGGAAGAGCCGTCTGTCTCGGACATCGAGAAAGATGTCCCGCTTTGCGGCCCCACGGTTCATGACGTGGTGGTAGGCCCCCGGATATTGCAACCGCTGTAGTCGCGGCATGGAACTGCTCCATAGTGGATTCAGGCAACGGGGGAAGTCACATCATCACACTAGGAAGCTGCACCGAGCTCCGCAAGGTGCCTGGCACCTTGGCGGCAAAAGGAGCCTGGCACCTTTGATATATCAGTTGTGTATCAGGCGGTGGCGACGGTGCCGGAGTCGACGAGGCGACCGATTTCGGTCGACGTCAGGCCGAGGTCGGACAGGACCGATTCAGTGTCGGCTCCGAGGGCGGGTGCGGGCGTTGGTTCGACCGAAAGCATGCCGTCGAAGGCAACCGGGGACCCCGGCGAGAGGTACGTACCGATTCCCGGTTGCTCGACTTCGCGATACAGCTCGTTCTCGACGGAACACCGGGGATCGTTCTCGACCAGTTCGGTGAAGCTCTGGTACCGACCCCAACACACTCCGAGTGCGTCGAATGCGGTCGCCAGCTCCGACAGGCTGTGTGTGCCGACCCATCCCTGGATCAGTTGCTTGATCTGGTCGCGGGCGGCGAAGCGTTGGCCTTCGTCGGAGAAGTCCAGGTCCTCGGCCGCTGCCAACGCGGCAACGTCATCGGTGGTGCTGGTGGCCTCGAGAAGCGAACGCCATTGCTTGTTGCTGATCCCCACGGTGTAGATGCGTTCGTTGTCCGAGGTCGTGAACATCGCCCCGAAGGCGCCGTACAGATCGTTGCCGAACCGTTGACGTTCGGTCCCCAACACCTGCGCCTCGGCCACATGACCGAGCGCGGAGATCGCGGAAAGCGCAACATCGAAGAGGGCCAGACTCATGTTGGAACCCTCGCCCGTACGCAACCGGTGCCGGTCGGCGGCGAGCATCGCCAGTGCTGCTGTCTGCCCACAGATCAGGTCCCAGGCAGCGAGCACGTTGTTCACCGGTTCTTCGTGATCGACGGGCCCGGTCACGAACGGAAACCCGACAGCCGCATTGACCGTGTAGTCGAGCGCGGTGGATCCGTCGCGGTTGCCGGTGATCGCCAGCATGTTGAGGTCGCGCCGGCGGCTGCTCAATGCGTCCCAGCCCATCCATCCCCGAGCGGGGAAGTTCGTGAGGTAGTTGCCCGCATCGGCGATCAGCTGAGACAGCAACTCCTGTGCCTGCGGATCCCGCAGGTTCACGGCGATGGACCGTTTGTTCTTGTTGAGTCCGGCCCAGTACAGCGAGTCGCCGTCCGGGGTGAGCGGCCATCGGCGATAGTCGATTCCGCCACCGATCTGGTCGAAGCGGATCACGTCAGCTCCGAGTTGCGCCAGGGTCATGCCGCCGGACGGGGCAGCGACGAACGCAGAGCCTTCGATGACCTGCATCCCGTCGAGGGCCGGTGCCTGCATCATTGGCTCCGTGCCTGGTCGATACTGAGGGTTGGACTCAGCATTTCGGGTGGGATCATCAACTCGAGCAGGCCACCCGTTGTCGACGCGGCCGCACGCTCGAATGCGCTGGCGAACTGGTCGGTCGCCGTCACGCGTTCGGCGTGAAACCCGTAGGCCTTCGCGAGCTGCACATAGTCGGGATTCTCGATCTCGGTTCCACTGACGCGGGTGGGGAAGGTGCGCTCCTGATGCATCCGGATTGTGCCGTACATCTGGTTGTTCAGGACGAGCACGATCGGCTGGGCGTCGGCCTGCATCGCGGTGCCGAGCTCCTGCAGGTTCATCTGCAGATCGCCATCGCCTGCCCAGCACACCACCATCCGATTCGGCTCGGCGATCTTCGCTGCGACCGCAGCCGGCAGGCCGTAGCCCATGGAACCGGACTGCGGCGCGAGGAGCCGCATGTCCTCGCCAAACGAAAAGTGCTTGTTGGGCCAGATCGAGAAGTTGCCAGCACCGTTCGTGAAGATGACGTCGTCGGGCACGTGGTCCTGCAACCACTGCGTGACTGCAGCCATGTTGAGCGGCCCAGGCTGCTCCGGGGCCACAAGGTGCGCCATTCGCTGGTCACGAAGTTCGGCACACCACGCTCGTCGGGCCTGCGATGGTGTGAGGTTGGCGCCCTGCAGCTCGGTGACGAACACTCCAGGCGCGGCCTGGATCGGAAGGTTCGCCTGGAGCACCTTGCCGAGCTCGCGATCGGAGGGGTGCACGTGCACGACGGTCTGAGCCGGGTTCGGGATGTCGAAGAGCGTCCACGCGTCGGTGACCATTTCCCCGAATCGGATGCCGATGGCCACGATGACGTCAGCGTCGGTGATGGCCTGCCGTACCTGTGGCTGCATGGCCACTCCGGCATCGCCGATGTAACAGCGCGAGTCATTGTCGATGAGGTCGTGGAATCGGAACGCCGAAGCCACTGGCAGATCGTTGGCCTCGACGACGCCGCGCAACGCAACTCGTGCTTCGTCGGTCCAGCCGCCGCCTCCGACGATGAGCAGCGGATGTTCCGCCCGGTCCAACAGGTCGACCGTCTCATCGATGTCGAAGCGGGTCGGGGCGGGCTGCGGTATTCGGACGGGTCGCCCGGGCGTAGCCGTGGATCGGGCACTCAGGGTGTCCTCGGGCAGGGCAATGACAACCGGGCCGGGACGTCCGGACAGCGCGGTGGAGAACGCACGGCTGACGATTTCGGGGATTCGGTCGACGGAATCGATCTGGGTGGCCCACTTCACCAGCGGACCGAAGAAGGCCCGATAGTCGACTTCCTGGAACGCTTCTCGTTCCAGATGCTCGGTCGAAGCCTGCCCAACGAAGAGGATCATGGGGGTGCTGTCCTGCATGGCGGTGTGCAGCCCGACCGATGCGTTGGTTGCGCCCGGCCCCCGGGTGACAAACCCGATGCCGGGGCGGCCGGTCAGCTTTCCCCAGGCCTCCGCCGCGTAGGTGACGCCACCTTCCTGTCGACAGGTGACGAATCGAACTCCCGAGTCCACGAGTCCGTCGAGCACCGCGAGGTAACTCTCGCCGGGCACGCCGAATGACGTGGTGATTCCCTGCGCTTCAAGACACGCGACGAGCAGCTCGCCGCCTGTTCGTCCGGACAGGCCTTCGTGATCAACCGTGTGCACGGCCGCATCCTACGACAGCGGGGCAAATCAGTCGTCGAAGGGTTCGACGGCTGCCGCCGCTGCGGGCTGACCCATCATGTACATGACGAGCAGTGCGAGAAGGCCAACGATGGCGACCGTTCCGCCCACGATCAGGAAGTCGGAGATGTAGTTTCCCTCCGCATACGCGAGGGCTTCGGGGGCCACATCGGGGAGTGCATCGAGGGCGAGCTCCGGCGCTTCCACAACCGTCGTGTCGACGCTCACCGTGGCCTGGACCGACCCGGCGGTCGTGGACGCCACAACCGTGGACGGGCCTGCTTCGAGCGGCTGCTCGAGCGACCCGACGGCGCAGTAGGTGCCGTGTTCGTCGGTGGAGGTCGTGATCGTGTTTCCGGCGGCGTCGTTCACCGCAATCGGGATGCCGTGGACCGGTTCGCTCGCCCGTGTCACCATGCCGCACACGCTGTATGGCACGAATCCGAAGGGCTCGAGCTCGACGACCGACGACTCGACCACGGCGGTTCCGATTCGGTACCGGGGCACCGTGGTGTCGGCCAGTGCAAGTCCGGCCGGGAGCGATGCAACCACGACACGCACTTCAAACTCCCCGGGCGTTTGCGCCGCCAGATCGAATCCGCCGTCGTGCACCTCAGACGAGATGAGCACATCGTCGTTGGTCGACCAGCGGTCGTCGGCGCCCGGTGACCAAAGCTCCACCACCGCGCCATCGAGCGGCTGGTCGCCCAGATCTTCACCATCGAGGTCGGCGTCGAAGACGAGTTCGCCCACGACGCGGAGCACGGCCGCACCCGCAACGTTCTGTTCAACAGGGAGCAGGCGCTGGGGTGCGGGTGCATCGGGCTCGTCAACCGCGTCTACCAGATCATCGTTGGGCGGCGTTGTCGAGGACGACACCGGAGCCTGCCCCTCCTCGTCGTCGGCCGCCGCAACAGCTGCATCCGAAGGCGGGGGCGTGTCCTCGGTGTCGGACGCGGGGGTGGGCGCATCTGCGATGTTGGGTGTGAAGTCGTCCGGATCGCCGGCACCGACGGTCAGACCGTCGCCGTCACAGTCGTTGATCGCGCGAGCCACCCAACCCGACGCTGCTGGATCGATGCACGGGTCAGCCGGAGCGCTGTCGAGCTCGTCGATGACGCCGTCGTCGTCGAAGTCCCGAGGCGCGACCTCGCGGTAGGCGACTTCGGAGGTGTCGCCCCACTCGTT
Organism: uncultured Acidimicrobiales bacterium; assembly: GCA_964517125.1. GTDB lineage: Bacteria > Actinomycetota > Acidimicrobiia > Acidimicrobiales > SHLQ01 > SHLQ01. Next base: position 77,321 of record CAZFBD010000003.1, read on the forward strand.
CGAGAGGTCGTCGCTCGGGTTGCCAACGATGCCGTCTGGGTCACGGTGGCTCACGGCGGTCGTGGGGCTCAGTCCGGATTCGATTCGATCCTGGGTGCCGTCTCCATCGGAGTCGGGATCGCGGAAGTCGGCGTGTACATCGTTGTCGGTCCGCTGGGGATCGACGAACGATGCTCCGTGACCCGGCACGTCGTCGTGCACCGCCCACACACCGTCGCCGTCGAGGTCATCGTCGCGGACATCACCATCGTTCCCCCACACCAGCGCATAGCTCGCGGTTGGGAGCGCTTCGACAGCGTCGGGGATTCGGTCATCGTCGCTGTCCAGGTCGAGGATGTCGTCGACACCGTCGTTGTCGGTGTCGATCGGGCCGACGCCGCTGTCTTGTCCGAACGCGGCCTCCAACGCATCGTCGAGACCGTCGGCGTCGTCATCGACGAAGTCGCTCTGGTCCACGACACCATCGAGGTCCGTGTCGAAGACTCCCCACGAGAGCCCGGCTTCAACCAGATCGGCGATGCCGTCGTTGTCGCTGTCCAGGTCCTGGTGGTCGCAGACTCCGTCGTCGTCGGTGTCCCGGCACTGGCCGTTGCCGCCACCTTCGTCGGTGTCGATGATGCCGTCGTTGTCGTCATCTCGATCGACGGCGTCTTCCACACCGTCGCTGTCCGTGTCGACCTGCATCGCGGAAGCACTGCTCGGCCAGGCGAACAGGAGCACCGACATCGCCAGGAACGCGACGAGAATCGCCTTCGTGAAATTCTGGTTGACCGAGGGTGGCCGCCAAAGCCCCACGTCGCCATCTCCCGCCATGTGTTCCTTGGGGAAGAGATCGGCGAAAACAGCCGGTTCCGTGAGGGCCGTAACCGACCTGCAACAGTTGGCTCCAGCAGTGCGGGAGCCGCTGGATCAGATCACCAGCAAGATGATGATCACCAGGACGATGAGGGCGACCACGGCGACAGGGATGAACCGCTTGAAGACAGCGCCGCCGGCAACGTCCAACAGGTCGAGGACTTCTTCGTCGTCATCGTCATCATCATCGCTGCCACCGGTGAGCTTGGCTGCCGCTGCACCAACGCCAGCGACGGCCGCGCCGCCGACCGCTGCAGCTTTACCCGCCACATCACCAACCGCGTCGGCGACGGCATCGGCGGCGCCCTCGCCGGCTTCATCGGCCTTTTCGACAGCAGTTTCCGCTGCGTCGCCGGCCGTATCAGTGGCCTCGGTGGCATCTGCGCTGGCGGCCGCAACCGCGTCGACCGTGGAGCCGTCGTCGAGCTTCGTGGCCAGGCACTCGGCGAATTGGCCGAGGAGCTTCTCGCTCACGTCCTGCATGACACCGCGACCGAATTGGGCGACCTTGCCGGAAATCTTGAGGTCGGTGACGATGTCGACACGTGTCTGCTCGCCCACCTGTTCCATCACGGCGGTGATGAGCGCCTGTGCGTTGCCTGCGCCGCGCGTATCGCGGCCCTTGCCGTTGATGACGGCCTTGTAGTTCTCATCGTCCTTCTCGACGAACTCGGCCGACCCCTTGTACTCGGCGGTGACGGGACCCACCTTCACCTTCACACCACCGGTGTAGACATCGTCTTCGGCGCTCGTGAGCTTGGCGCCAGGAAGACATGGGGTGATCTCGGGGATGTTCGTGAGGAGCTCCCATGCTTGGGCGACCGGCGCATCGACGGTGAAAGAGTTTTCGATTTTCATGGGCTCCCGCTCCTGGGCCTTCAGTGGTTTCCGGGGGAAATCTTTGCGGCAATTCGAATGTCAGGCCAACTCTGATCGATGCGTCCGCAGGAAGTCGGCGATCGTTTCAATCGATTCTTCGGCTTCGGGATAGTCGTCGTAGAACTCGAAGACGTGCCCGAGGCCGTCCCACACCAGGGTGCGGACATCGACGTCGGCACGACGCATCTGACGATCGAGACGCAGGCACATCGACAGCAGCAAGTCGCGAGATGCGGTGGTCACGATCGTCGGCGGCAGCCCGCTCATCGGCCCGAACAACGGCGAGAGTTGCGGATCGTCGAGTGCCAGGCCTCCGGCGTAGACCTGCGCAACGTCGAGGATCGTCTGGTGGGTGAGCGTGGGGTCCGCACGCAGTGTCGCGCCGAAGAGCTCGGGATCTGTGCGGAGGTCGACGGCCGGAGACAGAAGCGCCAATGCGTCGGGGACACGGACGCCGGTGGCCACCGCCCGTTGCGCGGTCAGGAGCGCAAGGTTGCCGCCAGCGGACTCCCCCGCCAACTGCAGCGGCCCGTCGACCTCGGCAGCGACGGCATTCCATACCGCGGCGCAGTCGTCACCGGCGGCT
>CAZFBD010000003.1:79740-113102 GCA_964517125.1 uncultured Acidimicrobiales bacterium
GTCGACCTCGGCAGCGACGGCATTCCATACCGCGGCGCAGTCGTCACCGGCGGCTGGGGCGGGATGTTCGGGAGCCAGGCGATACCACGGGAGCACGACGTCGAGACCAGCGAGCGCGGCCAGAGCCCCAGCGATGGGAAACTCACTTGGCGGATCGCCCAGGACAAAGCCGCCTCCAAAAATGTAGACCAGGGTGCCAACGGCGGCGCCCCTACGTGAGGCGAGACGGGTGCAGGGCACCCCACCGAGCTCGTCGTCCTGCCACTCGAGTTCGTACTTGGCGATGGCCCGATCGACCGCTGGACGGTAGCCGTCGTGTGCCTCTTGACGAATCTCCGCGATCCGATCGAAGTCCATCGGGTTGTTGTCGGGCACCCGTTCGGCGATGAAGCGACGGGCTTCGGGACTTGGATCTGGGTGCAAGGTCGGACGCTCCACAGTCAGCGGGCCGTGTAGCCCGCGTCGACGTGCACGATCTCACCCGTCATGTAGCTGGCGTCGTCGGACGCCAGGAACACGACGACGGCCGCAATCTCGTCCGGGTCGGCCAGCCGCTTCATCGGAATCGTCGCGTCGGCGAGCGCCTGCAGATCGGCTGCGCTCGGGGGCGCAGCTCGCTCCGAGGCAAGCATCGGCGTGTTGACCTCGCCTGGGGCAACGGCATTGACCCGGATCCCCTGTTCGACATGATCGAGTGCCAGCGCACGGGTCAGCTGGTGAACGGCGCCTTTCGAGACGCAGTAGGCGGTGGAACCGGCCGAGCCGACGCCTCCCCAGATGGATCCGAAGTTCACGATCGATCCCGAACCGGCCGAGATCATGTGCGGGAGCGCAGCTCGGCACAGGTAGAACATGCCGCTCACGTTCACTCCCATGACCCGATCCCAGTCCTCGTCGGAGGTCTGAAGTGAGTCAGCGCGGTGGATGGTTCCCGCAGCGTTCACCAACACGTCGATGCGCCCGTGCTGGCCGACGATGTGCTCGACGACCGAATCGCAGAAGGCGGAGTCGCTGATGTCGCCAACGTGCGGTGATGGTGCGGCGAGTTCAGCAGCGACGGTGGCTGCACCGTCGCCGTTGCGGTCGATGATGACGACGATTGCGCCCGCTGCGGCGAAACGGCGCGCCGAAGCCGCACCCATTCCGGACGCTCCCCCGGTGATCGCTACGACCTTGCCGGTGAAATCAGAGCTCATCGGGAATCCACGATTCGGTTTGCACACCAAGACCGTCGGCGATGCGGTTGACGTAGGCGTAGTACCCGACAACCTCGGCGATGTCGAGCAGGTCGCGGTCGCTGAAGTCGTGGGCCCGCAGCGCATCGGCATCGGCTGCCGTCATCTCACCCGGTGTATGTGTCAGCTTGACGCACCAGGCGAGCATGGCTGCTCGCTTCGCAGACACGGGAGCGGTTCGCCAGTCGGCCTCAATCGCTGCCATCAGCGTGTCGTCCTTCAGAAGCCGGCGCAGACCGCGCCCGTGATGGACCATTCAATAGTGACAGTGGTTCTCGAGCGAGACCACGTAGGCAATGAGCTCGCGTTCGACCTTGCGCAGCGTCGCCGTGCCGGTCATGGCTGACATGTACAGCGCGTTGTGCGCAGCGAGCCCGGCGGGGTTCAGCGAGTGGATCGCCATGATGTTGTCGATCCGTCCGTACTCGCTGTCAACCAGGCTCTCGAACTGAGCATCGAGGCCCGGTGTGTCGGACCATTGGTCATCGGGCACGATCTGGATGAAGGCCCGATCGGCGCCTGCCGGGTTCCCCTCGGTGGAAGTCATGGGAACATTCAACCCTGCCAACGCCGGGGAGACGGAATCGGCGCCCGCGCTCCGCGCTGGATGGGCGAACCGAGGACTATTCGAAGGTGAAGCCTCGGTCGGCGAGGAAGGTGCGCATGTGCGGTCGCGATTCCTTGCCGAGCAGGGCAGACATGTCGGCGCTCCAGACCCGATCGACCTTGCCGCCGGTGCGGTCGTGGTAGTACTGCCGCATCTCCTCGTCGTAGCTCCGAATTCCGGCCTCGTCGTTCGCTTCGTCGTAGCGCTCTTCCTTGAGCGTGACCGACAGCGGCAGCCTCGGCTTCAGTTGCGGGTCCTGGTCGGGATGGCCGATGCACAAGCCGAAGACGGGAAAGACCTGGTCGGGGAGTTCCAACAGATCGGCAACCTGCTGCGGATCGTTTCGGATGCCACCGATGTAGCAGATACCCAGCCCCTTGGCCTCGGCCGCGACAACGGCGTTCTGCGCAGCGAGGGCACAATCAACGGTTGCGATGATGAAGTGCTCGGTCATGCCGGCGCTGAACGTGCCGCCGTCCATCTCGCATGCAACCGAAGACCGGTGCAGGTCAGCACACCAGACGAAGAACGCTGCTGCCGTCTCGACGTAGGTCTGTCCGCCGGCGAGCGTGGCGATCGCAGAGCGGGTCTCGGGGTTGCGGACCCGGATGACGGTGGTGCCCTGGAGGTTGCTCGACGTTGCTGCAGCAAGTCCGGCCGCAACGATCTCCTCGACGGTGTCGTCGTCGACCGGTTCCTCGGTGAACTTGCGGATCGACCGATGCCCCATGAGTAGGTCGAGTACGTCGGATCCCTGAGTCGTCATCGCCTGATTCTATGGAACGCTGCGGGTGCTGTCGCCGTCAGCGCAGATACTGCGACAGTCCCCGTCGCAGGTACCGACCGTGACTCGTGCTGCCGAGAAACTCGCCGTCCTGGATAAGGGTTGATCCGCGTGACAGGACGGTCTCGACCCGACCCGGAAGCTCGATTCCCTCGTAGGCGGAGTAGTCCATGTTCATGTGGTGGTTGTCGACGCTGATGGTCCAGCGGTCGTTCGGGTTGTACACCACGATGTCGGCATCGGAGCCCGCCTGAATGGTTCCCTTCTGCGGGTACAGGCCAAACATGCGAGCGGGTGTCGTGGCGCAGAGCTCGACCCACCGGGCCAGGCTCAATTCGCCGGCGGCGACACCCTGATACATGAGGTCCATGCGGTGCTCCACCCCACCGATGCCGTTGGGGATGAGGCGAAAATCGCCGCGCCCCATCTCCTTTTGGTCCTTCATGCAGAACGGGCAGTGGTCGGTGGAGACCACCGACAGATCGTCGGTCCGGAGCCCGGTCCACAGGTCCTTCGCATGGTGTTCGTGCGCGGAACGCAGCGGCGTGGAGCAGACGTAGCCGGCACCTTCGAAGCCCGGCCGGGCGAGGTGATCTTCGAGTGTGAGGTAGAGGTACTGCGGGCACGTCTCGGCAAACACGTTGGCGCCCGAATCACGCGCACGCGTGACCTGTTCCAGCGCCTCGGAGGCCGACAGGTGAACGATGTACAGCGGCGCAGCCCCGACCTTGGCCAGCTGAATGGCCCGGTAGGTGGCTTCACTTTCGAGTTCGGCCCGACGAACGAATCCGTGGTTCACCGGGTCGGTGTCGCCGCGGTCGATGGCTTGTTGGGCGAGCACGTCGATGGCGATGCCGTTCTCGGCGTGCATCATGATCATGGCACCGTTGCCGGCTGCCATCTGCATGGCCTGAAGGATCTGTCCGTCGTCGCTGTACAGCTTTCCCGGGTACGCCATGAAGAGCTTGAAGCTGCTGATTCCGTCGGAGACGAGCCGGTGCATCTCGCCGAGAGACGACGCGTCGACCTGACTCATGATCATGTGGAGCCCGTAGTCGATTGCGCAGTTGCCTTCGGCCTGAGCAAAACGTGCGTCGAGTGCGTCGTGCAGGCTCTGGCCATATTCCTGGGTGACGAAATCGATGATCGTGGTGGTTCCGCCCCATGCGGCGGCTTCGGTTCCGCTTGCGAACGTGTCGGACGATGTCGTGACGCCCACGTCGAGTTCCATGTGCGTGTGGCAGTCGACGCCGCCGGGGAGCACGTATCGATCGGTGGCGTCGATGACCCGTCCGGAGCCATCGGCGACCGACCGCGCCAGGTCGGAATCTGGTGCCACTACTGCAGCGATCCGCTCACCCTCGATCAACACATCGGCGGGATCGGCTCCGGTGGCGGAAATGACGGTGCCACCGCGAATGAGGGTCGTATCGGCCATGGACCGAGGTTAGCGGTGCTCTGGACTGGGCTGGGGAGCCGGGATCGGGCAGACTGGGCGCAACATGGCAGTCACGAAGTTCGAAACGGTCGACGGATACGGAATGCTCGACATCGAAGGTGCAGCGCTCGCCGTCGGGCCGGTGCGGAGCGCAAAGAAGGTGCTGCAGCGGACCACCACCGACCTCATTCGCCACGCCACGTACGCGCTGGCCGTGCACGGAATCGACGGCACCGGCGCTGCCGCTGCTCTCAACCATGACCGGGCATCCGCCGACGCCGCGGAATTCGAGACGTTTGCCAATGAGCTCGCCACCTGGTCATCATCGGTGGCCTTCCGCCCCATCACGGGAATGGGATTGTCCCCGGACGAAGTTGGCCCGGCCATGTTCCAGCTCCTGGCTCCCACGGACCAGCTGATCGCCGCATCAGCAGTTGCGTCAGCGGGCGCTCCCGCTTCGGCAATTGTGGTCAGCAGTGCCGAAGAGACCGCACTCATCGCCGAACTCGATTTGGCGGGCATCAGCCATTCCACGACCGAGGATCTCGCCGAAGCCCTCGCCAGCGACGCACCCGCAGTCTTCGTCCGCGGCGGAACCGGTTCGCTCCATCACGACGCCGTTGCCGAGTCCACGCCCGGCGTCGTCGTTGGCCTACAACCACTGACCACCACCGCACGCGGGTTGGCTGTGGCCGGCCGCAACGACACGGTCATCGTGCCCGACTTCCTGTCGGCCGGCGGCGCCGTCCTGGCAGCGGCCGTTTCGGCTGCCGATGCCGATGAGCAACGTGCTCTGGTTCGGACCCGGACGGCTGCGGTAGCCGCTGACCTTGCCTCGCACGGCGTCAACATGTTCGTGTCTGCCAGCGAACAGGCCGAGGCGCACCTTCGCTCCTGGACCGACGCCCTGCCCTTTGGCCGCCCACTCGCACCGTAGATCGGAACACCATGACCGACGTCGCCCCCACACCCGCACCGGCCAAGAAGGAACGTTGGCGTTTCCAGTGGAAAGAGCTCTACGAAGACGTCATCACGTCGGGGCTCTGCACGGGTTGTGCAGGCTGTGTGATTGCCTGCCCACATGACGTCATTGGGTACAAACACGAACCCGGCGCCTACACCCCATTTCATCTCGAAGAAGAGCTTGGACTGGCCAACTGCGGCCACGGGGAAAAAGGATGCACCAGCTGCACCCGCGCCTGTCCCCGATTCGGAAGTTGGGAGACCGAAGCCGACACGCACCTTCACGGTCGAACCCGCGCCGACGATGAGATGTCGGGCATCTACTCCGACATCATGTTGGTTCGAGCCAGCGAAGACTTCGTGTACGACATTGGCCAGGACGGCGGCCTGGTCTCGGCGATGCTCATCTGGCTTCTCGAGAACGACGTGATCGACGGCGCACTCACCAGTGGAGTCGAGAGCCTTCCCGACGGGTCACCCGGGTGGAAGGCCATTCCCATGGTTGCGGGCAACCGGGAGGAAGTCCTTCGTGGCGCCGGAAGTCGCTACACCTACAGCGCGAACACCATGGCCTACGACGAAGCGGTCGATCGCGGACTCGAACGTCTGGCGCTGGTTGGCATGAGCTGCCAGACATCGATCGCACCGGTGATGTGGCACCGTCGGGTCGGCAAGGTGTCCAAGCCGATCAAGTTGAACATCGGGCTGTTGTGCTCCAAGAGCTTCGACGATTCCATGTTCGACGAGCTGTTTGGCGTGAAATACGGCCTTCGCAAGGAGGACATCGCCAAGATGAACATCAAGGGCGTCTTCCAGATCTGGATGAAGAACGGCGACTACCACGAGATCAATCTGAAGGAGTGCCATGCCTGGACGCGCACCGGCTGCACCCACTGCCCCGACTTCGCCGCCGAACACGCCGACATCTCCACCGGCGGAATCGGCAACGTCACCGATTGGACGTTGACCATTGTGCGGACCGAGTTGGGCCGTGCAGTGATGAAGGCCATGATCGACGATGGTGCCATCGAGACCCGACCGGGCGACGATGACCCCGCCGCAATTGCCCTCATGCACCGCTTGGCGGCGAACAGTCGCAAGCGGTGGCCCCAGTGGGCCAACGGTGAAGCGGCGGTCGGCGTTTCCTGACTCAGCCAGGGTGGCACCAGCCCTGGCAGGTCGTCTCCCGCTTCGCCGGCGGGGTGAAGACCACCACCGATTGCGGTTCCCTCGACATCGCCTGGCCAAGCTGGATGAAAACGACAACGGCCCCCGCACCATGGGTGCGGGGGCCGTGCACGTTTTCTGGTCAGTGTGCGTGACCGGCGTGCTCGTCTTCGTCCTCGACCGGGGCGTCGGTGACGATCGCCTCGGTCGTGAGGAACAGCGCAGCGATGGACGCCGCATTCTGCAGAGCCGAGCGGGTGACCTTGGCGGCATCGATGATGCCGGCCTTCACCAGATCCTCGTACGACCCGGTGGCAGCGTTGTAGCCAACGGAGCCTTCGAGTTCGCGAACACGCTCGACGACAACGCCGCTCTCTTCGCCTGCGTTGAGCGAAATCTGGTTGAGCGGACCTTCGAGCGAACGGGCCACGATTGCGGCACCGGTGGACTGGTCACCCTTGAGCTTCTTGACGACCGCTTGTGCTGCGGTCTGGGCACGAAGCAGCGTGACACCGCCGCCGGCGACCACACCTTCCTCGATGGCAGCCTTGGTCGTGGACACAGCATCTTCGATGCGGTGCTTCTTTTCCTTGAGCTCGACCTCGGTTGCGGCGCCGACCTTGAGGATGGCCACGCCACCGGCAAGCTTGGCGAGACGCTCGTTGAGCTTCTCGGCGTCGTAGTCGGAGGTCGTGTCGGCCAGTTCGGCACGGATCTGGGCCACACGTCCGTCGAGATCGGACTTCGAGCCCGAGCCTTCGATGATGGTGGTCTCGTCCTTGGTCACGACGACACGGCGGGCCTGACCCAGCGTGTCGAGGGTGGCAGCTTCGACGCTGAGGCCGACCTCTTCAGAGATCACCTCGCCACCGGTGAGGATGGCGATGTCCTGCAGCATGGCCTTGCGCCGGTCACCGAAGAACGGCGCCTTCACGGCAGCACTCGGGAACAAGCCGCGGATGCGGTTGACGACGAGCGTGGCGAGCGCCTCGCCTTCGACATCCTCGGCGATGATCAGCAGCGGACGGTTGGTTTCCTTGATCTTCTCGAGGACGGGAACGAGCTCTCGGACCGACGAGATCTTGCTGGAGACCAGCAGGATGTACGGGTTCTCGAGGACGGCTTCCATACGATCGTTGTCGGTGACGAAGTACGGCGACAGGTAGCCCTTGTCGAAGCGCATGCCTTCGACGAGGTCCATCTCCATGCCGAACGTTGCGCCTTCCTCGACGGTGATGACACCCTCGCGGCCGACCTTGTCGATGGCTTCAGAGATGGTCTTGCCGATTTCAGGATCTGCCGATGACACACCGGCGACCTGAGCGATCTGCGCCTTGGTCGAGACCTGCACGGCCGAGTCGAGGATGGCGTCGACGGCAGCTTCGGTTGCGGCTTCGATACCAATCTTGAGGGCCATGGGGTTGGCACCAGCGGTCACGTTGCGCAGACCTTCGCGGACCATGGTCCATGCGAGCACGGTTGCGGTGGTGGTTCCGTCACCGGCGACGTCGTCGGTCTTCTTGGCGACCTCTTTGACGAGGTTCGCTCCAATTGCTTCGTAGGGATCTTCGAGGTCGATCTCCTTGGCGATGGAAACGCCATCGTTGGTGATCGTGGGGGCACCCCACGACTTGGAGAGAACGACGTTGCGTCCCTTCGGGCCGAGTGTCACGCGGACAGCGTCGGCGAGTTGGTTCATTCCGGACTCGAGTGACTTCCGGGCCTGATCGTCAAAGATGATGCTCTTTGCCATGAATCTGCGGGTTCTCCTGTGTGGACGAGCGTTGGCACTCTCGGAGTGCGAGTGCTGATTCTAGCGAGAGGAGAGATGATCGGCGACCGCTTCGCCAATACACGCCACTGTGTCGGTGAGGGCTCGATCGAGCCCGAAGCGTTCGGCGAGCGCAATGGTGTCGATCCGCTCGTCGGCACCGTCGAAGACCTGCCCGGCGACGGCCAGCACGGGCACACCGTGGGACTCGGCCAGGCGCAACACGCCTCCGACCACTTTCCCGTCGAACGACTCGTCGTCGACGAAGCCTTCTCCGGTGATGACGAGGTCTGCGCCCTCGATTGCAGCAGGCAGACCCACGGTTTCGGCAACAACGTCGAACCCATCAACCAAGGTGGCTCCAACGGTGGCGAGGCCGCCGGCAAGACCACCAGCAGCACCGGCTCGTTCGATCGTGCGGACGTCGACACCGCGCTCGTCGACCCATTGTTGTGCGAGCACATCGAGCCTGCGGGTGAGCAGCTTCACCTGAGCGGGCGAGGCGCCCTTCTGCGGACCGAACACCGTGGCTGCATCCACGAACGAGGTCCGCACGTCGCAGGCGACACGAAGATCGATTCCCCGAAGGCGTTGTACTGCACCGATCGCTTCCAGTGCTCCCAGGCCGCCGTCGGTCGTCGCCGAACCGCCGACACCGATGACGATGGATGTTGCTCCGGCATCGACCGCTTCGGCGATCAGTTCGCCCACCCCCCGGGTTGTCGCTCCGAGCGGGTCGTTCTCTTCGGGGCCTCCGGCGAGCACCAGACCCGAGGCCCGGGCCATCTCGATCACGGCCTTGTCCTGGTCCAGGCGCCATGCGGCTTCCACCGGGGCACCCAACGGCCCGGTGACCGTCGACGTCCGGTTCGCTCCCCCGAGCGCCTCGAGTGTGCCATCGCCACCGTCGGCCATCGGCACCCGTGCGACCGTGTGACCGAGGGCCTCGGCCGCCACGGAGATCGCGTCGACGACCTCGTGCGCGGTCGCTGTCCCCTTGAACTTGTCCGGTGCTGCCACGAGGTGCATGCCTCCATTGTGTCCACACTTGTGGTTGTTCAGCACTTCCGTTGGATAGCCGCCTCGGTTACCGTTGGGACATGGCCATCGATGTCGATCCGCATGACGCCCTTGTGGCATCCATGACCGGTGGCATGCAGCCCGTGGGCGAACGCCCCTTCGCTGGTAGCGAACTCCTCCGACCCGACGGCCGCCCCCGACCCGAACTCCGGGCCGAGCTGCGCCGCATTCCCAACGCCCGCAACGCCATCACGACCTTCACGATCATGGCCGCGCCGTTGCTGGTGACCGGGCTCGTGCTCCAGACCACGGCATGGTGGGCGGTGGCGCTGGCCATGCCAGTCATGGGCAACATCCAGACCCGCATGTACATCCTGCATCACGAGGCATCTCACCGACTGTTGTTCTCCAAGCGTCGGGCCAACGATCTGATCGGCGTGAACCTGGTCGGGTGGTTCCCGTTCGGCACCGGCACACACCACTACAGGCGTGGCCACGCCAACCACCATCGGGACGAGTTCGGCCCGAACGAACCCGACTTCCTGCTGTATTCGTTCTACCCCATCGCCAAGGCGTCCTTTCTGCGCAAGCTCCGTCGCGACGCGACCGGCGTGTCCGCCTATCGCATGCTGCGTCCCCGGTTCACGGGCTTGTTCAAGAAGAAGTACCTGGGCCTGAGCCTTCGCTTCTTCGCCGGGCAGGCCATCGTCATTGCGCTGTTCGTCGCGACCGGCCGGCCCTGGCTCTACGTCTGGCTCTGGATGCTGCCCTACCTCACCTGGTACCAGGTCCAGAATCGCCTTCGGTCCATTGCCGAACACGCGGGCATGACCCGTTCGTCCGATCGGCGGGACACCACCCATCACGTCGAGCAGAACCTGCCGGCCCGCATTCTCATGGCCCCCTACGGCGTTGGCTACCACCTTGCGCACCATGTGGACTCGGGCGTGCCGTTCCGCAACCTCAAACGACTCCACGAAGTTCTCGAGGAGGACGGCTACCTCGAAGGCGCGTCCACCTGGCCCAGCTACACGGCGCTGTGGCGGGAGCTCATTGTGCCCTAGGCCGCGGCACCCCGCCCGATAGGCTTCCCACCATGGCGCGACCCTTTGTACTGGCCTCCAACCGCGGGCCGGTTTCCTTCTCGCTCGACGACGGCGAGCTGGTGTCGCACCGCGGAGCCGGCGGCCTCGTCAGCGGACTCGGACCGCTCGTCCGCGGAACCGACACCATGTGGATTGCCGCAGCCATGTCACCGGGCGATCGCGTGGCGGCCGCCGATGGCCTCATCGAAGCCGAGGGCTACCGCATCCGCACCCTCGACATCGACCCCGAGGACTTCGAGCTCGCCTACAACACCATCGCGAACGAGACACTCTGGTACGCCCACCACGGGCTGTACGACCTGAGCCGCAGTCCGTCGATCGACACCGACTGGTACGACGCATGGTCCGCCTATCGCCGGTACAACCAGGCGTTCGGCGAAGCACTGGTCGAAGAGTCCCCCAAGGACGCTGTCGTGTTGTTGCAGGACCATCACCTTGCGCTCGTGGCCCCCATCCTTCGCGACGAACGCCCCGACGTGAACGTGGTCCACTTCACGCACACGCCGTTCGCAACCGCCGACCAGTTGCGGGTTCTGCCTGAGCTGGCACGAACCGAGCTGCTTCTCGGATATGCGGCGGCGGGAGCGGCCGGATTCCACTCGGCCCGCTGGGCCGACGACTACGCCATGGCCGGCAGAACCTTTCTTGGCGTACGGACCAGCGGGTTCGTGTCGCCGCTCGGCCCAGACCCCGCAGCCATTCGTGCCCTCGCCTCCTCACCCGCATGCGACGCCGAACTCCAGACCCTCAACGAGGTCGTCGGTGACCGAATGCTCATTGCACGAACCGACCGGCTGGAGCTGTCCAAGAACCTCATCCGGGGCTTCGAGGCCTTCGATCAGCTGCTTGCCATGCGCCCTGACCTGCACGACCGGGTCGTCTTCGCCGCGGCCCTCAACCCCAGCCGCGAGGGCGTCGCCGACTACGTCAGGTACCGGTACGACATGGAGGCCACGATCGACGAGATCAACGCCCGATGGGGCACCGCCGATTGGACGCCCATCCACTACCGGGCCGAGAACAACATCCACTTCGCAATGGCATGCCTGCGCCGCTATGACGCGCTGCTCGTGAACCCCATCCGAGACGGCCTCAACCTGGTTGCGAAGGAAGGCCCGCTCGTCAACGAACGGGATGGCGTGGTGCTGCTGTCCCGCGAGGCGGGTGCGTGGGACGAGCTCGCCGGCATGGTCCTCGAGGTGCATCCCTACGACATCACCCAGACCGCTCAGGCGATGGCCAGTTCGCTCGACACCGACATTGAGCAGCGCGCCGAGATGGCCACCGACCTGATCGATGTGGTCGAGAGTCGGACGCCGGTCGAATGGCTGGCCGATCAGATCGAGGCGGCTCGGCCCGTCTGATTCAGCTGTTCGATGTGACGGCGTCGATGATGGCGTCGAACACGCCGGGCAGTGCCTGTGGCCCAGGCACGCTGTCGGTGACCATGGCGTCCAGACTCGGGTCGGTTTCGTCGCTTCGCACCAGCACCGCAGCACCCGCGGTGAGTCTGCCCGAGCCGAGCAGGTCGGTCATGAGCGTGAAGGCGGGCCGATCCCCGACGTCGTCTCCGATGTAGATGGCGGATTCGATGCCCTGCAGCATGTCGGTGATGGCATCGGCTTTGGTGCGATCGAGCGGTGGGTGCAGTTCGAACGACATCCGCGCCACACGCGCTTCAAGACCGATGAGGTCTGCTCGTTCCCGCACCCAGTCCTCCATCCGTTTGGGGACGTCGGGGTCGGTGCTTGCCCGGTGGTGCAGGGTGAGCGAGTACTTCTTGTTCTCGACCGCCGCTTCGCCAAACTCTTCGATTGCGCGGCTCACCGTGGTTCGGATTGCGGGGAGCCACTCGATGGCGGTGTGGTCGACGAGGAGTCGATTGTTGGCCCAGTGCTCAATGCCGTAGAGGCCCGACAGCTCCACCTTGTCGCTGAAGAATCCCTGGAGGAAGGACACGGGACGCCCGGACACGATGGCGACGCGACCGAGGTCGGCGGCCAACCGGTCGATCCGGTCGACGATTCCAGGCACGGGCTGGACACTCGCAGGGTCGGCTTGGATGGGGGCGAGGGTGCCGTCGAAGTCGGTGAAGATGGCGACGACGCTTGGATCCCAGCCGATTTCAGCGATGAACCGCTCGAGGTTGTGCATTCCGGGTTGCCGGAATCAGCCGGTTGGGATGCGGCCGTCCGTGCCGACGATGACGACCACGTTGGAGGCAGCAAGACGCCCGTCGTCGATTGCGGATGCGGCGACGCCGATCTGGCCATCCTCAGGTGCTGGCATGACGATGTCGGGAGTGGCACCAAGCACCGTGGCGACCGCAACGGCATCGCTGGAGTATCCCTCGCGGTAGAACACGGTGGAGTCCTGTGTGTTGGGTGCGTTCGCTGCGTCGGAGATGTAGCCGCGGGCGATGAGCTGATCGCTCACTGCGCCGGCGACGCCGCGTCCGCCGGTTCCGTTGGCCACAAGCACTCTGACCTCGGCCGGGACTCGAGTGTCGCCGGGAGGAATGGTGGTGGTTTCGTCGGGGATGACCACGGGCGCTTCGGTGGAGTCGGTGATGACCGCTTCATCGGCTTCGTCGCCGGTGGGCTCCTGCGCCTGAGAGCCGGTGTCTCCGGTGTTGGCGTCGGTATCGCCGTCAGTGGTCTGTTCGGTCGAATCGGTGGCGTCGACGACGGTTGCGGGGTCGTCGAGCACGAATGCCAGAAGCACGAGTCCAATGACGACGGCGAGTGCAATGAGCATTGCGCCTCGGGCTGCTGCACCTCCGGTGGAGCGGGCGAGCGAGCCGTCGTCGGCGGCGTGATGGCGACTGCCGGTCATCGGGCTGGCGGCTGTTCGATCTGGCGCTCGAAGCGGGCGCGGCGGCGACGGTCGCGGAGGCGACGCAGTCGGCGGATGACGAGCGGGTCGTACTCGTAGGCCTCATCGGAATCGATGAGGTCTGCGAGCAGTTCGTAGTACCGCGTGGTGGAGAGCTCGAAGCGCTCGCGGATCATGGATTCCTTGGAGGAATCCTCGGACCACCAGGTCCGCTCAAATTCGATGATTGCGCGATCTCGATCAGTCATTGCCACGGCAGCCAGTGTTGTAGGTACCAAGCCCCAACACAAGCACCCCCCAGACTTTCACAAGACCGAACGGCACCAACGCAAGCGGCGAAGGGTCCCAGTGAGGGACAAAGCGTCCACGTGAGGGGCGTTTCGGCCCTCAGGGCCGAAAGGCCGTAAGTGACGAGGCCCCCGGGCCGAGGAACGGCGGGGGCGTTTCGGCCCCCAGGGCCGAAAGGCCATAAGAGAGGAGGCCCACAGGGCCGACGAACGACGAGCCGCCTATCGGAGTCGAACCGATGACCTACGCTTTACAAGAGCGTTGCTCTACCAACTGAGCTAAGGCGGCGCAGGTTCAGTATACGAACCAGATCCGGATGAGCGGCTGGGTCAGCCTTGCAGAAGTCCGTCGACGCTGGCTTCACCGGTGCGGTAGCGACGGGTCACTTCGCCCTGCAGCAGATCGATCACGTTGTGGAGGTTGCGACGGGATTGTGAGACTTCGTCTTCGAGTTCGTTGAGCGCGATGACAGCGCCGGAGAGCTGCTCGTCGCTGAGGTCGGCGGTTGCTCCGAGGGCGTCGGCGCTGATGGCTGCGTCGAGTCGTGCTTCGAGCTGGTTCGTGACGGCCTGGTCGGGTTCCATGGCTTGTGGCGGCCGCACATTTCCGGGGCCACTGTCGGATCGGCTGCCTTCGCTGAGGATGTCGGGCAGGCGGCCGATGAGTTCGGACATGTCCCCGTCGGCGCCACCGTCGCGTCGGCGCTGGGCTTCGCCACCCACGATGTCGAGACGGCCCTGGATGAGCCGACGAACGTAGGACAAGCTGTTCTCGATCGACTGGCACCGGGTGCGCATGGCGCGCAGTTCGTCCATGTCGCGGGCCGTGAGGTCGGCGGTGAATGCTTCGTTGGTGACGACGTCGATTTCAGGGGTCACGTGGAGTCCTTGTTCGTATGCTGCGCTCGGAAACCTAGCTGGTCATTGCGTAGGTTGGGCTGCTGCCCATTGCAGCTCCTATCGGCAGCGGTGCCCGGGAATGGAGAACTCGCCGAGAGTGGTTTCAGCCGCCGGAAACGGGCGGAAGGAGCGCCACTTCGTCTCGTGCGTCGACGGCGGTGTCGGGTTCGGCGGCTTCGCCGTTCACCCAGACCCGACAGATGGGAACGAGCTCGCTGAAGGTGTCCCCGTAGCGCTCGCTGGCGTTCGCAATGACTTCTGCGACCGTGTCGCCGTCGATGGTGTCCTTACCGGTACCTGCCGCGACGCGGACGGTTGCGAACAAACGAAGGGTTGCCATGGAGGCAGTGTAGTTTGAGGTCATGGTTCGCATCCTTTTGGTCCGTCATGGTCAGTCCGAGTGGAACGCCGAAGGCCGCTGGCAGGGTCAGGCCGACATTCCTCTGACCGATCTGGGCCGGGCGCAGGCCCGAGCAGCAACGAAGCGGATCGGTTCGTTCGACATGATCGCAGCATCTCCCCTGCTCCGGGCCTCGGAGACCGCGGCGATCATCGCTGCCGCAATTGGCATGGGTCCGGTCATCGCCGTTCCGAAACTTGTTGAGCGCAGTGCTGGCGAATGGTCCGGGCTGACCCGAACCGACATTCATCGGGACTGGCCGGGCTACCTCGAGGCCGACAAGCGTCCTCCCGGGTACGAAAACGATGCCGATCTCGGCGCTCGTCTGGATGAAGGTCTGCGTGAAGTCGCCAACATGCTGGGCGACGGAGAAGCGCTCGTGGTCGGGCACGGCGGACTCATCTACCTCCTCGAGGACCGCGCCGGTCTCCGCCGCGGCCGGATCGGCAACGTGGGAGCGCTCTGGCTCGACGTTGCCGACGACGGCACCATCATGGTCGGCGATCGGGTTGAACTGCTCGACGACGAGGACGAACTGAAGAGCGCCCAGACCTCGGACATTCTCTGAGCGTGGAGCCGCTGCCGGTCCGCATCATCGAAAGTACCCGCCGCAAGAAAACCGTGGCTGCCCGGATCGTTGGGGACACGATCGAGGTACGCGTTCCGGCCGGGATGCAGGCAGCCGAGCGCAACAATCATGTGCGGAAGCTTGCCGCACGGCTCGAGAAGCAACGTTCGACGGCCGAGATCGACCTCATGGAACGCGCCCGAACACTGGCGGCACGCCATGACCTTCCGGTGCCAGCGTCGGTCGGATGGTCGTCGCGGCAGAACTCCCGATGGGGGTCATGCTCACCGGCGTCTGGTTCGGTTCGGCTGTCGCATCGTCTGGCTGCGTTCCCAGGCTGGGTCGTCGACTATGTGCTCGTCCACGAGTTGGCACACCTGGTGCATGCCAACCACTCCCCGGCCTTCCATGCGCTGGTTGCCCGCTTTCCTCGCGCCGAGCGAGCCGAAGGTTTCCTCATGGCTGTGTCGTTGGGCCACGCCGGCACACTCGGGACCGGCCCAGAACCCTGCATCGTTGCCGACAACCCGACTCCCCCGCAGATTCAGGAACCCCATGGACCTCGAACCACGCTCGCTTGAATTTGCAGGCATCGAGGCGGCTGCCGACCGCATTGCTCCACACGCACGCCAGACCCCGGCCGTCGAGTCCACCGTCCTGAGTGAACAGCTTGGTGCGCAGGTCTTCTGCAAGGCAGAGATGTTGCAGAGAACCGGAGCGTTCAAGTTTCGGGGCGCGTGCAATGCCATTGGGCAGTTGACCGACGAGGAACGCCAGCGCGGCGTTCTGACCTACTCATCGGGCAATCATGGCCAGGCCATCAGCCGGGCCGCCGGCATCTTCGGAGTTCCGGCGACCGTGATCATGCCGTTCGACGCGCCGGCCATCAAGAAGGCTGCAACCGCGCACTGGGGAGCGACGATCGTCGAATACGACCGCTACGACGAAACCCGAGCGGAGGTGGCCGAGCGTGTTCTCTCGGGCATCGACGGCGACCGCCCCATCCTGGTGCCTCCCTATGACCATGAGGATGTCATGGCCGGACAGGGAACCGTGGGTCTGGAGCTGTGCACGCAGGTTCCCGACCTGGACCTGATCTTCGTGTGCCTTGGAGGCGGCGGCCTGCTGTCCGGCATTGCGGTCGCAGCGAAGGCACTGCAGCCACAGGCTCGGCTGGTCGGTGTCGAACCGGCCACGGGCAACGACCATACCCTCAGCCGCGACGCCGGCGAGCGTGTCTCCCTTCCCGCTGTGCCCGTGACCATTGCCGACGGCCAACAGACCCTCGCTCCGGGGGAGCTGACCTGGCCCATCTCGGATTCGCTCACCGAGACCTTCACCGTCGCCACCGACGACGAGATCGTCACCGCCATGCGAACGCTGTTCCTGCACCACAAGCTCGTCGCCGAACCAAGCGGAGCATGCGCTCTGGCCGGGGCCATGCATCGGGGACTCATCGAACCCGGCATGCGAGTCGGCATCACACTCAGCGGCGGAAATGTGGACCCTGCGGTTTTCGCCAAGCTGGTTGGCTGACTCAGCCGAGCGCCTCGCAGCCCTCGTCCAACAAGGTTGCAGCAAGGCGGTGCAGCCGCCGATCCCACCGAATCCGTTCGTCGGGAATGTGCGAGACCAGGTCCTCGATGGGCATGCTCGATATCGATCCTTCGGGCCGCACGTTGACCCGCGTGACCGTGTCGATCGACAGTCCGAGCACGGAGCCGAACAGTTGTGCCGTCTCCTCGAGCCGTTCGGTGGTACCGACTGCGAGACATGCCCGCAGGTTCGCTTCGGCAGTCCTGTAGTGCGATTCGTCCAATCGTCCGGCCGGCGGACTCCGCCGCAGCAAATGCCGCATCTGTGGGTTGTCGAATCGCTTCGAGGGGCGGGTGAGCAGCTCCTGAGCGTCGGCATCGCCGTTCGCGGCTCGCCGGTAGTGCTCGACCGCCGACACCAATTGCGCCGCCGGCTCCCGGATCACCGTCACGTACGCACGGGGAATGCCGAACGTGCGATGCGCACCGAAATTGAGATGCCCCGAAATCATCACGGGTCGCTCGTTGGTCGCCAACAGATCGGGAACAGCGTCAACGTCGACCGTGCCCTCGCCCGCGTCCCCCGAATACACACGGAGCACCCGTGCATGGCCGACCGAACGTTCGACGGCCCGGCGAATGCTCGTCCCGCCGGTCTTCGGAATGTGCAGGAAGATCGTCGGGCTGGTCGGCACGTGGGTCATGGTAGTCAGCCCGTTGCGACCATCGTTCCGCAGTGGAGCGGTCCTGCGTAGCGCGAATTTGCCAGACTGGCCGCATGAACGCTCCAACGATTGCTGCCCTCCGATGACCACGACCGCTCCGAATGGCCTCGTCACGTCCATCGACCAACTGGCTTCCAACGCCGGCGTGTCCATCCTCCAGGCTGGCGGCACGGCTGTCGACGCGGCCATTGCCACCAACGCGGTCCTCGCGGTCACGTCGCAGAACATGTGCGGCATGGGCGGCGACCTGTTCGCACTCGTCCACGAGACCAACGGACCACCAGCAGTCCTGGCATCGTCGGGCCGCGCCGGTTCCGGAGCCGACCCGGACGCGCTACGGGCGGCCGGACATACCCACATCCCGTTTCACGATTCCATCAGTGCTGTTCCAGTTCCCGGCTGTGTCGACGGCTGGGTCATGCTGCACTACCGCTACGGACGGTTGGACCTCAAGGACGTGCTCGGTCCCGCAATTCTGTATGCGGAGACCGGCTTCCCTGCATCGGCCGAGTTGGCGGCGTCGGCACAGCGAATCAGCCATGTGGCAGGCCATGACTTTGCCGGTGTGGTCACCGGTCAGCGGGTCACCCGGCCTGGTATCGCCCGAGCGCTCCGCGCCGTCGCAACCGAGGGACGAGAGGGGTTCTACAACGGCGAGTTCGGCGACGCGCTCCTGCAGGTTGGCGACGGCGAATACACCGAGGACGATCTCAACCACGTGCAGGCCCGATGGGTGACACCCCTGGTGCAACGCGTCTTCGATCACGACCTCTGGACCACTCCACCGAGCACCCAGGGCTACCTGTCGCTTGCGGGCACGGCCATCGCTGAGCAGCTGGACCTGCCCGATGAGCCACGTGACCCGCTGTGGGCGCACTACATGGTCGAAGCAGCGCGTGCAGCCGCCTTTGACCGGGTCGAGGTTCTGTCCGACCGCGCCGACGGAATGTCGCTGCTTGCCCCCGACCGGCTCGAGTCCCGGTGGGGCCACATCTCCGCCGACTCGGCCGCCGAGTGGGGCGGCAGTTTCGCTGACGGAGGCACGATCCACCTGACGGCCATCGATCGCGACGGCATGGGCGTGTCACTCATTCAGTCGAACGCCATGGGGTTCGGCAGCAACATCATCGCCGGCGACACCGGCATCTTCCTGCAGAACCGCGGCATCGGCTTCTCGCTCGAGCCAGGCCATCCCGCCGAATACGGGCCGGGACGTATTCCCCCACACACGCTGTCGGCTGCACTGTTGACCCGCGACGATGGTTCGCTTCGTTCCGTGCTGGGAACCATGGGCGGCGATGCCCAGCCACACGTCGTGCAGCAGATGGTGGTGCGGTTGTTACGGCACGGCCAGGATCCCGGTTCGGTGGTCGGTTCCGGACGGTTTGTTCTCACGTCTGTCGACCCGGCATCGATGTTCGAGATCTGGGCGGCCAAGGGTCCGGTACGGGTCGTCATCGAACCATGGCTGGAGTCGGCGTGGCGACCGGGGCTCGAGGCTCGCGGTCACACGGTCGAGGTGGGAACGAACCCCCACCAGTTCGGTCACGCGCACTGCATCGAGGTCCTCCCCAACGGCATGTACGCCGGCGCCGCCGACCCCCGCCCCTCTACCAGCGCCGCCTCCGGCTACTAACTCTCAGCCACCAAACGTAGCCAACCAACCACACCAGGGGCCTGGCCCCCCTTGTAGCGCGCTACGCGCGGTGGGTGAGGTTGCGGTTGGCTGATGATTGTGAAATCAACGATTCGGGCGGGGGGACAGTGGTTTCGTCGGTGGAAGGGGCCTGGCCCCTGTTGTGGTTACCTGCGCGCTCTTCGTGGTTTCTGGAGAGGTCGTCGCGCATCCGATTGTCGTGCGTTTCGTGTGCTTGGACGGCCTTACAGGTTGCGGAGGGCGGCGCGGATTCGCTTTTCGCTGACCTTTTCCTTTGTACCCACCTGTTGGGCGAAGGTGGCGATGCGGAACTCTTCGAGCTGCCAGTTCAGATCTTCGAGCTGGGTCGAGGGTGACAGCTGCTCGGCGTAGGCATCGAAGTCGGTCTCGAGCGCTCGGCACTTCGTCATGAGCTGACCGTCCTGGACGACACGGTCTGGCAGTTTGTCCAGACGGATTCGCATGCCTCGCAGGTAGCGGGCAACGTCGGCAAGCCGATGGGCGCCGACACCGGACAGATGGTCCGGATACACCAACCGACCCAACTGGCCCTGCATGTCCAGGTACGCCGGGTGCAGGGCCGAAGGAACGGGAGCCGCCAGGTCGCGGGTGAGGTCCGACCCAAGCACCAGGATCTCCACGGCATCGCGACCAATTCGGTCGATGGCCTCGGGCATTGCGTGCCTCACCCGCCCAGCGAGCGACTCGAAGTCGTCAGCCGACCAGACCAGCCCGCCGGCCTCGGACAACAGGTGCGAAAAGATGCTGTCGGCCGCATCGTTCACCCACGGCAGCTTTCCGCCATGTGGGCTGTGCGCCAGCGCCAGTGCCGCACGATTGTCGAGGAGGTCGTTGAGCATCCGTGCAGAGCCGCCGACGTTCAAGCGCAACAAGCGGCGAGTTCCCAACCACATCGACTCGTACTGGGTCTCGGCGTCGGGCAGCAGCTGGACACCCACCGACGTTCCCTCGTCGACGAGCGACGGGAATGCATCGACCTCCTGGCCGGCGGCTTGTGTCTTCACCTGCCGGGGCAGGGTGCCGAACGTCCACGTCGTCTGCCCGCTGGTAACGAGGTCGTGGTCGCTCCCAGCCAGCACCTCGGTCACCTCGTTGGCCAGCTGAGTTCGAATGGCGTCGAGGTCGCGGTTCTGCGCCAGCAGTTCACCGTCATCGGTGACGACCCGAAAGATGGGACGAAGGTGGTTTGGCAGGCGGTCCATGACCAGAGCGTCGGCGGGCAGCAGCTCCCCGGAGAGATTGCGAAGCTCCCGCCGGACGGCGTCGACGAGATCTCCACCAGCATCGGACAGCCCGGGCATGATCTTGGCAACGGTGTCGGGAATGGGAACGAACGGTTTGCGGACGACCTTGGGCATGGAACGCAGGAGCGCGGTCACGAGCTCCTCCCGCAACCCGGGGACGTTCCACTCGAAGACCGCCGCGTCGACCCGATTCAGCAGCGAAACCGGAACGGTGACCGTGACCCCGTCGTTCGCCGCACTGGCATCGAACTCGTAGTCGACAGGGAGCTCCAACTCGCCGGCCTGCCAGACTTCGGGGAACGACTGGTCGTCGACCTGCGCCTGATCCGAATCGAAGATGTCGTCGAGGCGGAGGTCCAGGTGACGCGGATCCTTCTTGCGCCGCTTGTTCCACCAGCGGTCGAAATCGGCGCCCGAGGTGACGCGCTCCCCGACCCGCTTGTCGTAGAAGTCGAACAGCACGTCGTACTCGACGAACAGGTCCCGACGCTGACGTGCCCCGAGCCGGCGCACCTCGTCGAGGACACCTTCGTTCTGTGCGAAGAATGCGTGGTGCGTTTCCCAGTCCCCCTCGATGAGCGCGTGGTGGATGAACAGTTCGCGGGCCACGTCGGGGTCCACACGTCGATAGTGAACTCGACGGCCGGCAACCAACGGAACGCCGTACAGCGAGGCGCGCTCGATCGTCATCGCCGAGCCCTTGGCCGCATCCCATTCAGCTTCCTCGAAACTGCGCTTGATGAGATGCTCACCCGCCCGTTCGGCCCACTCGGGCTGAATACGGGCCGCCGTGTGTGCCCACAGCCGATTCGTTTCGATGAGTTCGCCGGCCATCACCCAATTGGGCGGCTTCTTGCCCAGCGCTGAGCCCCGACTGACGACGAAGCGGGCGTTGCGGCCGCCGGTGAATTCGTTGCCGTTGGCGTCCTTCAGCCCGATCTGCGACAGGAGACCTGTGAGTAGCGCCTGGTGGACGACATCGCCCTTGGCCGGCTCGGTGTTCACCGTCCATCGAAGCGACTTGGCGGTGCGTTCCAACTGGCGAACGATGTCCCACCACTCTCGAATGCGGTTGTGGTTGAGGAATTCCTTCTTGCACATTCGTCGAAACGCGCTGCTGGATCGGGCGGCACGCTCGGTCTCCAAGTGGTTCCACAGGTTGAGCCATGTGAGGAAGTCGGAACCCGGTTCGGTGAATCGACCGTGCCACTGCGCGGCTTCCTCACGCTTCTCGCTGGGCCGCTCACGGGGGTCCTGAACCGACATCGCCGCAGTGATGATCGTTACCTCGCGCAGACACCCGGTGTCGGCCGCCTCAATGACCATCCGACCGAAGCGAGGGTCGATTGGCAGGCGGGCGAGCTCACGGCCGATCGGGGTGAGCCAGTTCTTGTGGCCTTCACGATCGGGATCGATGGCGTCGAGTTCTTCGAGCAGACCGACGCCGTCGCGGATGTTGCGCAGTTCCGGCGGGTCGACGAACGGGAACTTCTCGATGTTGCCGAGCCCCAGCGACGCCATCTGCAGAATGACCGAAGCAAGATTGGTGCGGGTGATTTCGGGTTCGGTGAACTCGATACGGTTCTCGAAGTTCTCCTCGGAGTACAAACGGATGGCGATACCGGGAGCCACACGACCGCAACGACCGGACCGCTGGTTGGCACTCGCCTGTGACACATCCTCGATCGGGAGCCGCTGCACTTTCGTACGGTTGCTGTAGCGGCTGATGCGTGCGGTTCCCGGGTCGACCACGTAGCGAATTCCCGGAACGGTGAGCGATGTCTCGGCGACGTTCGTGGCGATGACGATTCGGCGAGCGTCCCGTCGTGACCGGTCGAAGACCCGATGCTGTTCGGCCGCCGAGAGACGCCCGTAGAGCGGGACGACCTCGGTGTTGCGCAGCTTCGCCTCGGCCAGAGCGTCGCTCGCCTCGCGGATCTCCCGCTCGCCGCTGCAGAAGACGAGCACGTCGCCGGTGCCCTCGAGTTCCAGTTCATTGACCGCCTCGACGATGGCTTCGGCCTGCGTGAGTGATTCTCCGGTGGCCTCGTCCTCGGGTGGCCGGTAGCGAACCTCGACCGGATACGTGCGACCCGAAACCTCGATGATCGGCGCGTTGTCAAAGTGCTCGGAGAACCGTTCGGTATCGATGGTCGCCGACGTGACGATCACCTTCAGATCCGGCCGCTTCGGCAGGAGCTGACGGATGTAGCCGAGGAGAAAGTCGATGTTGAGGCTGCGTTCGTGGGCTTCGTCGATGATGATCGTGCTGTACGCCGACAGGTTCCTGTCGTGTTGCATCTCGGCGAGCAGGATGCCGTCGGTCATCGCCTTGATGGCCGTCTTCTTGGACACCTTGTCGGTGAAGCGAACCTTGTAACCAACAAGCCCACCAACCTCATCGTTGAGCTCCTCGGCAACCCGTTCAGCGATGGAGCGCGCTGCGATTCGCCGGGGCTGGGTGTGGCCGATCCAGCCATGTTCGTGCAGGCCCAGCTCCACGCACATCTTCGGGAGCTGCGTGCTCTTGCCAGAACCGGTCTCGCCAGCCACAACCACGACCTGGTTGTCCCGAATTGCTGCAATCAGCTCGTCCCGCCGCTCGGCGATGGGGAGGTCGCTCGGGTAGGTGACCGCAATCGACGGTGGAGCGCTCGAGTCGGGGTCCATGCGTTCAGTCTGGTGGCTTCTTCGCCTGCCACAACCTCGGGTGTGGCAGCGCCGAGATCAGATCCAGCGGCGGGTTCGTTCGGTGAAGACCTTGTATTTCTTGCCAAACTTCTTTGCCAGGAAGCGTTCCTCGGGAATGATCTGCAGCCGCGTGATGACGGCGATATAGGCGCCGCAGCCGACGACGAGCGCGATGAGGCTTCCCTGACTGCGAGCGAATCCGAGCAGGACCAGCAACATCCCGAGGTACATGGGGTTACGGGTGAGGCGATAGATCCCGCCGGTCACGAGCGTGGAGGCTTTGTCGATGTTGTGGGGGTCGACCGTGGTCTTCGCCGTACCGAAACCGAAGATGCCGGCGGCGGAAACGAGCACACCGAGAATGGCGAGGAGGATCGCTGGCGTGCGACCGCCGGCGTCTTCGAGCAGCCGCTCGCCCACGACGGCGGCGACGACCCACACAAGAACTCCCGAAAGGAGGGCCCAGACTGGCGGCGGAACCCGCGTTTCGAGCTGGCTCACACCAGGCCGAGATCCTGCTTGACCGTTTGGAACTGGAACCAACCCGAGAAGGGATAGCCGCTCTGATCGAAGGTGAGCTGGGCGTACTCGTCGGGGACGATCTTCGGTTCGCCGGCTGCCTCGGCCAACAGCTGCGCCTGGCAGGCGCGCTCGAGGGCGATGAACCACCAGGCGGCTTCATCGACGGTCTCGCCGGTGGTGATGATGCCGTGGTTCTGGTGAATGACCGCCTTGTTGCCGGTGAGCGAAGCAGCGAGACCGTTGCCACTCTCGAGGTCGGTGACGATGGCACCGCCGTCTTCGGAGTGCATGGCGACGTGGTTGTAGAACATGCAGTGGTCCTGGCTGATCATCTTGAGCGGAACGCCCAGAGACGAGAAGGCCTTCGAGTACATGGCGTGTGTATGACAGGCGGCGTTCACGTGCGGGTGCATTGCGTGAATGGCGGAGTGAATGGCGAAGGCCGCGTTGTTGAGCGGACGGTTGCCTTCCAGCACCTCGCCCTCGTGGTTCACGCGAAGCAACATGTCGAGCTCCACGCGGGTGAACGCTGTGCCGAACGGGTTGACCCAGAAGCTGTCGGTGTGTTCGGGGTCGCGGACGGTGATGTGGCCAGCGGCTCCCTCGGCGAAACCAAGGCGGCCGATGGCATGGAGCGCATCGACCAGCATCTGCTTGCGGTAGGCACGTTCAGCGTCGAGGTCGTCGCCATGATCTGGAGGCATCGGAAAGATCATCTTCTCGGTCACGGTCACGGTCGCTGTGTCGGACTCGGCCAGCTCGTTCTCGATCGTGCTCACAGTGCGGTTCCTCGCTGTTTGGCGAGCGGACGACTCGCCCGTTCAGTCTGACGTGGCCGCTGTGCGCTGGTCAAGCGATGCGATTGCCGACTCTGCGTCATCGAGATCGCCCGACTGCAGGTGCCCCATGGCGCGCTCCACCTCGGTGAGGCGGCCTTCGAGCTCATCGACGGATGGCCCGTCGATGTCGGACTCTTCGGTCTGCGCTGCCACAGGCGCAGCAACCTCGGGGGCGTCCCCGGCAGCGGCAATGTCAACGGCAACGTCAACGTCAACGTCAACGTCAACGACCGAAGCGACGTGCTGCCCGTCACCGGACTCACTTTCGGTGTTCGGGGCCATCGCGTCGTCGCTTGCCTGCGCATGCTCGTCTGGCAGTGCCGCTGATTCTTCGGTGGGGTGCTGCTCGGAGTTCATCGATCGGGAGCCTATCGGCGGACACGTCGCAGATCACTGCCGGCAGGCCCGTTCAGACCGAAGGCGTGCATCGGGTCTGGCTACGCTTTGGCCGTGGCGCGCACCCGGATTCTGTTGCTTCTCCTGGTCCTGCTGGCTGCCTGTTCGGCTGCGGCCGACCCGGACACCGACGTCGCCGCACCGACCACGGATGCAACCACCACGGCGTCCACCACCAGTACCAGCGCCGCCCCGACCACCACGACGGAGGCAGCCACGTCGCTGCCCTTTGCTGCATCGGACCCGCAGCCCGCCATTCCGGAGCCCGTGTCGACCTGCGTTCGGCTGTCGGAATTCGATGACCAGGATGCGAACGTTTGGCGTGCACTGAACGATGGGGTCATGGGCGGGAGATCGAGCGGCGGACCAGCATTCGACGATGGCATCCTGACATTCGCCGGTGAGATCAACACGAACGGGGGCGGGTTCTCGTCGGTCCGAGCGGCGCCGATGCCGGAGGTTCTTGCGGGGGCGGACCACATGCGACTCCGCGGGCGTTCGGATGGCCGCACCTACCAGCTCATCGTGCGCGACGCCCTCGGGGGGCGCGATCGACGCATCTCGTTCCAAGCCGTGATTCCGTTCACGACGGTTGGCACATGGGAAGAGGTGACCGTGGCGTTCGAAGACCTGGAAGCGAGTACATTCGGCACCCTCGTGCTCATCGATCCGTTCGTGCCAGAGCAGGCGGTCGAGTTGGGCATCCAGATATCGGACGGCATCGACGGACCGTTTTCAGTCGACGTGGACTGGATGGAGCGGTGCGGGATCGACCGAGTATCGAACTGACCGACATCCTCAGTTGCCGAATGGGGCGGAGCTCAACACATCTTTCATGGCATCCCAGGCGTCGGCTTCGGTGCGGAGGCGCCAGTCCCACGGCTGCTCGCTTCGCTTGTCGTAGTCGAAGTAGACGACGGCTCGGATGTTCGATGACGCATTGACCCAGGTTGGGATCCCCTGGACCCAGGCAGCCCGGTCTCCCGGATCTCGTTCGGTTGCGCCGAACTCGGCGATGAGGATGGGTTTGGACGGGCGTTGGTCGGCCCAGGCCTGGAACGCCGTGAACTCGTCGGCGATTGGGTCGAGGGGCTTGTCCAGGTTCATGCCCGAATAGCCGTCGGCACAGATCCAGTCGACGTTCGCATCGCCCGGGTAGAAGAGCGCACCCTGTTGCTCCCAGTTCCATGCGGTCGGGCACCAGACCCATTCGATGTTCGAAACGGCGCCCTCCTCGACAAAGAGACGACGAACATACATCCACGCATCGATGTAATTCTGCGGATCCCCCTCGATCCAGCTGGCCTTGTACGAGACGTCGGGCTCGTGCCAGAACCGGAGCTTCACCGTGCCCGGAAGCGCCGACAGCTGCTGGGCGTGACTACGTATGAGCGCGTCCTGCGAGCCATCCAGAATCGACGACGCCGTTGTGCCGTTCCAGGTCAGGAGCACATCGCGCCCCTCACTCATGTGCCAGGACAGGATCGACGTGTTCAGGGTCTTCGTGAACGACTTGAATTCGTGCGCGATGAGCCGGCCATTGCCAGGCACGGCTTCAAGTTCGGACCAATAGGCAGTCCGTTCGTCGCCCCACAGGTCCACGTTGAACCCCATCTGCACGGGACCAGCCGGAATCGCAATGGGATCTGGGAGCGCGGCGAATGCGACGGCTTCCGGAACCGTTGTGGTCGTTGTCGGTGCTGGTGCGGTGGTGGTTGTGGTACTCGCCGGAGCGGCAACTTCGGACGTTCCGGCCACAAACGTGCACAGCACATCGGAGGTGCCGCCGTTCCACAGCCGCAGGATGTACTCGTCGTCCGTGTCGATCTCCTCGGGGACGAGGATGGCCACGGCTGCTTCGTCGGGCGTGTGGTACCAGCTGTCGTTGCGGCGGAACACGGCCGTTCGCCCCTCGTCCTCCCAGCGGATCACGCCGTCGGTGGCACGCACCTCGATCTCGCACCAGCTGCCGGTCTGCGCTGGCGAGGCAGCTGCAGTGTCCGCAACGACGCCGTCCACACCGGGGGTGCTGGTGATCGGCACCGGCGGCACGACACCGGGGTCGTTTCCGGCCGTCTCGGCAGCGGCCGGCGATTCGGTCGGTCCGGCGTTGGCTGCGCCGCTGGCACTGGCCGAAGCCACCGATTGATCGGAGCTGGGAGCGGCGGGTTCGACAGGGTCCGCCTGCGCCGCTTCGGGATCGGCTGGAGCAGCTTGCGCGACCACGGGCGCCACGGTTTCCGCTGGCAACGACGCTGCCTGGGCCACGTCCTCGTCGACTGCGTTACCCACGTCTTCGGTGTAGAGGTCGACCGGTGTCGGGTCGTTGAGGTTGGTCAGCGCAAGCAGCCCAAGCACCGGGACGAGGACGAACGCAGGAAGCCACCAGGGCAGGCGCGGTCGTTTGACGGGGGTTTCAGGGGCCACACCTGTTGGTTCGGACCAGTATTCGAAAAACTGGAGCGAATTGGGCCATACCGACCGGCCATGCCGACACGGTGAAGTACGTTCGGCGGATGACCGATCCGACACCGAGGCGAACGCTGATCATCACCTCGGTCACCGGGTTCATGGTGAGTCTGGAAATCACCATCATTGCGCTCGCATTCCCCGAGATTCAGGCCGCGTTCCCGACCACGTCCGAAGCCACGCTGTCGTGGGTCATCACGGCCTACAACATCGGTGTTGCCTCCCTGTTGTTGATCTCGGGATGGTGGGCCGACAACGCCGGCCGCAAGAAGGTGTTCCTCATCGGGCTGGTCGCGTTCGCTGGCGGTTCCCTGCTCGCCGCGTTCGCGTGGAGTGCCGAAGTCCTCATTGCCTCCCGGATCGTCCAATCGGTGGGTGGAGCCATCCAGTTTCCTGCCGGGCTTGCGCTGTTGTTGAGCGCGTTCCCGCCGGAGCGTCGCCCGAGCGCCATCGGCGTGTGGGGAGCAATGGGCGCATTCGCCGCGGCGGTCGGGCCGTCGGCTGGCGCCGTGTTGGTCGACGCGTTCGGTTGGCGTTCCATCTTCGCCATCAATGTCCCCGTGGCGTTCATCGCCGTGGTTGCAGGGCGGCAGTGGCTTGTGGAGAGCCGACTTCCCGACGTGCCAACGAAGGTCGACCTCTTCAGTGTCCCACTCGCATCACTGGGAATCGGCGCCATCCTGCTCGGCGTGGTGCAGGCCGAGACCCTGGGCCCCGGTTCGCCCGCCATGATCGGCACGATGGCGGTAGGGGTCGGGTTGGTGGCCATGTTCCTGTACCGATCTCGGCGACATCCCACCCCCTTGTTCGACCTGGAGCTGTTCTCGATCCGGTCATATGCAATTGCGAACGGGGTGAGCGTTCTGTTCGTGATGGCCTTCTTCAGCTGGCTCGTGACGCTCCCCAGTTTCATCCAGGACGTGTGGGGCTGGTCGGTGCTGCAGACCGGATTCGCCATCGCTCCCGGTCCCCTCATGGCCATGTTCACCTCGCCACCGATGGGCAAGCTGGCCGAACGAATCGGGCCGCCGCCGATCCTCGCCTTCGGTGGTGTCATTGGCTGTGCGGGCCTCGTACTCCAACGCATCACACTGGGCACGGAACCGGCGTACGTCACCGCCGTTTTTCTCCCGGGTCTGCTCGTCGGTATCGCTGCCGGTTCCAGTTTCGCGATGTTGGTCGCGGCGACCATGCGTGACGTGCCGCCCGCAAGGTTCGGCATGGCCGGAGCCGGACGGACCACGATCTTTCAGTTGGGCGTGGCTGCCGGCGTTGCCATGGGCTTCGCACTCACTGCGGGCACCATCGATGCGGCCGATTCGCTGTCGGCCATGCAGACGCTCTTTGTCGTCGGAGCGGTCTTCTATGCCCTTCAGGCAATCGTCTTCAGCCGTTTCTACCCAACGGAGGCCGCACAATGAGCGTTGGCAAGAGCACCGATGGCTTTCGCAAACTGAAGCGGAGCCTGGAGCCCGAGACCATGGATCTCGGTATGGAACGAACAGCAGAAGACCGGTTCTTCGTCTGCAGTGTCGACGCTGCCCCCGAGGTCAACGAACACTCGTGGCGACTGGAGATCACGGGCCACGCCGCCGGCACCACCGTGTCCGTGGGCTTGGACGAGCTGCGGTCTCTTCCCCAGCACCGGGTCGATGCGTGGCTGGAATGTGCCGGGAACGGACGACGCATGTTCGAACTCGTCGACGGGCATGCTCCCTCGAGCGCGCTGCCCGATACGCAATGGACGCTGGGTGCCATGGGCATGGCGTCGTGGTCCGGTCCGCGGCTCAGCGACGTACTCGCCCTTGCGAACCCCACCGACGATCTCGGGTGGGTGGGCCCACGTGGCCTCGACGTCGACAACGCCGAGGGCGAACCCGTTCGGATGTCTGTACCGATCGACAAGGCAACACACGGCGACACCATCGTTGCGCTCTCCATGAACGACGCACCATTGTCTGCCGCGCACGGAGCTCCCGCCCGACTCATCGTGCCCGGCTGGGTCGGGGCGTATTCGGTCAAGTGGCTGGCTGGAATCGAGCTGAGCTCCGCCTGGATCCCATCGTGGCGCAACGACGAGTACTACCAGCACCGACTGCCCGATGGTACGAAGCTGGGCCCGGCGACCGCGCACCCCATCAAGAGCTGTCTGGCCTTGGACTGGCCAGCTGTTCTGTCGCCAGGCCCGCAGGAGATCATGGGGTACGCCCGGGTTCCCGGTCAGCCGATCGCAACCGTGGAGTGGTCGGTCGACGATGGTCCTTGGCAGCAGGCCGAACTGGTGGGACCCAACAGCGATTGGAGTTGGAGTCCGTTTCGGTTCCGATGGACGGCACTACCCGGCGAACACCACATTCGGACGCGTGCCACGGCGGCCGATGGCTCGACGCAGCCCGAAACCGTGGCCTACAACCCGAGCACCATTTTGTGGAACGCCATCATCCCGCACGAGATTCACGTGCGCTGAGATTCAGGTCCTCAACTGGTCCAGGACTTCCGGGATCCGTTCGGGGAGATCGCTGGCGATGAGTCCTTCGCCTGGGCCACGTCCGGCCGCACGTCCATGCAGGTGCGCACCGGCTGCCGCTGCCTCAAACGTTGGCACGCCCCTCGCCAGTAGCGCGCCAATCATGCCGGCCAGTACGTCGCCGGTGCCGGCCGTTGCCAAGCGCGCATCCCCGGACGTGCAGAGCAGCACCCGACCGTTCTCGTCGGCAACCACCGTTGTGGGCCCTTTCAACAGAACGACACAACCGAGCGACGTCGCCAGCTCGCTGGCCGAGGCGACGCGGTTCGCAGCCGGACGGACACCGACGAGTCGTTCGAACTCGCCATCGTGCGGGGTGAGGACGGTGGGGGCCGTCCGTTCGTGCAGGATGGCAGGTTCGGCCGCAATCGCCGACAGTCCGTCGCCATCGACAACGGCCGGAGCATCGACCGCTGCGAGGACGGCACCGATCAGCTGCCGTGCGGACGAGGTACGTCCCAGTCCCGGGCCGACCACAGCGGCAGAAAAACGAGTTGGGTCGGCCCGTACGCCCCGACCTCCCAAGCTGGCGACGACTTCGGTGGGAACGCCCTGGTCGCTGGTGTCTGCGGTGTCCAGGTGCACGTACCCGGCGCCGGTTCGCATCGCCGCCATGCAGGCGAGATGCGCAGCACCCGACATGCCCGGAGACCCAGCCACGACGAGAACTGCGTCGTTCCACTTGTGCGCCGCGGTTCGGCGGGTCGGCAGCCATGCGGCGACAGCATCATCGTCGACGACGCGGGCCGCCGGCTCGGACACGTCGATGCCGATGTCGAGAACCTGCACCCGACCAGAGTGCTCTGCCCCAGACCCGAAGAGATGGCCGGGCTTCAACGCCATGAGCGCAAGCGTATGCGTCGCCATGAACGGTCGACCGAGCGCCTCACCGGTTAGGGCATCGATGCCCGAGGGCACATCGATGGACACAACGGGAGCCACACCAGGGTCGGGTGCGTGGAACGGCCGGTTCAGCCCACTGCCGAACAGGCCGTCGAGCGTCAGGTCGGCTGGTGGAAGCACCTCGGGAAGCTCGCCAAGAACGATTCGCCGGACCCTCACACCACGGCCTTCCAGCCGCCGGGCGGCCGACGCAGCATCGGCGCCGTTGAGGCCGGGCCCAATCAGCACGTTCACCCGCCGACCGTAGGTGCCGCCGAGGATGCCGATCACCGTTCGGCACACGACATCGCCGACGCGGGCCAGGATCTCGTCGAGTGATTCGGCCGCAATGGCTGCTTCGTCAATCTCCTTGACCATGGCGGGCGTGACGACGGCGTGCATACCCACCTACAGCGCCACGGCGATCGCCTGGGCGAGCGTCTCGGAATGGGTCAGGGTGATCTTCCATTCCGTGATGCCCATCTCGGTGGACAGATCGGCCGCCGAGCCATGCAAGACGATCGAGGGTGCACCCGACTCCGCTCGAACGACTTCGATGTCGATCATTGCCACCGCACCCAAACCAACCCCCATGGCCTTCATGACGGCCTCCTTGGCCGCCCACCGCACTGCATATCGCTCGGTCGGATCGTTGCGGGCGTCGGCGTAGGTTCGCTCGGCTTCGGTGAACGTTCGGGTGCGGATACCGGGCGTGCGATCCAGCACGATGCGGAATCGATCGATGTCGACAAGGTCCGTTCCAATCCCGATCACCTCGCCAGCGTAGGTCCCGAACCGGAATGCGAGAGCGCCCAGGGGTAGTTTCTGTTGCATGACCGATCACGAGTGGGGCTTTCGAACCCGCGCACTTCATGCTGGGGCCCAACCCGACCCGTACACGGGTGCTCGGGCGGTGCCCATCTACCAGTCAACGAGCTTCGTGTTCGAGGACACCCAGGACGCAGCCGATCTCTTTGCATTGCAGAAGTACGGCACCATCTACACCCGCATCTCCAACCCGACGCTTGCGGCATTCGAGGAACGCGTGGCCAGCCTCGAGGAAGGCATCGGCGCGGTGGCCACGTCCAGCGGACAAGCCGCCGAGTTCCTCGCCATGACGGCGCTCGCCGGTGCCGGCGACAACATCGTTGCGAACAGTTCGCTCTATGGCGGAACCGTCACCCAGTTCGATGTGACCCTGCGCCGGCTCGGGATCGACACCCGGTTCGTCAACACGAATGACCCTGCCGCCGTCGAGGCAGCGATCGACGATGACACCAAAGCCGTGTTCACCGAGATCATCGCAAACCCATCGGGCGAGGTTGCCGACCTCGAAACGCTGTCTGCAGTGACTCGGGCGCACGGTGTGCCACTCGTCGTCGACAACACGTTCGCCACGGCCTTCCTGTGTCGTCCGCTCGAACATGGCGCCGACATCGTCGTCCAGTCCGCAACCAAGTTTCTTGGAGGACACGGCACATCCATCGGCGGCGTGGTCGTCGACAGCGGTCGGTTCGATTGGGGCAATGGCCGGTTCCCGATCATGACGGAGCCGGTACCGAGTTACAACGGGCTCCGCTGGTGGGACAACTTCGGCGAGTACGCGTTCGCCACCCGCTTGCGGAGTGAGCAGCTGCGCGATGTTGGCGCGTCGATGTCGCCGTTCAACGCCTTCATGCTGCTGCAGGGCATCGAAACACTCCCCCAGCGAATGACCGAGCACGTGGCGAACGCCCAACGAGTCGCCGAATGGCTCGACGCCGACCCTCGAGTGGGGTGGGTGAAATACGCGGGTCTGCCCGAGTCCCCACACCACGACCTCGCCAACAAGTACACCCCCATGGGTCCGGGCGCGATCTTCACCTTTGGGGTCAACGGAGGACGAGCGGGTGGGGCCACGTTCATCAACTCCTTGCAAATGATCAGTCATCTGGCGAACGTGGGCGACGCCAAGACACTCGTCCTCCACCCCGCCACCACAACACATCAGCAACTGAGCGACGAACAGCTCGAAGCAGGCGGCGTGTCCGAGGACATGGTACGAATCTCCGTGGGACTCGAAGACGTCGACGACATCATCTGGGATCTGGATCAGGCGCTTGCCGCCGCCAGCGGAGAAGAAAGCAGGCTCGCTCATGGCTGAGACCGACCACGACCCCATCGACGGATGGACGCCGCCGAGCGCGACCGAACGCAAGCGCATCCTTGACGAAACCGAGTCGATCGCCATCGTCGGAGCCAGCGCAAACCCTGCGCGTGCGTCCAACTTCGTTGCGACCTACCTGATGTCCAGTTCCGCCGACTACCGGGTGTACCTCGTCAATCCCCGCGAGACCGAGATTCTGGGGCAGCCGGTGTACGCATCGCTCGCCGACCTCCCAGAGGTGCCCGACATGGTCGACGTGTTCCGCAAGAGCGACGACCTTCCGCAGGTCGCCGACGAGGCCATCGCCGTCGGGGCAAAGAGCTTCTGGGCGCAGCTGGGGTTGTGGAACGCTGATGCGGCCAAAGCCGCCGCCGATGCCGGCCTCGATGTCGTCATGGACCGGTGCACAAAGATCGAACACGCCAGGTTCGCCGGTGGCCTCCACCTCGCCGGATTCTCCACCGGAGTCATCAGCAGCAAACGCCGCTAACACCCTCCGCGCGCAGAACCTCACAATGGGGTCAGACCCCATGTGGCAGAGATAGCTACCGTCCGCGCGCAAAGGCTCACATTGGGGTCAGACCCCATGTGGTGAAAATCACATCCAGGCTTTGGTGTTCGTCTCGG
>CAZFBD010000003.1:113202-125350 GCA_964517125.1 uncultured Acidimicrobiales bacterium
TGGGGTCAGACCCCATGTGGTGAAAATCACATCCAGGCTTTGGTGTTCGTCTCGGTGATCATGAGCGCCTGATCCCGCACCGCCTTCGCCTCGTCGAGCGGCAGCATTCCAACGGACACGGTGCCGTCGGCGGTCTGCAGGTGCAGCGTGGCGAGATCTCGCTTGCGTTCGAACAGGCTCTGCCGGATCGCCGCTCCGTTGACCTTGCGAAGCATCATTTCCTGGGTGAACACATTCACGAACTGCTCGTGTTTGGCGATGCCGTCGCGGACCAATCCCCACCGCATGAGGCGATTGCTCCGACGTTCCGCCGCCCATGCCCACGGGACCATCAACAGGAACAGCAGCGACCATGCACCAAGAGGAAAGAACAGCCCAATGGCCAGCAGGAGGGCAACAACCGCAGTGTTGCGGGTGACGAGGAACACCGACTTGGGCGAGACCCGACGGTCCAGAACGGGAACCCGCGCATCGTCGTCGATCACCAATGACCGAAGCTCCTGGAGCTCCGCCTCGTCCGCTCCGGGCAGGTTCAGGTCACCTTCGCCAATGGTCGGCAGCGTGACCCGTTGGATACTGAACCGCGCCTCCAAGGGGTTTCGCCGCACTTCCAGGCGTTGCACGCGGTCCAGATTCGTTGCGGTCGAGGCCCGGGAGATGAGGCCCGCTTCCCGCAGCAGCCCACGATCTCGAAGGGTCAACGAGAGGTTCCACTCGGTGATCACCGTCTGCAGGAGGTTTGCGAGAAATCCGGCCATCGCAAGCAACGCTGCGATCACCGGGAGAAACCACAACATCCACAGCGCCGGGTCGGGGCCGTCGATCTCGGGAACATCGATGGGCAGAAGACCGGTGAGTTCGTCGCCGAACGTGAGCAGCGGAAAGATGAAGGCGAATCCAGCGAATGCCGGTCGGGTCAGGCCGATCGTGATGAGACGGCGGACGCTTCGTTGCAGGATCTGGCGCTCAACGACCGGAGCGACGGGAGCCGGCGGCTGGACATGTGGCAGGCCGGGAACCCCCGGGTTGTCGAAAGAGCCCACCTGGCCAGCAGCGGAAGCAGCCGTGTTGGCTGCAGCTCGCGCCCCGTCGGCGGCCAGACGTTGCAGTGCTTCGGCGATGGACCGGTCGACGGCGTCGATTTCGAACTCGGCCTCGGACGTGCCGGCAGTGTCGACCGAGACGTTCACCAGACCGACGAGACGATGAAGAAAGCGTTGCTGGATGGACACGCTCTGGACTCGGTCCAGCGGAACGGTCAGCTTGTCCTGAGACAACACACCTTTGGTCACCCGGAGCTCACCGTCGGCGACCAGGAACGTGTAGCGCCACCACGCAAGCAGGGAGAACCCCAGAATCACCAGTCCGACAAGCGGGACGATGAGCAGGAGGGCGGCTGTGGGGAGTCGGGAGATGAACAGGACCGCAACCACAATCTGGGCAATACCCACCTGTCGCAGGGTTCGTAGCGCCAGGAACACGACAGCCAGCGGAGACTGGCGTTGCGGCTCAGCAAGGAGTTGAAGATCGGAGCTCACGACTCTTCGCTGAGCTCCCCGGCGCGCTCGATCACGATGGTTTGCAGCCGCTCGGCGTCGGCCACCGACAGGCCGGCGATTGAGAGGTCGGGACCGGCGGAGTTGATGTGCAGCTTGGCCAGACCAAAGCGTTGCTCGATGGGACCGCGGCTGAGCCGAGCGTGCTGGATTCGCACGAATGGGAGCGTCTGCACCGTTCGAACGAGCACGCCGCTCCGGTACGACAGATCGTGGGCCCGGACCTGCCAGGCGATGTGGCGAACGTTGACGACCGAGTGGACCACCGACAGGCCAACGAGCAACAGCACGACACCCATGACCGCGAGAGGTATCCAGCCGACGAACACCGAGGCGACGATTCCAGCGACGAGGACGATTCCGGCGAAGATCGAATGACCGAGGAGCGAGACGCGCAGGTACGCAGGGTCGAGGGGAACGAAGTCGGCTTCGTCCAGACGCGGAACACCTGTCAGATCGATGGGCGGATTGGAGAACTCCATCAGCTCATTCTGGTCGATCAGCAGCGTTCCCCGCGACGCGAGCCGAAGGTGATACCCGGGGTCGCGTCTCAATCATCATGTTGAAGATGACACGTGAGACGCGACCCCAGATGTCATGTTCGTGAGACGCGACCCGAGATGTCATGTTGGGGCTGCTGGGGACCTTGGTCCCTGTTGTGGAGTGCGGTTGGGGTTCAGAGTTGGGGCATGGGATACGTACTGGGCATCATCGCAGTTTGGGGACTCGTCGGACTTCTGATTGCACT
The DNA here is from genome assembly GCA_964517125.1 of uncultured Acidimicrobiales bacterium. Classification (GTDB taxonomy): domain Bacteria; phylum Actinomycetota; class Acidimicrobiia; order Acidimicrobiales; family SHLQ01; genus SHLQ01. The sequence continues at coordinate 115,507 of CAZFBD010000003.1, forward strand.
CATCTACCGGCGATCGGGGCACAACCTGATTGTGTTCGCCACCCTCGGGCTCGTGCTGGGACCGCTGACGATTCTGTTGTTCGGAGATCTCCGTGACGCCGACGACACCCCGCCGCTCATCGTGCGCCGCGGACGGGATGCGCCAGGACCGGGTCTCCGAATGCTGGTCGCTGTCGACGAACACCCGGAGGGGACACAGAGCGCTGTCGCCGCCGCACGTATGGCGGCACCAGCGGCTGGCAACGTGTCGATCGTGACCGTCGTCGACTACGAGACGGCACGGGCACCTCGCCCGGCCGACGAGCCTGCTCCACGCCAAGCACACTTGGAGGAGACCGCAATTGCGTGCGGTGCCCCCGATGCCGAGCTCGTCGTACTCGCTGGCAGAACCGATCGAGCCCTTGTCCGGTACGCAACGACGGTGGACGCCGACCTCCTCGTCGTGTCGAGCCGGCGACACCACCTCTCGGCCATCCTCCTGGGCAGCACGGTGGCTCGACTCGCACGGCGAGCTGGCGTGGCACTTCTCATCGGCCCGCCACTCGAAACACCAGTAGGGACTACAGCTACCTCAACACGAGCCGGCCACGGCCCGGTTCGGACCCTCGGTCGCCCTGCGTAGTCACGATCGTCCTGGCTGGGCGCGGTTCGCTCAGGCTCGCCAGCGATCGGCGAGCTCCTGGATGGAGACCCACAGCAGTTCACCGACGTCCTGTTGCCCGAGGATGTCAAGACGGAAGGTCTCTTCGGTTTCGGTGACCGCGCCATGAAGGGCCGAGAACCGGTTGCGATAGCCCTGCAGCACACCACGCATGACCTCGGGATCGAGCTTGTCGTGCAGCTCGATGTGGAGGAGCGTCATGCCGGTCGTCTCGTTGTCCTTGACCTCGGGAATCATCATGATCGGACGACCGTCGGAACGGCCCTTCGACACGAGGACTTCGCGCTCTTCGGCCACCCGCTTCTTCGTGCCTCGGAGAACCGGTGAACGGTCGGTACGGCTGGGAATCGTCGTGGACACGCCACCACGATCGACGACCGTGATCGTGCCGTTGCCGCTCTCCAAGCTGTCGATGTCGTAGCGGGTCCATCCGGCGATCGAAACGACTGCGGGATCGAGGTTCGCAAGGGTACGGATGGTGGAGTACGTGAGGTGATCTCGTGGCGCTCCTGCGGCAAGGACCTCGGCGACGAGGGGGAACTCGAGAAGGGTCTCGTCGGTCCGGGAGATGCCGACCGTGACCGTCTTGGCCTGGTGCTTGATGGCATCGACGGGACGAGTCAGTTCGTCGATTGCCGCACCGAGGGATGCGCTGAGGTCTTCGACGATCACCGCAGGCGTGCCGACCTTGCCGAATTCGGATTGGTAGGCATCCAGCGGAATGTTGCCAACCGCGTACCGCATGCGTGACGCAAGCTGCACCGCAGTGCTGGCTTCGAGGTGGCCGTTGTAGCTGCCGACCCGGAGGCCATCCATGAACGTGGCGACGACCGGCGTGATGCTTGGCTCGAGGCGGGCGAGGAACTCTTCACCGCTGAGCGAGCCGCGGGTTTCGTCGATGAGCGTGTCGATGGCAGCACGAGCTTCTCGCAGCGGCAGCGCCTGGGCGTCGATGGCCAAGGCGGCCTCATATCCGAACAGGTGACCGACCACGGTCGACAGCACGAAGGCGAGTCGGGTGTGGGTGACTGGCACGTAGATCACGTCGAGCGCAGAGTTGAAGCGCGTCTCGCCCTCGTTGGCGATGACGATCGGCGCCGACTTGTGCGCCCGAAAGATGGCGACCTCTTTGCCAACGTCGTCGGCTGTGGAGCCTTCGAGTCCGGCTGCGCAGATCAGAATGAGCGGCTCGGACGAGAGGTCGATGTGCTTCTTGTCCTCGGTCGAGTCGGCCGCGATGGACTTGTAGCAGAGCTCCGACAACTTGATGCGGAGCTCACGGGCCGCAATGAGGTTCGGACCGTTGCCGACGCAGGCCCAATAACGACGAGACGGCGCATGGTCTCCTGCAGCGCGGGCGATGTCGGGACGGCGGGTGAGCGTCTCGATCATCAGCTCGGGAAGATCGCGCAAGGCGTGCAGGAGCTTCTGGCGTTCCTCGGAGTCGATCTCGTCGGGGATGGCGAGGTCAGCAATGGTCACCGCAAGGAGGAACCCGGCAGCGATCTGGGCGTAGAAGGCCTTCGTGGACGCCACGCTCATCTCCACATCACGACCGTCGGAGGTGTACAGAACACCTTCGGCCCGGTCGGTCAGGTCGGAACCGCGACGGTTCACGATGGCGAGCACCGAGGCGCCGCGCTGCTTGACGATGTCGACCGTGCGGTTGGTGTCGGTGGTTGTTCCAGACTGCGAGATGGCGATGACGAGCGAGTCGCTCATGTCCTTGCGCAGACCGAAGCCGGAGAGCTCCGTGGCCGGAATGGCAAGCACCGAAAGCGCACCGCCAAGTTCGCCGTTGATGGCGTCGGCGACAGCCTGACCGGCAACCGCTGCGGTTCCCTGTCCGATCACGTAGATCGTCTTGATCTGACCGGAAGAGATCTTCTCGGCGATGTGGCTTGGCATGGTGGACTCGTCCACCACGACGCTCAGGTGTCCGTCGCGGTCGGTGAGCTTGCCGCGGAGCGTCTTGCGGAACGAGCGAGGTGACTCGGTGATTTCCTTGAGCAGGTAGTGCGGGTTGTCGCCGCGGTCGATGTCTCGGGTGGTGACGCCTGCTTGGGCGATGTCATCGTTGGTGACGGGGAGGATGGTGCCGTCGTAGGCAACGCGCTCGAAGCCTTCGACCGTTCCGGCGTTGGCGCCGCTGAGCCGCAGGATTTGTCCGCGGCTGGCGTTGGCGTTCTCAAGGTTGGCTGGAGTCTCGCCATCCATGCGCAGGTAGTCGACAGCGTCCTCGACCACGCCGTACGGCTCGGAAGCGACGATGTAGGCATCTTCGGCAAGACCCACGTAGATGGCCTGGCCGCTACCGCGTAGAGCGAGCAACAGATCGTCGGGCGCTTCGGAGCTGGAGAGGCCAATGGCGACCGAGCCCTCGAACACCGACACCGTTCGCCGGAACGCTTCGGTCAGGTCGTGACCGTCGGCCAGGTGCTTGGAGGTGAGCGTGGGGATGACCTTGGTGTCGGTGGTGATGTCATCGGCGATCGAGAGTCCGTTGGCTTGGATGAGGTCGCCGTAGTTGTCGACATCGCCATTGAGTACGGCAGTGCAGTACGGGCCCGATGCCACGCCGACCTGCTCGGAGTTCACCGGGTGAGCGTTCGGCTCGGAAATGATGCCGACGCTTGCCCATCGGGTGTGGCCCAGCACGACGACCTCGGCGGTGTCGTTGTCGAGCGCCTTGCGAAGCAGGTCGTCCTTGCGGATGCTGTTGCGAAGCGATGCCGTGTTGTCTCCGAGCTCACCGATCTCGGCGGCAACCTTGTAGACGAAGCCCAGGCGGCCGTCGATGACGCGCACCGAGGAGTCAGTGAACAGCGAATCGGCCGAACGTTCGGCGATGGTTGCCGCGATGGATGGGTCGTCGAGGTCGAGACCGTGGTCGCTGACGAACAGGTGAAGACCGGCGGAGTCGCGGCCGCGAACCTCGAGACGATCCAGTGCAGAAAGCGCCTGATGGACCGAGAGGATGGCGTCGATACCTGCATCGTGGACATTGCGGCCACCGAGGTCGAGGATGCCGGTGGCTGCACGCAGGCGATCGCGTTCGATCGACCATGCAGCGTCTCGCACACGGATGAGGATGGCGTTCACCGACTCGAGGTCGACGGAGTCCACGGTCGCCCGCTCGTCGAGCTCGGCTTCCAGGACATCGAGGCGCCAGGTCAGATCGCGTGTCGCGGCCGAGAGCGTGCCGGAGATGTCGGGCTCGGCGATGAGCATGCGCGCACCCGGCGCACCACGGAGCAGCGTGTCGGCGGCTTCGAGGCGTTCGGCGATGACGCTGAGAGGCTCTTCAGCGGTGTCAGCCGTGACACCTTCGAGCAGTTCGCCAGTGCCAAGGACCAAGGAGAGAACATCGGCAGATGCGGGGATTGGGCGACTGGAGCGTCGACGAACCACGGCAATGATTCCACACATGAAGGGATTCCCTTTCGTCCGCCAACGGGAGGGGCGCGGCGGATCACTCAGATACTAGGAATCAATCGGTCGCAGGTGGTGTCGTCATGAGGCCAACGTGACGAACGAGACGTTCGGCGCTGGCGGCGGCAACGTCGGCTTCCGACGCTTCGACCATGACTCGGATGAGTGGTTCGGTGCCAGATTCGCGAATGAGGACTCGACCGGAGTCGCCGAGCAGCTCCTCTTCGGCCTGCACGGCGGGGGCCATGAGCTCGCCGAGGTTCGGGAGTTTCTCTGCAATGCGGACGTTTTCGAGCACCTGCGGGTAGCGGGTCATGACCGACTGCGCCCAGGTACCAACGTCGACGCCGCGTCGTGTTGCGGCATCCAGCAGCTGGACGGCACTCAGAACGCCGTCGCCCGTGGTGGCCAGGTCGCGGTGGATGATGTGGCCGGACTGTTCGCCGCCGAAGGTGTATCCGCCGGCGTCGAGTGCTTCGAGAACGTGCCGGTCGCCCACAGGCGTTTCCACCATGGTGATGTTCTGTTCGTTCATGGCCACCCGGAAACCCAGGTTGGCCATGACGGTGATGACGACCGTGTCGTCGGGCAGAAGTCCATGGTCGCGGCGGTCGATGGCGCCCATGGCCAGGAAGCGGTCGCCGTCGACCACACTTCCGTCGGAACCAACGGCAACGACACGGTCGGCGTCGCCATCGAAGGCGAAGCCGACAGCGGCGCCGTGTTCGACTACTGCTTCAGCAAGAAAGTCTGGGTGGGTGGAGCCGACGCCGGCGTTGATGTTCCGGCCGTCGGGTTCGGCCGCCAGAACGGTCACATCGGCGCCGAGCAACTCGAAGACCCGACCAGCTGTGGAGCTCGCCGCACCATTGGCGCAGTCGAGAACAACTTTGGTGCCGCCGAAGGTGCGTCCCCCGATGGAGCCCACCACTGCGTCGAGGTACCGATCGATCTTCCCTGGAGCGACGCTCGGTTCGATCGGCTCTGGGACCACACCCGAATCGAGCATGGCCTGGATGCGGTCCTGCTGTTCGTCGGTCAGCTTGCGGCCACCAGCGGCGAACAACTTGATGCCGTTGTCCTGCCACGGGTTGTGCGATGCCGACAGCATCGCGGCGGGAAGCTCGTCGGCTTGCGAGAGCCACGCCACTGCGGGCGTGGGCACGACGCCGAGGTCGACGATCGACGCCCCAGCGGACGCACAACCTTCTGCGAAGGCGCGCTGCAGCCGGTCACCCGATTCACGGGTGTCGCGGCCCACGAGGAACGTGTCGCCCTCGAGGCAGGCTGCTGCTGCTACGCCGAGCGCGCGAACAACGTCCTCAGAGAGAACGCTGAACGCTTCGCCTCGAACGCCGTCAGTACCGAATCGTATGGACACGGTGTGCAATCGGCGGCTTGTGAGCGCCGATTAGCGCTTCGAGTACTGCGGAGCCTTGCGGGCCTTCTTGAGGCCGTACTTCTTGGATTCCTTCTTGCGGGAGTCGCGGGTGAGGAATCCGGCACGCTTGAGTGCTTCACGGTGCTCGGGGTCGACCTCGAGCAGGCCACGGGCGATGCCGAGGCGCATGGCGCCGGCCTGGCCGGTGGGGCCTCCGCCGTGCATGGTGACGCTGACGTCCCAGTCGCCTTCGGTCTCGGTGACACGGAATGGCTCGGTGAGCTGCTGGCGGTGGACGGCGCTCGGGAAGTAGTCCACGAGGTCGCGGCCGTTGACCGTCATGGTGCCGTCGCCGGGTACAAGACGCACACGCGCGACTGCACGCTTGCGACGACCGGTTGCCTGGATCTGAGTGCTGGTTGCCATGAGTATCGTCTTTCTAGAGCTCAGGCCTCGGCCGAGCGGTCCTTGGCGTGGGCGATTTCGAGCGGCTGTGGGTTCTGGGCACCGTGTGGATGCGTGGGACCCGAGTAGACCTTGAGCTTGGTGAGCTGCTGACGACCGAGGCGGGTCTTGGGGACCATGCCGCGGATGGAGCGACGCACGGCTTCGGCGGCGTCCTTGTCCATGTCTTCGGCGTACGTGCTGGTCTTGAGGCCACCGGGGAACCCGGAGTGGCGGTAGACCATCTTGCGCTGAGCCTTGCCGGAGGTCAGGACGACCTTGTCGGCGTTGACGATGATGACGTGGTCACCGGTGTCGAGGTTCGGCGTGTACGAGGGCTTGTGCTTGCCGCGAAGGATGTTGGCGACTTCGGTGGCCAGTCGACCGAGGACAAGTCCTTCGGCGTCGACGATGTGCCAGTCGCGCTGAATCTCTGAGGCTTTGGGGGTGGTGGTGGTCATTGCCAGCTCCTGCATGTCACCGCCGAGGTCTGGGCGATGAGTCCGAAGGGAAAGTCTAGAAGGCGAACCCGCGTAAACCAATCTGAGATCTTACAAGCTCGCGAACAACCGGAGGAAGGTACTGACCGGCCACCGGGTTCAGATCTACCGTGAACGACATGACGGAATCCGCACTCTGCCCTGCCGACGACACAATTCTCGTCGTCGACGATGAACCAATGGTCCGAGAGGTTCTCAGTCAGTACCTGTCGGCCGAAGGATTCACCGTTGTGGAGGCGGGCGATGGCGAGGAAGCCATCGAGCGCATCACCGAAGTGCAGCCCACTCTGGTGCTGCTCGATCTCATGCTTCCGAAACGAAACGGACTCGACGTTCTGGCGTTCCTTCGCCGCACATCGCAGCTTCCCGTCATTCTGCTCACCGCCCGAGGCGAAGAAACCGACCGCATCCGTGGCCTGGAGGCTGGCGCCGACGACTACGTGGTCAAGCCGTTCTCGGCCCGCGAAGTGGTTGCCCGGGTGAAGACCGTGCTCCGGCGCAGCGGCGTGGGCGAGGCCGGCTCGGAGCTGTTGACCACGTTCGGCAACATCACGGTCGATCCGGCGCGCCGGCTGGTGGTCAAGAACGGCATGCAGATCGACCTGCCCCGCAAAGAGTTCGAGTTGCTCACCTGCTTCCTCGCTCACCCCGGCGAGGCGCTGAGCCGCGAAGACCTGCTGCACAAGGTGTGGAGTTCGTCGACCGAGTGGCAGGATCCAAGCACCGTCACCGTTCACGTCCGACGGTTGCGCGGACGACTCGAAGACGACCCGTCCTCACCGAAGCATCTCCTGACGGTGTTTGGCGTCGGGTACCGTTTCGAACCATGAGCAAACGGTTCCGCCCCCAGCTGATCTTGGGTCTGGCGGTGTTGGCGACACTCGCCGGACTGGCTGCCACCGTGACGACCGAGGTCGTGATGGTTCCGACCTCCACCGAACGGACGCAGCTCATCGCGCTCATCGTGTCGCTCGCCGCGGTTGCCGTGACCGTGGCATTCATTTTGAACTGGTTTGCTCCCCGCTCCCTGACCCGTCGCATGTTGCTGGCGGCCCTCAGCGGTCCGGTCATCGTTGCGGTCACGGTGAGCGCCGGGTCCCGGTCGATGTTCCTGAGCGACCATGACCTGCAGTTCCTCCTCATCCTGCTTGCGTTCGCAACGGTGCTCGCGATCGGTGTGGTGTTCACCCTCGGCCGCCCGCTCACCGAGGATCTCGCTCGACTCACCGAAGTTGCCCACCGGGTGGCCGACGGCGATCTCGAGGCACGGGCCGAGCTGCAGCGCATGGACGAGGTTGGCGACCTCGCAACGGCCATCGATGAGATGGTCGAACAGATCGCCATCACCCGCGCCGAACGTGATGCCTCGGAGCGCGAGCGTTCCATCACCATGGCGTCGCTCAGTCACGACGCACGAACGCCGCTCACCTCCATGCGTCTCGCCACCGAGGCACTCATCGATGGCGTGGCCCCCGACCCGGAGCGTTACCTGCACACGATCGCTGCCGACATTGCGTCGGTCGAGACGCTCATCTCCGACCTGTTCACGCTCGGCCAGCTCGAGGCCGGCCGTCTGCGCATCGACGCTGCACCCACCGAGATCATGACCGTGGTGCGAGACGTCGCCGACTGCCTCTCCCCCATCGCCATCGACCGGCGTGTCGATCTGCGGGTCGAAGGGCCGCGTTCGATGATGGCGTGTGCCGACTCCACGCAGCTGCACCGGGTGATCGCGAATGTCACCACCAACGCCATTCGACACTCCCCCGAGGGCGAGTGCGTGCGCATTCGGGTCGAGCCTGACGATCTGCGCGTCTCGGTGCTGGACAACGGCACCGGGTTCCCTGCCGGGTTCGAGGAAGAGGCGTTTCACGCGTTCCGCCGACACGACGAGGCCCGCGAACGGGCGGCCGGCGGTGCCGGCCTCGGGCTCGCCGTTGCAAAGGGCATCATCGAGGCGCTCGACGGGCGCATTTGGGCTGAATCCGGCCCCGGCGGAACCGTTCACCTGGAGCTGCCGGCGGTCGAACCGGCCGTCTGACCCGGGCGGAACCCAATCGGAGTGCTTTCGTCATGCGACGTATGCACTTGGTCCTTCTCGGGACGTCGTAGGGTCGGCAGACTGATCTACACCGCTGGCCGATTGGCTGGCACTGGCGATACGAGTCGACGATGCGTTTGCACAGACCGCTCCCGCTCCTCCACCTCGACAAGGGGGTCGGTACAGGACTCGCCCGCCTCTCGGGTCTCGAGGGGCTGACCCGGTCGCTGCTCGTCGCAACAGTGCCGCTGTTGGCGCTGGATCGGCTCGGATCGAAAGACGCTGTCTCTCAGGCGTTCACGGTCGGTGCGGTACTCACGTTGTTGGTCACGTTGAACCTTGGCCGGATGGAGGAACTCGTCGCACGAAAGTGGGTCATGACGTTCGGGATCGTCGCACTGTTCTCCGCAGCAATCCTGTTCACACTCACGTACACGCCAGCGTTCGTTGTGGCCATCGGCCTTCGGTCGGCAGCGGCATCGACCTTCTCGGTTCTGCTGACCCTCTACGTCATGGACCACATCGGCAAGGGCGAGCTCACCCAGATGGAATCGAGCCGCATGGTCTACAACGGACTTGGCTGGCTCATCGGCCCGCTGCTGGGTGTGTGGCTGATCAGCGAGGTCGGCGAGGCAGCACCGTTCATCGTGTCGGCATGCCTGTCGATTCTGCTCATGGCGTACTACTGGTGGCTGCGGCTCGGAAACTCGGTGGTGATCGTGGCGGCTCGCCGGGGCGCTCCGAGCCCCTTGAGGTCCATTCCCCGCTTCTTCAAGCAGCGGTACATGCGAATCGCCTACGCAATCACGTTCACTCGCGCCACATTCTGGGTGGCGTTGTTCGTGTACGGGCCCATCTACATCGTGGAGGCCGGGTTGGACGATTGGGTGGCCGGCGCCTTCCTGTCGGGCGTGGCAGCGATTCTGCTGTTCAGCCCGTTGATACGCCGAGTGGCCGACGCAGCCGGAATCCGTCGGGTTGTGATCGTGTCGCTGTGTGTCATTGCGGCCAACCTGATTGCCATTGCGAGCCTGGGCGATGCCCGTCCCTTGGGCATCGTGTTCTGGGTCGGAGCTGCGTTGGGCGGCGCGGCGATCGATGTCGTCGGGAACATCCCGTTCATGCGCACCGTGAAGCCCCGGGAACGTGTGGCGATGGCAACGGTGTTCTCGACATGGCGGGAAATGTCGGCGCTGGTCTCGCCCCTGATCGGTGCGTTGGTCCTGGCCGTCTCCCTGCCCTTCCAGATCTACTACCTGGTCATTGCGTCGATGTGCACCATCACCGCCCTCTTCGCCACCCGCCTCCCCCGCCGCATCTAGGGGTCCATCTAGGGCTTAGGTTCGTGCTACTTGGTGTGGCCGGAAGGTCGCGTTGGGTGGGTA
>CAZFBD010000004.1:0-51352 GCA_964517125.1 uncultured Acidimicrobiales bacterium
TCATGCCGCTCTACATCGACTCGATGTTCCTCGGCATCCAGGGCATCCTCGACTGTGGCTGTGATGACCCCGCCGGCATTGCGGCAGCGGTGAAGGAAATCAGCGACTTCCCCGGCACCTCCGGCGACATCACCTACGCCGGCACCAACGGCATTCCGCCGAAGGCTGTCCCAATCGTGGTTGTCGAGAACGGCGCCAACGTCCTTCTCGACACGATCGGCTAGTTCCCCTCCAATGCTCGAAGTATCGGGACTCACAACCAAATACGGTGCGATTTCCGCACTTCGGGACGCAAGCCTGACCGTTGGGGCAGGTGAGGTCGTTGGCCTCATCGGCCCCAACGGGGCAGGAAAGACAACACTGCTGGGGTCGATTGCCGGGCTCTTGCCCATCGACTCCGGCACACTCTCGTTCGATGGTGTCGACATCACGTCGAAGGCACCCGAGAAGATCCTCCGGGCGGGCCTGGCGCTCGTTCCCGAGCATCGCCGAATCTTCGCGGACATGACCGTCGAGGAAAATCTGAAGATCGGCGGTATCACCACCAAGGCGAACAAACGGGCGGAGTTGCTCGAGGAGATGTCCGAACTGTTCCCGGTGCTCCGGGACAAATGGGACACACCTGCCGGCTACATGTCCGGTGGCGAAGCCCAACAACTCGCAATTGCCCGAGCGCTCATGTCCAGCCCCAAGCTGATCATGATGGACGAACCATCGCTTGGGCTGGCTCCAATTCTCGTGGACCTTGTCTTCGAGCTCATCGACACGCTGCGCTCCCAGGGCCGAACAATTCTCGTCGTGGAGCAGAACGCAACCCGCATGCTCAACGTCGCCGACCGGGCCTATGTGCTGCGAAGCGGCGCAGTCGTGGCGACTGGAACCGGCGCCGAGCTGCTCGAGCGATCTGACCTCTTCGACACCTTCGTCGGAGGCTGACCCATGACAACCCTTCTGCAGAACCTCATCGACGGGCTGGGCCGAGGCAGCATCTACGCCCTGCTGGCGCTGGGCGTCGCCGTTGTCTTCGGCATCATGCACCTTCTCAATTTCGCCCACGGCGAACTCATCACCATCCCCGGGTACCTCACCTACTGGGCGTTCAACAACGGCTGGACCTGGTGGACCGTCGTGCCGCTCATCATCGTGAGCGCCGTCATCAGCTCGCTGCTCATCGAGCGCATTGCGTTCAGCCGTGTCAGAGGGGCGAAGGACTTCACGATGCTGCTCACCTCGTTCGGGGTGCACTTCATTGTCGCGGCCGGCTTCCTGCTCTACGTCTCGGCGTCTGTGAAGCCGTACCCCCGGCCCGGCTGGTTCGCCGACACGATTTCGCTGGGATCGCTGAACATTGAAGTCTTCGACCTTGCCGTCATCGCCGTGACGATCGTGGTGCTCGCAGGGACCACCTGGCTCCTGCAGCGGACCATGTTCGGGCTTGCGCTTCGGGCGGCGGCCGCCGACTTCGACACCGCCCGTCTCATGGGCGTGAACTCCGACTCGGTCATCAGGGGAGCGTTTGCGCTCTCCGGGTTCCTCGCTGGAGTCGCCGGCGTGTTCTGGATCATGCGAGAAGGTCAGGTCACCCCAACAGCCGGCATCAACCCCATGCTCCAGGGTGTCCTCGCCGCCCTCATCGGGGGCCTTGGCAGTCTGCGCGGCGCCGTGCTCGGCGGACTCGTCCTGGGACTCGCCGAAGTCCTCCTGCGGTCGTGGCTGCCCGTCGGCATCCAGAACCTCACCACCGGTTTCGTCTTCGTGGGGATAGCGCTGCTCTTCATCTTCCGGCCCGGCGGGCTGTTGTCGGTGCCGCAGGTGGAGCGGGTCTGATGTTCGCCGACATGCGACGCGACGTCGCCTTCCCCATCGTTGGATCACTGATGCTGTTCGCCGTGCTCGTCGGCGGCGGAACGATCTACCAGACCATCCTGGGCAACGGGTCAGCCGAACGGCTCGTGACCACGATGCTCATCGACGCAATCATCGTCATTGGCATCCAGATCTACATCGGCAACACCGGCATCCTGTCCTTCGGGCACATCGGCTTCGGCGCCATCGCGGGATACGTCTTTGCGGTCTATGCCATCTCACCCGAAGAGAAGCTGAAACGAATTCCGTCGGCACCCTTTGGGCTGACGGACACCCAGGTGAGCCCGCTGTTGGCGATCATCATTGCGGTGGTCGTGACCCTGGTATTTGCGGTCATCGTTGGCATCGGGCTCGCTCGCTCCGGTGCCCAGTCCGGATCCGTCGCAGCCACCGTCATCACGCTGGCTCTGCTGTTCGTGACCCACGAGGTTGCCAAGAGCTGGCCGGAGCTCACCGGCGGCAACCGTGGCGGCATCGCCTTCGGCATCGGTGAGTCGCTCGGAGGGCGATGGCAGATTCTGCTCGCGCTGTTCGTTGCGCTCCTGGTGGCACGCCTCTACGGACAGTCCCGTAGCGGACGATTGGCAGTCGCAGCACGAGAGGACAGCCTTGCGGCCCGAGCCATGGGCGTGAACCCGCTTGTGCAACAGATGTCGGCACTGCTGCTCTCCGTCGTGATCGTGTCGGTCGGATCGTCGCTTCGGGTCTGGCAGATCGGCTCGATCCTTCCCGACCGTTTCTTCTTTGACTACGCCATGTTGACGCTGGTCATGCTCATCGTCGGCGGCCGCAACAGCGTCAGCGGAGCGGTTCTTGGTGTTGCCGTCATGACCGCCGCACGCGAGCTCGCCCGCCGACTGGGTCAGGACGGATTCGAGTTCTTCGGGGTCGGCCTGGACGAAGCGCCCCTCGACTGGGTGTTCCGGGAGAACCTGAACAGCGTTGTTCTTGGTGTGGCCATGGTGGCCTTCATGATCTGGCGCCCCACCGGAATCCTCGAGGACTGGGAATTCGACCAATGGCTGTATCGCAAGCTCGGCCGAGGGGCTGAAGAGCAGCCTGAACGTATCCCCGAGCTGGACTCGGTGCCCGACGTGGAGTTCTCCGCTTCGGACATCAGCGTGTCCTTCGGCGGATTCCAGGCGCTCACCAATGCCGGCATCACCGCCCGCAGCGGTGAGATCGTCGGGATCATCGGGCCCAACGGCGCCGGAAAGACGACGTTCGTCAACGTGATCACCGGCATGGTCGAACCGACCGCTGGCCAGTTCTCGATCGGCGGCGAGGACCTCACCGGCAAAGCCTCACACGAACTGTCCCGCAGCGGGCTGGTCCGGACATTCCAGAACCTCCGGCTCTTCGGAGCGCTGACCGTTCGGGAGAACGTGGAGACAGCCTCGCTCGTTGCTCAGAGCCACCGCTCGGATCGCACGATCCGCGACATCGATGCACTCCTTGCCGAAGCCGGACTCTGGGAACACCGCGACCGGCGGGCCCGCGAGCTCGACTACGGCAACTCACGGCGGCTGGAGCTGGCACGCGCCGCTGCAATGGCGCCATCGTTCATGCTGCTCGATGAGCCCACCAGCGGCATGAGTGACAGCGAGTCGCTCACCATGATCGAACAGGTCCGGCACATGGCTGCCACGGTCGGCGCCGGAGTGATCGTGATCGATCACGATCTGGGCTTCATCACCGGGATCTCGGATCGGATCTATGTGTTCGATCAGGGCCAGGTGATCGCGCAGGGCACACCGCGGGAAGTTCAGGACGACCCACGCGTCCAGGCCGCGTACCTGGGTTCGGCGGCCGGCCAATGACCGCAGCGCGCCGAGGCGGGCTGGCCGACGACATCGTGTCCTATGTCCGCGAACGGATTCTTGCGGGCGAAATGAAACCCGGCGAGAAAGTGGACCAGGACGCAATCGGTGAAGCGCTCGACGTGAGCCGGTCGCCAATCCGCGAGGCGCTGGTCATTCTCGGTCAGGAAGGCCTGCTCGACATCACGCCCCGACGAGGTGCGTTCGTGGCGTCAATCAGTCGCGACGACGTGATCGACCACTACGAACTCTTCGGGCTCATCTCGGGTCGGGTCGCCGCTATGGCAGCCACCGACCTCACCGACGAACAACTCGACGAGCTGCGAGCAATCCACTCGAATTTCGCTGTGGCTTCAGCCGATGACCATTCGAAGCTCAACAGCGAATTTCACCGGCTCATCAATGCGCCGGCACCACGACGAACTCGGTGGCTCCTCCGCCACCTCGAACGCTCGATTCCTGCCGGCTTCTACGGCCTCACCCCGGGCTGGACTCAGACCGCGGAGCACGGTCACGAGCAGATCCTCGAGGCGATCATCGCCCGCGATGCAGCGGCGGCACGCGAAGCGATGGAACAACATCTTCACGCCGCTGGCGTAGCCGCGGCCGACGCATTGCAGGAACGCGGGTTCTGGAAGGACGAAACCGAGTGATCGACCGCACCGACGAACAGCACGACGTCATTCGGGCCGAGGTCCGACGTCTGTGCGACAAGTACGGCAACGAGTACTGGCGCAGCCTCGAGCCGAATCGCTACCCCGAAGAGTTCGTTGCCGAGCTCACCGCACAGGGGTGGCTCGGTTCGCTCATCCCGGAGGAATACGGCGGCGGTGGCCTGAGCCTCGGTGGCGCTTCCGTGATCCTCGAAGAGATCTCCGCCAGCGGCGGCAACCCGAGCGCATGCCACGCCCAGATGTACGTGATGGGCACGGTGCTGCGTCACGGAAGCGACGCGCAGAAGAAGCACTACCTGCCGATGGTCGCCGACGGTCGCAAGCGGCTGCAGGCCTTCGGCGTCACCGAGCCCACGGCCGGTTCAAACACGACGGCCATCCGGACCCGGGCCGAACGCGACGGCGACATCTACCGGGTGAACGGCCAGAAGATCTGGACCAGCAGGGCCGAGTACTCCGACCTCATGGTCCTGCTGGCCCGGACCACCCCCGCCGATGAGGTCGAGAACCGTCTCGATGGGCTGTCGGTCTTCCTCATCGAGATGCGCAAGGACGACGGTTCGCTCGTCGACGGGCTCACGATCAACCCGATCGAAACGATGATGAATCACAACACCACCGAGGTGTTCTTCGACAACGTCGAGATTCCAGCTGACTCCCTCATCGGCACCGAGGGACAGGGATTCCGCCACATCCTCGGAGGCATGAACGCCGAGCGCATCCTGATCGCCTCGGAGTGCATCGGCGACGGTCGTTTCTTTCTGGAACGGGGCAGTGCCTACGCCCGCGAACGGGAAGTCTTCGGTCGGCCGATCGGGCAGAACCAGGGTGTGCAGTTTCCCCTCGCCAAGGCCCACATCCAGATCGAGGCTGCCGACCTGATGCGCTGGAAGGCCGCCGATCTCTACGACCTCGGTGAACCGCACGGGGTGGAGGCCAACATGGCCAAGCTTCTCGCAAGCGAAGCGTCCTGGGCTGCGGGCAACGCCGCCATGGACACCCACGGCGGGTTTGGGTTCGCAACGGAGTACGACATCGAGCGCAAGCTCCGCGAAACCCGGCTCTACCAAGTGGCGCCGATCAACAACAACCTGATCCTCGCCTTCGTCGGCCAGAAGTGCCTCGACCTTCCCAAGAGCTACTAGGAACAACCATGCGCGCCGTCCTCCTCAACGCCTCCAACACCCCGCTCGTGCTCGTCGATGATCATCCCGAGCCGGAAGCAGACGGTGGCCTGATCCTCGACGTGACGGCGTGCGGCGTCTGCCATTCAGACATCCATGTCGCCGACGGCGACTTCGGTAAGGAACCACCGGTCATCCTTGGCCACGAGGTCACCGGCGTGCACCCCGAACTCGGCCCCGTCATGCTCTACGCGCCATGGGGCTGCCTGAACTGCACCGAGTGCGCCGAGGGCAACGAGATGATCTGCTCCAACTCGATGGAAGCGGGGCTGTTCACCGACGGCGGCTACGCCGACCGCATGCGCATCCCCGACGTGCGGTACCTCGCCTCGCTCGACGGTCTGGACCCGTACGACTCTGCGCCGCTCGCGTGTGGCGGCCTCACCGCCTACCGCTCCGTCCTGCAGGGCATCGACCGACTGCGAACCCGAGGGACCGAAGCCCGTGCGCTCGTCATCGGCGCGGGCGGCCTCGGCCAGTACGCCATTCGCTACCTGCGACTGCTCACCGATGCACACGTGACCGCACTCGATCTGGCCGTCGACAAGCAGGCGACCGCAATCGAGATCGGGGCACACGAGGCGACCGGCGTCCTCGACGACGGCGCTAAGTACGACCTCGTCGTCGACTTCATCGGTGCCGCCAGCACGCTGCAGATTGCCGCCGATGCCATCGCCAAGCTCGGCGTCGTCAGCGTCGTTGGACTCGCAGGCGGAAGCATCCCCTTCGGCTTCGGCGCCGTGCCGCTCGAAGCGTCCTTTGTTGCCAGCGTGTGGGGACGTCGCGACCAGATGGACGAACTGCTCGACCTCGCCCGCCGCGAACCATCCATCGTCGCTCCGGTCGAAGTCATGCCGCTTGCCGAAGCGGAGCTCGCCCACCAACGCCTCCGGTCCGGCGACATCGTAGGACGTGTCGTCCTCGACGTCGCCGGCGATCGGGCATGACCATCTCGCCGACCAACCATCACCGACACCTGAACCCAGGGGGACAACACACATGAACGGCATCTCAGGATCCATCGAGGAGTTCCGCACGGCTGCAGCCGCCGCAGAGCTGCACACGGTCGAACTCGCTGTACCCGATACGCAGGGTCATCTGCGCGGCAAGCGCGTGCCGGCTGGTCGGTTCCTCGAGACCACGCACGCCGCTGGGGCCAACATCGCCGACGCCATGTTCGTCTTCGACATGCAGAACGACCTGCCGGACAACGAGTTCGTGAACATGGACACCGGCTACCTCGATGCGCACCTGGTTCCGGACAACTCCACTGGCCGTGTGCTGGCACACCGGCCCGGCTACGGCATCGTGTTTGCCGATGCCGTGAATGAACACGGAGACCGACACCCGCTGTCGCCACGTGGCGTGCTCCGCACACAAATTGAACGTTGCCAGGCCGCTGGCCTCGACCCCATGGTTGCCACCGAGCTCGAGTTCTACCTGTGTACCCCGGATTGGGTTCCGGTGCAGGAACACATCCAGTACAGCTCGCTGACCGACGCTCTCGAACTCGAGGACGTGCTGCTCGACATGCGTCAGGCGCTGCTCGGCGCTGGTATCGAAGTCGAGGGTTCGAACGCCGAGTACGGCCCCGGCCAGATCGAGATCAACACCGGCCCGGCGGACGCGCTGACCACGGCCGACAACACCGTGTTGTTCAAGTCGATCGTCAAGCAGGTCGCTGTGCAGCACGGACTGCGGGCCACCTTCATGCCGAAGCCGTGGGCCGAGCAGGGCGGATCGGGCATGCACGTGCACACGAGCCTGCAGGCGAGCGGTTCCAACGCCTTCGCCGACTGCAGCGACGGCGAGCCCAACGAACTGATGCGCAACTGGATGGGCGGCCTACTCCACCACGCCGAGGCCATGACACTCATCGGAGCGCCGACGAGCAACGGCCCTCGCCGCATTCGTCCGTACACGTTCGCCCCGACACACGTGACCTGGGGTCTGGACAACCGCACGGTGCTGGCCCGTTGCATCGCCGAGAGCGGTTCCGGTGCCAACCGCGTCGAGTTCCGGTCAGCCGGCGCCGACGCCAACCCGTACCTGATCATCGCTGCGCTGCTCGCCGCTGGCATCGACGGTATCGAGCAGAAGCGGGACCCCGGCATGCTGTGCGAAGGCGACATGTACGGCAACCCCGGCGACCACACGCCGCTGCCCACCGACCTTGCCGGTGCCATCGCCGCGTTCACCGGCAGCGACCTCGCCGCACAGATGGGCGACGTGTTCAGCCGCAGCTATGTGAGCATCGCCGAGGCAGAGGTCGCATTGTCCGCCGAGAACAACCCGGACCCCGACGACGTCAACGACTGGGAGCGCGAGCGCTTCATGGAGCACAGCTGATCATGGCTGCCTCCGCCGCTCCGACCGCTCCCAACGTCACCGACGCCTCGCTGTATCTGGACGGGATTCCCCACGACCGATTCGCCGAGATGCGGGCGACCCCCGGCCTGGTCTGGCACGACTATCACGACGGTGGATTCTGGGCGGTCACCCGCCACGCCGACGTGAAGACCGTGTCGAAGAGCGGCGAGGTGTTTTCCTCGGCCGTCGGCCACACGAACCTGTGGGACCTCGAAGCCGACGCATTGGAGGCTCGACGCTCGCTGATCGACACGGATGCTCCGGACCACACCCGGCTCCGTCGGCTCGTCGCCCGGGCGTTCACCCCGAAGAACATCCGCCGGTGGGAGGGTACGGTTCGCAACATCACCGCAGAACTTCTCGACGAGTTCATTGAGAAGGGTGAAGGCAACTGGGTCGATGAGGTGGCTGCGCCGCTTCCGATCCGCGTGATCCTCACCATGCTCGGCGTGCCGGTGGAAGACGCTGGCTATCTGGTGGAGCTGTCCAACTTCCTGGTGGAGGGGACCGGCGAGACGCAGTCGATTCCGCCCGACGCGTTCGGCAACACGACCGAGCTGCGGCTGCTGCCATTCAACAGTCCAGCCAGTCATGCGCTCTTCGAGTACGGCGAGAAGATCGGCGAACTGCGACGCCACAACCCGCAGGACGACCTGGTCACCTCGCTGGTGCAGGCCGAAGCCGAGGACGGCGATCGGCTCAGCGGCGGCGAGTACCGGAACCTGTTCCACCTGCTTGTCTTCGCTGGCAACGAGACCACACGGACCGCGCTGTCGCATGGAGCGATGGCGCTCGCCGACCACCCGGATCAATGGCAGCGGGTGCTCGACGACCCAACGATGATCGACTCGGCGACCGAAGAGATCCTCCGCTGGTCAACTCCCGTGCTGCACATGCGCCGGACGACCACACAAGCGGTGGAGATCTCGGGCACGCAACTCGACGCGGGGGAGAAGGTCGTCATGTGGTACGCCTCCGCGAATCGTGACGACACCGTGTTCGACGACCCATTCACCTTCGACGTCGGCCGTGCGGACAACCCA
This sequence comes from uncultured Acidimicrobiales bacterium, assembly GCA_964517125.1. GTDB lineage: Bacteria > Actinomycetota > Acidimicrobiia > Acidimicrobiales > SHLQ01 > SHLQ01. The sequence continues at coordinate 8,958 of CAZFBD010000004.1, forward strand.
CACTTCTCCTTCGGTGGAGGAGGAGCCCACCTCTGTCTCGGCGCCTTCCTTGCCCGGCTCGAGATCGTCATCCTCCTCGAGGAGATGGCGAAGCGGAACATGCATCTGACCCGACTCGGCGAACCCGTCCGAGCACCATCCAACTTCGTCCACGGCGTTCTGTCCGTGGACATGGCAGTGGAGGCCAACCGATGACCGACATGACCACCCACCCAACGCCGAACACCGATCGTCTCGCCGCCGCTCGCGACGAGTGGGTCGCATCCAGCGTGATCGGCCGTCCGTTCTTTGTGGAACGCGCCGAGGGCGCCCGCATCTGGGATGTCGACGGTCGGGAGTTCCTCGATTTCGTCGGCGGCATCGGCACCGCCAACCATGGCCACAGCAACCCCGAGGTCGTGGCGGCCATCAAGGAGCAGCTCGACAGTTACCTGCATCAGTGCTTCTCGCTTCACAGCTACGAGCCCTACATCGACGTCTGCCGCCTGCTGTGCGAATGCCACCCCGGCGACTTCGAGAAGAAGGCGTTCCTCGCCAACTCTGGTGCTGAAGCGGTCGAGAACGCCATCAAGATCGCCCGCTACTTCACAAAGCGCGACGGCATCATCTGCCTGGACAACGCCTTCCACGGCCGCACGCTGATGACCATGACCCTCACCGCGAAGGTGAAGCCCTACAAGTTCGGCATGGGCCCGTTCGCTCCCGAGGTCTACCGGACCACCGGCCCGTACCCGTTCCGTGGCATCTCATCCGATGACGCCATCGACGGGCTGCACCGGCTCTTCAAGAACCAGGTCGACCCGAGCAACGTCGCCGCCATCATCTACGAGCCGGTACAGGGCGAGGGCGGCTTCCTCCCGATGCCCGACGACTACCCGATGCGTCTCCAGGAGATCGCCGCCGAGCACGGCATCCTCATCATCGCCGACGAGGTGCAGTCCGGAATGGGCCGCACCGGCACCCCGGCCGCCGTCGAGCACTACGGGGTGAGCCCCGACCTGATGACGTGGGCCAAATCCATGGGTGGCGGTCTCCCGATCTCCGGTGTTTCCGGTCGTGCCGACGTCATGGACTGCGTGCACAAGGGCGGCATCGGTGGTACCTACGGCGGCAACCCGCTGTCGTGTGCCGCAGCCAAGGTCGCCATCAACCAGGTGCTCGACCCCAACTTCCAGGACTCGGCCAAGGCCCTCGGCGCTCGCATGCGAGCACGCCTCGACGGACTCGCCGAGCGCACCGACGCCATCGGCGAGGTCCGTGGCCTCGGCCCGATGCTGGGTATCGAACTCGTCGATGCCGACGGCAACCCCGATTCAGCGTCGACCGCCAGCGTGGTCAGTGCCGCATTCGACAAGGGCCTCATCCTCATGGGTGCGGGCGTGGACTCCAACGTGATCCGGGTGCTCGTTCCCCTCGTCGCCACCGAGGCCGACATCGAAGAGGGCATGGCCATCCTCGAGCAGTGCCTTTCGGACGTGAGCGCATGAGTGAAGAACTTGTCGCCGTTGCAGTGAACGCCGAGGTCTGCATCGGTTCCGGCCAATGCGAGATGCTTGAAGAAGAGACGTTCTACGTGAACGAGGACACGGTCATCGCCGATGTCATCGGCACCGGTCAGCTGCCTCGTGCCCGAGCAGAGAAGTGTGTGGACACGTGCCCCGCTCAAGCGATCTCGATCGTCGAAGCCGCGGAAGCTGACGCCGAACCAGCGGGAGAAACGGTCAGCAGTCGGGTCGAGGAGCCGCTAGGCGACGGATCCCGACCCGCGGGAAAGGTGGTCAGCAGTCGGGTCGAGGAGCCGCCAGGCGACGGATCCCGACCCGCGGGAAAGGTGGTCAGCAGTCGGGTCGAGGAGCCGCCAGGCGACGGATCCCGACCCGCGGGAAAGGTGGAAACCTACGACAACTGGATCGATGGTGCGTTCGTGCCGCCGGCCAATGGCGCGCGTATGGCCACGACCAACCCGTACACGGGTGAGGCATGGGCCGAGGTTGCCGATGATCCGGCAGCCGTCGATGCTGCCGTCGCCGCAGCTCGACACGCATTCGAGGACGGCCCGTGGGCAACCATGCCGGCTCGGGAGCGAGCCGGTCTCATGCGCAAGCTCGGTGAGCTCCTCACCCGCGACGCTGAGGCGCTCGCCCAGGTCGAAACGCGGGACAACGGCAAGATCATCCGGGAGACGACCGCACAGGCCAGGAGCCTCGAGAGCTACCTCGATTACTTCGCCGGCATGACGGACAAGATCGTCGGCCAGCAGATCCCCAGCCCAGCACCGAACTTTCTTGTCTACACCGAGCGGATTCCCAAGGGTGTCGTCGGTGCGATCATCCCGTGGAACTCTCCACTGGCTCTGCTCACCTGGAAGCTCGGTCCGCTCCTGGCCGCAGGCTGCACCGCCGTGGTGAAACCCTCCGACATCACGCCGGTCACGGCACTGCTGCTGGCCGAGCGTGCCGCCGAGGCCGGCATCCCGCCGGGCGTCATCAACATAGTCACCGGTGGTGCCGAGGTCGGCGCCGCAATCACCTCGCATCCGGACATCGACAAGATCACCTTCACCGGTGGAGGAGCGACCGCACGTCACGTGGCCCGGGCGGCAGCCGAGAACCTCACGCCGACGGTGCTGGAGCTCGGAGGCAAGTCTCCGCAGATCCTGTTCGCCGATGCCGACCCCGAGGCCGCCACAAACGGTCTGCTCGCCGGGATCTTCGCGGCCAGCGGTCAGACGTGTGTTGCCGGAAGCCGGGCGTACATCCATGAGGACATCGCGGAGGACATCATTGGCCGCCTTGTCGCCCGAGCCGGGCAGCTCGTCATGGGCGACCCGAGCGACGTTGCCACCGAGATGGGCCCAGCCGCGTCCGATGGCCAGCGGGATCGAATCCTCGCGATGATCGACAAGGCTCGGGAGGAGGGCGCAACGATCGCTGCTGGCGGCGTTGTGGACCCGGATCTCGGCGGCCGGTTCGTGCGGCCCACGATCATCACCGACGTCGACAATCTCACCACGATCGTGCGGGAAGAGGTCTTCGGGCCGGTGCTCACGATCATGACCTTCCGCGACGAGGACGAGGTCGTGAAGCTGGCCAACGACTCCGACTACGGCCTGGCTGCCGGCGTGTGGACCACCGACATTCGTCTCGGCCATCGCATGGCCCGCAAGCTCCACGTCGGCACGGTCTGGATCAACACCTATCGCAACGTCAGCTACATGGCGCCGTTCGGTGGCTTCAAGCAGAGCGGCTACGGCAAGGACAACGGCCTCGAAGCGCTCGACGGGTTCCTGCAGACGAAGACGGTCTGGGTGGAGCTCGAAGGGGTGACCCGCGATCCGTTTGTGATCGGCTGAGTCCGGCATGACCGGCGACCCGGCCTTCGACCTGACCGGTCGGCGGGCAGTAGTGACGGGCGCTTCCACGGGAATCGGCGCGGCGATCGCCGCCCGGTTCGCGATGGCCGGAGCCGACGTCCTCGCTGTGTCGCGCAGCGGCAACGCCCCCGAAGCGTCTGGGGCCGGATCGGTTCACAGACACGCGGCCGATCTCACCGATTCCGAGGCGCTCGACGCTGTCATCCCCGCGGCGATCGACCGACTCGGAGGCCTCGACATCCTCGTGAACAACGCCGGGCTCGGCGCCTTCGTGGACCTCCCAGACGTGGACCGCTCGCACTTCGACACGATGGTTGGCCTCAACCTGTGGGCTCCGCTGCGGCTCTGCCAACGCGCTCATCCACACCTGGCCGCGTCCTCCGAAGCCGCCGTCGTCATGATCGGCTCCATCGACGCCATCAGGCCCTCCGGGGGAGCAGCCGTCTACGGCGCCACGAAGGCTGGCCTCATGGGAATCACTGTGGCCTTGGCCCGCGAGTGGGCCGATGACGGCATTCGGATCAACCAGATCAACCCGGGCATCATCGATACCCCAATGGCGGCCGACGCCATCGATGGGCTGTCCGGGTCGGGGGTCCGCTACAACATCGCTGGTCGGCCAGGCACGGGCGACGAAATCGCGGCGCAGGCGCACTACCTGGTCGCTCCTGCGGGGCGCTTCGCCACCGGCAGATCGTTCGAGATCGATGGCGGAGCGTTGAGCCTGGGGCCATTCGACGCGTTCCCCGACACCGACTGATCCCGGCCGCCCTTCGTCGACATCGCATCCAGCGATTCCTCATCGCCCGCAGCGCTTCCACGCATCGGCGGTAGGTTTGAACGCCATGTCCGATTCGGTCGACGTCCCCAAACATCCCGACCACGACGCCGAACAGGCCTACGTTCACGCGGCCCGAGAGGCATTGCTCGGCATGCAGGAGCGGGCTGCGGCCACGCTCGAGTTCGGTGATCGCGCCGTTGCCGAGGAGAACACGGTCGAAGCGCGCATCGCCCGAGCGCATCTGCGGGATCGGACCGAGTCGCTACAACTCGGCGACACCACGCTGGCGTTCGGACGCATCGACGAGGATCCGCTCCTCGCCGACGGCGACACCTGGTATGTGGGCCGGCGCCACATCGAGAACGAAGACACCGAACCGGTCGTCGTCGACTGGCGTGTGCCCGTTGCGATTCCCTTCTACCGGGCCACCGCCGCCGATCCGCAGGGGCTTGCGCTCCGGCGACGGTTCACGCTTTCGGGCGATGAGCTGGTGGCATTGTTTGACGAGAATCTCGACGATCCCGAGTCGGTGGTGGGCGCTGGTCTGCCGGACCCACTGCTCGCCGAGGTTGAAAAGTCCCGCACTGGCGAGATGAGCGACATCGTCGCCACCATTGCCGCCGAGCAGGATGAGATCATCCGAGCGCCGCTTGCCGAATGCCTCATCGTGCAGGGAGGGCCGGGTACCGGAAAGACCGCCGTTGGTCTGCACCGAGCCGCATTCCTTTTGTTCGAACACCGGATCGAGCTGAGCACCGACCGTGTGCTCGTCGTGGGCCCGAACAAGATGTTCCTTCGGTACGTCGGCAATGTGCTTCCGTCACTCGGCGAAACTGCAGTGAGCCAGGCGACCGTGCAATCGCTCCTCGATGTGAAGTACCGCGTGCGAGGCGAAGACAGCCCGGCGGCCCACATCCTGAAGGGCGAACTGCGGATGGCCGAGGTCATCCGGGCCGCTGCTCTCGACAAACTCAAGCTCCCTACCGAGCCGACCCGTCTGCCAGTCGGCGCCCGGTCGGTGGTGCTGACGCCCGAACAGGTCGCGTCAGCACAGACGGCAGCACTGGCCCGATCGGTGCCGCTGAACAGCGCCCGGTCCATCTTCAGCCAGGTGCTCTTGCGAGAAGCCAAGCAGAACCTGGCAGATCTCGGCATGGATGAACCAGCCATCGACGCCGGCATCGATTCGCTTCGCCGAGGCGACGATCTCAAGAAGCTTGTTGCCCGGTGTTGGCCCAACCTGGGCGCCACCACGCTTGTGCAGTCCATCCTGAGCAACGCCGCACTGCTGAAACGGGTCACCGCCCAAACGCTCACGGACGACGAACGCTCGCTTCTCCACCGGAAGGCGCCATCGAAGGGTGCCGATCCGGAGTGGACGCTGGCGGACCTGGCGCTGCTCGATGAAGCCAACGCGCTTTGCGCAGGCGTGAGCCTTGAGTACGGCCATGTGGTTGTCGACGAGGCGCAGGACCTGAGCTCCATGGCGCTCCGGGTGGTCGGCCGGCGAGCGAGAAAGGGGTCGATCACCATCCTTGGCGACATCGCCCAGGCGACTGCGCCGGGAGCCCAGGAGAGCTGGGACGATGTGGTGGAAGCGCTCGGGGTCGACCCCGAACAGACCAGCGTTCGCCAAAGCGAATTGACCGTCGGCTATCGAGTTCCGGGGCCACTGCTGGACTTCGCGAATCAGCTCCTGCCTGTGACCGCTCCCGACATCACCCCGTCGACTTCCGTTCGCCACGGTGGGCCCGGCCCAGCGGTGGTTTCTGTCGGGATCGACGAGCTGGCTGCGGCTGTCGTCGGTTCGGTCGGCGAGCTCTCGTCGGAGTTCCAGACCACCGGTGTCATTGTGCCGACACCGCTCTTTGGTGACGTGTTCGCAGCCCTCGTCGACGCCGGGCTCGATCCGGTGGACACCACTCGGTCACAGACCCTCGGTGCTGCCTTGTCGGTCGTTGATGCGTCGGTTGCCAAGGGCCTCGAGTTCGACGCGGTGGTCGTCGTGGAACCGGGCGACTTTCCTGCCTTGCATGCAGACGAATTGACTGGCCTTCGCCTTCTGTACATCGCGCTCACCCGAGCGGTGCAGCGTCTGACGATCGTGCACACCACGCCGTTCCCCCCGGCGCTTCAGCTGCTTGCCTCGAACCCTTCCTGAAGGGTCAGGGCGCCTCGTCTGCCGGCGGCCGGAGAATCACGAGCTGGAGCAGGTCGCCCAACTGGGTTGTGGCATCGGGGGACAGGTCGGCGAAGAGGTTCTGAGACCATGCGTGGAACCGGGGGTAGAACTCGCCGAAGGTCTCATGGCCATCGTCGGTGAGGCGCACCATGACGCGACGGCCATCGTTCGGGTCCCGCCGACTCTCCACATAGCCCTGGCGTTCCAGCCCTTTGCGAACGCCGGTGACGGTGCCGGGGGTGAGTGCAACCTCGCTGGCGAGTTGGGTTGCATCCATCTCTCCCCAAACCCACAACACCCACATTGAGGTGAACGCACTCCAGGAGAGGCCCAGTTCGGTCAGCATCTCCCGTTCGGCCCGCCGGCTCACGACGCTGGCGGCTCGGTACAGGTTGGAGATGGCCCGCTGTACTTCGATGTCGACGGGAGTGTCAGCGAGCCGTTGGCGGATGTCGGCCTCGGCGGAGCTGAGTGCGTCGGGATCGAACTCGTGTGGCACGGGCAAACGATACATCGGGTGTGCTGGTGGCACGGGTGTTGACAGTACTTTGGGTCCAAAGTACTTTTGCACATGTGCAGACGAGAGTCGACATCCCGTGACCGCAATCGCACCCATCGACCTGCACGACGCAGAAGCGTTTTCCCGCGGCATTCCCCACGAAGCCTTCGCCCACATGCGGGCGACGCCCGGACTCACCTGGATGCCGGACGCTGACGACACTCGGGGCTTCTGGTCGGTGACGCGACACGCCGACCTCGTCACGGTCTCCAGGGACACCTCCACCTACTCCTCGGGCGCCGGCCACATCCAGATCTACGACATCGACGACGACGCACTCGCTGCTCGCGCATCGATGATCGACATGGATCCGCCGATGCACACCCGGCTCCGTCGGCTGGTCAGCTCTGCATTCACGCCCCGGCACGTGCAGAACTACAAGGCGTCCATTCGCTCCCGGGTCAATGGGTGCCTCGATCGGCTGCAAGCCGAGGGTGGGGGAAATTGGGTCGATCTCGTCGCCAAACCCATACCGATCGGTGTCATCTGCGACCTCATGGGTGTGCCCGCCGACGACCACGACTTCCTGATTGGACTCACCGACCATCTCGTCGCCGGGACCGGCGGAGAACCCCTGGAGCCGGGGGCCTACGGCAACACCACACCGTTGCGATTGCTGCCGTTCAACAGTCCGGCCGCCTTTGCCATGTCGAACTACGCAGCCGAACTGTTCGAACGTCGGCGACGTGAGCCCGGCGACGACCTCATGAGCAAGTTGATCGAGGCCGAGATCGACGGCGAACAGCTGACCACAGAAGAGCTCGCCAACTTCTTCCGGCTCATGATCTTCGCCGGCAACGAGACCACACGATCCTCGATGGCACACCTTGCGCTGCACATACAGCAATTCCCCGAGGCGTTCGAGGCCGTCCGCAAGGACCGCTCGTTGCTCTCTGCGCTCACCGACGAAGTGATTCGCTACTCCAGTGCCATCCTCTACTTCCGTCGTACGGTCATGGCACCCACCGAGCTCGCTGGCACGATGTTGTCGACGGGGGACAAGGTGGTCATGTGGTACTGCTCCGCAAACTTCGACGAGACACAGTTCCCGAATGCCCACGAGTTCCGGGTCGACCGTCCACCCGTCCCGCCCCATGTGGCCTTCGGAGGAGGCGGAGCCCACTTCTGTCTCGGGGCATCGCTCGCTCGTCTGGAAATCGCCGAGCTGATCGACGAACTACTCGACCGGCACCTGTCCCTGCAGGTCGGCGAGCCCACGTTCACGGAGTCCAACTTCGTGAACGGGATCGAGCACCTGGATGTGCAGCTCTGATGCTCGACGCCTGGGGCACCCCGATCGCCGCAACGACACAGCAGACGGTCGATGCGTGGAACCACGCCTGGGAAGACGCCCTGCACTTCATCGGAGATCCGTTTGAAACCCTGGCAGAGGCGAACGCGTCCGACGATGCCTTCGCACTCGGTTCGGTCTTCTGCGGCGCCTACCGCTTGCTCGGGGGAGCGCCGCCAGACGCTGCAGAGGTCATCGCCGATCTCGCGCGTGCCGAGTCGCGTGCGAACACTTCGCGGGAGCTGGCGCATGTCGAAGCCCTCAGAGCGATGGTCGCTGGCAACTTCACGCTTGCCGCCCGACGGTGGGACCAGGTCAACCGGGAGCATCGTGACTTCGCAGCGGTCCGGCTCGCCCATGACGTGTACCTGCACGTTGGAAACTCCGGCGGCCGCCTCAAGTCAGCAGCGTTTGCGATGGGCATGTTCGACCAGGAACCAGGTTGGAACCTTGTCGCCAGCCAATACGCGTTCGCGCTGGAAGAGGCCGGGTACTTCGAGGAAGCCGAACGGGTTGCCTTCGAAGCACTCGACGCTGACCCGATGGACCTCTGGGCCACCCACGCCCTGGCGCACGTCTACGAGAGTGTCAACGACCAGGACGCCGCCATCGAACTCCTCCGAAGCCGCCAGGAGACGTGGTCACAACAGGACGGCCTCGCAGTCCACATCTGGTGGCACCTCACGCTTCGGCTGATCGTCGCAGCGGAGTACGACGAAGTGCTCGACATTCATGACCGGCTCGTTGGTGTCGCAACGACACCCTTCCGACTGTGCGACATGGCGTCGATGCTGTGGCGGCTGGAGCTCGCCGGCGTATCGGTCGGTGATCGCTGGTCTCAACTCGCTGACACAATCGCCCTGCGACCGGAACGACACACCTCGGGCTTCCTGGATCTGCACTCGGCGCTGGTGTACACCCGGCAGCCCGATCACCCCGAAGCCGCACGCTTCTTCGATGGCCTGGTCAGGGCGCATGAGCTTCCGAACGCTGAGGAGCCCGACAGCGAGAACGCAGAGACCTTTCGGTCAATCGTCCGCCCGCTTGCACTCGCAATGTCGTCCGGCGACGCCGATCCGGAACATGCGGTGGCCCTGCTCGACTCGGTCGAACCGACGCTCCACCAGATCGGCGGCAGCAACGCCCAGCGCGAGCTCGTGACCCTGACCAGATCGCACTTCAACTCCAAACTCACCGCCTCGGAGGCACCATGACGTGGCAACTCACCAACGAACAGCTGGCTCTACAGGAGAAGGCCCGGGCGCTCGCTCATGACGTGATCGGGCCGAAGGCTGCCGAAGTCGACCAGGCCGAGCAGTACCCGTGGGACAACGTGCACGCGCTGCGCGACGCCGGATTCACGGGGATGACCGTTCCGAAGGAGCTTGGCGGACCAGGGCATTCCTTCCTCGACGCGGTGCTTGTCGTGGAGCAGATGGCAAAGGTCTGCGGAGTCACCGGGCGAATCGCCGTCGAAGCCAACATGGGTGCCATCAGCGCTGTGATGGCTTACGGCACTGAGCAGCAGAAGAAGTTGGCCGCCGACCTCGTTCTCTCTGGTGACAAGCCGGCCATCTGCATCACCGAGCCAGGTGCTGGCAGCGCCGCATCCCAGATGACGACCCGAGCAGATCGGCAGGGCGACAAGTATGTCCTCAACGGAAAGAAGCACTGGATCACCGGTGGCACGGTGTCCAAGCTGCACCTGATCTTCGCCCGCGTGTTCGACGAAGAGGGGGAGGACCTCGGCATCGGCGGGTTTCTCGCCATCCGCGATGAAACCCCCGGGCTCTCCTTTGGTGATCGTGAACCAACGATGGGCCTGCGAGCCATCCCCGAGATGGAGGTGCTGTTCGAGGACATGGTCGTGGACGCCGACATGGTTGTCATGCCTCCCTCCGGGTTCCGTCGAGGCTTCGCCGATCTCATGAACGCCTACAACAGTCAACGCGTGGGAGCAGGAACGGTCGGCCTCGGCATCGCCACCGGGGCCTACGAGCTTGCGCTTGACTTTGCCAAGGAACGGGAACAGTTCGACCGCCCGATCGCCGAATTTCAGGGTCTGCAGTGGATGCTCGCTGACATGTCGGTCCAGTTGGAAGCGGCTCGCAGCCTCACGTATCGGGCAGCCGAATCCCGCGGCGCCGGAGACTCGCCGTTCCCTGACGCGGCGATGGCCGCGCAGGCAAAGATCTTCACGGCCGAGGCATCCATCAAGGTGGTCAGCGACGCGCTCCAGGTTTTCGGCGCGGCCGGCTACAGCCGAAACAACCCGCTGGAGCGGATGTACCGTGACGTGCGCATGTTCACCATCGGCGGCGGCACCGCCCAGATTCTGCGAACTGTCGTGGCATCACGAATCCTCGACATGAAGCTCCCCCAAGGACGCGGCGGGTTCCTTCCCAAGACGGACGGGGTCTGATCGTGACCCGACCGCTCGACGGTGTGCTCATCGTCGCACTCGAGCAGGCGGTGGCGGCGCCGTTCGCCACACGCCAACTCGCCGACCTGGGGGCCGAGGTCCTCAAGATCGAACGCAAGGGTGAGGGAGACTTCGCCCGGCACTACGACACAGCCATGGGTGGCAGCTCGGCCTTCTTCGTGTGGGCCAACCGCGGCAAGCAGAGCATCGAGCTCGACCTCAAAGACCCAGCCGATCGGGCGACGTTCGACGAGCTCATCGCTGGTGCTGACGTGTTCATCCAGAACCTCTCGCCGTCCGCTGCGGGCCGCATGGGTGTGTTGGCCGACCAACTCCGTGAGGTGAGGCCAGACCTCATTGCCTGCGACATCTCGGGATACGGACTGGGTGGGCCGCGCACGGACGACAAAGCCTATGACCTGGCGATCCAGGCCGAGGGTGGCGCAATCGCTCTCACCGGAATGCCCGAACAGGCGAGCAAGATCGGCTTTTCTGTCGCGGACATTGCCTCTGCGATGTATGCGTTCTCGTCGATCCTCGCTGCGCTCTACCGTAGGCAGGCGACAGGCGAGGGTGCCTCGGTCGAGGTCTCGATGCTTGAGAGCCTGGCCGAGTGGACGGCAGCTCCCACGTACAACGCCGTCGGCCGTGACACGGTGCCGCCCCGGTCTGGACATCGGCACACGCTTATCGCCCCGTATGGCCTGTACCCGTTGGCCAACGGCACCGATGTTCTCATTGGCGTGCAGAGCAATCGGGACTGGGCCGCGTTCGCTGAACACGTTCTGCTCGACGTTGCGCTCATCGAGGATCCTCGATTCGCCGACAACACCGATCGAATCAGCAACATCGATGCGTTGGAGGCCATCATCAACTCGGTGTTCCTGGCAGCATCAGCTGACGAGATTCTCGGCCGGTTGCAGTCGGGCGGCGTCACCCACAGCCAGGTCAACGACCCGCTTGCGCTTTGGCAGCACGACCAGCTCCGTGCACGCGGCCGCTTCATGAACGTGGCCACGCCAACCGGCTCCGCCGAGGTCTACAAGCCCCCGTTCAACATCAGCAACAGCGGCCAGTCCGACCCACAGGTTCCAGCACTCGGCCAGGACGACACCGATCTCGCCGCCCGACTCCTCGCCCGAGCCAACCCAACCACCACCTGACCAAAACGCCGCCACACACAACCAACGAGGCCGACGAATCAATTGGGGCCATCACCAAAGGGGCCTGTCCCCTGTTGTGGCGATCCGACCACAGAAAGCGGTATTCGCCCAACGAACCGACCTAGCTGAACGGTGAAGCTGTTGTGTTTTCAACGCCGTTCAGACGAACCGGCCACGCACCGCGAGCGAGTCACCACAGGTGGGGCCTGGCCCCTGTTGTGGTGCTCTGCGCGCGGAGTGTGGTGTGGCTTGGAGTTGGGTGGGGTTGCGCTGGGGCTGGGTGGGGCTGGCTCGGGGTGCGTTGGGGTTGGTGGGTGGGGCGGGACGTAGGGTGGGGTGATGTCGGAGGCGGGTGCTGGTGTGGCGGGTGTTCGGCTTCGTATGGGGCGTCGTGAACTCATTGGGTTCCTGGCGGTCGTCACCATGATGAACGCGATCGCGATCGACGCGTTCCTTCCGGGGTTCACCGACATGCGAGTGTCCTTTGGGCTCGAATCCGACAGCCCTCTGCTTGGTCGCACGATCACGCTCTATCTCCTTGGCAGCGCCTTCGGCATGCCCGTCTACGGTCCGCTGACTGATGCGATCGGTCGAAAGCGCACACTGAATCTGAGTCTGTTCCTCTACATCGCTGCAGCACTCCTGGCTGCGCTTGCGCCGAACCTGGGAACGCTCTACCTGAGTCGGGTGATCTGGGGCTTCTCGGCCGCCGGGCCGAGGATCGTGGCTCAGGCGGTCGTTCGGGACCGCTACTCGGGCGACGAGATGGCCCGTGTCATGGCGCTGATTCAAACGGTGTTCTTCGCAGGACCGATTCTCTCGCCAATCCTCGGTTCTGGAATTCTCTTCGTTGCCAGCTGGCGGGTACTCATGGCCTACATGGCGTTCATGGCCATCGTCGTGATCGTCTGGGGCAGTCGAATGGTCGAGACCCTGACCGAGTCCAACCGCACCCCCTTCCGTCCGCGGGCGATCATGGAGAGCGCTCGGATCGTGCTGGCGAATCGGCTCACGATCAACTTTGCGCTCGGCATGATGTTCGCCAGCGGAGCGTTCATAGCGTTCCTGGGCAGCGTTGAGCTGGTCATGGAGTCGGTCTTTGGTCGCCCCGAGTTGTTCGTCCCGCTGTTCGTAGCGAGCGCGGTTGCCCAGGCGTGCGGCGCCTTGACCGTCTCCCGAATTGTCACCCGCGTCGGTGCACGGGCCGTGGTGCTCGGGGCAGCCACTGGATTCTCGGTGTTCTCCCTGCTTCTCTTCGCCATTTCATGGCAGGCAGGCTGGGTGCCGAACATGTGGTTGTTCATGGCGGTCATGCTCGTCATCAACGCATTCTTCGTGGGCTTCACTCCGGCAGCGACGAGTCTTGCGCTGGTCCCGATGGGTGAGCGGGCAGGCATGGCTGCTGCGGTCATCGGGTCGGTCCGCACTGCAGGCAGCGCGGTGCTCGCCTGGATCATCAACGACCGAATCGATGGCACCGTCTGGTCTTTCGCCACGGGATTTGCGGTATTGGGGCTGCTCGCGTTGATCTTCAGCCTGGCCGGTTTGCGTCACTCGGCGCCAGAGGCGGCGGCCGCCTAACATCGGCCGATGCGTCCTGACGAGATCACGATGGAACTCCTCGAGGCCGACCCCGACGTGGTCCTCGCCCATCTGCGCAAAACTGAGCCGGTCGCGTGGGTTCCCGCTCTCGACATGTGGCTCGTGACTCGGTGGGACGATGTCGCTGAGCTCGAAGCCGACCCCGAACGATTCACTGCGGCGACCGAACCGTCGTTCCTGGTCCGCACACTTGGCCCCAACCTGTTGACGTGCGACCCGCCCGAGCACACTCGATTGCAGAAGATCATGCAGGCGCCGTTTCTGGCGGGAGGGCTCGGAGGGCCGTTCGTGGAGGACCAGCTACCCGTTCTCGCCGACGCGTTGCTGGACGAGATCGACCCATCAAAACCTTTTGATCTGATGACCGAATATGCGCAGCCATTGTCCGCTGGAGCGTTGGCGGTCATGCTCGGTCTGGACTCACATGGCTTCGACACGATGTGGAAGTGGTGCGAGGGATTGTGCACGGACATCGCCAACTTCGAGAACGATCCCGAGCGTGCGGCCATTGGTGCGGCAACGAAGGCCGAGCTCGGCGAGGCGATCGCAGCACACATCGACAACGCCGACGCCGGAGCGAAGGATGCCCTTGCCTGGTTCGTGCGCGGTGGAGCAACGTCCGAGGAGATCGTCAACAACGTCCGTCTGATGATCTCCGGAGGGATCAACGAACCGCGCGACGGAATCGGTCTGGTGGCCTGGGTGCTCCTTTCACAGCCGGAGCTCCGAGCCGAGGTTGAGGTCCAACCCCGCTTGCTGCGTCGTCTGATCGAAGAGGTGTTCCGGGTTCACAGCCCGGTCGGCACCGTGACCCGGCAGGCCACGGATGATACCGAGCTGGCTGGCGTGGCAATCGCCAAGGGCGATCTCGTCTCGGGTGTTCTACGTTCGATCAACCTGGACGAGGGCCACTGGACGAACCCAACCGAGATCGACCTGCATCGACGCGAAGGCAGTCACGCCGCATTCGCGCTTGGCGCCCATCGCTGCCTTGGTGAGTGGTTGGGCCGTCAAGAGGTGCGCGTCGGCGTCGACCGTCTCCTTCAACGGTTTCCCGGGCTGCGCCTGGACCCCGACCATGACGTCGAGCTGCACGGATTTGAGTTCCGTGGTCCCCGCTCCGTGATGGTCCGCGCCGAGTAGGGGCGCGGCACCGAGGGTCAGATGTCGAACCAGATGTGGGTCTGGCCGGTACCGGCCACAGACTCGTACTCGCCGAACTGTGTTCCGGTGAGCGTGCAATCGCCACCGCCCAGTGCGCCGAGCATGGTCAGGTAGTGGCCGAAGTACCCCTCGGGCGCGTGCTGCGAGAATTCGGGGACGAAGTCGAGTACTCCCGAATGGTCACCCCGGAGCAACATGTCGATCACCTTGCGGTCGGCAGCGCAGGCCTCGGGTGTTCGAATGTGCAGATCGGGGTCGGCAGCTTCATGTGCCCGAAGCTCCTGAAGCGGCCAGAAGCGGTGGCTGAGTCCGCCGCTCGCAAGGATCACCACTCGCCGATCGACCTTCTCAATGGCCTTCGCCAGGAGCGACCCATACAGGAGGAAGTCAGCGGGGCTGCCGGACTGGCAGACACCCGAAGACACCCACCGTTCGTCACCCTGCAGGAACGGGAGGAGGTTGATGGTGGGGTAGTGAACCGGCAGGTGGGGATCGTCGATCGGGGTGATCCACGTGTCCTCTCGCCCTTCGGCGGTGGCGGCCCACGCATGGGCGAGTTCCGGATCGCCCGGCATGTCATAGGGCATCTGCGACATGCCCCGAGGAAGCTCTTCAGACGTGTACATGCCCGCCCGGCGCTCGTGGCTGGCAACGATGTGTTCGATGGTCGTGAACCAATGGGTGTCGATCACGACGACCGTGTCGGCTTCGACCGGACCCAGCTTTTCGGCCCGCAGGTCGTGAAGCCCCTGGAACAACGTGGTGTCTTCGCCGTGGTTCAGCTCACGACGGATCTCCTCGGGGAGGACCAGCGGTGGCACGTGTGACACCAGCGCTGCTCCGACGATTTCACCCATGTTCAGACCACCTTCACCGGAAGTTGCTTGATGCCGGCAATGAAGTTCGACCGAAGTCGTTTCAGTTCGCCGTTCTGTTCGAACCTGTCGACCCGTTTCATGAGTTCTTCAAACACGAGCCGTACCTCCATACGAGCCAACCAGGCTCCGAGGCAAAGGTGAGGGCCGTTGCGGCCGAACGCCATGTGGTCGTTCGATTCGCGGGCCAGATCGTAGCGGAAGGGATGCTCGAATCCCTCGGGGTCGTGGTTCGCCGAATTGAACCAGATGGCGATCTTGTCGCCTGCCTTGATCTGCTTGCCGCGCATCTCGATGTCGGCTGTTGCCGTGCGGCGAAAGTGCATGGTCACCGCACTGGTTCGGAGTACTTCTTCGACGGCGGTCGGGGTGAGGTCTGGTTGGGCCTTCCATGCGTCCCACAGTTGGGGGTGGTTCATGAGCGTCCACATGGCGTGCGTCATGGTGTAGCGCGTGGTGTCGTTGCCTGCCGCCACGAGCAGCGTGACGAAGTTGTTGAACTCGTGATCGGTGAGTGGCACACCGTCGGTGGCTGGCTCGAGAAGCTGCGAGATGACGTCGTCGGTTGGGTTCGCTCGCCGCTTTTCTGCCTGGACCTGGGCCCACTGGAAGATCTGGACCGATGCCGGGCTGCGGAATGGGACCATGCGGAACTCTTCGGTGTCGGTGAGGTCCACGGGAAAGTCGGTGAAGTCGGGGTCGGTGTTGCCCAGCAGGGCGTCGCCCCATGCCACGAGTTTGTGTCCGTCCTCGTCGCTGGTGCCCAACATGCGGCCGAGCATTCGCATTGGCAATTGTTCGGCGATTGCCGTGACGAAGTCGAACTCGCGCTCTTCCAGCGCCTCCTCGATGACCTCGATGGCGAGCTGTCGGATCTGATCCTCGTAGCTCTCGACCCGGCGACGGGTGAATCCCTTGCTGACGAGTCGGCGGTACCGCGTGTGATGCGGAGGGTCGAGCTCCATCATCGTCTGGCGGGCCTCGGCCTCGTCGTCGTCCATTTCCTCGAGTCGGATGCCCTTCGACGAGGTGAAGGTATCGACGTCCCGGCTCACGGCCAACGCATCGTCGTACCGAAGGATCGACCAGAACCCCGAACCGTCCTTCTCCTCGGTCCAGTGCACGGGATCCTCGGAGCGCAAGCGGGTGAAGGTCGCATGCGGTACCCCGTGGGTGTACGTGTCGTGGCTCGTGATGTCGGCGTCGTCAGGGCCGTGGTTGGCCAGGTAGTCGTCGACCCAAACGCTCATGCCGACTCTCCTGCCATGGGGTTCGGGCCGGCCCAGACGGTGGTGCCGCCGTGCATGGAGTTGCCCACCTGACGGTAGAAGCCGCCAATGACCTCGATGTCGCCGAAGCGGCTGAGCTCCTCGGTGGGGGAGTCGTGGAGAACGAGTTCGGCATCGCCGGCAAAGACCGGTCCGAGCTCCACATCGAACCCGCGCATCGTGACGAGTTCGTTGAGGCTGTCGCGGCCGTCCATCTCGATGGCGGGCATCTGTCGGGTGTGGAGCATCGGGTGGCCGTTGACGAATCCGGCCGAGTCGGTCGTGCCGGTGATCGTGAATCGGGCATCGGCGATGCGCCGGCCGAATGTGCTGAGCGTGCAGCCGAAGCGGCCGCCTTCCTCGAGGCGGGGGCCCGCCTTGCCGATCGTGATGGGGCGAGTCATCCAGATCTCGGACATCTTCTTGGGGTAGCCCTGGATGTGGCCGCGGGCCATGGCGAAGTCCTTGTCGACCCAGATGTACGCAGCTCGGCTGTATGTCTGGCCCTCGTACGTGCACCGGATGACGACAAAGACCTCTTTGTATTGGGCCCGGGCCGGGTCCATGAGCTCATCGAAGCTGTCAGAGCAGCTCTGCCAGTCGGCCCAGATGATGGCGACGGCGCCGGGGTCGTCATCGGCGAGCTCCAGCCCGGCGGGCAGCAGCTCGGCAACGTTGGCCGGATCCGTGCGGAACTCGACCGTGAGCATCTCGCCGCTGTAGTGCCATGGCGGGGATGGCAGAATCGATCCCGCCCCGGTTGGCGTGCGCGGATACATGAGTCCCTTGAGTTCAGCCATACATCCAACCTAATCGTTCGGTACCAAACGATTCAAGCGGTTTTCTGCTTTCGCTCGACACTTCCGGTCGAGATCCCCCGTGTGCGGGTGCGGTGTTGGGTTGCGGGTCAGTCCGCGTTGGTGATCACGATGCGGAGGAGGCGGGCGAGTTCGCGCTTTTCGTCGCTGGTGAGGCCGCTGCTCATCTCGCCCTCGAACTGGTTGAACCGCGGGAAGACCTCGGCGATCGTCTCCGCACCCGAGGCGGTCAGGCTGACGAGCACCCGTCGCTTGTCGGACTCGATGCGCGCCCGTTCCACGAGGCCTTGCTTCTCGAGGGTGTTCAACATGCCGGTGAGCGTGCCCTTGGCGAGGTTGCACTCCTCGGCCAGGCGAGCGGTCTCCATTTCGTCCCAGACCCACAGCACCCAGAGAATGGTGAATGCGCCAAACGACAGGCCGTGTGAGGCGAGCACCTCTCGTTCGGCTCGGCGCCGAACCGCCGCGGCGGCACGGTAGATGTTGCTGATGGCGTCGAGAGATTCGAAGTCGAGCTTGTGATCGCCGAGTCGGGCCTGCACGTCGCGTTCGGCGTTGAGGAGCCGTTGCTCGTGGTTGTCGGGGGACGCTGGTGAACTCATGGGCGAATGCCAAGATACGACACGCTTGGGAAAGGCGCTTGCTTCGTCAATCGTTCGGTACCAAACTATTGTCGCTCACCACTCGCTTTGGAGGACCTGCACATGGCCGAGATTCGACGGATTCTGCTCGACGGCTACCCCACGGAGGTAGCCAGGGACGGCGATGAACTCGTCGCCGGAGACGGCCGAAGGGTTGCGATCGACGATGCCGTACACCTCTCCCCGGTGGAGCCAACGAAGATCATCTGCATCCACCTGAACTACAAGAGCCGAGTCGACGAGTTCATGACCAAGCTCCCCGCTGCTCCCACGTACTTCCACAAGCCGGTCACCTCGCTCACGGGTCACGGCTCGGACGTCGTTCGCCCGCAGGGTTGCGAGTGGCTCAACTACGAGGGCGAGATCGCCATCGTCATTGGCAAGACGTGCCGCAACGTCGCCCCCGAAGACGCAGGCCAGTACATCGCCGGCTACGCCGTGGCGAACGACTACGGCCTGCACGACTTCCGGGACACCGACGCTGGCTCGATGCTGCGGGTGAAGGGAAGCGACACGCTCTGCCCCGTCGGCCCGGGCCTCGTCACCGACTGGGACTTCCGCGGCAAGCGCATTCAGACGATCGTCAACGGCGAGGTGAAACAGGATTCCACCACCGACGAGATGGAGTGGGACATGCACTACATCGTCGCCGACATCGCCCGCACCATCACGCTGGTTCCCGGCGACATCCTGCTCTCGGGGACCCCGGCGAACTCTCGCACCGTGTACCCGGGCGACGTGGTCACGGTTGAGGTCGAGGGCCTCGGTGCGCTCACGAACACGATCGTCACCGGCCCCACCCCCATCCGTACCGATGTCGGAGCCCAGACCAGCGACTCGGAAGAAGTCCTGTCGACCGCCCAGGGCGGCGATTGGGAGTTCCGTGGCATTCGGGCGCCCATGGGTCCCGGAGCCAAGCACTATGCGTCGAAGCTCGACGAAGAAGAGGACGCCTGATGCGCGTCGCTGATGTCGGTGGAGTCGAGGTCCCCGTCGACCACTTCATCGGCGGTGAATGGGTCGGCTCGCCGAGCACGTTCGAGACTCGTTCGCCCCTCGACTGGGATGGCGAGGTGCTCGCTGACGTCGCGCGGGGCGATGCTGCAACTGCCGACGCGGCCGTCGTTGCCGCGCTCGATGGATTCCAGGAGTGGGGCAGCTGGACGCCGCACGCCCGTGCCGAGGTCATGTATCGGCTCGCCGATCTGATCGAGGCCAACAACGACGAGATTGCCATGGTCGAGACGCTCGACATGGGCTTCATGTACGAGTCCATGCGGCAGCGTCTCGTCGCTCGCGGCGCCGTCAACTTCCGGCTCTACGCCGACCTCATCGTCCAGCACGAGGAGCGTCGCTGGGACGCCAAGAACATGGACAACATCGTCCAGCGGATGCCGGCTGGACCCGCCGTTGTCATCACACCCTGGAACGCTCCATTCATGTTGAGCACCTGGAAGCTCGCGCCTGCGCTGGCGTCGGGTAACACCATCATTCACAAGCCAGCCGAATGGTCGCCACTGTCAGCGGCACTTCTCGCCAAGCTGGCACACGAGGCCGGGATGCCGCCGGGAACCTGGAACCTTGCGCAGGGGATCGGCGAGGAAGTCGGCGCCGCACTGGTCGCTGATCCGCGGGCCCGCCGAATCACCTTCACCGGTTCACCGGGTACCGCAAAGCACATTGGGCGTGCCGCAGCAGAGAACATCGTGCCGTTCACCGCCGAGCTTGGGGGCAAGGGCCCGCTCGTCGTGTTCGCGGACTCCGACCTCGATGCCGCCGCCCACCGCGCCGCCTGGCAGTTCGACGACTCGGGGCAGGTCTGTCTTGCAGGCACCCGACTTCTCGTCGAGGAATCGGTCCGCGACGAGTTCCTTGAGAAGTTCCATGCCCACGCCGACGCCCTCGTGCTCGGCGACCCGCGGGACGATGGAACCGACGTGGCCCCCATGGTCCACCCCGAACACCGGGACAACGTGCATGGCTTCGTCGAGCGAGCGCGTGCCGCCGGTGACACCGTCGTCCGCGGCGGAGACAAGGTCGAGGGCTCGCTCCACTACGAGCCCACCCTGATCGAACCGTCCTCCAACGACAGCGAGGTCGTGCAGCAGGAGATCTTCGGGCCCGTGCTCACCTTCCAGACGTTTGCCGACGAAGCCGAGGCGATCCGCCTCGCCAACAGCACCGCCTACGGCCTCTCCGCCATGGTGTGGACGACGTCACGCGAGCGGGCAGAGCGAGTTGGCCGGGCTCTTCGAACCGGACTCGTGTGGGTCAACACCTTCCTGGTCCGCGACCTGACCGCGCCCTTTGGCGGCTGCGGCATCAGCGGAATCGGCCGCGAGGGCGGTGACTGGGCGCTGGACTTTCACAGCGACGTGAAGACGCTCATGATCCTCGACGACACAACCACCTAGCGCCCGCTGTCTCGCCGAGCGCATCTGGGGCCCGCTCGGGGATCGACGGGGCAGGTGTTCGATCGGAGTTCACACGATCGGCTTCCCGGCCGGACACAATGCCGCCTACTGTGCGTCCACGGGCACCACCGCCCGCTGCACCTCAGGGGGGAACGTGCCAACCGTCGATCCGAAGTTTCTCGAAGGACTCCGCTACCGCTGCATCGGCCCGACCCGCGGTGGCCGTGTGGTCGCTGTTGCCGCCGACCCAAAGAAGCAGAACGTCTTCTACTTCGGTGGTGTCGCCGGAGGTGTCTGGCGTTCGGACGACTGTGGCCAGTACTGGGAGTGCATCACCGACGGATTCCTGAGCACGAGCTCCATCGGAGCGCTTGCCGTCGCACCTTCCGATGGCAACGTCATCTGGGCTGGAACCGGTGAGTCCACGATCCGTATCGACGTCAGTCACGGCGACGGCGTCTATCGGTCCACCGACGCGGGCCGTACCTGGCAGCACATGGGCCTCGAGAACACTCGGCACATCGGCGAAATCGTCATTCACCCCGACGACCCGAACACCGTCTGGGTCGCAGCACTCGGGCATTCGGCGAAGGGAAATCCCGAGCGTGGCGTGTACCGCACCACCGATGGCGGCGAGACCTGGGAGCTCACCCTGCACGTGAGTGAAGGCGCCGGTGCCGTCGACCTCTCGATCGATCCCCACAACTCCCGCATCATCTTCGCCACCATCTGGCAGGCCCGACGCACCTTCTGGTCCATCGATTCCGGCGGACCCGATTGCGGTCTGTGGCGGTCGAAGGACGGCGGTGTCACCTGGGAAGACATCAGTCGCAACGACGGCATGCCCGAAGGAACCCTTGGCAAGATGGGCGTCAGCGTTTCCGAAGCCCAAGAGGGTCGCGTGTGGGCCATGATCGAGGCCGAGGGACGCCGGCGCGGCCTCTACCGGTCCGAGGACCACGGCGACACCTGGACCAAGACCTCCTCGAAGGCCGACCTGGGTTGGCGCCCCTGGTACTACGAGCACGTGTTCGCACATCCGACCGATCCCGACACGGTGTTCGTGCTCAACATGAAGGCGTGGAAATCGGTCGACGGCGGTGTGACCTTCACCGAGTTCCACACACCACACGGCGACAATCACGATCTGTGGATCGACCCCAACAACCCGGACCGTATGGTCGGCGCCGACGACGGAGGCGCCTGGGTCTCCATGAACGGTGGTGACTCCTGGTCGACCATCTACAACCAGCCGACGGCGCAGTTCTACCACCTGGCGGTCGACGACCAATACCCGTATCTGGTCTACGGATCCCAGCAGGACAACTCGAGCATCGCAGTGCCCAGCCGTACCGGCAAGGGTGCCATCAACTGGGCCGATTGCTTTCCGCCCGGCACCGCCGAAAGTGGCTACGTCGCTCCCAAACCCGGTGACCCCGACACGGTGTTCGTTGGTGCCATCGGCTCCTCGCCCGGCGGCGGCGATGCCTTGCAGCGCTACGACCACAAGACCAAACAGATCCAACTCGTCAGCGTGTGGCCGGAGAGCGCTCACGACGGCAACACCGCCGATGTTCGCTTCCAGTGGACATACCCCATCGTGTTCTCCCCCCAGGATCCGAACGTCCTGTACGCCTGTGGCAACAAGGTGTTCAAGACGACCAACGAGGGGCACAGTTGGGACGCCATCAGTCCCGATCTGACCGTGGCCGACCCCGACACCATGGGTGTCTCCGGTCCGTTGACGATGGACACCGCCGGCGCCGAGATGTACGCCACGATCTTCTCGTTCATCGCGTCCGCGCATCGGCCCGGCACGCTCATGGCGGGTTCCGACGACGGCCTCGTGCACGTCTCCCACGACGACGGGGGCAGCTGGACCGATGTGACGCCAGCGGGCCTGCCGAAGTTCTCGCAGGTCACGATGCTCGAAGAGTCGCCGCATGACGACGGCACCGTCTGGATGACCGTGGCCCGCCACAAGATGGGCGACTACGAGCCGTACGTGTACCGCACGCAGGACTTCGGCCAGAGCTGGGACCGCATATCCGACGGCATTGCCGAAGGACAGTTCTGCCGTGTCATTCGCGAAGATCCCGACCGGCGTGGCCTCCTGTACGTGGGTACCGAGCTCGGTCTCTGGGCGTCGTTCGATGCCGGCCAGAGCTGGCAGTCGATCCAATCCAACCTGCCGGTCACCCCGATCTACGATCTCGTCGTCAAGCACGGCGACCTCGTACTCGCGACCCATGGTCGGTCGTTCTGGATCCTCGACGACGTGAGCCAACTGCATCAGCTGGAGGGCGAGGCGCTGACCGCTGACCGGCACGTCTTTGCGCCCCGTCCAGCGGTGCGCACTCCGCTCGACCTGTTCGCCGACTTCTGGGGCACACCCGGCGGCAAGAACTACCACGTGACCATCGGGCAGAACGCCACCTTCTACTTGGACGAGGAGCCCACCGGCCACAAGCGAAAGCGTGTCATCGACGGCGGCGACGACGTCGACCGAGGTGTCACCTTCCGTTGGTTCCAGTCCGAGGCACCGTCGGAGCCGATGACGCTCACGATCCTCGACCCCGACGGCAACGAGGTCATCACCTACACGAGCGACATGCCCGCAGCGAAGGATGACCGCGACGGTCTGTACCTGCCAGCCAACGCCGGTATGAACGAGTTCCTCTGGCCAATGACCCACGCCGACGGCGTGAAGATCCTGGGGGACGACTACCACGGTCGACCGCCCGGGCCGCTCGCGCTGCCCGGGACCTACACCGCCAGATTCGCATCGGGTGTCTGGAGCGTCGACCAATCGTTCGAGCTCGTGCTCGACCCCCGGGTGCACGTCGAGATCGACGACTTGCAGGCACAGCTCGACCTGCAGCTCGCCATCCGCGATCTGCTGTCCGAAGCCGGTCAGGCAGTGAACGACATCGCATCGATTCGCGGCCAGCTCTCCGCACGTGGCGAGAAGCTTGGCGACGACGCCGACGATGTCCGAGCCGCCCTCGATGCAGCCAACAGTGCGCTCGGTGAAATCGACGGACGTTTGATTCAGCGAGAACTCAAGGAATCGGGTGACTCACTGAACTATCGGGAACAACTCATCGAGAATCTCGGCAACCTTGTGCCCGTCGTCCGAAGCGCGGACGCCCGTCCCACGCAACAGTCTCACGACGTGTTCGACAAGTTGTCCGGTCAGATCCGGGAGCAACTCGACAATCTTGCGCAGGCAATGGAAACCGAGGTCGCGGCCACCAACGCAGCGCTCGCCGGGCACGGCGTGCAGGCAATCGAAGCCTGAGCGACTCCGTTGGAAATCCTCACGGTCGTCATCGTCCTCCTCCTCGTTTGCTGTTCGTTCGCGGTATCGGCCTCGGCCGGCCTCGGTGGATCGCTCCTGCTCGTGCCGACGCTGTCGTTGTTCCTTGGCGCAAAGGAAGGAGTGGCGCTCGCTGCGCTTCTCCTGGCGAGCAACAACGTGGCGAAGATCATCGCCTATCGACGGACGCTGCCATTTCGGGCCGCCGCCGGAATCACGGTGCTGATCGTCATCGGTGCCGCACTGGGGTCAACGATTCTCGTCAACGCGCCTGACCGCGTCGTCTGGGTCGCCGTCGTGGCGATGTTCGTGGTCTCGGTGATCGTGGAGCGAAAGGAAATCGGACGGGTACGTGCCGGCCTCGCCCCGGTCCTCGCGTTCGTCTCTGGGGCATCCAGCGGATTCTCTGGAACGTCGGGTCCGCTGAAGGGCGTCGCCATTCGCAACCTCGACCTCGACCGCCGACACTTTGTCGGTGCTGCCTCCCTGGCATCGTTCGCCGGTGACGCCACCAAAACGGCGATCTTTGCCGAAGCACAGCTCCTCACCCGACCGAGCGTGCTGCTGGCGTTGGCCGCGGTGCCGCTCATGGCTCTCGGCACCTGGTTTGGATCCACCATGAACGAACGGGCAGGGGAGCGAAGCTTCGCGGTGCTCTTCTGGTCGGTGATGGTCGGCTACAGCGTCCGGCTCGGCATCTTCATTCTGTGACTTCCGCTCCGCTCGGGGCGTTCCACCACGCAGGGTCTGCACCAGACGCTCGGGTGAACCGGCCGGTCGCGGCGCGCGGGTCTGCTCCGTTGCCTCGTTCGTGGCAGGCTGGAGGAATGGAATTCGACCTCGCCCAGACCGACGCACTCCTCTCGACCACACGGGCGGTTCGGAAGCGGCTCGACTTTGAACGAGACGTACCCGACGAGGTGCTTCTCGAGTGTCTTCGCCTTGCCGTCCAGGCCCCTACCGGATCGAACCGTCAGGGTTGGCGGTGGATGCTCGTCCGCGACGCAGACAAGAAGCAGGCGCTGGGTGACATCTACCGAGCTGCCGGCAGCGACTATCTGGCAGCAGCGCGCGGCGACGTTGCCGACGGAACCCAGCAGGCGCGGGTCATGGACTCGGCGAGCTACCTGGCCGAAAACATGGAGAAAGCGCCGGTCCTCGTCATCCCGTTGATCATCGGTCGGTTGGAGACCACGGATGCTGCGAGCGCCGGCGGGCTCTACGGGTCCATCATCCCAGCGATGTGGAGCTTTCAGCTTGCGCTGCGCAGCCGTGGCCTGGGCAGCTGCTACACCACCCTCCACCTGGGTGCGGAACAGCAGGCCGCCGAACTCCTGGGCATCCCCGACCATGTGACCCAGGCCGGCATGCTGCCCGTCGCCTACACGGTTGGCACCGACTTCAAAGCTGCGGCCCGGCCGCCCATCGAGGAGATCACCTACGTCGACAGCTGGAAGAACACGATCGGCTAGCCGCATCAGCTCGTCGGTCCAGCACGGCATTCCACACGCGCGGCACTCAGGTTCCTGTGTCGCTGAAATGCATCCAGTCGCTGGCCGAGATCCAGTTGCCGCCCCAACCCCAGCCGATGTCGGCGAAGAGGCCAACGACGTCGGCGGCCACCATGCCCGGGTCATGGCGGTCCCGGTCGAGGTAGGCCGAGGCCAGCTCCGGGATCACGAGATCACCCTTCACATAGGGATTGTGAAACGGGTTGATGTCGACCGCCGTCCCGTGGGCGTGACGCGACCAACTCGTGGAGTTCACCGCTGGCCGGCACACAAAGCTCGACGTGTTGTTGCTGTCGCCGGTTGGCGGAGCGTCGAGCGCTTCCTGGGTGGTGACCCGCATCTCCTCGATTGGGAATCGCATCGCATGCAATTCCTCGAAGACGCCAGCGATCGCCTCCGCATGGGCGGTGTTGACGAGAAGCTCCCCGGTGTGGAACCGATGGTCGAACCCGAAGAACGAAACCGTCAGCCAGGCGAGGTCTTCCTGCACGACCGGGCATGCCTCGGTCCACGTTGACCGGGCAATGACGTCGGCGGGTGGCGGCGTGACCAGCTGCACGTGGAAGACGTCGTCGGGCGGAGGAGGCAGGTGGTCTGTCGTCCAGAGCCGTCGGTCCTCCAGCTCGGGTGGCGTCGGCTGGGCCACGCCATTGTCCTCGCCTGCCCTCAGGGGCAGTGGTCGGGATCCGAGCCATTCCGGAGGTGCCATGCCGCTTCGCGAAACGGTGGTGGTCGAGGACTCCGCAGCCGCCACCGTGGTATCCACGTCGGACGATTCGGGAATGGTTGTCGGCCGGAGCGAGCTGTCGGGTGCGCCCGGCACTTCGGACTCCGGAGTCGGAATGGTCGAATCCTGTTGGGCCGGTATCTCGTCGATCGAGCTGCATGCGCCGAACAGCGCCGTCACGGTCAACACCGCCATCGCGAGCTGCCGCAGCTGAAGCCTCATGTTTGGACCCTAGTGGTGGAAAACCGGGGCCCGGACGCGCCGACTCCCCGCCAAGGGGAGGCGGGGAGTCGAGGCAGGTGGATGTGTGGAGGGGATCAGGCGTCGGCGGGAACCTCATGGATGTCGTCCTCGAGATCGAACATCTCGACGTCGCCCTCGAGGACCGCGTCGCCCATGAGCATCAGGTCTTCAGGGAGCTCACCTTCGCAGGCCTGGTGAGCGGCTTCCCACTCCTCGTCGACCTCGAACTCGGCGATTTCGGCGTCGGTGAGTTCGATCTCTTCGAAGTCCATCTCGTTGAAGTCGACTTCGTCGAAGTCAACAATTTCGACATCGCCTTCGCCGAGGACCTCGACAACACCGTCGGTCTGGCTGATGGTGATCGTGCCGTCGGCATCGCCGAACTCGGCCATGGAGAAGGCCTCGCCAGCCTCGATGAACACGTGGTTGCCCAGGTCATCGATCAGCATCTCGTCGCCAAGTCCATCGACGGCGAAGATCTCGTCCTCGAAGTTGATGCCGTTGTCTGCAAGGCAGTCGTCGTACTTCTCGAACGCAGCGTCCATCTCGAGGATTTCGGCCGGAAGCTGGTCTTCGCATGCTGCGTCAGCGGCGTCCCAGGCATCGTCGCTCAGTGCCATCCAGGCTGCTTCGTCGGCCGACTCGAAGTCGATGCCGAGCTCGGTCTGGAGGCAGTCGTCGTAGGCGGCGAAGTCTGCGTCGTACGCACCGTCAAGAGCGAAGGACTCGCCCATGCCGTCGAGCTCGATGAGCTCGACGCCGTCGATCTGCGCGGCGTCATCGGCGACGACGGCGGCAGCCGTTGGTTCGCTCAGCTCGGGTGCGTCCTGTGCGCCAGCGCCGCCACTGAAGGCGAGCAGCGAACCAAGGATCGCAGCAGCGCCGATTGCGGCGCTTCCAAGGGCGATGCCCTTGCGGGGCTTGGGGTCGGGGGTGTTCATGAAGGGGAATCTCCTGTTGTGTCGTGTCGCCGGGTGGCTGACGACATTCACGATCACAGCAACGCCTGAACCCAGTCTGAGATCGCCTGAGAGGCCTCTCAGGTGGGACCGCCAAGAAGTCTCTCAGCTTCGTCTCAGGATGAACCGTTGATACTGGTGGCATGAGATTGTTGGTGGTCGAGGACGAACCGACCCTTGGTCGGTCAGTGAAGCGGGGCCTGGAAGCGGACGGATTCAGTGTGGATCTGGTCGAGACGGGCACCGATGGCCTGTGGCGCGCCCGGGAGGGCGCCTACGACGCAATCGTTCTCGACATCATGCTTCCGGAGATGAACGGCTACGAAGTGTGCCGTCACCTGCGGGCCGACGACATCTGGACACCGATCCTCATGCTCACAGCCAAGGATGGCGAGTACGACGAGGCAGACGCCTTCGAGCTCGGCGCCGACGACTATCTGCGCAAGCCGTTCTCACACGTCGTTCTGGTTGCGCGCCTGCGCTCGCTCATTCGTCGCGGAACCGCACCGCGACCCGACACGATCACGGTTGGGGACCTCGAGATCGACCCGGCTCGGCTCTCGTGCCGTCGCGGAGATGACGCTATCGAGCTGACCCCGCGTGAGTTCGCGGTTCTCGAAACGCTGTTGCGGCGGTCCCCGAACGTGGTGCCCAAGTCCGAACTGATCGACAGCGTCTGGGGAATGGACTTCGACGGGGACCCCAACATCGCCGAGGTCTACGTCGGGTACGTCCGACGCAAGATCGACCGGCCATTCGGAACCGAAACGGTGCGGACGGTACGTGGCATCGGCTACCAGATCGCAGGCCAGCGATGACTGGTGGAATGTCGCTTCGCACACGGTTGACCGTGTCGCTCATCGTGCTGACCGGGGTGGTCTCTGCGCTCTCGGTGCTGGTGGGAATGACCATGCTTCGCAGCAACGTGCGGGAATCGGCGGTCGACGATCAGCTCATGTTGTTCACCGAGTTTGGCGGGATCGCCTCGACCGAGTTGGTCGAGGGGAACATCGGCGCTGCAGCGGTGTTCGGCAACGAATTCGATGTGATCCTCGAGGACGACTTCACGATCGAATTGGAGGAGTTCAACCGGTTCGAAGTGGAGTACGTGATCGAGATCATCAACGAGCTCGGCCTGTACCCGGAGCTGGTCTCCGAGTTCGGTACGTCCGATGGGCGGGTGAATCTGCTGCTGAATACAGGAAGCGTGGTGGCGATTGACGGTCGGGGTTCGATGGAAACCGATCCGGTCCTTGGCGACGACGACGTTCTGGTCCTCTCGGCTGCCTTCGACGGGTTTGGCGGCGGCCTCTTCGAGTCGGTGAATTTCGATGATGTCGAGGACAGAGTCTTCGAGTTCGCATCGACGGGGGTCGACGGAGCACAGCTCGGAACGATCGTCGAGGTGACCGACGAGCTCCGCGCCCTCGACGAGGTCTCCCAAGCCCTCTGGCTGAGCGCAGCCGTCCTGACGCTCGTTGCCGGCGCTGCCGCATGGCTCCTGATTGGTCGGGCGCTCGGACCCGTTGGTGCTATCACCCAACGGGTCGGCGAGATCACCTCGGGCAACCTGAGCGACCGCGTGCCCGAATCGGGACGCCGGGACGAGATCGGGCTTCTGGCGAGCACGATGAACACGATGCTCGGCCGGCTGGAAACGAGCGATCTGCGGCGTCGTCAGTTCATCTCTGACGCGTCGCACGAACTCCGGACACCCGTGGCGGTGCTGCAGAGCGAGGCCGAGGTTGCCCGCCGTGCACCGGACACGACCTCGGTTGCCGAACTCTCCGAGGTGGTCCTGACCGAGAGCCAGCGCATGGGAGCGATGGTCGAAGACCTGCTGTCCATCGCCCGCAGCGACGAAGGTCGTCGAACCTCCGACGGGCCGGGCGAGGTCGATGTCGACGAGATCGTGCTCGACGAGTCGCGGCGAACCCGACGGGTACCCGTCGACCGAAGTGCGGTGTCGGCCGGCAGGGTGATTGGCCAGTCCGACGATGTGGGCCGCGCCGTGGCCCACCTGCTGGACAACGCGGCTCGCCATGCCGACACCCAGGTGGCCGTCGGCGTACGAACCACCGGCGACGAGGTGATCTGCTGGGTCGACGATGATGGTCCGGGGATCCCGCCACGAGAGCGTCGACGAGTCTTCGACCGATTCGTTCGCTTGGACGATGCCCGAACCCGGGACCGAGGCGGGGCTGGTCTGGGTCTGGCCGTCGTGAACACGACCGTCGAGAAGATGGGCGGTTCGGTCGAGGTCAGCGATGCGCCACTCGGCGGCGCTCGATTCGAAATCCGGTGGCCAACCGCCTGAACCGTTCCGGGCGTGTCAGAACGGCCGGGCGACAAAGACCGGAATCTCGCGGTCCGTCTTGTCCTGATACTCCTGGTACGGCGGGTAGGCGGCGACGCCGCGATCGAACCAGAGCTGCCGCTCCTCGCCAGAAAGCTGCTCGAGGCGGTAGTCCTTTGGCTCTGCACCATCCTGGATCCGAATCTCCGGATCGGCGATGAGATTGTGGTACCAGCCCGGATGTTCGGGAGATCCGCCCTTCGACGCAATGATGGCGTACTCGCCTTCGTGCTCGACGGTCATGAGGGGCACCTTGCGCAGCTTGCCGCTCTTGTGGCCGATCGTCCACATCACGAGAATGGGCAGACCGGTGTCCATCAGCGTGTTGGCTTCGGTGCCGCCTGACGCCTCGTAGTGCTCCACCTGGGTGGAAACCCAACCCCAGGTGCTCGGCTCGTACGGTGCGTCCCACTTCATCTCAATCTCCAAAGGTTGCGTGCCCACATCGAGTCTGCCTCATCCGTGTGCGAAAGTGAATCGAGCCAAACGGGGGAGCACCGATGTTCAATCATGCCGATCTCTGGGAGCGCGTGGCCGCGCTCGACCCTCACGCCGATGCGCTGATCCACGGTGACATGGTCCGCAGCTGGGGCGAGTTCGAAGATCGGGCGGCCCGGTTGGCTGCCGGCTTCGCCGCGCATGGTGTGGTGCCCGCCGACAAGGTTGCGATGTATCTGCACAACGGCCCGGAGTATCTGGAGGCCGAGTTCGCCGCATTCAAACAGCGAGCGGTGCCCTGCAACGTCAACTACCGGTACCTGACCGACGAGCTGCGCTATCTGCTCGACAACTCCGACGCCGCCGTCGTCGTGGCCGACGCCGACCTCCTTCCGCGGGTCCTCGAGGTTCGAGATTCCCTCCCGAAGCTCCGGCTCATTCTGCAGGTCGGGGATGAGGTGGCGCCGGACGGCGTGGAGCGATACGAGGACTTCATCGCTGCGCATGCACCGGCTGCCCCAATCGAACGATCTCCGGAGGACCACTGGTTTCTGTACACCGGTGGAACAACCGGCCACCCGAAAGCTGTGATGTGGTCACAGTCCGCCCTGGTCAGCACCATGGCCAACGAGTACGCACTCCAGAAGCGCCCGCTTCCCGCCGACGCCGACGAGGCGCTCGATGCGGTCAGGGAACGTCGTGAGGCCGGCATTGTCGAACGTCTCATGGCGGCCGCACCCCTCATGCATGGCACGTCGAGCATCAGCGCAAAGCGGGTCTTCTCCTTTGGAGGGGCGGTCGCAACGATGCCCGAGCGGTCGTTCGATGCAGCGACGCTCTTCGCCGACGTCGCCCGACATCGAATCACCCGGGTCACCGTCGTTGGTGATGCGTTCTGCAAGCCCATGCTGGCCGAGCTCGATGCCCGGGCTGCGGCGGGAGAGCCCCACGATCTCTCGTCCCTTCGCCAGATTGTGTCGTCCGGGCTGATGTGGTCGTCTGAATCGAAGACCGGACTGTTGGGACACGCGGACCTCACGCTCGTCGACACCCTCGGCGCGAGCGAGGGTGTCGGATTCGGCGTTCAGGTGTCGAAGCGGGACACGGTCGAGACCGAGCAGACCGCCAAGTTCGTGCTTGGCCCGAATGCCGCGGTCGTCCGAGAGGATGGCACGCCGGTCGACCGTGGCGCGGGAGAGGTGGGCATGCTCGCTGTCGGAGGAGTGCTTCCCGACGGCTACTACAAGGATCCTGAAAAGACGGCCGCCACGTACCCCCTGATCAACGGGGTCCGGTGGGCGATCCCGGGGGACTTCGCAACCGTGGAGGAGGACGGCACGATCAACCTGCTTGGCCGCGGTTCGGTCTCCATCAACTCCGGCGGAGAGAAGATCTTCCCCGAGGAGGTCGAAGAGGCACTGAAGCTCCACCCGGCCGTGCTCGATGCGAACGCGGTCGGCGTTCCGGATGAGAAGTGGGGGCAGGCCGTCTGTGGCGTGGTGGCGATCGATCCGGCCGTCGACGTCAGCGATGCCGAGCTCATCGCTGCGGTGAAGACACACATCGCCCCGTACAAGGCGCCGAAGGAAATCGTTCGAACGGATGCGTTCGTCCGAAGCCCCAATGGGAAGTCGGACTACAAGTGGGCTCGGGACATCGCACTGCGCAGCCTCGGACTGGACTGAAGCCTGCGGGCCGCTTCGGTCTATCGTGAGCCCATGGCTAACGAGTGGTTCGAGACGGTTGCGATTGCCCAGAAGCGGGCAAAGAAACGCCTTCCCCGTTCGGTCTACGGAGCCCTGATCGCTGGCGCTGAAGCCGGTGTGTCCATGAACGACAACCTCACGGCGTTCAACGAGCTGGGTCTTCGGCCGATCACCGCCGGTCAGCCGTCGGAGCGGGCGATGGACACCACACTCATGGGGCAACCGGCGTCCATGCCCGTCATGATCTCGCCGACCGGTGTGCAGGCTGTGCATCCCGACGGCGAAGAAGCCGTGGCTCGCGGATCCGCCGCCCGCGGCATCCCCATGGGGCTCAGCTCGTTCGGCAGCAAGCCGATCGAATCGGTGATTGCCGGCAACCCGCAGTTGTTCTTCCAGATCTACTGGGCCGGCGACCTCGATTCCATGCTTGGTCGAATGGAACGCGCCCGGGCAGCGGGCGCCGTCGGCATGATCCTCACATTGGACTGGTCGTTTTCACACGGCCGCGATTGGGGCAGCCCCGAGATTCCCCAGTCGATCGACCTGAAGACGGCAGTCAAGAACGCTCCCGATGTCCTCACCCGGCCACGCTGGCTGAAGGATTGGGTCCGCTCTGGAGCGTTGCCGCAACTTGGCGTGCCCAACTTCGGGCCCAAGGACGCCCCGACGCCCGGATTCTTCGAGGCCTACGGCACCTGGATGGGCACTCCGCCACCCACGTGGGACGACGTCGCGAAGCTCGTCGAGGCCTG
The DNA here is from genome assembly GCA_964517125.1 of uncultured Acidimicrobiales bacterium. Taxonomy (GTDB): domain Bacteria; phylum Actinomycetota; class Acidimicrobiia; order Acidimicrobiales; family SHLQ01; genus SHLQ01. The sequence goes on from CAZFBD010000004.1 coordinate 41,522, forward strand.
GGGCGGACAGTTCATGATCAAGGGTATCGGCCGACCCGACGAGGCCAGGCGAGCGGTCGATGCCGGGGCCACGGCAATCTCGGTCTCGAACCATGGCGGCAACAACATCGACAGTTCGCCCGCACCGATCCGGGTCCTGCCAGAGATCGTTGACGCGGTGGGCGACGACATCGAGGTGCTGCTCGATGGCGGGATCCGCCGTGGAAGCGACATCGTGAAGGCACTGGCGTTCGGTGCACGGGGCGTCCTGATCGGACGTGCGTACCTGTGGGGCCTCGCCGCCAACGGACAGGCGGGCGTGGAGAACGTGCTCGACATCCTCCGCAACGGCATCGACTCCACCATGCTCGGCCTCGGCAAGCAGTCCATCGCCGACCTCGGCCCCGATGACGTCGTCGTTCCTCCCGACTTTTCGCCACCACGCATCTGAACCCATGGATGTTGGCGCCGCCACCTGGCCGGAACTCGCTGCGGGCCCACGGACCCTGTTGGTGCCGCTCGGTGCCACAGAACAACACGGACCACACCTTCCAGCCGACACCGACACCCGCATTGCCACGGCCTGGGCGATGGCAGCGGCATCGAAGGACCCCCTCCTCGGGGTTGCGCCCGCGCTGCCGTACGGAAGCAGCGGAGAACACGGCGACTTCCCGGGCACACTGTCCATCGGTACCGATGTGCTTGTGTCCGTCCTCGTCGAACTGACGCGTTCCGCGATTCCGCCGCACGGCCACCTCGTGTTCGTGAACGGACACGGAGGAAATCACGAGGCCGTTCGTCGAGCGGTCGCCCATGCCCAATCCGAGGGGAGGTCGGTTCAGGCTGTATGGCCGACGCTCTCCGGCGCAGATGCGCACGCCGGCCGTACCGAAACGTCGCTCATGCTTGCGATCGCCCCCGAGCTCGTCCGGCTGGACCGAGCCGAACCCGGGAACACCACACCAATCGCCGAGCTTCTTCCGAGCCTGCGAGCCGACGGATTGCGGGCGCACACACCCAACGGCGTGCTCGGGAACCCACAGGGGGCAACCGCTGAAGAGGGGAAGCGCCTGCTCAACGAGTTGGTCGACCAGCTGCTGGAGAAGGTCTCGTCGTCGTAGGTCGGGCCCAATGTTCCGAGTCTGTGACGATGCTCAACCGAACGGCTCCGCTTCCGAAGGGGGGTGACGGTATATTTCCGCCTGAAGGCAGCAAACTCGTGACAGTGACCAGCACCCCCCAGAAGTCCGAAACAGAACCCGAATCGGTTCGAGTCATCGCCACGGCGTCCAAGACGATCGTCGTCCTGGCCGCAGCGCTTGCGATCCCCGCCACCTACACGGCAATCACGTCCCCAAGTCTCCTTGCCTTCGTCTGGCTCGTTCCGCACATCGCCATCGTCCTGCGGGTCGCAAAGCTCCGCCTGTCGGTTTCGGCGAGCGGTGTCATGATCCGCAACTTCTTCAGCACCACCGTGGTTCCCATCTGGGAAGCCGAGCTCGAGATCCGGTCGGGGGAAGAGACAGTGCTCTTGTCCGATGCGGGCGGCAAGCTCGACACCGAAGGTCGCATTCTGTACATCAAGCGTCCGTGGAACCAGAGCAGCTCCGACATCCATGTCGGGATTGCTCCACGGTTCGGAAACGAGTTCGACCGGATTCACAACGAGTTGGTCGGGGCCATCCGCGACCAACGGGCCGCCTGAGACGGAAGTGGTTGCGCCGACCATTGTTGGCGGAACTCGTCTCTTGCAATCTGCCACTTGAACGCGTGATTGACTGGCCCGAAGATCAGTAAACGCCTGTTCAGCAGCTGATCAGGCCACAACACGGGGGCAGCACAGTGTCACAAGTTGACCAGACCGAATGGACCTATCTCGACTTTGTGGCCGGAAAGACGCCGCTCCCGTCGCCGAACTATGCGTGGAACACGTACGGCAAGGGCATCGAGAGCATCGGTGTCGACGGAGCTCCCGAAGCCGTGGACATGCCGGCTCCCGGCTCCGACCAGCTCCTGATTCGCGTCGACGCCGTGGGCCTGTGCTTCTCCGACGTGAAGCTCATCAAGCAGGGCGGCGATCACCCCAAGCTCTACGGACGGGACCTCAAGACCGAACCCACCCGTCTCGGTCACGAGGTCAGTGTGACCGTGATCGAGGTCGGCGATGGACTCACCGATACCTACGAGTCCGGTCAACGCCTGGCAATTCAGCCCGACATCTACGTCGAAGGCCGCGCTGCCGCATACGGCTACACGGTTCCCGGTGGTCTGATTCAGTACCACCTCATCGGCCCCGAGGTGCTCGACGCCGACGACGGTGCCTACGTCATCCCCGTCACGAACGAGATCGGCTACGCGGCAGCTGCGCTGTCGGAGCCATGGGCCTGTGTCGAAGCCTCCTACACCCAGCGCCGTCGACTCGAAACGCTCCCGGGTGGAACCATGTGGATCGTTGGTGACGGCTCGGCATCCACGGTGTACACGTGCAGCCGTGGTCTCGACGCCCCGGCCCGCATCATCCTCAGCGACGTCTCCGAAACGACTCGAGCACTCGTCGCCGAGCGCTCGAACAACGGGGCCGAGATCATCGAACGGAACGGCCTCACGGCGGCTGGGGCCGGCGCACTTGCTGAAGAACTCACCGGCGGCGACGGTTTCGACGACATCATCGTGCTCGACCCGCGCCATGCCGCACTCATCGAGGAACTGGCGAAGGCCATTGCCTTCCGTGGCACCATGGCCATGGTGGGCGAGACCGCCCTCGACGGCTTCCCCCAGATCGATGTTGGTCGAATCCACTACGACTACACCGCCTACCTCGGGACCACCGGCCCCGACATCGCCGCTGCCTACGGTGAAGAGCGGAACCGTGCCGATGTTGTCCCCGGTGGCACTGCGGTGTTCGTCGGCGCCGCTGGACCCATGGGGCAGATGCACATGCAGCGTGCCATCGAATACGCCGAAGGCCCGGCAGTGCTCATTGGTTCCGATCTCGACGACGACCGGATCGAGGCGGCACGCGTGCTCCTCGAGCCCCTCGCCGAAAAGCACGGCCGCACACTCATCTTCATCAATCCCGGCATGGACACCTCGGCGGTTCCCGCCCTTGTCGCCGAACACGCACCAGATGGCGCCGACGATGTCATCGTGACCGTTCCCGTCGGCCCGGTCATGGGTGAGGCCGCAACGTTCATGGGGCCCGAAGGCATGCTCGTGCTCTTCGCCGGTGTTCCCAATGGCACCATGGCACCGTTGGACCTCAGCGCCACCTACCTGCACAACGCGCAGTTCACCGGGACCTCCGGATCCTCGATCGACGATCAGGCCACCGTGCTCAGCAAAGCACTCGACGGGTCGCTTTCGCCGGGCCGTGCGCTTGCCGCTGTCGGCGGGATCGAAGCCGGGCAGTCTGGCGTTCGTGCACTGCTCGAAGGTGACTACGCCGGCAAGGTCGTGATCTTCCCGCAGCTTGCTGGCCTCGAACTACAGAGCCTCGAACAGCTCGCAGCCGACAACCCCGAGATCGGAGCTGCGCTTGGCGACAACCAAACGTGGACTCACGAAGCAGAACGGCTGCTGTTCGAGAAGTTCCACACCAGCTGACGTGATCGTCACGCTGACTCCCAACCCCGGTTTTGACCGGACCATGCGGCTCGAGCGACTCGATGTCGGCGAGGTGAACCGGGCGATCGAATCGTCCGTCGAGGCAGGTGGCAAGGGAATCAACGTGTCGCGAGCGCTCGCCGCTGCGGGAATCGCCAGCACGGCGATCTTCCCAGCCGATGGCGCCGACGAGGAGCAGCTGCGGAGTCTGCTGTCCGACTTCGACGGCGCCATGGCGATCGACGTAGTGACCATCCGCGAAGCGGTTCGCTCAAATCTGTCGGTCATCACCGGCGATGGGGAAACCACCAAGTTCAACGAAGGCGGCCCCGCCCTTTCCGAGGATGAGGCGCAGGCGCTGATCGATGCATCGGTCGCTGCGGCCACGCAATTGCCGTCGGACGGGTGGTTCGTTGCATGCGGATCCGTGCCGAAGGGTTGCGGCGACGACTTTCATGCCCGAACCATCGCTGCGGTCAGAGCTGCGGGTGTTCGCGTTGGGCTCGACGCAAGCGGTCGTTCGCTGGCCACGGCGATCGATGCTGCGCCCGATCTGATCAAACCGAACGTGGAAGAGCTCGCCGAACTGGTGGACTCGTCGCTTGCGACCATGGGAGACGTCATCGATGCAGCCAGGTCCGTGATCGACCGCGGAGTTGGCCAGGTACTCGTGAGCCTCGGGTCCGACGGTGCCGTCTTGGTGAGTGCCGACGACGCCACCCACACCTGGTCCGACCCGGTGACGGTCCGGAACACCGTTGGAGCAGGCGACGCCATGCTCGCCGGGTTTCTTGCGACCGGCGGGATCGGAGCCGAATCGGTTCGATCCGCAGTTGCCTGGGGTGCGGCAGCCGTGCAATCGCCGACCACGGCCTTCACGCCACCCCCAAACAATGGTGGAGCCGAATTGCACACGGCCCAGCCCGACCGCATCATGACCCTGGGGGATTCATGACGGACACGAGTTTTGGTATACAGCTGGCACCCACGTTCACCAGCTCGGTGAAGACCTGGGCTGGCGCTGCGCTGCCCCTGAGTCTGGCCGGAGCGTTCACGCTCGGGGTGTACGGCCTGTTCCGGTGGCCGGCCCAACAGCTGCTCGAAGACGACCGTGTCTACTCCTCGGTCGCCGTGGACCTCGTGGGTCTGATCGTGGCCGGCACCCTTGCCGTGCCGTGGTACCACTACACCCTGGCTGCGGTCGATGGTCGCGAAATCAACCTGATCGAACCGTTCGTGGACAAGCGGGCGTTCGCGTATCAGGCGGTTGCCTCCTTCTGGTTCTGGGCGGCCGTGCTTCTGGGGCTGCGTTACCTGTTTGGCATTCCCTCGTTGTTCGTTGTGCTCCTGTACGCCTTTCACGGCTTCGTCATCGCCGATGGCACCAAGGGCGGCATGATGGCGTTGGGCCAGAGCGTCCGGCTCACCGAAGGGAAACGGGTCGGCCTTTTCGCAATCGCTGGCCTGCTCATGATCTTCAACCTGTTCGGAGCAATTGCGGCCGGGTTCGATGCGCTCCCGACCACCGCCCGGGTCCTCGGCGCATTTCTCGGATTGGTCGTCACCACGAGCATCACCCTCGTCATCGGCGCAACCATCTATCGCAAATTCGCAGGAGACTGACATGAGCACACGTGCAGCATTGATGGGAACGGCAGCCTCACCCGGTTCGTCGACCGGCCCACTGGTCGTGCTGCGCGATGTGGTTGTGGAACTGCCCGAGTTCGATGATCCGGCCAAGGCCGTCGCCGACGCGATGCCGCAGGTGGCAGCAGGACTCATGGCACGTTCAACTGCAGCTGCCGAGCGGGGCCAGGAAGAAGCAGCAGCGGTGCTGCAGGCCCAATCCTTCATGGCGGAAGACCCCATGTTGGCCGATGCGATCGAGGGCCACCTCAGCTCGGGCGCGGCGCTTGACCGGGCACTGCAACAGGCGTCCGACGAACTCGAAGCCATGATGGCGGCCCTGCCTGACCCGTACCTTGCCGCTCGCAGCGCCGATGTTGCCGAGGTCGCCACCGCACTTCGGTTCCAGCTCGCCGGTGTCGAGACTGGCGGGCCGGCATTCGACGAACCGAGCATCCTCGTTGCCCGCACGCTCACGGCTGCGCAGACCGCCGACCTCGACCCAGCACGGGTCCTGGGCTTCGTCACCGAACTCGGTGGCCCCACGAGCCATGTGGCCATCATTGCCCGCTCATTGGGCGTACCGGCGATCGTGGCGCTCACCGGGGCCATCGATGCTGCCGATGCCGCCGGTTCGGCCGCAATGGACGGATCGTCCGGAGAGTTCATCCTGGACCCCACCGCCGACGATCAGGCCGATTTTGCCGAACGCTCCAAGCGGATGGAGCGCATTGCCGAATGGGCCCGAACCGCACACGGGACCGCAGCGACCTTCGACGGCGCACCGGTAGCCGTGGCGGCCAACGTCGCCCGCGTCGAGGACATCGCCGAAGGTGTCGACACCGCAGCCGATGGTGTCGGGCTCTTCCGTACCGAGTTCCTCTTTCTCGATCGGTCGAAGCCGCCAACCGAAGAGGAGCAGTACACGGCATACCGTGCTGCAGCTGAAGGTTTCGAGCATCAGGTCGTCATTCGGGCGTTCGACATCGGCGGAGACAAGCCCGCCGAGTTCCTCGACATCGAAGAGGAGGAGAACCCGTTCCTCGGTATCCGAGGCGTCCGTCTGTACGAGGACTTCACGGAACTGTTCGATCTGCAGGTTCGTGCGTGCCTACGGGCGGCCGCACATGGGCCGCTCGCTCTCATGATCCCCATGGTGGCCACGATTCACGAGATGCGTTGGGTCCGGGAGCGTGTCGCCCAGGTGCAGGCAGCGCTCGAGGCAGAGGGCGCCGAGTACGGAACCGTCCCGCTGGGCGTCATGATCGAGGTGCCATCGCTTGCGCTCACTGCCGCAGCGGTTGCTTCCGAGGTGGATTTCTTCTCCATCGGTACCAACGACCTCACCCAGTACACGCTTGCCGCTGACCGTGCCCATGCGGCCCTCGGTGGGTTCCAGGACCCGCTGCATCCGTCGGTCCTTGCACTGTGTCGCATGACGGTCCTGGGTGCAGCCCAGCACGGCCGGTCGGTATCGGTCTGTGGTCTCGCCGCAGCTGACCCCGTTGCAGCGTCGGTGTTCGCCGCACTTGGGGTCGACAAGCTGTCGGTCACCCCGTCGGCCGTGAACCTGATCAAGGCAACCGTGTCGGCCCAGCAACCGTCTCTGCGTGCCGCCGTGCTTGCCGCAATCGAGCAAGCCGGTGATTCCGCCCAACTCCGCGAAATGATCGAGGGCGAGCTGGTCCTGCCGTGAGCATCCCGCTCGACACGCGAGTCATCCGGATCACCAGGTGGCTGCTGTCACAAACCGAGCCGCGCAGTACCTCCCATCTGGCCCATGATCTGGGGCTCAGCGAGCGAGTGGTTCGCTACCGTCTCGGTGCGGCCGAGAGTTTCCTCCGATCGCACGGCGCCGAGCTCAAACGACAACGGGGGAGCGGACTCTCCGTCGATGCAACGCCCGAGGTTCAAGAAGCGATTCTCGAAGATCTCGCCGATCGGGCTCTGGCCCCACGGGTGTACGCCCCCGAGGAACGGGAGCACCTTCTCCTCGACCTGCTCTTGTGGTCCTGGCCGAACACGATTTCACTCGACCGACTGAACGACGATCTCGAGGTCTCGAAGACGTCTGCTCGGCGCGATCTCCGGCGGTGCGAGCCGTGGCTCGACCGCATGGGGCTACCCGTCGTGCGTCGGCCCGGCAAAGGCATCGCGCTGCACGGGTCGGAACAACGCATCCGCCGTGCCCTGGTCCAGTTGCTGCTCGAGGCGGTTCCCAACGACGTTCTGAGCGAGCTGGTCACGACCGACTTCGACGACGCCGAGTTGGTTCGGGTGCGTATCCCTGCCGGTCTGCGTGACCGTTTCGCTGCATTGTCCATCCGCGAATGTGCACAAGCGCTGGCCGAGAGTTCGCTCACCGACCGGCTCGCCACCGGGAACAGCGACCTCGTCTTCACGATCTATCTTGCGATCACCGAAGCTCGCTTCGCCGACGGGAGCACGCTGGAGCTCGTTCCCGGACAGTTGCGGTCGCTGCGGGACCACCCGGTGTTCGACAGCGTGCGAGCACTTTCGGACTCGCTGGTCGAGCAGGGCGGACAACGGCTCCCCGACGAGGAGATCGCCGCGCTCACCGAGTATCTCCTGGGGCTCGATGCGCTCGCCGACGTTCCCGATGAGGCGCCGGATCATGGCGGCCTCCTCGACGGAATCCTGACGGAGGCGTCCGACAACCTCCACGTCTCTCTCGGAGCCGACGAGGAGCTGCGGCGAAGCCTTGCCATGCACCTCAGCCGCCTCCAGGTCCGGCTGCGGTACGGCCTGCCTGTGCACAATCCGTTGCTCGCCGAAGTCATCGAGCGGTATCCGGACGTCCACGTGGTCTCCAAACGTGTCTCCGACCTCATTGAGGAGGCGTTCGGCACGGAACTGCCCCAGGACGAGGTCGGCTTCATCACCATGTACCTGTCGGGGGCGATGGAGCGCGCCCACCTGCGGCCCCGCAAACAGGCACTCGTGGTCTGCCCCAGCGGTATGGCCACCGCATGGGTGTTGGTCTCTAGGCTGCAGGCCGAATTTCCCCACCTTGCGCTCGCCGAGGTGCTTTCCGCACCGAAATACGAGGAGCGAGACACGTCGGGCTTCGATGTCGTGATCTCCACGATTCCCCTGGAACAGGACGTTGCGCCGGTGGTGGTCGTGAGTCCGTTGCTGTCCCAAGCCGACGTCCGCACACTGTCCACCCACGTGTAGGTAATTCTGCTCCCCGTCAAACTGGGACTGCGCACATCTTGTCGGAGGACCCCACCGCCCAATTGGAAGTGGCGTACGTCACATCGACTGGGGCTATGGTGTGGATACTCAAATTGGAGGGACAATCGTTATGCAAGAACGTTTACAACGTTTCGGGGGCTGGCTTGCCGGGATGGTGATTCCGAACATCGGAGCATTCATCGCCTGGGGCCTGATCACCGCACTGGTCATTCCCACGGGATGGCTCGCTGAACTTGGGTTCGGCGGAGGAAATGATGGGGAGATCTGGGGAGATCTGACGGGCGCGCTCGTCGGACCCATGATCAAGTACATGCTGCCAACACTCGTGGCGTACACGGGCGGCAAGCTCGTGCACGGTCATCGTGGTGGTGTGCTCGCAGTGATCGCCGTCTTCGGTGTGATCGGTGGTGCTTCCTTCGAGATCGAATCCGCCGGTGAGACCATCGGCGGCGATCCGCCGCAGTTCCTTGGCGCAATGGTCATTGGACCACTTGCCGGCTTCGTCATGAAGAAGGTCGATGAGTTCCTCGAGTCCCGGACACCCACCGGCTTCGAGATGCTCTTCAACAACTTCTCGCAGGGCTTCGCTGGCCTTGGCTTGGCGTTCCTTGGTTACTGGATCGTTGGTCCGATCATGTCTGCTCTGGCCACGGCCTTCGGCAACATGGTTGAGGGCATCGCCGATGCCGGCCTGCTTCCGCTGGCCGACATTCCCATCGAGGTTGCCAAGGTGCTGTTCTTGAACAACGCCATCAACCACGGTGTGCTCACACCACTCGGAACCACCGACGTTGCCGACTCCGGTCGCTCGATCTACTTCATGCTCGAGTCGAACCCCGGACCAGGCCTTGGCCTGCTCGCCGCCTACTTCTTCGCCAGCAAGGGCCTGGCCAAGATGGCAGCTTCCGGCGCCATGGTGATCCACTTCCTTGGTGGCATCCACGAGGTGTACTTCCCGTACGTTCTGATGAACCCCGTCATGATCGGCGCAATGTGGGCAGGCGGCATCTCTGCCGACCTCGTCTTCGTCGCAACCGATGCTGGCCTCGTTGGTCCGCCATCGCCGGGAAGTATCTTCGCCTACCTGACGTTGCTGCCAACGTCTGGTGGCGCAGTGTTTGGTGTCTTTGCCGGAATCGTTGTTGGCGCAGCGGCAAGCTTCTTCGTGGGATCCATCCTGCTGAGGCTCTTCCCTGTGGCCGAGATGACCGACATGGACGACGACACGTCGATGGCAGATGCCATGCCAGACGTACCCGGAATGAACATGCCTGGAGCCTCTGCCTGATTTCAGGTAGCGGATCCGGTCACGCCCGGGGGGGGGCACCCCGCCCCCCCCCCCGCCCCCCCCCCCCCACCCCCCGCCGGCCCCCAAAAACAAAAGAAGCCACACCAAACAACCCG